>JAVERV010000053.1:0-27003 GCA_034006945.1 Desulfobacterium sp. | reverse complement strand
TCAGCGAAGAGCTGTGTCAGAAACGAATGAAAGAACTTGACCCCACGGACAAGGTAAGGGTTCTTCTGGCCCAGGCACTCTTTGGAAACCCGGATGTTCTTCTCCTTGATGAGCCCACCAACCACCTTGACCATAGTTCCATACGATGGCTTAAAGAGTTTCTCTTCCGGTTCGAGAATACTGTAATAGTGGTCTCCCATGACCGCCATTTCCTCAACCAGGTGTGCACCCACATTGCAGATATAGATTTCGGACAGATAAGAGTTTTTGTCGGCAACTACGACTTCTGGTACCAGGCAAGCAGACTATTGGTTCGCCAGCGGCAGAATGACAACAAAAAGGCCCTTGACAAAGCTGCCGAGCTTAAATCCTTTATCCAGCGATTCAGCGCCAACGCCTCCAAGTCAAAGCAGGCCACCTCCAGGAAAAAGCTTCTTGAAAAGCTCTCCATAGATGAATTGCCCGTCTCTTCCCGGCGCTATCCCTACATCAACTTCAACCCCGAACGAACCTGCGGCAATGTGATCCTTGAAATCGAAAACCTCACCAAGCGCATGGACGGGATTACAATCTTCGAAGATCTGAGCCTGGTGGTGAACCAGGGGGACAAGATTGCCTTTGTGGGCAGCGACACCCTTGCAACGACCACCCTGTTCCAGATTCTCAACGGTGAAATCGAGCCTGACAGCGGCAGCTTCCGATGGGGAGCAACCATCACCAACGCCTACTTTCCCCAGGAAAATGACGATTTCTTTAAACAGAAAAAGACCCTTGTTGAGTGGCTCGGCCAGTTTCACACCGAGGGTGAATCCTTTTCAAGAAGCTTTCTCGGGCGAATGCTTTTTTCAGGCGAAGAATCCTTGAAAACAACCACGGTCCTCTCAGGAGGGGAAAAGGTAAGATGCATGCTCTCCCGGATGATGCTCACAAGCGCAAATGTCCTCATCCTGGACCAGCCCACAAACCATCTGGACCTTGAGTCCATTACTGCCCTGAACGAAGGCCTTGTAGCATTCCCGGAGGTGATACTTTTTTCCTCCCACGACCATGAATTCATCTCGACCATTGCCAACAGGATCATCGAGATCTCAAGCCGGGGAATCAACGACCGGGCCATGGGCTTTGATGACTATCTTGAACTTATGGACTCAAAGGAGCGGGTGTAAAACGATCGAGGCGTCACCTATCCGACGCCTCCCTCACTTCTATAGCCACATGCTCTTTGTTGAAAATAATGATACAATTGTATTTTCGATTAATCAGTAAGAAACTATTTTAGAAGATGGATAGATATTTTTCAAGTACTAAATGTTTCAATTTTTTCTAAAAATAAATTCTTCGATTCAATTGAAAGACTTTCAAATTTTTGCACAAGCCACTCTATTTCAAGCTCTTGACATCTGCGTTTTGCTTTTTCTGCAATATATTTTGCCTTTTCTTTTTGATCCTCGGTCAATACTGGTGGTGGCGACTGTAAGCGAATCATCAATTCATCAGCCTCTTTAACCTTCATGGTCTGGATATAATTTTCCTTTGCTTCAAATTTTTCCAACCATTTTTCCCCTTTTATTTTCCGAGACTCCGCCACTTCTTTTATAAAAGCATCTAAAGTATCCTGAATATTCCAGGGCGGTGGGTCATCATCACCATATCGTTTTTCGGCACCCGATTTAATAATTTTAGACAAACTGTAGTAGTCTTCCCAGGTTAAAGAAGGATCATTGAGTTTGTTGTAGGCATCATGAAAAATATTTAAAGCCAAAGACATTAATTCCAAATCCTCTAAATCAGTTTCACATCCTTCATAGGTCAACATCAAGCCTTTAACGTCTTGAGTCAATGGTTGAACATCTTTGTGAGAGGTTATTTCAGAATCCCATAAATCGTTGGCTTTTTTACTTAATTTTAATTCAGCATCTTTTAAATCATTTATGAAAGATGATATACGTATTCGTATATCATCCAGTTCGGTAAGGATCACATTTCGAGCTGTCGTTTGCAGGCGTCTTTCAAACTCTTTACCTGGAACAAGTAAGCTTCGTATCTGTGCAATTCTAACGATACGAAAGACTTCACTATTTTCTGTTAACCAAGAATCCACATCTTTGGTCAAACGTGCTGCATCTGCCTGGGCCTGTGAGTTTCGAACCTGATCATCAACCCATTTTTTTAGCTCTTCTGCTTGTTTAGGCAGGTTAAGAAGGTTGAGATTTTTACAAACATTAACTCCAAGACGATGTTTAAAACTGCCAACCTGTTCAGGGTTATCAGTTCTCAGGGTTTCGGTCGGCATCCAACCGGGGAAAATATCAATCACAATTTGTCGGGCACGACCGATATCATTTTCAAGGTCTGCCATATCTTGGCGATTCCAGGCCGGTTCTTCAGATTCCATTTTTACCGACAATGATGCCATATCACCCGCACCCCAAATAATATGACCACCATTGTTTTGACGGCTACCTTTGTCTATTTTATCCCATGCTGAATTTTTTTTATTATTTACCTCTTCCATGGCTGAAATAGACTGTTTTGTGATTTCTTCAAGGTGTACAAATTTGTACGTCAACGCTGGAGTGATAGGGATTCGGTTTTTAAGTTCAAAGGCCTGTTTGTAAAATTGAAAGCGTCCTTGGTGGGTTTCTTCCTGCTCCCAATCTTCCAGTAAGTTTTCCCACTCGGCCGAATTTTCTCCAATATTAATAATTTCAGCATTACCGATTTTATCCAAATCAATGGTCTTTTCTTTATTCTTGAACAAATCCAGCTGAATCCATTGACCTATATCCATCCGTGATCCGTTTTCGGCGACAACAAACACATTATCCCTGCGTGGGGATAAAAAAACACCAAACAGCATACCAACTGAAGCCAGATTTGCTCCAAAAGGAGGTAAGCAGGCGGCCCGTAATTCATCAGCTATTTTAAACTGCTGATCATCTGCATCTAACTTTTTTCGCCATGCCATGACAATCCCATGGGCTATGGGTTCCTTTGGAACCACCACTTTCCCATTGCTGTGGTTAAAACAATCCCAACAATCTTGCAAAACATTAAGTGAACGATTCCTGTCCTTGGGTGCCTTGGAACTGCATGTCTGATAATCTAACTTACCATTTAACAATTCAAGGGTAATTTGATGGCAGGATCCGGCTGCATTGCCGCTTTTTGTTGAGTATCCATCAAAGGGAAACGGCAAAGGTTTCTTATAAGCAGACGAAAATAATTCTGTTCCTACCTGCCCGAGCCTACGACTCTTTAGACTCTCTTTCAGCCCTACCAAGTAATGTCTTTCTTTAACAGCCAGATCTATCGATTTAATCAATAATTGACGGGTTTTTTCTTCATGTGAACCAATTAAATTCCCGAAACGGACCTTGTCCTGTTGATTGATTGAATCAGTTAAGACCGCAAGCTCAGCCAACATTCTACCGATCTCTCCGGTTTTATCCTCAATAAAAACCACTAAAACGGGAAGAACTTTCTGCCCAAATTGTTTTGCTGAACTCTTTAGCCATCGCAATGTATCGAGTTTTATCTTTTCAATATTTTCACCCGGACCGACATAACAATAAATCACGGTCCCTCTCTTCTCCGTAACTCCAAGGGCTTTACTCCAACTATTTGCAGCAAATTCAATATGATTTTCAAGGGTTTGAAGATTAGAAGTTACGAATTGATAACCCCATTCTTTAGTTGATATCTCATTAGTTTCAGCAAAGTCACACTCAAGATCTCCAATATTATCGCACCACTTAGATATCTGTCCGACAAAAAGATCTGATTTTCCCTGTTCGTCAAATGTACTGGCAACCCTTTGTCTTAAAAAAGCAAGAAACTGAGTACGGGGAACCGCATCACCTAAAATATCAAACAGCTGAAAGCTTTTATCCCATTCAATAATATTAAATTCATCCTGAAGCGTTTTCAGTTCCAATCGAATTTCTGAAAGAGGTAAGCCTGTAAGATTACTGATGGATAATTCTGCATGGTCTCGGTCCTTTGCAAAGAGTCCAAGCTTAGATGAAAATACAATGGCCTGGAGAACACTGATCTGGCTGGTACTTAGTTTGTTTCCGTGTTTATTGAAAACTGTTGAATAGGAATGCGCTATGGTCCCTTGCTGACCGCTCTCCTCAGACCCGATAAACTCCTGAAGCAATTCCTCAGACCACAAATCAGTTGATGTTAGTTCAACCAGATGCTTTCCGATTACTGCGGGTCTATGAAGGTGAGCTTTTATCCGATTGGAAAGCAATGAAAGAGCAGAACGCTCCTGAAGGTGCTTCCCAACGGAAGACAAATAATAGAGTAGCCATACAGCATATGGTGACAACGGCCAGCACCCTTTGCAAATCACTTTATGGAATAATTCAGGATCTGTCCAAAGGTGATACTGCAACGAAATAGGGAAGCATTTATTAATGGAATCCTTGGTCAGCATAGAAGACTGCCGACTCTGTTCACCATCAAACCAGTCTTCATATTCTGATGATTTTTTTTCAATCAAATGGGCGATCAAGGTCTCAAGGTTAGTGCTCAGAAAGGATTTATCCGCATTTTGATACCGGCTAACCACCCGGATTATATCATTTTTAAATTCCGGTGCGATCCTCTGAACATAAGAGTTCAACTCAAATTGAATAAAGCCTACAAAAGTAGCTTTGTCTGAATGACTTTGGATGCCTTCAAACAAATGCTGCAAAACACCGGAACCTGCAATTTGACGTTTCATGGTAGCAAATTCAGCGTACCGACCGAATTCATCAAACAGAACCAATAAACTTGAAAAGGGTTTGTCAGTTTCTATCCCGCAATATTCTCTACAGGCAACATCAATCAAATCCTTTAAAGATTCACCTCCATGAACAGAAATTCTCAAGCCTTTTTGTTCAAAAAGAGGGTACAAAGCATCATAGGTTTGTTCATCTTGAAGTTCAAGCTTTCTGAGTATGACCTCTGTATCGTCTAAACCTGTACACTCTAAAAGGGCATGTTCCAACTCAGGGCTTGAGGCCATGATTTTGACCCGGCTGGCAGCCTCTGAAAATCGAGGACGCAGGCTGTCCATAGGCCCAGTATCGGCATTATGTTTTTGCACCTGATCTAAAATCTGCCGGCTCATTTCAGCTGTCAGGTCATAATTTTCCATCCCGTTAAGGGAAATTACAAGACAAGGTTTGCCCATCTGCTGAACTAACTTTTCTATCTGGAGTCCCAAGGTCTTGTCTGCATTTTTTAACCCCAGAAGAATACTCTGTGATGTATGACCACCGGGGTTTCCGAGCAAAATGGCCAGGGTCAATGCTAAATGGGATTTACCAGTCCCATACCCGGCAATGGCTAATGTAAAGGGCTTTTCTGAAAGCCCAACACAGGACCTAATAATGGAATGAGTAAAACTTGTAGTATCCTGGAGTGTGTGACCGTGGGCTGCACTTATTTCTTCCTGGGTTACCCCATGATAGGCCGGACCATGGAAAACAAAGGCAGAAGCAGCCTCGTCCGCCCGTATCGGATTTTCATTCAGCCAGTCTAAATTAACTGCACCCTCAAATAGACGCTCATCCTGAAATCTTACTAAATCACCTATTGTTTTTGTTTTTTGCATGGTTTATCTCCGGCAATTGGTGTCAAATCAAATCATCGTAAATCTTTTTCCATACATTATTGCAAGTTTCAGTTCTTTGTATAATCCAAGGATTCATATGGCGCTCAACGGTAATAAGACCCTTTTGTTCAAGCAGGTTAAGTATTTGTTGGGATTCATCAATTCCCCAACCAGGAAGGGTTTTCCATCCAGCAGCCCGGTCTAAATCAGTCACTGTCACCTGGATCTCTCCGGGGAAAAACGTTTCCATGGCGTTTAAAATCCAAGCCCCATACCCCCATGCATACTCCTCACTGACAGGAGCGGCTTTTCGATGAACAAAGCCTTGTCCCTCTACCAATGCACCGCAGGCGGAAAATGAAGCAGGATCTTCATACATCCGAACAATAGGCCCCATCAAATTTTTATTTTGAAGGCCGTAAACATTTTGCAGATAGGTATCTAATTGCGCTTTTTCAAATTTAGAACCCAGTGTCTGTGTCCCTAGAAAAAAAACCTGATACCAAACATCAGCCCCTTGTAAAGGTCCGCATAAGTTAAGATGGGCAACCCACTGGGTAACCGGCTCTTTTAAAAAAGGATCCTCAAACAGTACGATCCTGCCAAAAGGGGTAAGAATTGGTTGTTTGATGGATTTTTGTTTTGAAGATTGGGACAGGGTGATCAGCCCCATTCCCCTGCTGTAGTCAATGGCCGGAACGACCTTTCCGCTGGATTTTCCTGTGGGAATACCAGTAGCTTTGGCAATGGCCTGAGCATCACCTGTTTTTCCTGTTGAGGCAAATTGTAATATGGCTTTTATATACCGTCTTTCAGGGATAAAGGTTTTATGAAAATTTTTAGAAAGTCGATTATTGTTTTGTGAATCCGCCATTTAAAAGTCTATCCTCCATGGCTGTAATACGAATTTTTAAAGCAACCTGTTTTAAAACCTGATCCTCACCAAGTGATGGGCCTAGGGAGTAGCATTCCCCTTTTTTAAGCTTTGACAGCCGATCAATCCAAACTTTCGAGGCCTCACCTGTAGCATTTTGCAACACAGTTCCATACTCTTTCATTTCAGTATCGGCAGGTTTAAAAAACAATTTATGCGCAGCTTGAAAGAGCCTACTTTGCTGGTCATTGGTAAGGTTGCTAAGGGTTTGTGTCGCCAGAATAAGAGCCAATCCAAACTTTCGTCCCTCGGTCAAATATTTGGCCAAGGGGCACTCTTCACGGTGATCAAGATTTTGAACCTCATCCAACACCACCACCTTGGGCAGGTTCTTATTTCCTTTTCCTCGGACAAAGGCATATAGATCCCAAAGAATAAATTCGGTAACCAGACGCCAGGAATGCATATCCAAACCAGCCAGCTGAAAAATATGGCAACGGCAGGCCTGATCTTCAAAAAACCGATCCCACCCCATGCCCTCATCGTCAGAGGTAAAGGGCTTACCCATCACAAAGGGTTTTAATTTACTCAAAGTGGACTGAACAGTACTTTTGTTATGGTTTTTATCTTCTATATACTCCTCCAAAATATTTAAAAGGTCATCCAGTTTCAGGCAGTTTTCATAGGATTCCATACCGGTTATAATAGCATCAAACAATACACTGAACTGTTGATCGCCCAAATCATAGACTGTCTTAAAGATAGCTGCTACCCTTTTGGCAACATCTGGAGGAGTATCCTTAATCAAAAAGCTGCCGATCATCTGTTCATGGAGCTTAAACGGTGAAATAGGAAAAGGAGCCTGCCGGATGATATGCTGTTCAGGATCAAGAGAGTTTATAGTGACCTCTTCGAGCTGGTCGGGCAGGAAGCCATTGGTGTAATCCACCACCAGGGAATTTTGACCGGAACTTCCCAGTTCATTGAGAAGGCATTGTATCGCATAGGTCTTCCCCATTCCTGAACTGCCGAAGATAAGCATGTGCCGATTCTGGAGTTCTTCATGGCCAAACTCCCAAAATATTTGGCGAGAACCGTTGACAGAAAATCCAAGGGGAATTCTGTCGGGTATGTCCAAATGAGGTGAAAAAACCGGCAAATCAACCTGAGAAACAGGCTTTATGGATTCTTCTTCAAGGGAAGGGGAAGTATCCTCCAGATTTGAAACTTTATCCAATGTAAGGTAACCCTCATCATTTTCTGATTCTTTATCCGATGAAGCCGAGTCATCAACCTCATCAACCTCATCAACCTCATCAACCTCATCAACCTCATCAACCTCATCTGCCTCATCTGCCTCATCTGCCTCGACTGCCTCGACTGCCGGGGAAGATTGGTGATAATGGGTATTGGGTTTATATTTATAAGACACAATATTACCCCCCCAGTCAAATGTATCTTCATAGGTTTCATAACACAGATTTTTCATCTCCTGGCTACCCAAAGCGACGTGGAGAATGTCTAGAGATTGGTCTCTGAAACTAAAGGTCCAGGAGACTTTTTGTAGATTTTCCATTTCCACATTGGTCCAGCATGTAAAAAAGGTTCCTCCCCAGGAGATTGAATATTCCCCATCTGCGAGCCGTTCCAGGGCTATCAGGGTTTTTCCTTTTTGTTTGCTACTTACCCGAGATTTACTGGCAATCAACCGATGAAGCTGAAGCCACCAATACCTCGCATCAGGCCTTTCCTGGATATCTTTTTCCTGGCGGGGCATAAAAGAAGGAATCAAATGACGCAGACCAGAATCCACCTGTTCCCTGGCTTTCTCCAAATGGATATCAGATTTTTTGCCAAATTTACATTCAATGATTCGCATATCAAGATGGAAGATACCCTCATCTGTAATTGAAGCCGTCAGCCAGAGAATATCCGGTCTCATATTAGACGAAGCATTGTCAAACCAATGTTGATAGGCGTCCAGGGAAATAAATTGATCACACAGGTTGTTTCCTATATTGGTAAATTTTTTTCGAGCAAGAGCATAGGCCATGACATCGTGGATATGCCGGCTCATCCCGGTAGCCCGGATCAGGGATAACCCAGATAAATTCTTTGCCTGTTCAATTGCAAATTGTGCAGCCATGGTATGATCTTGATCAGTCCATCCTTCTACCACATTTAAAATAACGGCTTTGAGTTTGTGGAGTAGATCAGAAAAATGGAATTGTTCAGTTGAGATGGTATAATTGGACTCACCATGGGAACCCACACCAGACCCGAACCCGATCAAATCCCTTACTTTTCCCTCACAGGTTTCTTTCAGCAGTTGTTCATCTATGCTTGAATCGATACAAACCACCCATTCCACATTTTTGTGCAGGGCATCTATCACACCCCGCCAGGGGCTGAAATCCCCCCTTCCAAGAGCAATATGGTCCCCGGGTTGCTTATCCATTAAACGGGCCATTACCTCCAGGTGTTTGGTCGCTATCCTGAACTGCCGGTTACTGAGGACCCTGAACCGTTCATCCGCATGCCGTTTCTCCTGGAAAGCACAAGATGCCTTTTCAAGCACAGGAAATTGAATAGGCCGTGACGTGACATCATAGGCAGGCACTTTCTCTATGCGGTTTCCTTTCACACCGGCACTGATAAAATGGCTTAAAACAGCAATATCTGCCTCAAGGCTGGAATTGATGATCCGAATGAATTGAGAGTAATTGTCATCCGATGTAACAATTCTGTGAGATATCGAAAGCCGGCAAGTTCGATAGTGGGCAAATTTGACATGGTTTTCCGCAGCCTCCCATCGCTCTTTCCATTGTTCTATCCACCGGCTGACCCCAGTATCATCACAGGACTCGGAAAACAGGGTTACAGACACATGAAAAATAGAATCAGAGCTTTTCTCTTTCCTTTTATCATAGTTGATAAACTGATCTATGGCCGCAATCACCGGCTGGATGTCTCGGTTTTGATACACGGCAAGACTGATCCCATCATTAGCATGGGGATGCAACTGCCAATATTCTTTAATTATGCGGAACAGTATCAGTGATTCCCGGGTTTCATGGAACATTTCCCGGTCTGAGATATCATCATCCTCAAACGCATCATACCGGAGCAGCAGCCTGGTAGACAAGGTTGCTTCAGAACTCACTCCCCCACCGATCCGATGCAGCAAGTTCTCACCCCGAACGGCTGTTTCAAACACCAGGTCATCATCCTTTAAAAGGCCGCAAAGGGGCATTTTAACGGCGGATAGATCAAGATAGTAGTTCCAGGTGGATTTTTTGAAAAATCTACTTTCCGTAGTCTTGAGTTGCCGGTTAGATTCTGCATTAAAACAATCAAACAAATACCTTATCCTGGCTTCGACAAGCTCCAATAGGGCTGGATGCAGAACCGTCACGGCAGCAGCAGCCTCATAGGGTTGCCAGATCCATTTAGCACCATCTTGTCCAGATCTCTCATTGAGCATCAGAAATGCCCTGGCCAATATGGCCCCCCTGTCCCTTTGAATCGGGGTGTTTTTGTCAAGATACAGGTCAAAGGCCTCATCAAACGAACGGCGAAGGTCATTCCATTTTTCAGTTAAAGCCCCATAAAGACCATTTTCAGCGGCATGGGAAATAAAGAGTTGGTAGTTATAGGACAAAGCCTTAAGCCGTTCTCCAAACTCTGATTCTCCGGAATACAGTTCTTCTAAAACCGGTTCTAAAAGGTCAACAATGGTCTTTTCTTCCCTTACCCCGTGCATGAGCACTCGATGGGCTTCTTCCTCATCCTTTGCAAGCATAAGCTCATCAAAGTATGGCATTAAAAACACAGGGATTTTAAAACTATCCTTTAGCTGTCCACAGGCATTCTGGAAAAGCTCAGCAGCTATTCTGAAAGGAGATGCTCCGGGCAGGCGTAGATAAAACCGTTGATTGACTGAATCGTTTTCATCGCCGAATTCAATGCTGATTTTAAATCCAAGGACTGGCTCGGCAACGGCAGAATACTGAAAGTCCATATCATCATTGATTAATTCCGAAACTATTTTTACCTGCTCATCTTGAACTCCTCCATCAACAACGATATACCTATCCAGCCAATGATCCAAACCTCCTATAACCTTCCTCAGGGAATATATGGCTGTTTCATTCTTCTCCCCCTGGCTGTCCCCGTCGTAATCATGTTTAAACAAAAAGGATTGGATATGAATTTTTTTTAATACATCCTGGGCTATGATTCCCTTGGATTCTAGTTCTTTTCTGAATTCACCAAGGGTAAGCCACAACCCGGTAAGCACACTTTCAAGGGGATCAGTGCCCAACTTTTTTATGGTTTCCTTTTTAGGCCTGGGGTCCTTGGGGCTACGGTACTTTAATATCTTATCCCGGATAATGGTGAAATCACATTCCAGCAGGGCGGTCTGCTTTCCCTTGCCTCCTTCATGTATATAATCTGCCAACTCATTAAGAAATTCATCATCTGATGTATAGGGTCCAATCCGATCATCATCATAAAGATGATTTTCTTTGCCATGTTCTTGCTGATATCCCTTTACTGCCTTTACTGCACTATCTCTTGGTCGTTTTTCCAAAAACATACCATAGGAAAAAAAGGACAAAGCAGTATCCACATAGGGTGCAAATTTTTGCCGTCCCCCGAACCTGAATCCTTTGAAATCAGGAAGACCGAAAAAACCAAGGCTTGTGAGCAGGGTCTGCTCTGCATCCCTTCCGTCCTGGGCACCTGACAAATTCAGGCTGTCCAAGAACTCACTGATCCTTAAAATATCGGTAGGCACCCGGGTCAGCAAGGCTTTGAGCACCTCGTCAAAATGATCCAGAGTTTCTTCTTCATAGGCAATATTATTATCGTTAAGGCATCTTTTTACCCAGACACTAAAGCTGCTATTCATGCCATAGGGCCATTCCCATATGGTCTGAATTTCACAGCAATGGAAATCCGAAAGACTCCCCCTATCGGTCACATGCTCCATTCCCCCTAAGACAACAGCCATTGTCTTACCATTGTCTCCTGCCCCCTCATTTCTATAATATGTAAGATTCCCCAAATCATCCAGCCAATCCTTTTTTCGGGCCTCCTCAAGCCAAACCATTTCCCGGGAGGTGCCAGATGATTCCCACTCTTTCCAAAGGGGCTTGGCAATTTTATAAACAAATTGATTCACCATGGGAAGAACCTGAGCTTCCAGGTTTTTTCCTATACCGACAATGATCCCGGCGGAAAAACTGGGCAGCATGATCAAAGCCTTGCCTGAATTTTCTTTTGTCTTGTACCTCTCAACCTGAGCCTTGATATATTCGCAAACACTAAATGAAATATATTGCATTCGTCTTATGATCTCCCGTTGCCCAGAGGATTTTCAACCATGGAACATGAATCCGACAACCGGACCAGAACACCTGCACCTTCAAGCATGTCCACCAGCCATTGATCGGCATCCCCATTCAGGGCTGCCGGAGGATCGGTACCGGTCCATTCACAGGCCTGTTTTAAATATTTGCCACCCAGGGCCATGCCGAATCGCAAAAAAACCTGTTCCAAAAAAGATTCATAGGTCATCCGTGCGCCCGGCCGGACAATGGTCAGCACCAGGTAGCGGAGCAAATGATCAGTAAGAACAAATCTTGCCCCCGGCCCACGCCGGGGAACCATAAATCCCAACCGCTTGGTAAGGGTTAAAAAAAGCTTATACCCGTATCGAGTATCTGCCTCTTTGTACGGGTCTGTCCATTTATCTCCCTTTTCCAGGGCATATCGCTTCTGGGCTGCCACATTATCCATGATTTCAGGATAACGGACAGCCCGCTGTATTCTGAGCAGGTTGGTTTCCACACTCCGGCGGGAAATTAGTTTCAAGACATTGTTTCGTCCATCAGGATCGGAGACGGCCCAGACATATCCCAGGGGACCGGCTCCCCCATTTACAAAACTTTTATCATACCGGTCACTCTGGGCACAAAGAGTTCTCAATACTTGAACCGCACAGGCAGTTTCCATGAGGGAAAGACGCTCAACCGGATCAAGTCCTGCCCGGCAGATCCGCAGGAGGTCAACGGCAAACAGGTAGCCTTCTTTCCAGGTTTCCTCGGGGCACCATCCGCATTTGGTATATCGAGGCTCTCCATTGCTCTCCAGATCAGTCCCCCTTCTGGTCTCCTGATCTACCCCCTGGTCAATAAATTTGGCCAAAAGTCCCAGACCCGATGGGCAATCATTTAAGGCCCGATGAATTTCTGCGGACAGGGACTCCCTTAATTTTTCAGGAATAAATTCATCTTCCTCCCTGGCCTGGTTCCCGTTTAAACGTTCAACCCAGGTCTGAATATCTTCCTGTGAGGCTCTCAATGCATTACAGATCTGCAGATATAATACTTCTCCTCCCCGAGCGAGGAAAATTTGCTGATTGGATTGCAGATAGCCTTTTTTTTCTGTTATTTCCTGCCATGTTTCAACATTATCTTTTTTTGCTTTGGTTCCTTTCCAGATGGTTTCCCCAGCGATCATCTGGGAACAGATGGGCAAGAAACTCTGAGCACACCAGGTCCTTTGTCCACCCACCCGTTGAAATCCCAGGAAAAGATTTTCCAGTGTTTTTAAAACATCCTGGAGAGTTATTCCGCCGGAAGCCTCTGTTTTTTCTCCTATAAGCTTGACCAAATCGTTGTAATGATCCCGGTGGATCTGATGTCTGGTCTCAAGTTTTGAGGCCCCAATCAGAGCAAATAATTTTAAATTCAGCCGGGATTTGGGGGCATAGGCCAATGGTTGATCCCCTGGCCAGCACCTCAGGGTATTCATATCTGGAAAAGAATTTTCATCGTCTAGGATATTGTCATCAATTTTTTTGGGGGAAGTGATAACCAATAAAAATTCGATCAAAAACTCCGGGATGGTCTGATCGCTGAAAAACCGCCTGCCGAATAATTGAATGGCCGGGTTGGCATCTTCTTTTTTGGGTCGCTGGGTTTCCCTTACTAAAAGAGGATAGGGTTTAGGCATTGATCACCTCCAGTTTATTATCTGCCACAATTACACGGTACTCCCTGAATCTGTGATTAGTTTGAAGCCTGAGCAGAACCATGTCATTTGCACTCCGGTCGGATGGGTTAATCCGGATCAATTGGGCCTTAAAATACTCAATCCGGTCTGAAAACGATGTCTGCAGGTCCTGGCCGGTCTCCCCCTGCTGCCGCATTCGAACATAGTCCAGAAAAGGGAGTGCCAGATTAAGGGTTGCATCTTCGTATGGACCGGTTCCAGAAAAAATAAGAGATGGGGCTATTCCCTCTCCTGTCGTATTCTTTTCCCATTCAATCTTAAAATCTTTAGATGCAAAATCAGCTAGGACCACTTGGGTGGCCTGCCTCATTTCACGATCATTCCGGTTTAGTGTGATGTATAGTTGCTTCAGGCCGGATTCCTGTTCAGGGAGCCGAATACCGGCAAATTGTTCCTGGAGCACATGCATCACCTGCTGTCTCAGATGTTGTTCTTCCGTGGTAGAAAATTTTTTTGGAGCTACCCTCCATTTTAAAAGGGGTAGCAGCATGGGAGAATTCAAAAAACAGGATAAATAGATATTTCCGGCTTTTTCATCGGCGGAAAATTTTTGGAGGAAAAAGAGTATCCGCCTGACCTGTTGCCTGGCAGATTTTTTCCCTGTTTCCCCGGAGTAAATGTCTGATATTTTCACCCCTCCCCCGATTCTTCTTAACCGATCAAAATCAGAGGATAGACCCTTGACACAGAGTTTAAAATCAGACTGGGGATCACTCAGCCAGAGGCGGCGTTCCCAGCTGGGACAGGGCTTTTGCCCCAATTCCCGGTCTATCAGAGTCCGGATTATCTGCATTTGTCTGGCTGGTTTATCAGGATGTCGGCCACTATCCCCGAAAAACCGATTAAAAAACATAAATTCGGTCATCCGGGGGGGCTCCGGGGCACTGGCATAGTTTAGGATATCGGCATACTCCATGCCCGCTGTTATCATATAGGCCATATGGGCAATAAGCTGTCTTAAGGTAAACCGATCTTTATATTCAAACATCCTGCGGTAGAGAAAAAAGATCCTGTCAATAGCTATAGGGTTCTCCTGGAGGAGCCTTACGTTCCTGTTTATGGTACATTTTTCACTTTTCTCACATGACAGACACTCTTCCCATCGATCCTTGCAGACCATACGTTCAAATATTGTTCTGGCAAGGACAAGATTGTCAAACATGGCGAGATTAATCACAAAATATGACACCCCGTTATGGATAACAGGAGCAGGCCTGCTCTGGGAAAAGACTTTTAGAAGATCATTTTCCATTTCCAACCTGCTCCGCCCCTGTTGATCATCCAGTTTGTGGAAGGCATCCAGCAGGGTCCCGGTATTGGAAATCAGGAGTATGGTAGGTGCGCCTTTTTCTCCGGCCTGGTCAATGAGTTGGATCTTGGCCTCGTCATCCCATTCACTAAAGTCTTTGATAATTGAAATGGATGCTCCATCCGCTTCAACATCTTCCCGGGGTTTTAATTCTCGATCAAGCTTATTTTGGGTGGGCAGGTTTTTCAGCCGCTTATACACCTCCAGTCCAATGGTGGATTTCCCGTCTCCTGCATGACCGGTTAGGATTACATGATGCCCCTGCATCAAAAGTTTATCCATAATCTTCCCTGTCAGGGGATGTTCCACCTGAATATGACCAAACCATTCATTACAGGCCTGGCTTTCGGCAAGGGCATTGCCATTGGCCGCATCCCTATTATGCAGGGTGTTGAGATAAGCAACAAAAGGATTGGGACCCATTTCAGGCATGGGATAAATCGATATGCCTTCTGGCTCTTCTCCATCAATAGCCGTATATTTATCTTCCCCCGGCATCTCGATTTTACCGGCCTCTTTTTCCTTGGACGAATCTTCAGCCACTCCCAATGCAATCTGTAAATCTTCATACATCTGAGCAGCAGACTCAAACCGGTCCTCGGCTTTGACTGCAACAGCCTTTAAAAACCATTGCTCAAGGCTCGACTCCAGTCCCAATCTTAAAGAATGCATATCCACAACCTTTGCATCCAATATTAACCGGTCATAGGGCTTTTTTCCGAAGAACCATTCGAAAAGGGTCACACCAAGGCCGAACAAATCTCCCTGAATTGAATAATTTCGGTCTTCACCTAAAATGGAATCCGGAGACACATAACCTGTGGAACCGCTGTAAAGGCCTATTTCAGGATGAGATGCAATGCCGAAATCAATTAGCATGGGTCTCATCTCATCTGTCAGCAAGATATTGTCGGGTTTAATATCATTGTGGAGCACTGGATTCAGCTCATCTTCTTCCTCGTAGCTGTGAAGCCCTTCAAGGGCCTTGAGCAGGGTAGATGCCACCTGGTTAAAAATATCCGGTTCAGGTAGTTCCTGTCTGCCCGGTCCATGGATGGGAATTCCATCTATCCAGTTGAACGCAAGTAAATATCGTCGGTCTTTCCAAGGCTGACAATATTGAGCCTTAACAATGCTTCCGTGGGACACGGCAGTCGACATTTGTTTTTCACGAATAATCCGTTTTTGGGGCACATCAATATTAAACAATTTTAAAAATAGTTGCTGGCCCATCGGTCCAAGGGCTTTATAAATCTGAGAGTCGGCTCCCTTTTTAATGAATTTAATAATCTTAAACTGCTCATGCATATCCCCGGGATTTAACTCGGCATTCATTCCCATCCCCTTAAATGGGGAAAAAGGTGCCAATGCTTCTAATACAACCCTAACAGAAGCTGGACGATGCATAGGTTCCGATTGTATAAGACACTGGATCAAGTCGATCATCTTTTGGGGAACATTTGTTTTCTTCAATTGATCTACACCGGCAGGGGAAAGGTGGCCGTTGGTTTGTCCCAGATCCAGAGAACATTTAAAGGGGACCTCTCCGGTCAGCATCTGGTACAATAAAACCCCGACACTGAATAAATCTGCATTCTCAGCCAAATCCTCTCCCAGATCATATATTTCCGGGGCAATATAAGGGCTTCGCTTCAGGCTGGAAGGATCAGGGATAACCGTGAGGTTACGATTTTCTAATTGATAGGACAGATCAAAGTTCATCAGTTTAGGAGTGTTCTCAACCATGAGAATATTTTCAGGGCAAAGATTTCTATGCACCACTCCCCTCTCATGGATAGCCTCTAATCCCTTTAAAATACCGGTAATCACTGCCAGGGATAGTTCCATTTCCAAAGAGGAGTTCAAAGCGATTAAATCCTGCAAAGTTCCCTGTTCAGACCAGTCGCTTGCTTCAATCAAATGTCCCTCCTGGTTGGGAAGAGCAAGTACCCTTAATAAATTTGGATGGTCTTTCATCTTGGCAATAGTGTTCAAGGTTGCCCTGGCTTTTTCAATTTGTGTATGATCGACTCCAGTACCTCTATCATAGCCAGCATTAAAAAAGATTCTCAGCCTTGTCATACTCCGGTTTCCCAAATGGGTAGGTCGGGTAATAAATTCGGCCCGGTCTTCTGCCTGATATAAACGTTCAACAATTTCATAACCGGGGAATTGAATATCTTTGGCCAGTCCTGGCTTATGCAGATCCCCAATAAAGTTACAGATTCCCTTTGCATCATCCTTGGAAATCAGAGATGTTTTCTTTGTTTTTTGATTTTTTAAATAATCCACCAACCGGCCGATACCGTCAAAAGTCGGCTGGTTCTTTGCAGTTCCTGGATTGGAACATCCCTCAGTGATGGCTTCCGGGTGGGTCAGGGTCACCACTGATTCTGCAAAGGGAATATTCAAATAAGAAAACTTACGCTCACAAATTCCCCTGATTAATTTTGCCTTATGATTGTTTGCCTTGTGGGGATCACTTCTTGAGAATCCATTGACACTCCAGGAATAGGGAAGAACCTTGATCTTACCGGTCCAATGCTTTAACTCAACAACATAGAGTCCAAAGGGGCAGGCAATGAACAGATCAATTTCAAAATACCGATTGCTCTGGGGATCATGGAGATCTATGTTGGAACATACATAACCCAATTGCCTGGATTTAACAGCATCCTTAATCTGATTAATGGCAGTTGCCTCATGGGCATAAAGAGAAGCAGATTCTTCAACCCTGTCATGCGTTTCAATTATTTGGTATTCATTTGATTTTAATAAGCTATGTAACTTAGAAGCTATCTTTTTTCTTAAAACTTTATTAGAAAAAGCTTTATGAAATTCGCTGTCCAAAAACCCATACTGAACAGTCTCTATTAATCTTTTTTTGGTTAATCTTTTTTTTGTTTTTAAATATTTATCATAAAGGGGTTGCTTTTCAGGAATGACTTTAAGTTGCCAGATTCCATCATTAATAAGATAAAAAAACGGGTATTCAATAAAAATCTCATTTGGATTTGAATCAGGTAATAGCTCAAGCCATGTTTTTTTAAAAATAGATTCAAGGGTTAAGTTTAACGGGAATTTATTTTCTGTGAAGACACCTTTTTCATAAACTTTGATCAAGGAAAGAAGAAAAATATACTTGTGGGGCGATGGAATCCCTTTGATTATATTAACACGAACTCGAGAAATTAAATCAATAAGTTGCTGTATTTGAGCATCAACCATCTTGTATCATTCCTTCATCAAGGATTTTAGTGAAATTTCATTTGAGTTTAAAATTATTTTTCCAAACGAATTACTTAATAAAGGCCGTTTAAAAAAAGTTTTCGTCGGAGTTTTTTGTTGTTTAAACTGCCCTAAGTCCGAAAGCGAACCTGCTTGTCTCCATGTATAAGAGCGCCCATCTGAATGATTTTCTTCAAATTTTATGGCTTTTTTAAAAAGATTAAAATGATTTTCTCTTAAGCCTCTCCACTCATCATCTGTTTGATAAAAACAAAAGAAACAACCTGATCGGGTTCGCCAGTCATAATATCCAGGCAAACCGATACCGCTAGAAATTAAGATTTGTTTGACATCATCTAATGTAATTCCATCATCCATAAAGGGATGTATAGGATAAAAATTATCTACTGTGGGACGGAATCCTTCCCGATCTTCATCAGCCCTTAAACCGACGTAACTGTAGAGATTAGAATCCTCATAGTTTTTTTTGAGCCACTCAGTGTAAGGTTTTAATTTCAATAATCTTGTACACCAACGATTATTTGCTGAAGGAAGAACACCATTAAAATACTTAAGCCAGTATTCAAAACCCTGCTTCGGTTTAATAATATTTATGTCTATATTTAAAATACCACGAATTTTTTCAAGGTATGCATAAGTCTCTGGCAACTCATGACCACTGTCTGTAAAAACATACTCCAAAGGCAACTCAGGATACTTCTCCCGCATATAAACCGCCAGAGCAGCGCTGTCTTTGCCCCCGGACAGGGCCAGAATATGTCTTTCTTTTTTATTGGTCATTCTTTTTTTCCGTATTTTCCAGCAAAATGGCGCAAAGACTTTCCTTCTCTTTTTTCGAAAGATTTTCTATACCCGGGTATTGTCTTAAGAGTCGATGTTTTTCCTTTACAGACACATCCACAATACTGCGATGGGTTTTACCGTTTACCCGGGTCAGGCTGAGAACAATCCTCTTACCATCTTCCAGACCAGTTGTTTTTGCTACCAATGCTTCAAAGGCCATAATGCGATCGGCAATTTCCCCCATGGTCGCATGCCAGGGATCTATATCACTGTCCCGCCAGGCATCCAAAGGTTTTTTCATGATCACTCCGGCAATGCCCCTGGCCCATCGATCATCTTCATCTGCAACATTTAGTATGGTTTTTAAAATGGTTTTAAGCTCAGAGTCACGGCAGGGTTTTTCAAGGGGTTTAATCAAATCGTGGAGTTTTTTTCTGAATTGGCTAAATTCTTCATCCTGTTCAAAGTCAAAAGCAAATTTGATAGAATCCTGAACTTCTTTTTTTAAATTATTAAACGCATTAAACAGCTCTATTAAAACCTGCTGCAATTTTGAATGCAGGTCTTTTTTTATATATGTCCCTCCTTCGCCTAGGATCAATTCCGGCAGGCCCAACGCCTCAGGAATTTCCTTAAAAAGCAAACTTAAGGGTTCCCGAGAATTAAGCACAACTCCCCTAAGTTTTTGGGCGTTTGGGGAAATTCGTCGGGTAAAACGGGAATACTCGGGTAATGCGTTCATGAATTCTACAAGAGGGGCAATGATTTTTAACAGGGAGTGATTTCTTGTATTGGTTTCAAACTTCAACACCTCAGTATCAAGAGCTGCCATATATGCCTGAACGACCTCTCTTCTGACTCCCTTGAATGAATACAGCCTAAGCTCGAATAAATCTGGTCGTTTTACCATCAGGGCAGCTTCAGCCGCACCAAAGCAAGGCTGAAAAACCCCTTCCTGGTAAAGGGCAATCCTGTCATCATTTACAATTATATAATGGCATAAAAAAATAGGGATTGGCCCGCTTCTTAAACCATAGGGGGGTGCCTGAAGCTTTTTGATTAATTTGGTCAAAGAAATGCCTTTGTCTATACCGCTAGCCTCTTCTAAGAGTTCATCCAAGGTATTCCATACTTTAAGAAGTTTATCATGATTTTTATTTTCTGAATCTGGCGGAATAAGTTGCCAGATATTGTCATCGGAATTAAGGGCATGGAGACCGGTAGATTGAAACATGGCCATATAAATAGCTTTTTCCGGTCCAAACCCTTCAAGCCCAAGGTCTTTTTGAGTTTCGCTGGTGACCATGGCTTCCATTAAAACACGTTGGGCACGGGCCGCAGCCGAAGTCAGGCGATTGTGGTTGATCATTTCCATTTGAACCATGGGACTCAAGTAATAGGTCTGATCACAAACCTTGGAAACAACCGATGAAATCCCCCGGCCTTGTTTGATATTAATGGCCTTGCCCCAGGCATACCATTGAATTTTTTGAATAGATGGAGCTATGAGATCCATTAAAAACTTATGAAGGATATCAGCTGCGGCATCAGCCCTAAAACGAGCCTCCCGCCGAGCTACCCCGTCCTGGGAGAGTTGGGTGTTGGTCTGAAAAACCTTTTTTGCCGCCGCAGCATCCAGAGCCAATTCAATCACATAGTCCTCATATGGAGCATAGGCAATGATCAACGGTCGTTTTTTTGTTTTTTCAGACAAGCCATCTGGGGAGAGTTCTTTTCCAAGGACCAACCAGATCTGCCCATCGGATTTTTGGGAGGGAATCAGCTCATTATCTTCACGCCCATTCAACAGATCTAATGTAGTCCAGGTCTGTTTAAACTCTCGAACAGCACCGGTCTGGAATGAATGGCGAGCTGCAATGACAGAAGGCTGTGGTGCTGCGATTTCCAGCATTTTCTCAAGTGTGCCCAGGGATAATCTAGCCCGCTCTTCCAGGACAGCAGTTTCAATATCAAAATCAGTCCCTTCCCACAGACGGTATTCATCGGCATAATCCCTGTATAGGACAATTCGCCTGTCAACCAGACGATCCAGTAGCTTATGGATTGAGGTTTCCGTTTCATCATCGACTCCCATTGCTGATTTGATCATTCCCAGGGATGCCCGGATACCCGGAACTTTACTTAGAAGATTCAACGCACCAATGGTTTTCAGCAACTTTAATTCAAAAGCAGGTACATTTTGATGCTCGGTAATCAAAGAATGAATTTCAATCCAGCGCTGGGTAGTTAAGCGGTCGCCATGAATCTGGGTCGTAATTTCACAAAAATAATCATACAACCAATCCAGGGATAGCGTAGGTAAAGGGCTTTCTTTTTCAATGGTGTGGGTAACAAGAAATCCGGAAAAAGATTTTGGAACAGTGCTGGATAAAAAGGAAAAAACCGTCCGGTCGTTCTGGGCAAAGCGGTGACTGAGTTCTCCAAGGAGAATAGCTGTAAGGGGAGAAAAGGGATAAAGGTGCTTAACCTTATTTATCTTCAGGCCAGAGATCCCCTTAACTCCCAATTTCTTAGTTAACTCCATCTGGGTTTTAGCCCATTGATCCAGGGCTAAATGGATTCCCCGATTATCCCTATCATTTTTTTGCCTGATCGCCCTTAAAATCAAATTAATAACATGGGAAGGCGGCTCAAGATAGGAGATATCATCAAATCGGCCCTGAACCTTTTGCCACTCATTACGCTGCATCTGGGATAAAGTAGATGCATATTCACTGAAAGCCTGGTGCAGACAGACCCAAAGATAGGAAAAACGACTTTCTGCCAATGCCTGTAAAATGAAGATATCACCATCTGAAGGATTATGTGACATGAATTCCAGGTTTTTTCCAAATTCATCAACAACGATGAGCAATCTTTTCCCTGTGATTTTTCCAGCTTTTTCCAGCAGGTGCAGAACTTCAGAAGTTTGAATAACGTTTTTAGCCTTTGCCGCTGAAATTTCCTGAACAAAGGATGGGATTCCGTTCTTGTCAGTATTTGGAAAGGCATCTTCCAGGGATCGAAGAAGTGTTCTGTTTAATGATTCATATCGGGATACTGCCCTCAAGGGAAGAAATCCTTTAAATTCACCAACCTGCCTGACAGATCTAAATTTTTCGTACAAATCGGGATTGGCTTGCTCAAGATTTGCAAGGGCTGCCTTTTTTATTGAAGATCTGGAGTCAGCACACAATGCAAAAAGAAAATTACAGAAAGAAGATTTTCCCGTACCATAGGGACCGGTTAAGGACCACGCCGCTTCGGGATCTCCATTTAAGGCATTTATAAAACGGTCAAGAACCTTGCTAGCCATATTTGTTACTTGGAATTGTCGGATCTGATCTATATTTGAAGCATCCCGCTCCAAATTAACCGAACGGGCTATTTTATTATCCACATGAATAAAGTCATTTAAGAACACGGGCTACTCCTTATAATATTTTTCCAGACATTCCCAATATAAGTTCTGAGGTTCTCCGGTAAAATGCAATTGCCAGGTACCAGCTGATTCTACAAAATGCAGGGAATCAAACGTTCCAACAGCCTGGTCAAGTAGTCTTCCACATTCGGTTTCAGACAGCTTAAATGCTGTCCCTGGAGAATCGTTACCATATGCAATGGTATTAAGGTTCATTGTTTTTCCAGACAGCCCGGACATATTGGCAAAGGAAAAACAAGACGCAAGAAATATCAGAGGTGGTAAATTATGACGTTCCTTGAGAGAAAAACGAAAATGACCCTTTTCCTGGGTTTTTTCAATAAGCCCCAAAGCATTGAACGGACAATGGATTTCAGTCTCAGTACTAGCCGAAGGTCGGTACATATGGATAATGCATGCCGCATCCTTATTATATGAGTTTTGTGAAATATTACCCAACCTGGCATCATCAGCTGCAATTTTTATAATCCCCGCCCCCAGTTCTTGCTGAGTAAAGGTCTGAAGTGAAGAGAAATTAAATACCAATGGCCAGGATACAGCCATTTCAGGATGCGTAAAAATTTGCCAATGTAGTAACCAGAGGCTGGCATCATCTTCCAGATAAGGATCCCAACCCAGGTCCCAATTCATCCTTTTTTTTTCATCGTCCCAAGGGCCGATCAGCCGCTTTCCCAACTCAGTCGAATATAGCTGACCTTTTTCAGCTACCTTGAGAAGCCCCAAAAACAGGCACCAAAATCGAATGGACCTGACCATGTTTTTACCAACCCCCAAGGCTACGATATTATCAGTCCCTGTAAATACACCTGAATCTTCAATGCATTTAACATATCCTTTTGTAAGCCAACCATACCTTGGAACAAAGGTTTCATGGCGTCCTGCAGATCCCTTTGAATATTTATCTAAGCGTTCTTTCATTTTAATTTACTTATATTGTCCTCTAACAAACATTATTTTACCAGTCCCATAATTATGGAATCCATTTATATTTCATTAGACTATATAGATTACTATGGTAAAGACTTCAAGAAAGGTTTGTTTTTGGGGAAGAATAACAATTCTGATGCTGTTACTGACACGGCTATTATTTCGTGCTCATATGAGACCCTGCAAAATAGAATGGTAGATATGAAGGGAAAGCGGTCAAAAAAATGAAGGAAAAACATCCAAAACAGACAATTAACATCTTAATTGCCTATAAATTCTCAAACAATATCCGTGAATTCAAAAATACTATTGAGAATGCTGCTACGCTATTTTTGTGCACTGATAAAGGCATCTCTCTTATCGTATTCCCTCATGAAGTACACAGAAAAAAGTCTTTCTTATATTTGAGCATCAAGTCAACGATACCGGATTCCTATAATCTGATAATAGATCGTGGTTCGTTCCTCACACGATCTATCTTATTGGTTGGGTTTCGTTCCTCAACACCAACATAAATAAATCTACTTTACAATTGAAATAATTATTTCACTGGGTATCGGTAGAATCCAGAAGGTGCAACGGGATGTCAATATCTCCATTGTTCAATATACTTTTGACCATTGATATATCCAGATGAACGATTTTGGATATGGTTGACAGTTGCAAACCTTGCTAATGAGAACTGCCAACAATGGAAAGCAACCTTTTTTTATCTCCTTCCTGTCTTCCCCTTTCCCTAATATATTGTGCTAACATTGCTGTCTCCTTATGTTGAACGATTTCATCATATAATTTCAGCTGTTCATGTTCTTCTATCGTTGCATATTTTTATTAACCTATCCGTAAGTGGTGTGCATCCTGGGGTCCATGGCCTCCCTGATGGCTTCACCCGTAAAGGTTACGGTCATGAGGGTGACGATAAGGGCCGCCACCACCGAGGCCGAAATCCACCATGCTTCCATGTTGGTCCAGCCCTGCTGGAGAAGTTCGCCCCAGGAGGGGGTGGGCGGGGCAAGTCCGAATCCCAGGTAATCGAGCGAAGTTAAAGCCACGATGCCGCCTGAGATGGCGAATGGTGCGTAGGTGACAATGACGGAAACGGTGTTTGGAATGATGTGGCGAAGTATAATCCTTGCGTGGGATGCGCCAATGGATCGGGCGGCCAGCACATATTCCCTCTCCCTTTCCCGGTAGGTCATGGTGCGCATCACCCAGGTCATCTGAATCCAGCCAAAAAAGGCCATGATAAAGAGCAGAATCATGAAGCTTGGCACCACGATGGACGAGACAATGATCACAACGTAAAGAAAGGGAATGTTACTCCACACCTCGAGGATTCTCTGGGCCGCAAGGTCGAATTTACCGCCAAAATAACCCATGGCACACCCGAGACAAATCCCGATGGAGTAGTTGAACAGAAGAAGGATTACAGAAAAACCAAGGGCCGTCCTGAACCCGTACACAAGCCTTGCAAAAATGTCCCGGCCCACGTTGTCGGTTCCCAGAAAATGGCGCTGGGCAAATGAAGGCGGGAAAGGCGGATAGCTGTTAGGTTTAAGATCGTTTTCATAGGCGTTGAAGGGTACCATGGGCATGATCACCCAGTTGCCGGGTTCATCATTTGCCCGATAAAGGGCCTGGAGGGCCCGGTAGTCAGTCTCGTATCCGTAATCGAACCCGAACTGAGTTCCCGGAATCATCTGACCATAGGTTGGGAAAAACAGACGGCCCTGGTGGGATACGACCAGGGCACGGCTGTTGATGAATACCTCGGCAAACAGCGAAAAGAGCACCATTGCGCAAAGAAGAAGAAACGAGACATAGCCCCTGCGGATAGAGACAAACCTGCGCCACTTTTTCTTTGCAGGCGAGACTCTCATTTAAACCTCACCCTCGGGTCCACAAGGGCCACACAGATATCCGACAGAATGTTGCCGAGCATGAACAAAAGCGATGAGATCACAAGGATGCCCATGACGACCGGATAATCCCTGTCCACAACCGACTCATATCCAAGAAGGCCCATGCCGTTGATGTTAAAAACCTTTTCAATGAGAAACGATCCCGTGAGGATAATCGACACGTTATTGCCGAAATGGGTGGCAATGGGGATCAGGCTGTTTTGGAGGGCGTGGCGAAAGACAGCCTGTTTAAAGGAGAGCCCCTTTGCAATGGCAGTCCTTACATAGTCGGACGACAGGTTGTCCATGAGTGTATTTTTCATCAAGAGAGTCATGACGGTGAACGAACCGAGCACATAGGAGAGGAGCGGCAGCGTGGTGTGCCAGGCAAGGTCCATCGCCTTTCTGACAAAGGACATTTGGGCAAAACCGTCGGAGACAAGACCGCCCAGGGGAAATAGATCGATCCAGGAGGCAAAGACCACCAGCATCATTACCCCGGCCACCCAACCTGGAATGGCATAACCAATAAAGATGAGAATCGACGACAGGTTGTCAAACCCACTCCTGTGGGCAACGGCCTTGGCTATGCCGAGGGGAATGCACACCCCGTACACGATCACCATGGTCAAAATCCCAAAGTAGAGGGAAACAGGTATTCTCTCCTTGATCATATCCCAGACAGGATCATAATAACGGGTGGATCGGCCAAGGTCCCCCTTTAAAACTTTGAACAGCCATGAGAAATAGCTCACAAGCACAGGCTTGTCAAACCCGTAGTAGACCTTCAGCTGCTCGATCTGTTCGTCGGAAAGGGGCTGGCCTGAACCGGCCCTTGAGTTGGCTGCACCCCCGCTTTTGTCGGTTGTCTGCATCTGCCTTGCATCTGCAATGATCCTTTCAATGGGGCCTCCTGGTACAAATCTCGTGATGGTAAACACCATGACGGTGATGCCGATAAAGGTGGGGATAATCAGCAGGAGGCGTCGTAGGAAATAGGCGGTCATTTAAGGTGCAAAAACCGATGCAAGGGCTTTATCGAGAAATTCCGGTTTTGATCCTCCTGCCTGGGCCATGTCAGGTCTGCCGCCACCGCCGCCGCCCACAATGGCTGCGGCCTTTTTAACGATGCTGCCCGCCTTAAATTTTGCGGTAAGATCATCGGTAACTACCGAGATGAGCAATGCCTTTCCATTGGATTCAGCGCCCAGAAGCACGACTCCCGAACCGATCTTTGTTTTGAACTTGTCGGCAAGATCCCTCAACTGGGATGGGTTGTCGATCTGAACGAGCTTTGACACTATCCTTACTCCGTCAACTTCCCGGATATCCTCATCTATATTTTCCACGGATTTTGAGGCGATCTTTGCCTTGAGGGAAGCGATCTCCCTGTCTGCCGACCGTCGATCGGCGACCAGCATTTTAACCTTTTCCACCACCTCGCCCCTTGTGCTCTTTAATATTTGAGACGCCTCCATAAGCTCGGAGGTGATTGCTTGAACGTGATCGAGGGCCCTTGCCCCGGTAAGGGCCTCCATGCGCCGGATGCCCGATGCGATTCCTCCCTCGGACACGATCTGAAACAGGCCTATGCTGCCCGAACGGTCCGTGTGGGTTCCTCCGCAGAGTTCGCTGCTGAAACCCGCCATGGAAACCACCCTGACCCTGTCACCGTACTTCTCCTCAAAAAGGGCCGTGGCCCCGGATTTAACGGCCTCGTCCATGTCCATCTCCCGGGTGGCGACGGGCACGTTTTCCCGGATGCGAAGATTCACCTCACCTTCCAGCGCCTCGATCTCCTGGCGGGTAATGGCGGCAAAATGG
>JAVERV010000052.1:0-27192 GCA_034006945.1 Desulfobacterium sp. | reverse complement strand
TGGGAGAGTGACGGCAGTGTGATCCCCCTCCGATCCCCTGACTATTTTGACATTTATGGGCAGGCAGCAGAAATTCTCACCCGACTCTACAATCTTGAGACCTTTGAGCAGGTCTTTCCCTGGCACCATGCAGCCGGAGATTTTGTGGTCAAGCCCCTTGATCAGGGATTTGATCTAAGACTCATCACGGTGAGAAATTATGATGCCATGGTCGGTGGCAAGGCCCGGGGGGCTGAACTTGAAATCGAAGAGGTATACAGGGCTCTGCTGCTTTTTTTTGTCAACCTCTCCCTGAGGGTTCGCCTTGACCGTATGGACGGTATCGGGGAGTTTTGTCTCGTGGATGAACGGGTAATACCCCATATCGTTGCAGGTTTTTTCAGGGGGCTTGAATCTAAAGGAATATGTGGTATGATCGGTTCGAGTCTGTGCCGGAGCTTCTTTGATTTTGCAGGAGGATTTTCCAGCTCAGAACTCGCTGAAGTTTTGGATTTGACTCTGGCTGCAAGCAATCAGGGTGCCCCGGAAATGAGTTTGCTCAAAAAAAACCTTGCAGCCCACGCAACTCTCCTGGTATCACATCTGGGGAAAGTTGGGAAAAAAAGCTTTTCTATTGACAATGCACCATAGAAATTTTATATGAGCACTAATACTCTGTAGAAGTATTGTTGGGGGATCTTAAAAAAACGTGATGGCCATGAGGGTCATCCTAAATTAGATAGCTGTACGTAAGACTGTTGATCGAATAACGTCCAACCCGTCTGGCTCCAACCGTCTGGCAGGAGGGCATCGTTCATCAAGGAAATGTAAATTAACAATTAACGGAGGTAAGTAAATGGCAAAACATGAAACTCCTATGTTGGATCAGCTAGAGTCTGGTCCATGGCCGAGTTTTGTCTCTGACATGAAGCACCAGGCTGAGGTCAGGGCAAAGAATGAAGCAGGCGTGGAATTTCAAATTCCCCAGGATTGTGTGGACGATCTCCTCGGCGTTTTGGAGCTCTCTTACAAGCACGGTAGAACCCACTGGAAACACGGTGGAATCGTAGGCGTATTCGGTTATGGTGGTGGTGTTATCGGTCGTTACTGCGATCAGCCCAAGCTCTTCCCCGGTGTTGAGCACTTTCACACCATGCGGGTTAACCAGCCTGCCGGTAAGTACTACAGCACAGAGTATCTTCGTTCCATTACCAAGCTTTGGGACCTCAGGGGTTCGGGCATGACAAACATGCATGGCGCCACAGGCGATATCATTCTGCTTGGTACAACAACTCCCCAGCTCGAAGAAGTTTTCTGGGAATTGACCCATAATCTGGACCAGGATCTCGGCGGTTCAGGTTCCAACCTTAGAACCCCGGCCGACTGCCTTGGTCAGTCCCGTTGCGAGTATGCCTGCTACGACACCAACGCATTGGTTCATTTCCTGACCAACGAATACCAGGATGAGCTCCATCGCCCGGCCTTCCCCTACAAGTTCAAGTTTAAGCTTGATGGCTGCCCCAACTGCTGTGTGGCATCCATCGCACGTTCCGATATGTCCTTTATCGGTACATGGAAGGACGATATCAAGATAGATCAGGATGCGGTCAACAAGTACATCGAGAACGACCCAGCCTATCCTTCAAACGCAGGTGCCCACAAGGGCCGGGACTGGGGCCCCTTTGATATCGAGAAAGAGGTTCTGGCGCTCTGCCCCACCCGTTGCATGAAGATGGTCGGCAAAGAACTCAAGATCGACAACCCCAACTGCAACCGCTGCATGCATTGCATCAACGTTATGCCGAGAGCGCTTAGAATCGGTGATGTCAGAGGTTGTTCAATTCTCTGCGGCGCAAAGGCACCTATCCTTGACGGTGCACAGATGGGATCACTCCTTGTTCCTTTTATTGAAGTCAATCCTGACAACGATTACGAAGCCATCACAGAGATCATCGAGAATATCTGGGACTGGTGGATGGAAGAGGGCAAGAACCGTGAACGTCTTGGTGAGCTCATGATGCGCCAGGGCTTCCAGAAGCTCCTCGAAGTAACAGGCATTGAGCCCCAGCCCCAGCACGTCCAGTACCCCAGAACCAACCCCTACATCTTCTGGAAAGAGGATGAGGTACCTGGTGGTTGGGAGCGCGACGTTGTTGAATACAGAAAACATCACCTGAGATAAGGGAGGGAGAATAACCATGGCTTTTATATCATCTGGATACAATCCAGCGAAACCGATGGAAAACAGGATCACCGACATCGGTCCGCGACATTACGAAGAGTTTTATCCTGAAGTTATCAAGAAGAACAAGGGAAAATGGACACACCACGAGATCCTTGAGCCCGGCGTCCTGGTTCATGTTTCTGAAACAGGCGACGAAGTTTATACCGTTCGCTGCGGTGGTGCCCGTCTGATGAGTACATCCCACATCAACGAGATCTGCGACATTGCCGACAAGCACTGTGACGGTCATCTTCGTTTTACAACCCGTAACAACATTGAGTTCATGGTGGATTCCAAAGACAAGGTCGAGCCTCTGAAGAACGACCTCAAGAGTCGTAAATTCGCTGGCGGAAGCCTCAAGTTTCCCATCGGCGGAACCGGTGCCGGAATCACCAATATCGTTCATACCCAGGGCTGGATCCACTGCCATACACCAGCCACGGATGCCTCTGGTACCGTTAAGGCCACTATGGATGAGCTTTTCGACGATTTCCAGCAGATGAGACTTCCGGCCAACCTGAGGGTCTCCATGGCCTGCTGCCTCAACATGTGCGGTGCGGTTCACTGTTCTGATATCGCCATCCTAGGCTACCACAGAAAGCCGCCCATGCTTGATCATGAGTACCTTAACAAGATTTGCGAGATTCCCCTTGCCATTGCTTCCTGCCCCACGGCAGCCATCAAACCGGCCAAGGTTACACTTGCAGACGGAACCGAGGTCAAGTCTGTTGCAGTAAATAATGAGCGCTGCATGTTCTGCGGTAACTGCTACACCATGTGCCCCTCAATGCCCCTTGCCGATACAGAAGGTGACGGTATTGTTCTCATGGCCGGTGGAAAGGTTTCCAACCGAATCAGCAATCCCAAGTTCTCCAAGGTTGTGGTTGCATTTCTCCCCAATGAGATGCCCCGGTGGCCTTCAATGACAGACGCCATCAACAGAATGGTAAATGCCTACTCAAACGGCGCTAACAAATATGAGCGTCTTGGTGACTGGGCAGAGAGAATCGGATGGGAAAAGTTCTTTGAGGTATGTGAGCTTGACTTTACCCACCATCTCATCGATGATTTCCGTCAGCAGGCATACATGTCCTGGCGTCAGACCACCAACTTCAAGTTCTAATAGAACCTGGATCTAAATTGGTGCTGATATGGTGATTTAAGGCCGGAGCGCCGCTGGTGCTCCGGCTGTCACGTTTCAAAATTTATACAGGAGTAACACATCATGAGTGATCTTCTTGACAATAAGGAAGAGGCCGAGAAAGCAATACTGGAGTGGCTTACCAAAAAGACCAAGTCCAAGTCCAAATTTTACATCAAGGATTTCTACTCAATCTTTCCGGATGATAAACCCAGGGCCATCAAAAATGTTGTGAACAAAATGGTTACCGAGGGCATTCTTGAGTATTGGTCGAGTGGAAGCACTACCATGTACGGCATCAAGGGTGCTGGCAAACAGGCCCATTCAGAGGGCGAGGATTAATCGTTCCTCCCGATAAATCCATGCAGCAAACCAATCAAAACGTTCCGGGCCTTGTGGTTGCCGGTTTAAAAGGCGGGTCCGGTAAGACGGTTATTTCCCTTGGTCTTGCCGCTGCATGGCGCGAAAATGACTTGAAAGTGGCCCCTTTTAAAAAGGGGCCTGACTATATTGACGCTGGCTGGTTATCCCTTGCAGCCGGTCGTAGCTGTTACAATCTTGATACTTACCTTTGTACCTCCTCCAGAGTTCAAGAAAGTTATCTCTCCCATTCTAAAAATTGTGATATTGCAGTGGTCGAGGGGAATCGAGGCCTGTTCGACGGAATTGACCTCGAGGGCAGGACGAGCACGGCCGAGCTTGCGAAACTTCTCCATCTTCCCCTTGTTCTGGTGCTGGACTGTACCAAAAGCACCCGGACCATGGCGGCCCTTGTGCTGGGCTGCATGCATTTTGATCCAGATCTTAATATTGTGGGTGTTATTCTGAACCGGGTGGCCGGTAAACGTCACCACAACAAGGTTCGGGATAATATTCTACACTTCTGTAATCTCCCCGTGTTCGGAGCCATACCAAAGCTTGATTCAACCGACTTTCCAGAACGGCACATGGGACTTGTTCCCACAGATGAGCATTCCCTTTCCAGGGATTCCGTGGCTGCTGCCGCAAGGATTGTTAGGGAATCCATTGACCTTGAAGGGCTGTACAGGGCCTGTGTGGAAGCTGTGACCAATATGCCCGTCATTCTGCCCCCGACCCTGAAGCCAAAATTTCCGGTCAATTCCAACTTTTTATCCAGGACAAGTCAAAGTCAGGGATCGGTTACACCTGGCATTGGAAAACCAAGGATCGGCATCATCAGGGATTCGGCGTTTCAGTTTTACTACCCCGATAATCTCGAAGCTCTGGAAGCCTGTGGAGCCGAGCTTTGCTACATCAGCCCCCTCAGGGAGAGCCGGATTCCCCAGGTGGACGCCATCTACATGGGAGGCGGTTTTCCTGAGACCCATGCCCCCCAGCTTGCAGCCAACAGAGAATTTGCCGAAAACTTGAGGCAACTTGCAGGAGCAGGGCTTCCCATTTATGCCGAGTGCGGCGGCTTTATTTTTCTCGGTCACAGCCTTGAGCTTGACGGTGTTACCTATCCCATGTCAGGGGTTCTTCCCGTTAAGTTTGGCCTTTCCAAGCGGCCTGTGGGCCATGGTTACACCCGGGCGAGGGTGGTCGAAGAAAACCCCTATTTCAAGGTGGGAGAAATCATACGCGGCCATGAGTTTAGATATTCCACCGTTGTCGAGATAGATCAGGCACGGGGATCCATGGCCTTTTCCATGGAACGGGGAAAGGGGATCGTAAACGGTCAGGATGGGTTTTTTTTCTCCAGGGTGTTTGCCACTTACACCCACATTATTGCAACGGGCACCCCTGCCTGGGCCGAAGCGATTCTAAGGCAGGCCCGAATATATCAAGCTTCTCCAGAATCCAGAAGCCTTTAAAAATAAAAAAGGCCTTCCCAGATGAATGGAAAGGCCCTTAAATGATGAGGAGAGATTTTAAAGTCTCCCCCCTATAATCTTTTTATCTGGATTGGTTTAATTTCTCGGGTGACACTTGGCGCAGGACGCAGGAGCAGGTCCCTTGGTGCCCCTAGGATCCTCAGGGTCATTTAAGGAGATGTTATGCTCCTTGTGGCATTCGATGCAGTTGGCGTGGAGGGCCTCTTCGTGATATTTCACGATTTTGTCTTTTTTACTGATCTTTTCACCCTTAACCTTTTCCGTCTCCTTGTGGCATTCCACACAGCGCTTGACATCGTCGCCCATTTTCAGGCTGAGGGGTTTTCCCTTGGCGTCGTGGTGGCATTCACCGCAGTCGAGTTTGTAATCTTCAATGTGTTTTTTGTGGGTAAACTCCACAATGCCCTTTGTATGTGCTGTATACTCTTTTGTTTCCATCTTAAGGACATCATCAACCTCGGTCCCAGCATAAAGACCTGGAGAGGCAAAGAGAAGGACCACAACCACGGCCATGAGTAAGGTCAACATTTTTTTTCCCATAGTTCAATACACTCCTTTAATCGTTATATGTTTGTATTGTGCCTTTACAGCCTTGGGCTGTTAAATTCGACGCTGTCTGCCCGATTCATACTTGTCAATCATGGGGAGACTGTATAATAGAGCGTCCTCACCTGTCAATGATAAAAAGGTCATTTGGGCTCTTGATTCGTGGAGTCTTCTGTAGTTGGGGCAGCCTCTTTATCCGTATTTTTATCATTGTCTCCATCCTCCTCCTCATCTTCCGAGTCTCTCTTCTTCCCGAACACCCTGGCACCGATAATGCTGATTTCATACAGGATCATGAGGGGAATGGCCATCATGATCTGGGTCACCACATCCGGGGGAGTGATCAAGGCAGCAACGGTAAAAAACACGAGAACGGCATACTTCCGGTTTTTCTTGAGAAAGGTAATCGATACAAGCCCCATTCGTGCCATGAAGGTTATAACCAGGGGCAGTTCAAAAACAAACCCAAAGGCGAGGAGCATTTTAGAGGCAAATCCCAGATACTCTTTCATGGAGGGCATTGCCTGGATGGTGTCGGATGAAAAGCCCAGGAAAAACTGGAATCCATAGGGGAATACGATGAAATAGCCAAAAGAAGACCCGATACAGAAGAAGAAGACCGACAGGATCACCACGGGTAAGAGAAAACCCTTCTCCTTTCGATAGAGGCCTGGGCTGACAAACATCCAGAACTGATAAAAAAGGACCGGGGATGCAAGGGCTATCCCCGCTAAAAGCGATACCTTCAGATAGGTGAAAAAAGCCTCTGGAAGACCCGTGAATATCATCTTCTGGCCTTCGCCCATGGCTGTCATCAGGGGCGTTGTCAGGATTTCAAAGAGCCGTTCCTTAAAGCAGTAGGCTAGGACAAAACCGATACCCACGGCACCAAAGGAGCGGACAAGTCGATCCCTTAGTTCGCCAAGGTGTTCGGTGAACGGGGTTTTCTCCTCCTCGTTCATTTGCCTGCTCCATCCCTGGTGCTTTCCTCATGGTGGGACGTTTTTTCGTCTTCATTCCTGTCTTTGTTTTTGTCCTGGTCTCTGGCTGACAGGTCCGTGGCTAATTGATCTTTTTCCGAAGGGATCTTTTGGTCAGGCTGGGAGTCCTTTGGGGGGGCAGCGCTCTTTTTTGTTCCAAGGGGATCGGTTATTTCGCTGATGGTTTCCCGGACGCTCTTTGTGGGCTCTTCAAATTTTTTGACCGCATCTTCCATGTCAATGCTTCGCTTAAAATCCTGGGCCGCTTTCTTGAACTCACCCATGGCCCGGCCAAGGGTTTTGGCCAGTTCAGGCAGTTTTTTCGGGCCTATCACCATAAGGGCTATGGCCATTAAGAGTAAAACTTCAGGCATTCCTAAACCAAACATTCGAATCTTGCTCCTATGTAAAAGTGTGGCGCAGTTTTAAATCATCCTTGTACAATATCAACCCCAGACCTGTCAATCCTGGGAGAATTATTTGTTGCCTGAAGCCTTTGGTCGCCGTCGACGGGGTGCGCTTTTTGGTTTTGGATCATCCCTTGATCCGGAGTTGCTTTTAGATCCTGGGGGGCGGGTTCTGGGTATTTTTGTCTTGATCTTCGACTTGGGCGGGGTTCGTCTTTTGGGTTTGGGAAGGGGGAGAAGCATGGCCTCCTCCGGATACTCGCACTCAAGCTTGTTGCCGAGCACCTCTTCTATGTCGGGGATTTGAAATGAGCTCATCTCGTCGGCAAAGCTTACCGAGATTCCTTCGGCTCCGGCCCTTCCCGTGCGACCGATGCGATGGATATAGTGTTCGGGATCCTGGGGAAGGTCATAGTTGACCACATGGCTGACCCCTTCTATGTGAAGCCCCCGTGCCGCCACATCCGTGGCAACAAGGACCCGCACCTTTCCATTTCTGAAATTGTCAAGGGTTCGGATCCGCTGTTTCTGGGAAACTTCACCGGACAGAATTTCGCTTGATATCCCATACCGCACCAGTCGCTCGGCAATTCTCCGGGTGGTACTCCTCATATTGACAAAGAGAATCACCCGTTCCAGTTTCTCACCGTTGATCAGGTTGTACAGCAGGGGAAATTTTTGATCTTCGGTGACAAGAAAGACCTTTTGATTGATGGAATCAGCCGCTTTTTTGCCAGGATCGATCTCCACAACCGCCGGGTCAACGGTCCACTGGTTGGCCATTCTTAAAATTTCAGGGGCAAGGGTCGCCGAAAAAAACAGGGTCTGGCGCTGCTCCTTGTGGGGGGTATGGTAGATGATGTTCCGCATGTCAGGGATGAAACCCATGTCCAGGAGCCGGTCTGCCTCGTCAATAACAAGGATCTCAATGCTGCCGAGCTTCACAAGCTTCTGACGCATGAAGTCCATGAGTCGGCCCGGGGTTGCGGCGATTATGTCCACATGGCCTGATGAGAGCTGGTCCTGCTGGCGCTTATAGTCCATGCCCCCGAACACGGACACTGTCCGGAGGGGGGTGTAGGGCGTCAGTGCCCTTGCGTCCTTTTCGATCTGCAGAACAAGCTCCCGTGTGGGAGCAATTATCAACGCCCTGGGCGTTCCCGGTTGCCTTTTCCCCTTGACGGGGTTTTTCATGAGCCTTGCAATTATGGTCACGAGAAAGGCTGCGCTTTTGCCCGTACCTGTCTGGGCTCTGGCCGTTGCATCCTTTCCCTTGAGGGTGTGGGGCAGCACCTCTGCCTGAACCGGCATGCAGTATTGGAAGTTTTCATCTGCGATGGCGTGCATCAGCCCCAGGGGAAGATCAAGGTCATGGAACCTGGTCTTATCCTCCTGAACCGGCACCTGGAAGCTGTCAAGTGTCCATGGTTCAGGTTTCTCAGGCCTGGATTCCGGTTGGGTCCGGGGCTTTGTAGACGATCCCTCCCCAAGGTCTGGCTCCAGGGAAGCGGTCTGTTTTGTTTCAGGAGGCTGCTGGGCTTGTTCGGTTTTTTCCCCTAGAGGGGACAGGGTGTTTTTTCTGGGTGCTCTTTTTCCAAGGAGCACCGGTTCAATGGGATCAATGGATTCTGTTTTTAATTCTGGAGTTAAATCCTGACTGGATTTTTTTGGAGACAGTTTTTTTATCAGGTTCTTTATGGGAGAAGAAAAAAATCGTATCAATACTGTGAGTTTCCTTTTTATATTGTCTGTAACTCCCTATGTTTACCTATTTTGTTCATATAAAGCAAGGCCTCATTTTATACCCATTCCCCCCTTTGATGGCCCTGACAGCGGCAAGGGCCGTGGCAACGGCAACACCAGAACCGCACTTCATGCGCATCCAGTCTGAACCGGCAAGGATCGAGCCTGCCGCATAAAGGTTGTCCATGACAGCTCCCCCCAGGATGTTAAGGGGCCTGAACTTTGAGTCGGTTCTTATTCCAGCCCTGTTGACCGGATGACCCTTGGGGTCGAAGAGGCTTGCTCTGTGCCACTCCTGGCGTGATTCGGGCTGTTCCACATGGAGATTCATAAGCGCTTCTTTAATTCCCATGCGGCTGGCCACAAGTCCTTTGCCAAGGAAACGGCCCGTAGCCAGGAGAACGGTCTTTGATTCGATGGTCTGGTTGCCGTTGTTGCCCTTTATTGTGGTTACAAACCCCCTGCCAGGCACCTCTATTATCCCTGTTGCCATGGTCGAGTGGCTGTGAAAATTTTCGTCTGCCTCGAGGCCGTTGATCATGGCCTCCTGGAGCCTTATGCCCGGAACGGATATGGGTGGGGTGGGGATTTCAAATATGGGGCGTTCAAGGCAGCGCTGAAGTTCGGCAACGGCTTCTGCCGAACGGTACATTCCCACAAGGGCTGGAAGGCCGATGTATTGGGCGTCTCCCACAAAGGGTCGTATTCTGTCTGCAAGTTCGATACGGTTTGTTAAGAGGTCAAGGGATCGTGCCACATGCTCCGGGTGGAGCTCCTCAAGGAGTTCGGATCTCGGAAATTCAACAGTTTTAGACCTTATGCCGGGCCACTGGTGTTCAAGGGAGGTGGCGATCTGCCGGGCGCTGAACAGTTTCATGCCGAAGAAGTCAATTATTAGAGTGGGGGCTTTTTGCTCAAGGGCAGTCACTCCGTTCCACATGGTCTGGGGAATCATGTAGGTCTTTTTAAGGGTACCGACCGAAGTTACAATGGTGACGTTTTTTCCCCTTGATCTCTGGTAGGCAAGCTTGTCTTTAAGGAATTCGGACAACTCCTCCAGGGAGCCTTCAATAATGCTGTTTCCTATCTTTGAAAAGGGGTGGTCCGGCAGGTCCCGGCGCACCTGATCGATGGCCTTCCAGGGGTTGTCGTGCTGCCTGCCTGGGGGATGCACGCCCATGAGATCCATGATGCCGCTTGCAAAGTTCATGGCCGAATGGTGACCCACAAGGGTGGTTGATATCTTTCGATTCGTTGCAAACAGGGCCGCTGCCATGCCGGTCATGCCTGCGCCGATGATGGTAAGGTCCGTTTTGATCGTTTTTAGTCCGACTGTTTCCGGACTGATAGTTTCAGATGCAGCAGGGTCGGGGGTGTTGATTATCATGGGTGTGCTCTCCTGGGCTTTGCAAGTTCAAGGTCAAACAGGCCGCAGTGCATGGCTTCGGTGAGCTCAGCCTGGACGAGCTGGTCCCCCCAGAAGATTGCCTGCTGACCCTTCCACCGTTCGTCGAGGAATGCCTTTATGTCGTCAATACCGTCTGGACTGGTCAACGTTTTTTTGTTGTACATGTGGGCAAGCACCCTTGTGCTGCAGAAAGCGCCCTGGCAGGGGCCTTTGCCCAGTCTGCTTCTTCGTCCGATTGTAAGAAGGTCTGGTGTTTCGTTGTTCTGTTCCAGGGTCTGGGCAATGGTATCAATGGTGCTCGCTGAAATCATCTCACACTCGCACACTATCCGGTCTTTTTTCCCGGCAGGTTTGGCGAACCAGACGCTGGGGGCGATGCCGGGTTCGGTCCATTTGCCGTCAAGGGTTGTGGGCAGCAGCTCTGTTTTTGTTGTGCAGGCAGCCTTGTTTCCAACTCTTGCCGCCACAAGATCCACGGTTTTTTCGGCCATGAGTCTGAAGGTGGTGAGCTTGCCTCCTGTGATGGTGGTAAAGTTGTCAAGACCGTCCGATTCATGGTCAAGAAGAACAAATCCCCGGCTCACCTTTCTGTCATCGTCCGTTTCCCAATCCTGGCTGACCAGGGGGCGAACCCCCGAGTATGCACGGATGTAGCGGGTTGTTTCAAGGATAGGGATCATCTTTGCCCCCTGTTGGACAATGAGGTCGGTCTCGGCAACCGAGGGGCGGATAGTGTCTGGATCATCCACACGCACCGAGGTGGTGCCGAGGATGGATACCGTGCCTCCAGGGACAAGGATGTCTGCATCCGATGGTGGTCTCAGGCGGTTGATCACCCCTTGGGTCATTCTGGATTGGGTGACAAGGAGAGTCCCCTTGGAAAATAGAACATGGGTTGTGCTGCCTGCAAGGGCCGCCACCTTTCCGGCCCAGGCACCTGTGGCATTGATGATCTGTCGAGGTTCCATGCTGAATCTTTCGCCCGTGTTCGTTCGTTCAAGCCACACCCGTCTAATCGTGTGGTTCTCCCGGTCAAAGGCAACCACCCGGGTGTGGCTGAGAATCTGTGCGCCCAGGGCTCGTGCATGGGCCATGTTCTCCAGGGAGAGCATGAACGGATCAATGGCCCCGTCGTTAACTCTAAAGGCAGCAATGAGATCCCTGGAGAGCAGAGGTTCCATCTCCTTGGCCTCTTCAGGAGAGATGGCCGTGGCTACAATGCCAGCCCCCATGCACAGGTTTGGAAAATCCGCCACGTAGTTTTCGCCGTCGCCTTTTATCGCCACAAAAAGTCCGCCGCAGCGGTCAATGCACTGGGGAGCCGTTTGTCTCAGGATGGTGCCCTCTTCCATGCATTCCCTGGCACTGCCAGGGTCATTGGCCACATAGCGTGCGCCGCTGTGGAGCAGTCCGTGGTTTCTTCCGGAAGCCCCTGAATTGATATCTCCCTTTTCCACCAGCAGCGAAGGAATACCACGCAGGGCAAGATCCCTTGCGATTCCCGTGCCCGTGGCACCTCCTCCTATGATTAAAACCTCTGCCTCCACGCTTGCCTCCCTAGAGAAGTTGACATATAATCACTAATAGCACTTGAAGGGCTCTTTTTCAACCTGTGTTTTTTCGTTTTCTAACATAAATTTTCGATTTTTAACATTGCGAGGGAGGATGTAGATGGAGGTATCTTTTTTAGGCGCTGTAAGAGAGGTGACAGGTTCCATGCACATGATCGACACGGGTCATGATCGCATACTGCTGGACTGCGGGTTGTTCCAGGGCAGACGAAGGGAGGTGTGGGAAAAAAACACCACCATGGCCATCGACCCTGCCACCATTACCAATGTGGTGCTTTCCCATGCCCATATTGACCATTCAGGCAGAATCCCCCTCCTTGTGAAGGAAAATTTTAACGGGCATATTATCTCCACCCGGGGCACCCAGGATATTTGCGGCTACCTCCTGCCCGATTCAGCCCATATCCAGGAATCCGATGCCGATTATCTCAACTACAAGAACGCCCGGTCCGCCCTTGTTACCCCGGGAAAAAAAGGGGTGGCCGATGACCTTTCAAACCGGAAGGCCCAGGAGGTCAAAAAACTTTTAAAATCAGGACGAAATAAGCTCAATCGGGCGGCCATTGCCGAAATTGCAGAGCGCCATTCTCTGACCCAGGTTGAGCCCCTTTACCGGGAGGCGGATGCCAGGCTTTCCCTCGGCTATTTTTCAGGTGTTCCCTATCGAACACCCATTACCATTGGCAAGGATATGACCTGCACCTTTTACGAGGCGGGTCACATTCTGGGGTCTGCCATCAGCATAATCCATTATGGCAAGGGCAAAGACCGCCGGACGGTGTGCTATACGGGTGACCTTGGCAGGTTTGACAGGCCCATCCTCAAGAACCCCTGTCTTGACTTTAACGAGGAGGATAGAGATATTGACCTGCTGATCATGGAAAGTACCTATGGGGATCGTGTCCATGAGACCACCCAGGAGCTGGATTTGAGTATGGCCCGGGAAATTAACCTTGCCATCGAGCGAAAGGGGTCTGTTGTTATCCCGGCGTTTGCCCTGGGTCGGACCCAGGAGATTCTTTACGTGATCCATGAACTTTACGAGCGGGGTGCTGTTCCCAGGATCCCCGTATATGTGGACAGTCCCCTTGCATCTGGTCTGACCAAGGTGTTTGGTGAGCATCCTGAACTCTATGACCGGGAGACCCATGAGACTTTCCTGCAAAACGGGCTCAATCCCTTTTGTTTTCAAGGGGTCAACTTTGTCTCATCAGTGGACGAATCCATGGAGCTGATGCGAAAAAAAGAGTCCTGCATCGTGATTTCCGCTTCAGGTATGTGTGAGGCAGGGCGGATTCTTCACCATCTGAGGTATCGTATCCACAACCCTGTAAACACCATCCTCATCGTTGGATTCATGGCAGAAAACACCCTGGGCAGGCGCATCCTGGACCTTGGCAGGGCCTTTCGCAAAGACGGCAGAAAGGGTGAGGCGCCCGTGGTGAGAATCCTCGGGAAGGAGTATCCTTTAAAGGCCAATGTTGTACCCCTGAATGGCTTCAGTGCCCATGCTGACAAGGAGGAGATGATGCGGTTTCTCAAGGGGTGTAACCTCAAGGTGAAAAAAATTGCCCTGGTCCACGGTGAGGAGCACGCCTCTCTCAAGCTTGCAGAGACCCTGGGGCACGAGGGATTCAAGGTTCTGGTTCCAGAGGCAGGCCAGACTCTCAAGATTTAGGCTGTAAGGAAAAAAAAATGCAGAAAAGACAGGCCAGAATTGTCGAGCGGGTTCAGGCCCTGGGGTATGTCTCCATTGAGGATTTTGCCACAGATTTCAAGGTGACGCCCCAGACCATTAGACGGGACATCAACCAGTTGGACAAAGAGGGACTGGTCCGGCGTTACCATGGGGGGGCTGGTCTTGCTTTGAGCGTTGAAAACATAGGTTACGCCACCCGTCAGGTTCTCTGCCGGAAGGAAAAGCAGATCATCGCCTCAAAGGTGGCCCGGAGGATTCCCCCAAGGGCTTCGGTATTTATCAACATAGGCACCACCACCGAGGAGGTGGCAAAGGAACTTTTAAAAAAGGATGGACTCAGGGTCATCACCAACAACCTTAACGTGGCGGCTATCCTGAGCCAGAATCCAGATATTGAAATTTACATGGCAGGCGGAGTGGTTAGGCACCGGGACCGGGGGATCACGGGCCATGCAACCCTTGAATTTATTCGGCAGTTCAGGTCTGATTTCGCCATCATCGGCATCAGCGGCATAGCCCCCAATGGGGATCTCCTGGATTTTGACTACCAGGAGGTCCAGGTGGCCAAGGCCATCGTTGAAAATTCGTCCAAGGTGATTCTTGCAGCAGATCACACAAAGTTCGGAAGAGAGGCAATGGTTCGCCTGGGCCATGTGGCAGACATTGACGAACTCTTTACCAACACCATGCCCCCAAAGGCCATGCAGGAGCTTCTTGCTGAAAATGGTGTCAAGCTCTACGTGTAGTCGAGGGGTCGAGGAGGTTTTTCCTTGAGTATTGTCCCTGCCCATACTATATGGGTAGGGTTTTTTCAGGTAGTAGGTAGTAGGCAGTAGTCAGTGGGTGGTAGGTGGGGTGGTATAACCCCCATGTCCTGGCGGACACAACGAACGATGAAACTCGATAAAAGAAGCCGAGGCCAGTGTAGGGGCGATTCCTTGCAATCGCCCTTTGTGGCTCGATAGCCGTTAGCTTTTAGCATTTAGCTAAGGGCTAACAGCTAAGAGCTGTTTTTTATAAAAAAAATGAACAATGGGCATATCTGAATGCGTAAAACAGTATTGATCAATATTTCCGGCCGGGACAGAAAAGGCCTTGTTTCAAAGTTTACGGCTATTCTTGCCGAGTACAACACCAATGTCCTTGATATCGGCCAGGCAGTGATCCATGAGCACATCTCCCTTGGCATTCTTGTGGAAATCCCCCATGGGGAAGATTTTTCAGCGATCTTCAAAGATCTTCTCTTTGAAGGTCATCAACTGGAGGTTGCCATTGACGTAAAGCCCGTTGACCCGGCATCTTACGAGCATTGGGTCAAGGCCCAGGGCCGGGAACGGCGCATCATCACCCTGCTTGGCAAAAAAATTACGGCTCGCCAGATTTCAAGTGTGGCGGCGGTGCTGGCGAAAAATGATCTGAACATTGACTGTATTACCCGGTTGACGGGCAGAATTTCCCTTGAGGGGGAGCCTGTGAATCCAAGGGCGAGTATTCAAATCTCAGTCAGTGGAAAACCCCTGGATATCAGGGGCATGCGTGGCAGCTTCATGGAGATTACAAGCAGTATGGGTATCGATATCTCCTTTCATGTGGACAACATCTATAGCCGGAATAGAAAGCTTGTGGTCTTTGACATGGATTCGACCCTGATCCAGGCCGAGGTGATCGACGAGCTTGCAAAAATTGCCGGGGTCGGAGACGAGGTTGCAGAGATTACCCGTTCGGCCATGGCCGGTGAGATAGACTTTAAGGAAAGCTTTAAAAAGAGGGTAGCCCTTCTCAAGGGCCTCAAGCAGAGTGAGCTTGAAAATATCACACGCACCCTTCCCCTGTCGGAGGGGGTGGGGCTTGTTACCTCCACCCTCAAGGGGCTCGGGTACAAGCTTGGAATCCTTTCAGGTGGATTTACCTTTGTGGGCGATTATTTAAAGGACCTCCTGGGGTTTGATTATATGTATGCCAATGAGCTTGTGATCCGAGACGGTGTTGTGACAGGAGAGGTGACAGGAGAGATCATTGACGGTGAAAAAAAGGCTCTGCTCCTCAAGGAGCTTGCCCAAAAAGAGCAGATCTCCATTGAGCAGACCATAGCCGTTGGTGACGGGGCCAATGATCTGCCCATGATAAGCATCGCAGGGTTGGGGGTTGCCTTCCATGCCAAACCCATTGTCAGGGAAAGGGCAAATACCGCAATTTCAAGTGTGGGGCTGGACGGGCTTTTGTACCTCATGGGCATGCACGAGCGTGAGTTTTACAACGGGCTGGTTTAGCCCTTGCCAATGTTCCTCAGAAAGTGTTTTCTCCTGAGTCGGAACAGACTTTTATCCTCGTTTACAAGATAAAAAGCCTCTTGATTGTCGTCGTCAAAACAGCGGTATAGCGCAGTAAAACCCTCGATGGATGTAACGTCAAGGATGCGATGGACATCGTCGTTGTAACGGGTGCATACCTTTACCCACTCTTCGGGTTTGGCTCCTTCCTGGACGGTTATTTGTTGGGTTTCCTTGTCATATTCTGCCTGGATAGATTTCATACTTTCCCCTCTATATCGTCAGGTTAAACTGTTTTTTTGTGGATTTGGAAAAGATTAACAGAAAAAAATTTTTTTTAAAACAGGATTATGTCAATCCATTGTGGATTGGGCGATCAATCTGTTAAAATTAGCAATCTCAAGGGGTGAACCAAGGGCCGCCAGGCTGTCGTTGGGGGCAAGTTCCAGGTCTCCTCCGGGGTTGGCGATCAGCCGCCCGTTTCTGAGGATGCCTGCAATGTTGACCCCTGTTTTAAGCCTTATGTTGAGATGGGCGATGGTCTGTTTGCACATGTGGCTCTGGGGGGGCAGTTCAATCCAGTGGAGAACCAGCAGGGCCTCAGCACTCTGCCTTGCCGAAAGTTTTTTGTACTCGGGGTGGGCCTCAAACACGGCTGCATACCGTTCCTGTCTGACAGAATCGCTGAATCGCTGGATGTCGGCCAGGGGCAGGTTAAACGAGAGCAGTGCCTGGCGGGTGAGCTCAAGGCCAGCCTCAAGTTCGGGATAGATGGCCTGGGTCACCCCTTTTTCGTAGAGCTGTTTAAGGTGATCTTCGCTTGAGGCTCTTGCTGCAATGGCAAGTGTCGGAGCCTGATTTCTAATTTGTTCCACAATGTGTCGGCTGTCCGCAGGGGAGGGTGTGGTTATGATGACTAACTTTGCCTTTTTGATGCCCGTTGCCCTGAGCACGGCCTCCTGCTGGGCGTCCCCCCAGACAATGGGCCATCCGTGGGCCCTTGCGACTTCCATTCGCCGGGTATCCTGTTCAACGAGGATAAATCCCAGGTTGAGTTTTTCCAGAATCTGGGCAATCTGGCTTCCGATTCTTCCGACACCAACTATGACTGCATGGTCTTTTAAGGGATCCTGGGGAATGTTGATGGTTTCCAGCACCTGGCTTCCCTGTTTTCTGATTCTTGCATAAATGGGGGTGGTAAGGTTGGACAGAAGCGGGGTGAGAACCATGGTGCAGATGCCGACGGCAAGGAAAAGTGCATACCGGTCCCGGGGAAGAGTTCCTGCATCAACTCCTACCCTGGCCAGGAGGAACGAGAGCTCGCCTACCTGGAACATGCCGAGACCAAGGGCCATGGGTACCACGTTGCCGTATCGGAAGACCTTTGCCAGAGACCAGAATACGCCTCCCTTGACAAGGGAGACAACCACGGTAAGGAGAAGGATGAGCCCGATATTTGCCTTCAGAAAGTTGATGTCGATGAGCATGCCAAGGGATGCAAAAAAGAGCAGGCCGAAAAGGTCCCTCAGGGGGATAATGTCCCCAAGGGCCTGGTGGGAATATTCAGATTCGCTGAGCACCATTCCTGCAACAAAGGCACCAAAGGCAAACGAAAGCCCTAACTGATAGGTAGCATAACCGATGCCAAGGGCGATAGCCGTGTTGGCAAGCATGAACATTTCCCTGGAGTCGGCAAGGGCCACCATGCGCATAAGGGCCGGAATTCCCCGGGAGCCTAGGAAGATCATGGTAAGGAGGAACAGGGCCGCCTTGACGGCAGCCATACCGAGTACCGTGAGACCGGCATCGGGGGTGCCAACCGTGGGCATGATGATCAGCATGGGCACCACGGCAAGATCCTGCACAACGAGCATGCCGATCATCACCTTGCTGGAGAGGGTGCCGAGATATCCCTGGCTCTCCAGGGTCTTGAGGATAACCATGGTGCTCGAAAGGGAGATAAAAGCTCCGAACCACAGGGACTCGGTGTGGCTCCACCCAAACCATGCACCAATGCCCCAGCCCATTAGGATGACCAGACCGATCTGTATCGGGGTCCCCACAAGGGCTATCAAACGGACCGGTTTAAGCTTTTTAAGGGAAAACTCCAGGCCAAGGGCAAAGAGCAGCAGAGCAACTCCGATTTCGGCAAGAAGCTCTATTACATGGGTGTCGGTGACCTTGGGGCCCAGGGTGTAGGGACCCACAAGGACACCGCCGAGGATATAACCGAGAAGAAGGGGCTGGCGGAGCAGGCGGGCGACAACTGCTCCGACCATGCCTGCTACAAGGATGAATACAATATCTGTTACAATGCCCATGGAGGCTCCGGAGGTTTAAGCTTATGCTGTTTCCTGGTCAACAACCCGGGCCTTGAGAATGGTTATGGGCTCTTTTGGGACGTCACCATGGCCCGCCTTGGTGCCAGTGGCAACCGCCTTTATCTTGTTCACCACTCCCTGGCCTTTGGTCACCTTGCCGAAAACGGCATATCCCCATCCCTGGGGAGTTTGGGATTTAAAGTCAAGCATATCGTTCTTCTTTACGTTAATGAAAAACTGGGCCGTTGCGCTGTGGGGGGCCATGGTTCTTGCCATGGCAATGGTGTAGGGAGCGTTGGCAAGCCCGTTGTCCGCCTCATTCTCGATGGCCGGGTTGGTGGGTTTTTCAACCATCTCTTCGGTCATGCCGCCGCCCTGAACCATGAAGCCGTTGATCACCCTGTGGAAGATGGTGCCGTCGTAGTGACCGGAGTTTACGTATTCAAGGAAGTTGGCGCAGGTCTTTGGTGCCTTTTCCCGGTCAAGTTTAATCAGGATTTCTCCCATGGTGGTGTCGAGCTGGATCATTCTTTCTCCTTTTTAGCTGTTAGTTGTTAGTTGTTAGCTTTTAGCTTTTAGCTGTTAGCTGTTAGCTATCCTATGGGGAGCGAACTGCTCCTTTGGTGTTAGCCAGCTCAGGAAAAGCTCCTGGGGGGCCCTGCCGCACAGGTGCCAATGCCGGGTCCCATGAAGCTCGCTGCGCTCATGAGCTTTTTAACGGCTTTGCTTCCGCATTCAGGACATTTTATCCCTTGTTCCTCTCCTTTAAAGAGAAGCTTTTCAAAGGTTGCATTGCAGCGTTCGCATCGATATTCATAGATTGGCATGGGAATCTCCTCCTTATAGTGTTTTTTTGAAATCTTTATAGCTCATTTTATCATAGCTTTCGGTGTTTATGAATTTTAGGATGCTGTCAAAGGTATTTGCATCGACATAGCCCGGCAGGGTGGTGATTTTAGTATGGTCGGATTCTAGAAACCAGAGGGCTGGAAGGCCCCGAACGTAATATTCCCTGGAGACTTCCTGCTCCCGGTCTGAATCAACCTTGATCGCAACGAAGTTGTTATTGATATAATCGATTACCGAAGAATTTTTGAAGGTGGTTTTTTCCATTTTTGTGCAGTAGGAACACCACTCTGCGTGGAAGTAGATAAAGATTTTTTTGTTCTGTTCGCCTGCCATGGCCATACCCGTGTCGTACTTCTGCCAGTTGATATCCTGGGCCGATGCTGTCAGGGGCAGGAGGATGGCAGCGAACACGAAGGAAAGGAGTGTGTTGAGAATCTTTTTTTTCATGTTGATCAGGTCCTTTTTGTCTAGAATCCGGCAAGAATTCTGAATCGGTCCGTAATGAGCAGAATGCCAAGGGCGATCAGGAGAATGCCGGATATCTTGTTGATGTAAGATATTACCCGGGTGGCTCGCCGCATGATATCGAGGAGCCGGTTTATAAACAGGGAGATCAGGAGAAAGGGAATGGCAAGCCCAGCTGAATAAATCCCAAGGAGTACCATGCCCTTGACAACGGTTTCCTGACTTCCTGCAATAATCAGAATGGAGCCGAGAAGCGGTCCTATGCAGGGGCTCCAGCCCGCACCAAAGGCCATGCCGATGACAAAGGTGCCCATGAGGTGGATGGGCTTTTTGTTCAGGTGGATCTTTCGCTCAAAGTTGAGTCCTTTGATATTGATAACACCGAGCAGGTGAAGGCCGAAAATGATCACAATAGCCCCGCCAAAATACTGGATAATCCAGGTGTATTTGGCCATGAAGCCGCCCAGAAAAGAGGCCGACGCCCCCAGCAGAACAAATATAAACGAAAAACCGGACACATAGGCCAGGGTGGAGAGTATCACTTTTTTTCGGATTTCCCTGCGATCGAGACTTAACTCATCAAGGGAAAGGCCTGTAATAAAGGTGAAGTAGGCTGGAATAAGGGGGAGGATGCAGGGGGAAAAAAATGAGAGCAGTCCCGCCATGAAGGCTGCTTGAAAGGTAATGGTTTCTGTAAACAAGTGAAGGCTCCCCCTGTGTGAGTCGGTTCATGAATCTGTTTTAAACAATATACGTATTAAAAATAGACGCTTCACATACTAATCACGTTTGGACTCTTTTTCAAGATCGATATTTTCGAATAACTCCTCTTATCTGGTCGTAGGAAAGGCCCAGGAGGGTCGCCGCCCGTTTCTGGTTGTGTCTGGATATGGCAAGTGCCCGCTCTAAAAGTATTTTTTCCAGGGTTGAAATGGCGGATTTAAGGGGCATGGCCGTGAAGTCGGGGAAAATATCTTCAGGGGGTGAAGTATCCTTTTTCACCCTCTCTCCAGGGTCGGGCCGGTCCGGCAAATCATCATGGGGTGAGGAAAAGGGGTTGAAAATGACATCCCTGATGGTATGATTGCTGGAACGGTAGACTGCCCGTTCAACAACGTTTTTAAGCTCCCTGATATTTCCCCGCCAGGGATGGGCCGCAAGAAGGGCGGCGGCTTCGGCGGAAAACCTGGGAGTTTCCGTCATGCCGAGTTCCCTGGCCATTTCCCGGGAAAAGTGGTCGGCAAGGAGGGGGATGTCCCCTATCCTGCTGCGCAGGGGCGGGAGAAACAACACTTCAAAGCTCAGGCGGTCAAGGAGATCGGGCATGAATCTGCCGGTTTCGCACCTTGCGGCAAGATCAACGTTGGTGGCGCTGATAATTCTGGCATTCACCTCAATGGGCGACGAACTGCCCACCCGTTCAAACCTGCCGTACTCCACCACCCGCAGTATCTTCTCCTGGATCTCCATGGGGATGGCTCCGATCTCATCCAGGAAAAGGGTGCCGTTGTTTGCCGCTTCAAATCGGCCTGTGCGGCGACTGTCCGCCCCTGTAAAGGCACCTCGTTCGTGGCCGAAAAGCTCGGCTTCGACAAGTGCCGGGGTAAGGGATGCGCAGTTCAGGGTGATGAGCGGCCCCTGCCAGCGGTGGGAGAGAAAGTGAAGTCTTGTTGCGGCAAGCTCTTTGCCTGTTCCCCGCTCTCCAAGCAGAAGAACCGGCCGGTCAATGGGGGCAACCCGGGCGAGTCGTTCCTGGAAATCGAGGAAGGTCTCTGACTGACCAAGGGCCTCGTGGGTGGTCGCCCCTAATGGAGAGAATGGAGAATTGGAGGTCGGCATGGTTTTTACCTTTTTTGTGTTTTTTACGCCTTGATTGGTTATTTTTACCATTTCCCTTGATTTTCTGTCAACCTTGTTTTTTCGTTGCCTGTTGTTTTATTATTACTTGAATCTCCCTGTTATTAAGCTTTTCAGGCAATGAAAATGTTTGACAGGGGCGGCGGCAGGGTTCTTGGCACGTATCATGCTTTCTGTAAGGGAAACCACTAACAAAAGGAGAAAATCATGGGTATTTTTACAAGATTCAAGGATATCATAAATTCAAACATCAACGGGATGCTGGACAAGGCCGAAGATCCTGAGAAGCTCATCAAGCTGATGATCCGTGAGATTGAGGACACCCTTGTGGAGCTTAAATCCGCCTGCGCAGGCACCATGGCAGGCAAAAAACGGGTCGGGCAGAACCTTGCCCGGGCAGAAGAGCAGATGGACAATTGGAGCAAGCGGGCGGAACTTGCCGTTTCAAGGGACAGGGATGACCTTGCAAGGCAGGCCCTTGTTGAACGAAGGCGGTTTGCAAAGGTCGTGGAGAGCTTGAACGAAGAGATTGAAGAGCTTTCAGGCCTTGTGGCCCAATACCAGGATGATATTGTTCAGCTCGAGGAGAAGCTCGCAAGTTCAAGGGAAAAAAAGAGGATGCTTGTCCAACGACATCTCCATGCCAGAAAAAAACGCCAGGCCCGGGAGGAGATCCGTCGCATGGATAATTCCGACACCCTGGCCAGGTTTGATGCCTTTGAAAACCGCATCAACCGCATGGAGGCCGAGGCCGATCTTGTAAATTTCGGCAGTAAACCAACCCTTGACGAGGCGTTTGAATCCCTTGCAACCGACGACGAGATCGAGCAGGAGCTTGAACGGCTGAAATCATCCAAATCCAACCGAAAGGGGGAGGTGTAAATATGGGTTATGTTCAGCCCCTGACCCGGGATAGTGTCGTGATGCCTGGGGAAAAGGAGAGATTATGATGCAGGGAGGATTCTGTTTTCTGGGTTTTATGTTTGCAGGCGGTCTCGTTTTTCTGGCCATCGTCTGCGGTGCAATTATACTGGTCATCCGAATGGTAAAGGGCGGCCTTTCTCCCGACCAGAAGGAAGAAAAAAACGAGGAGGCAAGAATGATCCAGGAGATTTACCAGGGGCTTTCCAGAATGGAGCAGAGGGTGGATGCCCTTGAGACCATTCTCATGGAGCATGGGAAAAAGGAGGTGTAACCGCCATGGCCAAGGGACATTTTAATCGTCAGGGGCGCGGCAGGTTCGGAACAAGGGGTCGCCATGCCCGCTGGAGCAGAAGCTTTACAGGTCTTGACCAGAATCTCTTTCGTTCGAGGAACGGTGTGTTCATGGGTGTTTGCAGGGGGATTGCCGAAAGGTTCGATTTCTCGGTTTTACTGGTCAGGGCCGGTGTTGTTTTCCTGCTGTTCATAAGCGGGTTCTGGCCGGTGGTTGGGCTCTATTTCCTGGCGGCCTTTCTTATGAAACCGGCACCTGTAGCCCCCATCCATTCCGAGGAGGAGGGTGATTTTTACCAGAATTATGTATCGTCGAGGAGGGCTTCCGTGAGGAGCGTCTATACCCGATTTAAAACCCTTGAGCGAAAGATTCTCAGGCTCGAAGATGCAGTTACCTCCAGGGAGTTTGACTGGGACAAAAAACTATAAGAAAGGAGATTTTATGAGATTCTTAATTATAGGCGGGGACGCCGCCGGGATGAGTGCGGCAAGCAAGGCAAAAAGAAGGATGCCGGAACTTGAGGTGGTGGTGCTTGAAAGAAGCAGGGATGTTTCCTACAGCGCCTGCGGCATGCCCTATAATATTGCGGAGCCGGAAACAGGGATTGAAGAGCTGGTTGTAAGGGATGCCGATACCTTTATAAATAAGCAGCACATTGACCTGCGCCTTGACCACAATGCCGAATTAATTGATCCCGGGGCTAAGGTGGTAAGGGGCATGGTGGCCGACAAGAAGCCCTTTACCCTGACCTATGACAAGCTTCTCATAGCAACGGGTGCGGCACCGGTAATGCCCGACATTCCGGGGCTCGATCATAAAGGGGTGTTTCCCCTTAAGAGCCTTGACCATGGTAGGAGGATAAAACACTTTATCGGTGGGGAAAATGTGGAGAAAGCAGTGATCATCGGCATGGGATATGTGGGGCTTGAAATGTGTGAAGCCCTGAGGGCCAGGGGGATTGAGGTCGCCATGGTCAAACCCGGCATAAGGTTTCTGCCCTGGATGAACCCGGAACTCTCCCAGGTGGTAAGCCTAACGGCGACAAAAAACAGGGTGGCCATGCATCTTGGCCAGGCCATTGATTCCATTGTCGCCCGCAACGGTTCCATGGGTGTGCGTTGCGACACCGTGGATCTTGATGCCGACATGGTGATCGTGGCTTCGGGTGTACGACCCAACAGCGAACTTGCCGTGGATGCAGGCCTTGCCACGGGCATCTCCGGTTCCATTTCAGTGGATGATCGATTAAGGACCTCTGATCCTGATATCTATTCGGCCGGCGATTGTGCCGATGCCTTTCACCTAGTCACGGGGGAACCGTGCTGGATTCCCCTTGCCCTCAGGGCCAATCGGGCCGGCTGGGCCGTTGCCGATAATGTCTGCGGGGTTGAAACCCGCCTGGACGGGGTTGTTGGGACGGCTGTTTTCAAGTTCTTTGATCTTGAGATCGCAAGAACGGGTCTCACACCCAGGGAGGCTGAGGCCGCCGGGTTTGACCCGGTGGAGGTGGTCGTGAAAAACAGTTCCAAGGCCCATGCGCAGAAAGGGTCAACGACAATTTATACGGCCATGACAGGCGATAAAAAGACAGGGCGGCTCCTGGGAGTTCAGATGGTCGGCCAGCAGGGGGTAGCCCACAGGATAAACGCTCCTGCCGTTGCCCTGCACAACAGAATGGATGTAAAGGGATTTTTTCAGACCGATTTTGCCTATGCTCCTCCCTTTGGCCCGGTGTGGGATCCCCTGCTCACGGCTGCAAACCAGCTTCTTAAAAAATTATGACAGTCTCCTATTTCAGTTGTACTATTGTTGACAAACAGTATAGTGGTAATCATAGTGACCATTATTCTGGTTGCGTAAGGAGGCAACGCCATGCAGATAGATAGTTACATCCCGGTTACAAAGGCAAAAACCACACTACTGGATATAATCCGCATCATTAATGATCAGGCAGATACCATCGCTATCACCAAGAACGGAGTTCCCCAGGCCATCCTCATGTCCATGGAGCAATACGAGTCCATGTGCGAAACCATGGCAATTCTTGGGGATGAAGGTATTATGAAACAGATACGAAGCTCTAGGAACGATGTCAAAGAGAAAGGGCAACTGGTAGATTTGGAGGATCTTGTGTAATGTACCGGGTCAAGCTGACGGCCACGGCATCCAAAATGTTTATGGTTCTACACCCGGACATCAAAAAACAGATTAAATCTACCCTGAAAACCCTTTACAGTGATCCTTATTTGGGAAAAGCTCTTCAGGATGAGCTGGTAGATTTCAGATCCCTCAAAATGAAGCGCTACCGTGCGATATATCAGGTTAGTGACGAAAACCGGACGATCATCATTTATGCCATAGGACACCGCAAAGATATTTATGAAATCGTCACTGAACTCTTTTATGGCAAAGATCCAGTTACTCCCAATCAGACTTGATGTGTGTTCCTGTAATAAGGCTGCTATTTTATGAAAAGAACGACAGCAGAGCCCCCTTTGGTTACCCTGACCGGAACATTGGAAACCAACGTTTCCCGTTCCGGTCAGGGTAACCAAAGGGGGCGGAATGATTCCATTTCCCTGGGACGCCGGGATAGGAGACCGGGATTCTTCGGGTGTCAGGTGCCTGAAAATTTGGGCTTTCTTCGTTCTCCAAAGGCGGTGATGGCCTCCATCAGGTCGTTGGATGGGATGATGTTGGCGCTGATTGAGGCAACGTAGTCAAGTCCTTCTTGAACGGATTTACCGACGCAGGAGTTGAGAACATCCTTGGATGCCTGGACGGCAAGGGGTGAGTTGTCCGCAATCTCCTGGGCAAGTATTGCGGCGTTTTCCATCAGGCTCTCCTTTGTGTCATAGACATTGTTGACAAGCTGGATCTGTTCTGCTCTCTCGGCCGGGATGTCCCGTGCCGTATAGGCAAGCTCCCTGGCATGGCCCTGGCCTACAATTGCAGGTATGCGCTGGAGAACCCCGACGTCTGCTACAAATCCCACGGCAGCCTCCCTCAGGGAAAATATGGCGTCCTTTGAACAGATTCTTATGTCGCAGGCAGTTGCAAGGTCAAGGCCTGCGCCGATGCAATAACCGTGGATGGCTGCGATCACGGGTTTTCTGCAGCGTTCAACCGAGGAGATGGCCGCCTGGAGACGCTTGATTCTTGGCAGAAGTTTCCACTTGACCCCGCCCTTTTGTTCGTTCTCCATGAGTTCTGGAAGTTCACCCACCATGCCCATGAGGTCGATCCCCACGCAAAAGCTTGAACCCTTGCCCGCAATGATAACGGCCCTTATTTCAGGATCATTGTCAAGGTCGTTGAAAATGGATTCGGGCTCCTGCCAGGCGGAAGGCCCCATGGCGTTTTTCTTCGCCGGCCGGTTTAAAAACACCCAGGCAATGGGCGGGGTTTTTTCCACAAGATAAAATTCATACTGGTTCATCGTTTTTTCTCCTTTCTATCCCTTGATGTCTGAAGCAGTCAACCTGGTGGTCGTTGACCATGCCCACGGCCTGCATAAAGGCATAGCAGATGGTCGGGCCGACAAATTTAAACCCCTTGAGTCTTAACGCTTCTGCCATGGCCTTTGATTCTGCTGTTTGAGTGGGAATCTCCCTGTGATTTTTCCACCTGTTATGGATGGGGGTTCCCCCCACAAACGACCAGAGGAAGCGGGCAAAATCTTCGCCTGAATCCATCATTGCCAGATAGGCTGCGGCATTGTTTCTTGCAGCCTCTATCTTGAGGCGGTTTCTGATGATGGTATGATCCGCCATAAGGGCCTCAATCTTTCCATCCTCCCAACGGGCCATGGTTCCGGGATCAAATCTGTCAAAGGCAAGCCGGTAAGCCCTGCGCCTCTTTAAAATGGTGATCCAGCTCAGTCCTGCCTGGGCACCTTCAAGGAGGAGCATCTCAAAAAGTTTCTGGTTATCAAAAAGGGGAATTCCCCACTCCTTGTCGTGGTACTCCCTGTAAATATCATCATCGGTCACCCAGCTGCATCGTTTCATGGATAGGCCTCCTTTCAGCAATTTTCCTCCTGGTGTTAATTTATAGGCGGCAGCCAACGCTGACATTCTAAATGAGAATTGCCGGATTCCTTTTCTTTAAAGATGTATCAACACGGTTTGTGGTGGAAAGCAAGGTTTTTTATTGCTATTTTAATCGAGAGCTTGTTATCTTCACCTGTTATCATTATGATCCCCATGTCCTGGCGGGTACTAGTGTCATCCCGCCCGCTTTGGTTATCCTGACCGGAACGCAAAACGTCGGAGGTCACTTTGACTCTTCTTAAATATTTCCCCCCTTTGGTTTTGAATGTTCCGGTCAGGAAAACTAAAGCGGGCTCTAAAGTCGAGGCTCTCACTATGATGTTTAGGCAATAGCTGTTAGCATTTAGCTGTTTGCTAAAAGCTAATGGCTAATAGCTAAAAGCTGTTTCATATAACCGGCACGGCCGGAGCGAGGGAGGCATCCGGCCACAACGAACATGGAAACTCCGCTACCTATGGCGCTTCGAAGCGAGTTTCATATAAAATCACATATCGTAGCAAACACAACGAAGCATGAAACTTGAATTCGGATTGAACTTTGTCTCTTGTTTCAAGTTTCTTGTAGAAAAGGATGGGTATGGAAAAATCAGACGTGTTCCGGCAAACCT
>JAVERV010000200.1:0-4155 GCA_034006945.1 Desulfobacterium sp. | reverse complement strand
TCGGGGACCGGGCTTATTATATAGAGCCCCAGGTTGAACTTGGCGAGTTCGACGGTGTCAGCGTCCCGTCAAGGGCAGATTTTGTTATCAAATCCGCCCGTTTGACTGACGGTATGAAACCGATGGCAGTATTTTTGGATGGATTTACCTTTCACCATAATCGTATTGGCCAGGATATGGCCCAGCGAATGGCCATTGTACAGAGCGGAAAGTTTCTTACCTGGTCGCTCTCCTGGCATGATGTGGAAAACAAGTTCAAAACCTTGAACGGTTTTTTTGAGGATTTTATGAACCCGGCAGGCTTGCCTTCCGGAGGGAACCTTCTAAATCTGTTAAACGGATATGGGCTCAGTCGATTTAAAAAACACCATAAACATAACAGTCTTGATTTGCTGGTGCATTTTCTTGAAAATCCGGATGAAAAAAAATGGCGGCAGTTTATGTTTGTTGCCGCCTTAATGCATATAGATGCAAATCGATATGAAGAAGTGTCCGCTGCAAAGAATTGGATGCAGGGTCTGGAATACTTGCTGCCCGAGGAGATGGCAGACAAGATGAAAGAAACAGACTGCCCTGGTTTTAATGCAAGCTGTTTGTATGGCAATTATGATTCCAAAAACCAGGATGGGAATAATTTTTTAAAGCAGTATGTTGTTGTTGAACAAAAGGCGTTGACGCCACCCGGCAATCCATTGGGGGTAAGAGTCGGCTGTTATCTAAATGATAAAGCAGAAGAAAAAGAAAAAACGGGTTTTCAGGCTAGCTGGAACGGATTTTTACGGCTTTATAATTTCTATCAATTTTTACCTTATTCATATTTTGTGACATCACAAGGAAATAGTGCAAACGCCTATGACACCATTAAACTTTATGAGGAGCCCCTTGCAGGAGCAGAGGTAAAGGCTGTGGCGGAAGCGGGCGGCTGGGATGCGGTTAAGGAACTAACCGATGAGGCACTCCATGATCTTCTTGATCTGCTGCGTGATAATGAGTGGCCCATACCAGAGGCTGGTTTTGAACTTGTCTGTGAAAATAACGAAATAATTGCCAGTGCTGAGCTTGGCTGGGAAGATTTAAAAATTGCATTTCTGACGGATGAAGAGATTCAATACCAGGGCAGGTTTTTGAATTTTGCCTGGAAGACAGTTCCGATTTCAGAAGTTTTAGCTGATACTCAAAAATTCATGTCCATGAAAGATACCAATGGGAAAGAAGCAAAGGGAGAATAAAAAGATATGGCGGCAGTAATTGATATTAAAGTAGCAATCTCCTCGGAGTTTATGAACGCTTTTGCAGCTATTCCTAAAAAGATGCAGGGAAAGGTCCTGGAATTTATCACCAAGTTCCGGAACAATCCAACAGCATCCAGTATTAATTATGAAAAAAATGTTCAATTTAAAGATCCCACCCTGCGATCCGTAAGAATTGATCTGACCTACCGGGGAATCGTTAAAAAACCGGATACAGGCAATGTGTATATGCTTCTTTGGGTTGACCACCATGACAAGGCATATGCCTGGGCAAAAAACAAAAAATGCACAATCAACCCGGAGACCGGCAGTCTTCAGGTTTATGATGTTGACGAAAGTCAAATTGAAGGGGCACAAGAGGATGCATCCGCAATTAAGAATTATGAGAAATGCCTGTTTTTGTCCATTCATGACCGGTATCTTGTGAAGCTGGGTGTTCCTGAAGATCTTCTTCCATTAGTCCGCAGTATCTGCACAGAAGACCAACTCGACCTGGCAGCGGCTCAATTACCTGAAGAGGCCCATGAAGCGCTTATCGCACTTGCGGCAGGATATACGCTGGATGAAGTTTTCACAGAATTTGGCAAGTCTCCTGATGAAGATGAAAAAATAGACATAGATGATTTTCAAAAAGCACTGGACAATCCAGATACCAAGCGGCGCTTTTTTGTTGCGGGAGATGATCTGGTTCTTCAGGAGATCCTCGAAGCACCTCTTGAAAAATGGCGTGTTTTTCTTCATCCGTCCCAGCGCAGCTTAGTTGAACGGGACTGGAATGGACCCGTTAGAGTCCTTGGCGGTGCCGGAACCGGCAAAACTGTTGTTGCCATCCACCGGGCAAAATGGCTCGCTGAAAATGCCTTCACCCAAGAAAATGACAACATTCTATTTACCACATTTACCCGAAATCTTGCAGCAGATATCAAAGAGAACCTTTCAAAAATTTGTCCCGGCAAACTCATGCGTCGTATTGAAGTGGTAAATCTGGACCGATGGGTATCTGCTTTTTTACGAAAAAATGACTATACATACGAGATTGATTATGGCCAGCGTACCCGGCCGTTATGGGAAAAAGCTCTTAACCTTGTGCCAGGTGAGCTGGGCTATGATGAAAGTTTTTACAAAGAAGAATGGGACAGAGTCATTCAGCCGAAGGCCATATCCACTTTGAATGAATACTTTAAAGCCTCTAGGGTGGGAAGAGGTATTCGGCTGTCACGACAGAACAGAAAAAATATCTGGCCTGTTTTTGAGGAATACCGTGTTCTATTGAACGAGAACAACCTTCGGGAGGTTGATGATGCGATGCGGGACGCATGTGTCATTCTCCGAGAGAAAGGGAACGTGCTTCCCTATAAAGCAGTTATTGTGGATGAAGCGCAGGATATGAGTGCCCAGGCATTTAAGCTCATTAGACAGATGATCCCTGACGCTGATCAGAAAAATGATTTGTTTATTGTCGGAGACGCTCACCAGAGAATTTACCGCCATAAGGTCGTATTGGGACAGTGTGGTGTAAATATTATTGGGAGAGGAAAAAAGCTCAAGATCAACTATCGAACCACGGAACAAAACAGGTGTTGGGCAGTGAATCTGCTGAAGAATGTCAGTTTTGATGACCTCGATGGTGGTCTGGATGACCAGAAGGGATACAAATCATTAATCCACGGCGTTATACCGAAAGTTGAACAAACCGCATCATTCCAAAACGAAATTGAATTTATTTTGCAATACCTGGATCAGGTTGAAAAGGATGGCGGATCGTTGAGTGAAGTCTGTCTTGTGGCCCGGACCCATGACCTTTTGAAACAATATGAGGGCGCCCTCAAGGCCAACGGGAAAGAAAGTTATTATATCCGGCGCAGCGAAGCTGAGGACAGAAGAAAACAAGGCGTCCGGCTGGCAACCATGCACCGGGTGAAAGGCCTTGAATTCGACAGGGTCATTATTGCCGGAGTGAACGATGGCATGGTCCCCTTCGAAGGGGAATGGACAAAAACAAGCGATTCTGTGATTGAAAGCGAAAGCGAAACACATGAGCGTGCCCTGCTCTATGTCGCCGCAACCCGGGCGAAAAAAGAAGTTGTTGTGACGAGTTTTGGAAAGCCAAGCCGGTTTTTAGAGAGTTAAATGGATTTTTCAAAAAAAATAAAGATGAATGGAAACAGCTTACCGCAGGCCTTATTCATGGTCTGGATTATGAACAATTTCCAGACCAGCACTGTACCAAGATTAAAGAGATACTGGAAGAAAGACAATGGCTCGAAAGAATACATCAGGGCGGCCATTTCTTATGATTAGGAATAAATAGCAGGCCTATTGGGCCTTTGATGCAACGCAGTAGATGAGTAAAAGGGCAAGTAATTTCGTCTACTCCATAAAATTTGCGGTCCTTAGTCACAATTGTCTATTAACCCTTATGGAATGCTTCCCTTTTAATGTTTCTGTCAATTTTTCAAAATGATCGCTTGGAGGAGTGCGCAGATCCAAGTCACATGTTGCATCATCACGCCCAAGCGTCTGGGCAAGGAGCTGGTGTCTCACTTACATTGACACAGAGGACTTTGAAAGTATAAAGAACAAGCGGTTATCCATGCTCTCTTTCCTCTCCAGTATTAAAAATTTTTGCAGGCCAGCTATACGGTCTTCACCATATTCAGGAAAGACCATTCTCCCCTTGAAAAGACTGTCCATAAATTTTTCTTCGGGAAAAGGCGTCGGTCTATTTTCTCAGATTCAAGCCCCTCTTTCTCTAAGGCTCTGACATCTTCCTGAAGCGCATCTATTCAGTACAGGGTCAGCCTTGACGACAACCGGTACACGGTCCCTGCCCAACTGGCCGGTGTAAGACTCACCTTGAGAAAATATCCGGATCACCTGGGCATATACCATGATAATACCCTGG
>JAVERV010000201.1:0-4155 GCA_034006945.1 Desulfobacterium sp. | reverse complement strand
TTCTTGGCGATCCTTCCAAGGCAAAGAAAGAGCTGGGCTGGGAGCCCAGCATCTCCTTTGAATCCATGGTCAAAGAGATGGTCCGCAACGACCTTGAAGAGGCTAAGCGGGACGACCTGTGCAAACAGGCGGGGTTTGCCGTGTGTGATTTCCATGAGTAGTCAGCAGGTAAGATTTACGAATTCGAGGAATTTAAGATAAATCATGTCAACTCTGAATGCTTCATTCATACTGGAGATAACCAAACGTGATTTTGCAGAACGATTTGCCGGTTCCGTTCTAGGTTCCCTGTGGGCAATTATCTGGCCCATCGTAAACCTGTTTATCTATATTGTCATTTTTGGCAAGATCATGGGGGCAAGACTTCCGGGGACATCCGAGATGAATGCCTATGGGATATATCTTGCCGCCGGTCTTATTCCATGGACCGCCTTTGCAAGCACGGTAAGCCGATCCGCATCGGCATTTATCGAAAAAAAACATATCATCACCAAGGTCAACACATCCCTGCCGTCTCTGCTTTTACACATCTGTCTGTCGGAAACCATCACATATCTGATCTCCATGACGGTTTTTATCTTGATTCTACTTGTCCAGGGGCATGATTTCCACAGGGGGATGATCCTTTTGCCCTTTCTCTACTATCTTCAGCAGTTGTTTGCAATTGCCCTGGGGCTCTTTGCCGCGGTGCTGAATGTGTTTATCCGGGACGTGCGTGAAATAACCGGGGTGACCCTCCAGCTCTGGTTCTGGTTTACCCCCATTGTTTATGTGGCAGAAATCCTGCCTGGGGTGGTTCAGAGGTTCATTGCCTTCAATCCAATGTATATCCTTGTGCAGTCCTACCAGAGGATCTTCGTGTTTAACGACTATCCACCCTTCCATGCCCTTGTTCTCCTGACGCTCCTTACCCATGTTATGCTTTTTTTCTCATTTCTGCTGTTTCGTGTTCTTGAAAAGGACATAAGGGATTTTTTATGATGGAAATCATCTTTCTCCTGGGCTGGACAGGCCTGTTTCTTATGGGGTTGATATTTATATGGCGTAAACTCCTATCCCGCATAAGGCCCTACTTGATGCTGGTGCTCAGCCTTGTCTTTCTTACGGGTCTGTTTTATCTCTATGAGCTTTGGGTGGCGGGTCTATGAAAGTTCTAGTCGATGCAATCCCCATGACCGGGCTTTTGACCGGTATTGCACGCTATCTGCGCAATCTCTACACCGCCATGGACCGGATGAATCATGCGGAGCTGTTCTACTTTGACGGAAGGCGAACCCTTGACGCCATGCCGCCCCTTGCAGAGTCTGGACGCTGGCAGCAGACCACAAAGGCAGTCAGGAAATTGCCGGACCCGGTTCTCTTTGGGATCAGGGCCGCCCGCTGGTTAAAGTATGAGCACAATCTTAACCGGGTGTGCCAGGGGCAGGGATTTGACCTCTACCACGAAACTGCATTTACCCCGGCGAAACTTTCTAAAACTCCAACGGTCTTTTCCATTTATGATCTGTCCCTGCGTCGTTACAGGCAGACTCATCCCAGGGAAAGGGTTCTGCTGTTTGAATATTTCATTAAAACAAGGCTCAGGTATGCAACTCATATCCTGACAATTTCCGAATTCATACGCCGGGAGATCATTGATGAATTTAAGATTTCACCGTCAATGGTAACGGCCGTTCCCCTGGCCCCGGACCCGTTGTTCGCCCCATGTTCAGCCGTGGAGCAGGCCAGGGTTCGATCAAAGTATACCCTTCCGTCATCCTTTCTCCTGTTTGTAAGTTCCCTTGAGCCTCGGAAAAACATCGATCTTTTGATCAGAGCATTGGAAAAAACAGATGCCGATATACCCCTGGTTCTTGTGGGGTGGCAGGGGTGGGGTGAAAAGCTCTGGCTTGAAAAGATAAGACAAACAGGCCTGAAAAACAGGGTTGTTCTTCTGGGCCATGTGCCGGACAGGGACTTGCGAGCCATCTATAACCTGGCCCAGGCCCTGGTTTACCCAAGTCTCTATGAGGGGTTTGGACTGCCCATAGTTGAGGCCATGGCCTGTGGATGCCCGGTCATCTGTTCAAATGCCGCCAGCATGCCCGAAGTTGCGGGTAAGGCCGCTATTCTGATCGACCCCTCAAGGAGCGATGATCTGGCCCTGGCAATTGACACCCTTGTGCATGACTCGTCGTGCAGGTCGGATCTTGTAAAAGAGGGATTCAGGCAGGCAGCCGGGTTTACCTGGGAGCAAACGGCAGGGCAGACCCTTGATCTTTTCAGGGTGGTGGCCGGATGATCTTAGTTAAAAACATTTCAAAGACCTTCAAGCTGTACCAGCGGCCCTCTGACCGGTTAAAGGAGATCCTGCTACGCTCCTGTTATCACAAGGAGTTCAAGGCAGTCGAGGACGTCAGTTTCGAGGTCTGCCAGGGAGAAACCCTGGGTATTGTCGGGCAGAATGGTGCTGGTAAATCAACCATTCTTAAACTGCTGACCGGTATCTTAATTCCAGATGCAGGTTCGGTCCATGTGGAGGGAAAGATAACCGGCCTTCTGGAGCTGGGCACGGGATTTAACTCAGATTTTTCCGGGATTGACAATATTATTCACAATGCCACCTACCTTGGACTCTCCCGCCGGGAAATAAATCAAAAGCTCGATGAAATCATCGCCTTTACCGAGCTTGATTCCTTTATCAATGAGCCCATCAAGACTTACTCTTCAGGCATGGTAATGCGGCTTGCCTTTTCAGTTGCCATCCATGCGGATCCCCAAGCCTTTGTTGTGGATGAGGCCCTTTCAGTGGGAGATGCCTATTTCCAGCAGAAATGCATTAATAAAATCAAGGCGTTTAAGGATAACGGCGGTTCCATCGTGTTTGTCTCCCATGACATGAACGCGGTAAAGGTTTTATGTGACAGGGCTGTTCTGCTGGAAAAGGGCAGGGTGGTTGACAGGGCTGATCCGGAAACGATAATCAATCAGTATAATTTTCTTATTGCCCGTAAATCAAGGGGTGAAGAGATTCGATACCAGGAGCAGGATCCTTCATCCGGGTATGGAAATCGTAAGGTGGAGATCGAAAAGGTCTCTTTGATTGATGGAAATAATGTAGCCCCAGAGATTTTTATCACAGGCCATTCCTTTAAGATTGTTGTCTCCCTCATAGGCCGGGCAAGGGTGGAAGACCTGACCCTTGGGATTTTAATTCGAGACAAGTTCGGCCAGGACATCTACGGGACAAACACCTATCATCATAAAAAAGAAATGGAGATCCAGGAAAACGAGTCCCTCCTTGTCACCTGGAAGTTTAACGAGTTTAACCTGGGGCCGGGGAAATATTCGGTCACAGTGGCTGTCCATACCGGCTCAACCCATATTGATGAGTGTTTTCACTGGAAGGACAGGGGTGCTGAATTTGAGATTATTTCCGGGGATGGTCCCGTGTTTACGGGGTTGCTGCGTCTGGAACCAAAACTCTACATTGAGCAGGGTTGAAAAAGGATGAGGAAAGATCGTCAATGATAGAAATAGATACGCCAGAGATCAATGTCGAAAAAATAATGGCTCGGATCAGGCAGGAGGTTCAAAAGTACGATGACGAAGGTTCTTTTGCAAAAGCCACCCAGAAAGGTTTGTTCTCCCCATGTCCCGTATTCCCGGTATGTGAAGATCACACCCTGCACGTATCTCCCGTTTTTTCTTTAAAGGAGGGTTACAGCTTAAGTGATTTCCTCGGCTTCCATGGGGGAGAATTCGTGGATAACGCCTATCGTGCAATCCTTCAAAGAAAGGCAGATCCCCAGGGAAAAGAGCTCTACCTTTCGAGATTGCAGAACGGTTCATTTACAAGGATAGATATCCTTGGACGGCTGCGATATTCAAGGGAGGGACGCAGCAACGGGGTAGCGGTAAAAGGCCTTTTAGTTCCTTTTATCATTCAGACTCTCTTTAAAGTGCCGGTGCTGGGGTGGCTGCTGCGAATACTTGCAGGCGTTTTAAATCTTCCCGGGATTTTGAAAAACATACGGGTCCTGGAAGGGGCTTTGTTTGAGCAGAATCGACTGGCCCGAAAACAGCAGGAAAAGATTCGCAGCCATCTTGCTGAGTTAAGGAATCATCTGGCCGGAGTGCAGGAAGAGATCAGCCGGGTGATCATTGCCGAAAGAG
>JAVERV010000199.1:0-4164 GCA_034006945.1 Desulfobacterium sp. | reverse complement strand
GATACTATATCTATTATTTTTCACACGACCAACTCTTTTAAATTAGGGATAAAACAAGCCAAGCCCAAGCCATAAACTCAAGGTACAGAGTGATTTTATATCATAGATGAAAGTTTACCGCCACAGTCCAAATCATGAAAATTCCCTCATCCTAAACGGCACGGCCGGAGCGGGGGATACATCCGGCCTCAACCAAGGATCTACCTACTACCTACAATCAACCGTTCAACAGCTTGCGGTAAAGGGTCTTTCTACTTATGCCAAGGATTTCAGACGCCTTTGATCTATTTCCATCCACATGGTCGAGCACCTTGAGAATGTAGTTTTTCTCCATCTGCTCAAGGGGGGGAAACAGATTAAAGGAGCTCTCACCTGTGCCATTGGCTGACTCGAGGAGTTCAAGGGGAAGGCATCGTTCCGTGATGACGTTGTTTTCCGCAAGGATGACGCCCCTTTCCATGACATTGTGAAGTTCCCGGACATTGCCCGGCCAGTCATAGGCCATTAGGCGGTTCATGGCATTTTTCGACACCATGCAGGGGGCACTGCCGGAGCTCATTTTACCCAGAAAATATTCTATCAACACGGGAATCTCCTCCTTGCGCTTGCGTAAAGGAAGTATCTTTATGGCAAATACGTTGAGACGGTGGAAAAGGGCCTCGCTGAACGTCCCCTTTGCCACCTCTTCCTTGAGGTTGCGATTGGTTGCAAATAGAAATCGAATATCAACCTTGCGCTCACTCTTATCTCCCACCGGACGGAAGGTCTGATTTTCCATAACACGCAGTAAAGATGCCTGTACACCAACGGAGAGTTCCCCTATCTCGTCCAGGAACAAGGTGCCCCTGTCTGCAAAATCAAGAAGTCCCTGCCTTGACTCTTCGGCACCGGTAAAGGCCCCTTTGCAATACCCGAACAGCTCACTGCGTATCAACTCCTCCTGGAGGGTTGCGCAATTTTTGGTTATCAAGGGGTTATCCTGTCTGAGGCTCAGACCGTGCAACTGCCTTGCCACTACATTTTTACCGGTGCCGCTCTCGCCGGTTATCAGGACAGGAACCGAGGTTGGCGCCACCTTGCCGATGAGGAATCGAACTTCATCCATGGCGGTGGAATGCCCCACGATCTGATCGGGGAAAAGACTGTTTTTTCCATCCCCCTGGTGTTTTAAAAACTTTTTTTTGTGAAGGGCTCCGAGCTGATAGGCCTTTTCAACGACCTGCTCCAGGCGTCCCAGGTCAAAGGGCTTTGTAATATAGTCGCAGGCCCCTGTCTTCATGGCTTCAACAGCGTCATCAACATCACCATATCCGGTAATTAAAACGATCTGTACTCCCAGGATCTCCTCATGGAATCGGGACATCAGTTCGATTCCATTGGCATCAGGCAGGCTGATATCCAGAATAATGACATCAAACACAGCGCTTCTTATGGCCATGAGGGCTTCCCTGGCATTACCGGCCGTTGTGATACTTCGCCGTTGTGAGCTTAACTCTTTTTCAAGCAGCCTGCGGATGGATTTTTCATCGTCGACCACGAGAACATTTATGGAGCATGGCTGATTATTCATATTCGAAATATCCTATTAAATCCTCAGGCACACTTTCAGGTTCCCATTCAGTCACAAATTGCGGGTTTGGAAATTTTATTTTAAAAACCGTCCCAAAATTTTCCTGGCTGCTTACCAGGATCTCCCCCCTGTGCTGTTTGATAACATTATAGCATGTGGACAACCCTATCCCAGTACCCTTGCCCACCGGCTTTGTTGTAAAAAAAGGATCAAAGATTCTATCCAGTTTTTCCCGGGCAATTCCACTTCCGTTGTCTTCAACCGAAAGTGTCACCCAGGGATTTTCTTTTTCTGCAAGGATCTTTATTCTGCCGTCCCGGACATTAGCATCGTCAAGGGCATCAAGGGCATTACATATGATGTTGAGCATCACCTGTTTAAGCTCGGCTTCACTGCCCTGAACCTTTGGAAGATCAGGCTTGAATTCAAGTTCGATTTTAAGCGAGGAAAAATTTTTCAAACGGTAGCGAAGAAGGGTGAGAACATCGGTGATCAGGCCTTCAAGATCCACGGTGACAAAAACAATTTTTTCCCTGGGGCTGAACGTCAACAGACTCTTTACGATATCACGGCAACGGTTGCACTCAACAATAATAGTTTCAATGTACTCATGGAAATCCGCCAGAAGTTCATCCTTTTTAAAACCTTCCTGCATGCAGAGACCGAGTTTTGGCAGTCTGCGTCTGAGTCCTTCTGAAAATCCGCTGATGGAAGTCAGGGGGTTGTTTATTTCATGGGCGACACCGGCTGCAAGGACCCCCACCGTGGCCATTTTCGTTGAATATTGATATTGCTCATGGTACGCCTTTTCCCGGGTCACATCCCGCATCAGAACAAGAAACCTCAATGTTTCTTTACCGGGCTCCTTCATGGGAGACACGGCAACCTCAAATTGATGATTTTTGCTATTAATTTGATGATCTACGAGTTTTCGGCAGACCCCGTCTATCTTCTGGGCAGTTATGATAGGGCATTCTGGACAGGGAGATACCCGGTTCTTAAAAAAATCGTAACAAAAACGTCCCTGGGGGGACGCGCAGTTGAAAACCTCGGAAAACAGACGGTTTGTCGATATGATGGTGAAGTCAAGCGAAATAATAACCATAATATCGGAGATCCCATCTAAAATTGCCTGGAGTTGGCGCTGCTTTTGCTCAAGCTTCAAGTTTGCTGCCTGGAGTTCGGCGATTTTATTTTTCACCTCTCCAAAAAATCCGAGTTTGGTGGATTCAAGACCGATTATGTCTTCCAGGGTTGTTGGTCTGTTCATCATACCTCACCATACCTCATTGCAGATCTGCATCATATCTTCAACATCTGCACCTCTGGGATTGCTCAAAAGACAGGTGTCAAAGGTGGCCATTTTGCAAATCCTGGGCAGTGTCGTTCGTTCAGGCACAATATCCCGTAACCGGGTGCTCACGCCAAGATCTTTAAAATACGCCTCAAGTTTTTCAATGCCGGCAAGGGCGGTTGCACCGGGCGACTCCAAATCCTCCCCCAGGATGACCCTGCCTATTTCAGCCATTTTATCCGTGCACCCACAAAGATTATACCGCATCACCTGGGGAAGGAGTATGGGGTGAATGGTGCCGTGGACAGCGTCCAGCATTCCCCCGAGACTGTGGGCCAGGGCATGCTCAAGGCCTAGGCTTGCGTTGCTGAAGGCCATTGCCGACAATGTCCCGGCCATGCTGAGGCTCCCAAGATCATCCACCGAACGGCTCTCCAGGGCCAGGGGAAGATATTTTATGATCTGCTCGATGGCTTTGAGGGAATGAACTTGAGTCATGGGAGATGCAATTTTAGAGACATGGGCCTCAACCGCATGGGAAAGAGCATCCACAGCACCGGCAATGGTTAGTTCCCGGGACATTGTAGTCAAAATCGCTGGATCAATAATCGAAATGTTGGGAACCAGGGTACGGCTGATGATGGACATTTTAATCCGCCGCTCCATATCTGTTATAATGGCAAATTGTGAGATGTCTGATCCGCTGGTTGCCGTTGATGGAATAAAGATCATGGGTGGAAGGGGGCTCTGAATTCGATTCGCCCCCTCATAATCATTGACCCTGCCGCCGTTGCTGGCAACGAGCGCTATCCCCTTGGCCGCATCCATGGGACTTCCGCCGCCAAGGGCAATGACCACATCACATCCATTTCTTTTATAAAGCTGTGCCCCTTTTTCTATCTGCCAGTCCCGGGGATTGGCAGACACCTCGGAATAATAAACCCACTTGAGATGCTCTTTTTTGAGAATTTCAAACACCCGGTCCACCCACCCGGATTTCTCCAATCCTGGGTCCGAGACAAAAAATATTTTTTCTGCACCCAGCTGACTTGCGCAGATTCCCGCATATTTCAAGCTGCCCGCCCCAAAAAAAATTTCCGGCACAGAAAATTTCAAGATACCCATACTTACTCCTGCTTGTACCCGTTGTTGTGAAACTCACACCATTAGCTTTTAGCTGATAGATAGCAGCTAAAAGCTATCGAGTTTCACGCTTCGTTGTATCCATAAGGACATGGGGATTATATCAGAACCCGAATCAGATTATTTATTTTTTTAACTATAAAGGTAAAATGACCTT
>JAVERV010000051.1:0-27528 GCA_034006945.1 Desulfobacterium sp. | reverse complement strand
ATGCTCTTTACCGTGTGGATCAAGCGTGGAAGCTCTCTTTTTGTCACAACTGTAAAAATGATTTCACGCTCCACATTGAGATAGAGGCCCCGGCCTCTAATGGCTGTAGCGCCCCTGCTGATGGTTCGCATTATTTCCCTTGAGATTTCATCGTAACGGGTGGAGATGATGGTGGCAGAATTTGCGTAGTCAAAACCGTCGATGATCTTGTCTATGAGTCTGCTTGATGCAACTATCATAATAATCGAGTAAAGGGCCAGGGTTATGGCGGGTCGTTCCGGGGAAAGTTCCTTGAAATGGATGGAAATCGCACCGAACGATACGATAAAGATGTTCAAGACAATGAATACCTGGCCGGGTTTTAACCCGAACCTCTGCCTTGCAATGGCTGCAACAATGTCAATCCCTCCGGTGGTTGCCCTGAACTTAAATACGATTCCAAGCCCGATTCCCACGAGTATACCCCCGGTTGTGATGTAGAGTAAAAAATCGTTGGCAAGCATGTTTTGAATGGTTGCAAACTCGTGGGGTCGTATAAAGTTCAGGCCGGGAATTTCTCCCCTTAAAAGATCGATGAAAAAAGAGCTGACGGTGAACCCGAAAAAGGTTCGTATGCCAAACTCTTTGCCTAATTTTCTGAGTCCCCATACGTATAGGGGCAGGTTCATAAGCCACAGACTTATTCCTACGCCAATGGCGTTGTCAGATATGAAATTCAAGGTGGTGGCAATGCCTGTAATTCCACCCGGGATTATTCTTGCGTCAATGGTGAAAATTGATATCCCCCCTGCCAGGAGCAGGCATCCCAGGGTTATGCCAAGGTACTCTTTTATCAGGGTGAGTTTTTTTTTAACCATTTTGGACGAGGGTCTTGATTCGTTGGATGGAAATGACGGTAAGGTAGGTTAGGCCTGCGATGACAATGATGGTGGGGCCGCTTGAGACGCCTGCATAGTAGCTGACTCCCAGTCCTGCTACGTTGAAAAACATGCAGAAAAGAATTGACACCAGCATCATTGTTCCCATGCTGGAGGTGAACTTTCCGGCAATGGCTGAAGGAAGGGTCAGAAGGGCGATGACCATGACGATGCCGACGATCCTTACAAGCAGCACAATGGTCAGGGCCGTGAGGCAGAGAAGAAGAATGTAAAATCCGCTCGAGTTCACACCCCGCAAGCCTGCGTATTCCTGATCAAAGCATACGGCAAGGAGCTTGTTGAAAAAGAGGGAGGTGATCAAAAGAATCACAAGGTCAAGGATCACAACCATGGCAATGTCCTGGGAGGAGATCAAAAGAATATCTCCGAACAAAAAGCTTGAGATCTCAAAATAGCCGGGGGTGATGTCGATGAACAAAAGTCCTGCGGCCATGCCCACGGCCCAGATGGCTCCGATTACAGTGTCCTCTCTTTCCTTTGCGTAGAGGCTCACAAGGCCTGTAATCACCGCAGCCCCAAGGGCTGAGACAATGGCCCCGTGGATGGGCTGTACCGAGGAAAACCCAAGGGCCTTGTTCATGTAAAGGGCCGCTCCGATGCCGCCAAAGGCCGAGTGGGATATGGCACCGGCAAGATAGCTGATCCTCCTCGTAACCACATAGGTGCCGATTACCCCGAAGGATACGCTGGCGAGAACGCCCACCAGGAGGGCGTTGCGCAGGAAAACCAGGTCAGGGTTGGCAAAGAGGTTTAAAACATCATTCATGGAAGTGCCCCCCTTCGCTGCATCGGTGGTCGTGGCGTATCATCTTGAAATCTCCTCCATAAATATCCTTGATCAGGGCACCGTTCACGGCCGAAGTTGGATGGATATTTACCCTGCGGTTGACGCAGATCACGCTTTTTACCACCTGGGAGGTAAATCCAATGTCGTGGGAGACAATTAATATTGTCATGCGGGTGTTGAGCTCCTTAAGGATGGAAAAAAGGGCCTGCTCTGACTCCTCGTCAATATTGGATGTTGGTTCGTCAAGCAGTAAAAGTTCAGGGTCACTGCAAAGGGCCCTTGCAATGAGCACCCGCTGCTTTTGGCCGCCTGACAGTTGGCTGAAGTGGTTCCGTGTGTACTCTCCCAGATTTACCTCTTTCAAGGCTTTTTCTGCCCTTTTCCTGTCATCAGAAGAGTACCAGCCCCAGAAGTTGCTGCCCAGGCGGCCCATGAGTACTACATCCATAACCGTTACTGGAAAATGCATGTCAAGGGTCGCATGCTGGGGCATGTATCCGACCTTTAGTCTGCTCTTCCCAGGTGAGGTCCCAAGGACCTCCACGGTTCCGGTGTCGGGTTTTAAAAGTCCTAAAAAAAGTTTCAGCAGGGTTGTTTTTCCGCCTCCATTGGGCCCTACAATTGCTGCAAAATCCCCTTTTTTTATACAGAGGTTCACCCCGTGAAGCACAGGGCCCCGATTGTAGGTGAATGAAACATCCCTTAAAACTATTGCATTGTCTGATTTCAAATTGACCCCTGTTCTTTGCTATGTTTTTTAAGAGACGATAGCATAAATTTGTAATAAAGAAAAACGGGTTCATGCAGGGCTGTCAATGTGGTGTAACTTTATGAATCTGTCCAGGGTCTCGAAAACCATGAAGACGCTTTTAATGTCAACATGCTCGTCTCTTGCGTGGGCAGTAGCGTTGCCCCTGGCGCCCCAGATGATGCCGGGTATATTTAGATCACAGAGAAACCGTGCATCGCTTGCACCGTGTTCGCTGCCTTTTACTGCGTTGGGAATAAGCGAAAGAAACCGGTCAAGGTGGTCTGAATCTCCACCTAAGAACAGGGGTTCTTTTTCCTTGATGGTTATTGTCGATCGGGTAAGGTTTTGGATCTCTGCCACGATACGGTCAGGGTTGTCGTTTTCCGTGTATCGTATATCAAGGAGAGCCCGGGCCATGTCGCATACCTGGTTTACCGATTCTCCTCCCCTGATGACTCCAAGGTTCATGGTCTTGTGCCAGTGGCCCGGAGCCTCGTCCATGAACAGGCTGCGGATTCGTTGAAGGTCGTCTATCAGCATATCAATGGCATTTATTCCAAGCCAGGGGCTTGCACCGTGGGCCGCCTTTCCCCGGGCCGTCAGTTCCAGTTGGAGGATTCCCTTTTCCTTGATCACGACCTTTTCTGGGTTACCGCCGTCAAGGGCAATTGCAAAGTCGGCCTTGATATTCTGGAGGGCATATCTGGCTCCGTCATAACCACCTGTCTCCTCGTCTCCTGTGAGGAGGATGCCAAAGGGAAGATGGGTCTGGCTCTGCCCGTTTTGTTCGAGGGTTGCCATCCATTTTTTCACCAGAACAAGGCAGATTGCCACGGCATACTTGTCGTCGTTGCTGCCCCTGCCGTAAATGTTGCCGTCCTTTTCTGTGGCGGTAAAAAGGTCGTCATCTGCCTCCACAACGTCAAAGTGGGCCAGGAGAAGCACAGGGGTTGTTCTGCCCGGGGGCGTGACAAGAATAGAGGGGATGTTGTTGTTGTCAATTCTCTTATAATCGGCCTTAATCTGCCTTAGATAGTTTTGGATGAAGTCTGCACACCTGTTGATTTCCAAGGGTCTTGAGGCCGTGCTCTTAAATCTGATCAAATCCTTTAAAAGGGGTATGATCCCAGTGCTGAACTCATTCATGGGTGAGGCTCCTGCATGGATAGTTGATAGTTTGGATATAAACGCAAATTGTCGATTAAAGGCTTTTTTAATCCTCCTGTTGAGTTTCATCAACCCCGTTTTTGGGGGCAACACCTGCGGCAAGGGTTTCTATCTCATTGTGTTCAAGGCTGCGGTGCAAAAGGGCGCTTTTTCTTTTTATCTCTTGGGTCAGGGCGGCCAGCAAGGTCCGGTCATGGGGAATTCCTTCCTGGTTAAGGTATTGGCCGACAAGCCTTTGTCCGCAAAGAACGTTGAGATATATCTTTTCTTCACCGCCAAGGCCGAATCCTGAACCACCGTGGGTGCCTGCAACATGGGTCTTTACCCCGGCTCCGAAAAAAGGGGTGTTGTAGGTGAGAAGCGGTTCCCCGGTCTGTTCCCGGCACAGGGAGTCAATGTATAGATAGTAGGCCCTAAAGGTGTCAACATCATCTAAGTTCATATCCATGGTATAACCCTGATCCCTGAGCACCCTTGCCGTGGTGTAAAGGTCGGCAAGCCCGTTTCTCTCACCAAGACCGAATACGGACGCCTCTACAACGGTTGCGCCCGCCACAACCCCCATGACCGTGTTGGCCGAGGCCATGCCAAGGTCGTTGTGACAGTGCACGGAAATTTGAGTTGTGCTGTTGCCTGCAAGTTTCACAATGGGGGATAGGGCGTCGTGTATCTGGTTGGGTCCCATGATGCCCGAGGTGTCGGGCAAACTGAGAATGTCCAGGGAAAGTTCGTTGATGAGGTATTTTGCTGCCCTGTACAGGAACTCTGGGTCTGTTCGTCCTATGTCGAGGAAGGCAAGGGAAATTTGTGCCGCCGGACAGTTGGATCGTATGGTTTCAACCGTTGCTGCAAGGCCCGGAAAAGCTTGATCCATGGTGTTGAGCCAGTTCTCCTTTGCCACATGGGCGTGGAGGTGAAAGTCCCTGGTGCAGGTTTTGATAAGAATTTCTGCATCCCCGGGGCAGGCTCTTCCCATGGCTGCAACCCGTACGGAAAATTTTTGGTCCATTGCCGACCTAACAAGATATTTCAACTTTTCCTGTTCCGACTCATGGGCCGGGGGATATCCTGCCTGGCATATATCAATGCCCAGGCGCTCCTGAAAGTTGAGTATGGTCATGGCCTGGTCCGTGGAAAAAACTATTCCCCTGTGCTGCATGCCCTCCCTCAAGGTTTCGTCGATGATGCACAGTTTTTGTCTGTTCATGGAATCTCTCTTTTAATGGTCGACATATGATTCAGGCCAAAAATCCAGTCTGTCGGATGCAGGTCAGGGAGCGATGGGCTCACAGTCAAAGGTTGATGGCTTCACAGCTGTTTTGTCCCCTTGCTTTGGCAAGGAAAAGGGCTTTATCAGCACGTTTGAGAAGACTCTCTTTGGTGTCGCAATCACTTGATTCGGCAACACCTGCGCTGATGGTTACGTTGAACTGCTCTTTTTGATAAAGAACGGCCTTGGATTCAACCGCTGTTCGTATTTTCTCTGCAACTTTTAAGCCATTGTCCAGGTTGCACCTTTTGAGGAGAATCAGAAACTCCTTATCACCCCACCTGCACAGGATGTCGTTGTTGCGTATAATACGGGCTGCGGTTTGAACGGTGTTTTGAATTACACAATCACCTGCCAGGTGGCCGTGGGTGTCGTTGACAATCTTAAAATGGTCAATGTCAAACAAAATTATGGAGAGAGAAGTCTCTTCCCGGTTTATATCCTTAAGACTCTGGTCAATGATGATATCAAAGGGCTGGCGGTTGTAAATTCCCGTGAGTTTGTCGGTTGTCTCTAATCGTGTAAGCCGTCTTTGGAACGAGGTTAGGGTAAGGCCGGCGGCAATTAGAATCAGGCAGGTGATTGCAAAGGAAAAGATCAGGTTGGTCACAAGGGTGTTGTGGACCTCTTCAATGGCCTTGTTCCCGGGTTGCTCCACAAAGAGATACCATCCGAATTCCGGTATAAATCGATTGTTCGCATAGATGGTTTTGCCATTTTGCCTGTACTGGAACGACTGGGAAGGACCCCCATAAATACTCTGCCGGTGTCGGTCAATTTCCTTGATTTCAAAAATATTTTTAACCTGTTTTGAGAAATGGTGACCGTGAAGGGTGATTTTGCCCGTCTTGTCCGTGAAAAAGATGGTTTGTTTGTACCGTTTCTGGTAGGTGTTGATCAGTTTTTTAACCCCATGAATGGCAAGGCCCACCCCGGCTGCGCCGAGATAATTGCCATCATAGTCATACACCTTATGATTGATGAAGATTGTCATGGTGTCATGGGCCGCCAGGTCTTGGTCCAGGTTGATCTCATAGTCAGCGTCTGCCTCTGAGATGCGGAAATACCAATCGTCACGCTTTTCTGTCTTTTGAACGGTTTTCAGTACGCCTCCTGAGTAGTAGTAGCGTTTGGTGTTGTTTGAGACAAAAAAACTGGAAAAGGCGTTGTACTTGCTCTTGATCTCCTCAAGATAATGCGCAATTTTCCGGGTGTCCTGTTCCCCCAGAATGACCCAATCCTTGAGAAAGGTGTCTGTGGCCATGAGCGAAGCGACAAAGGTTGGTTTCAAAAGGTCCCTCTGGATCTCCGAGTAGACGTTATCACCGGTCATGGGAAGTTCAGCCTGGGTTATGTGGCGTCTTAAGGCACTGCTTGAGACAAGGTAGGTTGTGATGCTTATGCCCAGGAGTCCAGTGAAGAGCAGCAGGCCTGTAATGATGATAAGCTGATAATCTTTTTTTGCCATTTAACTCCTTGACCTTTTATTCGCCTGGTCTTAAACTGTTAAGCTGTGTGAAATAGATCTATGGTTAAAAAATTTTAATTATCACAGACTTTTTTAGGGAATTCAATATAAAACATAAGGATCTTACCAATGGCTCAGAAACATGGGATAATAAGGGTTTTATTAGCCGTTTTAACGGCAATGGTTATGGTGTCTCTCTTGCCTGCCTTTTCGTTTGCAAAAGAAAAAAAGATAAACATCCGTTTCAGCACCTGGCATGTGCCGTCTGGAGCCGATGTTCAAAATCTGTGGATACCCATGTTGGAGGAGATGAAAAGGAGAAGCAACAATCGCATCTCCTATACCATGTATTCGGGTGGTGCCCTTGGAAATGGGCCCGACCATTTTGACATCGTTCGAACAGGACTGTCCGACATGGGGTATGCCACACTCAGCTGGACCCCGGGCCGTTTTCCCTTGACCGATGTGCTCTCCTCCCCCATTGTCTGCCCTGCAAAGTGGAAGGGGGTTGAGGCGGGCATGGCCATGTATGATAAAATGCTGAGCCCCGAGTTCAAGGACGTAAAGGTTCTCCACATCAACAACTGCGTCATGGCCCACCTCTGGACTACCCGGCCTGTGGCAAGGCTCGAGGATCTTAAGGGCATGAAGATCAGAAGCCCCGGCGGCCTTCAGACCAGGGCCATCCAGGCCCTTGGCGCCACACCCGTATTCATGCCCATGGGGGATGTTTATCTCTCCATGGAAACCGGGGTGATCGACGGGGTTGTAACCTGTCCCGCCCTTATCAAGGCGTTTAAGATAGACGAGGTGGCAGGTTTCGGGGTCCCCACCTCATTTGGCTGTGCTTCAGAGGGGTTGTTTGTGAACCAGCGGTTCTGGAACAGGGTGCCGGAAGATCTCAAACCCATCATCGAAGCGGTTGGAAGGGATGCCTATAAAATTGCAGGTGTGTTTGACGAGGATTGGTACATAAAGACCATGGCCGGATTTAAAGACAGCGTGGAGATAAAGGAACTCTCCGACAAAGAGCAGCTCCGATGGGACGAGCGGTTTAAAGGGATGCTTGTGGCATGGGCAGATGAGCTTGAGGCAAAGGGTCTGCCCGGCAAAAAGGCCCTGATCACCTTTAAGGAAGAGCTTGGTCGGGTGGGCGTGGGATTTAATGCCTGCCCTTACTAACCGCAACCTGCTTCCAAGGCTGAAACACCTGATTCAAAGGGTTACCAGCTGGGCACTTGCCCTTGGCATGGGGTGGGTCCTTGTGATGATGATCCTTACCACGGTTGATGTTGCCGGCCGTTATTTTTTGTCAAAACCCGTACCCGGTGCCATGGAGATGAGTTCGTTCATGCTGGCCATTTTTGCCACGATGGGAATGGCCCATACCCATCAAAGGGGTGTCAACGTCCGGGTTACCATGCTGATCCGAACCCTTCCTCCCCGGGCTGCCAATGCCCTTGCGATCATCACCTCTCTCCTCACCCTTCAGGTGGTGGGTGCCATCGCCTGGTATTCACTTGTCATGGGTGTGGAAGAATTTCATGCAAACACCACCACAGACGCCCTTTCCATCCCCCTTTACCCCCTTCAGTTTCTCCTGGCCCTTGGCGCAGTGCTTCTCGGGCTCGAGGTGATCGTCAATCTTGGAGATGCCCTTTATCGACTCTTCACAGCCCAGGGGCAGGGGTAGGCTACTCGATCATGGATCCCCAGACCGTCGGATTTATCGGCATCGGTGTTTTGTTCCTGCTTTTATTCATCGGAATGCCCATAGGTTTTGCCCTGGCCTTTACAGGTTTCTGGGGGCTTGCCCTTATCACCGACATTGAGGTCGCCCTTCCGACCCTGGTGCGTTCGTTTAACGGCACCTTTACCACCTATTCCTTTACCGTGATACCGCTGTTTGTGATCATGGGCGAACTCGCCACTGTTTCAGGTCTGAGCCAGGGGGTATACACCCTGGCCGACAGATTGCTCAGAAGATTGCCGGGCGGTCTTGCAGTCGCAACCCTTGCCGGGTGCGCAGGGTTTGCATCCATCTGCGGGTCATCGGTTGCAACGGCTGCAACCATTGGCAGGGTGGCCCTGCCTGAGATGAAAAAGTACGGCTACGACACCTATCTTGCAACCGGAAGCGTTGCTGCCGGGGGGACCCTTGGTTTTTTGATTCCGCCCAGCATTGGATTTGTCGTTTACGGGATTCTGACCGAGCAGTCCATTGGAAAGCTTCTGGTATCAGGGATTCTCCCCGGGATTCTTCTGGTGACAGCCTTTGTGGCCATCGTGGTCCTATGGGTCATGATATTTCCAGGTGCGGCTCCTGAAAATCTCGAACGGGTTGGAATAAAGGAAAAGCTCAAGGCCCTGGGCGCTGTATGGGAGCTGATTCTGGTCTTTTTCCTTGTAATGGGAGGAATCTATTTCGGTCTTTTTACCCCCACCGAGGCCGGGGCAGTTGGGGCGTTTTTTCTCTTTGTCGTAACTCTCTTGAAACGGAAACTGACCCGGCCCCTTCTCTTCACGGCCCTGGCATCAACGGTCCGGGTGTCGGTCATGATTTTCATGATTCTCGCCGGGGCCTATGTGTTCACCTATTTCATGGCATTGACCATGATACCCATGAACCTGGCCGTGCAGCTCAGCTCCATGACGGTCTCGCGATATCTCATCCTGGCCGTTATACTGGGGGGCTACCTCTTGCTTGGGTGTTTTCTCGACGCAACTTCCATGATGGTGCTTACCCTTCCGGTGATTTTTCCCACTATCTTAAAGCTTGGATTCGACCCCATCTGGTTTGGCGTGATTTCGGTACTCATGATGGAGGCAGGGCTTATCACCCCACCCCTGGGGTTGAATATCTTTGTGATTGCAGGGGTGGCTGAAGAGCCCATGGAGACGGTTTTCAAGGGGGCCCTTGTCTTTTTGATCCCCATCTTTACAGTGGTTCTTCTTGTGACTCTCTATCCTCAAATAGTCCTGTTCCTGCCCCAAATCATGGGGCGATGATTGAGGTGCTTGATCAGCGAATCATCACATCAGGGCTCAGGTGGGCCGTGATTCTCTTTTCGATGCGTTTAAATACAAAGATCAGGCCGTAAACCAGTATGAGATAGAGCACGCCAGCCGTGATAAAAAGCTCGTAAAAGGCAAAGGATCTTGCCGAAACCACCCTTGCCACCCCTGTGATATCCATGAGGGTGATGATCGAGACAAGGGAAGATGCCTGGAGCAGAAAAACCACCTCATTGGTATAGGCGGGCCAGGCAATCCTGAGGGCTGCGGGCATGATAATTCTTCTGTAGAGAAGGGGGCCTGACATGCCGCAGGCCCGGGCCGCCTCTAACTCACCAAACGGAACTCCCAGGATGCCGCCCCTGAAGATTTCGGAGCTGTAGGCCGCCGTATTTAAGGTCAAAGAGAGAATCGCACAAAAGTAGGCTTCCCTGAAGAACTGCCACAGGCCGATGTCGGACAAAAACGACTGAAACTGCCCGCTTCCATAGTATATGAGAAAGAGCTGTACCAGAAGGGGGGTGCCCCTGAAGTAAAAGTTGAAGCAGTAGGCAGGTATGTTGATAAAGGGGCTTTTCGAAACCCGCATGATCGCCAGGGGAATGGCCAGTAAAAAGCCGAGAATGACGCTGAGCGAGGTGATCTCAAGGGTGAGCAGGGCGCCGCTCAAAAATCTTGGAAGGGTCTCGATGATGATGTTGTTGTCCATGGTTATGCTTCCCTTCTGACGCCCCGGTTGGCCCTCTTTTCTGCCCATTGCTGGAAAAGGAGGGAAAAGATGGTGATGGCAAGGTAGAGAAGTGAGGCGGTAAAGTAACAGGTAAAGGGCTTGTGGGTGTTTCTTGCGGCAATGTCTGTGTTTCGCATAAGTTCCGGCAGTTGTATTACCGATATCAGTGCAGTTGCCTTGATCAGAACCATCCACACATTGCCAAGGCCTGGGATGGCAAACCGCCACATCTGGGGGAGAAGAATTCGTCGGAACACAAGAATCGGCCCCATGCCGCAGGCCTGGGCAGCTTCGATCTGCCCCTTTCCCACGGCAAGAAAGGCCCCCCTGAACACCTCGGTGGCAAAGGCACCATAGATGAACCCGATGGTGAAAATCCCGGCAATCATGGGTTTAATCTCAACGTATATATCCAGGCCAAAAAATGCGGCCGTGTCCTGGATCAGGGTTGGGGCGCCGTAGTAGACCAGAAGAATCAGCACAAGTTCGGGGATTCCCCGGATGACCGTGGTGTAGGTTTCGGCCAGGATGCCAAGGGATTTTATTTTGGAAAGCTTGCAAAGGGCTGCTCCAAGGCCTAGCAGGATCGCGATGGCCATGGCACCGGCACCTACTATGATGGTCAGCTTTGCCCCCTTGATCAGCAGGGGAAGGTATCCTTGAAGGGTAAACACGTGGTAATATCCCTGGGGGGTTGAGGGTTTTTAAACCGGGAGACCTATTGGTCGATTTCCCGGTTCAGGATCTGGTTGCTGACAAGAAACTTGAAACAAGATACAAGAAACAAGGCGGGCCTGTTCAAGTTTCAACCTTTGTTGTGGCTGGATGCCTCTCTCGCTCCGGCCGTTCAGGTTATACTTAGGGTTTAATCACCGTATACGTCAAAATCAAAGTATTTTGCGTTGATTTTCTGGTATTCGCCGTTGGCCCGGATGGTGTCAATGGCCTTGTTCAAGAGTTCACGCAGTTCGTTGTCCTCTTTTCTGACTGCAATTCCAATGCCTTCGCCAAACCATTGTTTGTCCGTAAAGCCGGGGCCTATAAATTCAAAGTCCTTACCTTCTTTTGTGTTGAGAAAACCGTCGGAAAGGACAACGGTGTCGGCAATCACAAGGTCAAGTCTGCCGGATACAAGATCCATGTTGGCCTCGTCCTGGGTGGCATAGGAGTTGATGGTCATAGTTTTACCGAACTTGTCCCTTACAAAGTTGTCATGGACGGTTCCCCTTTGTACGCCCACTGTCTTTCCTTTAAGGCCTTCGGGGGTTATTTCAAAGCCACTTCCCTTTTTTGCGATGAACTGTGCCGGTGTTAGGTAATACTTGTTGGTGAAGTTGACTTTCTTCAGGCGTTCTTCCGAGATGGTCATGGAGGCGATGATGGTGTCGAATTTTTTGGCAAGAAGACCCGGGATTAAACCGTCCCAGTCCTGCATGACAAATTCACATTCAACGCCGGCCGCAACGCAAAGGGCCTTTGCAATATCCACGTCAAAACCCTGGAGTTTGCCGTCCTTATCTATGTAGTTGAAGGGAGGGTAGGCACCTTCGGTTCCCATGCGGATTTTGGTGATGTTCCCGGCAAAGGCTGAACCTGCAATCATGGACAACAGTAATACAATGGACACGACTAACGATTTCTTCATCTTCTTCTCCTCAATTTAAGTTTAGATATGGTTATCTTTTCCTACATCAGGTTTGAAAGAAACTGCCTGCATCGTTCTGAATCCGGAGATCCAAAGATGTAGGCTGGCGAACCCTGAGCCTCTATGACCCCCTGGTCAAGGAAGATCACCTTGGACGACACTTCCCTTGCAAATCCCATCTCATGGGTGGCCATGATCATGGTTCGTCCCTCTTTTACAAGGTCCTGCATCACCTTCAGGACCTCACCCACAAGCTCTGGGTCAAGGGCCGACGTGGGTTCGTCAAACAAAAGAACCTCCGGCTCCATGGCAAGGGCCCTGGCAATGGCCGCCCGCTGCTGCTGACCGCCGGAAAGCTGGGAGGGAAAATAGTGGGAGCGTTCGGCAATGCCGACCTTTTCCAGGAGGGCCATGGCCATCTCTTTTGCCTCTCTTTTCGGACGTTTCAGCACATGGACCGGGGCCTCCATGATGTTTTCAAGGACCGTCATATGGGACCAGAGGTTAAAGTGCTGGAACACCATGGCCAGGCGGGTTCGGATTCGGTCCACCTGTTTTCGATCTGCGGGCACGGTCTGGTTGCTGCGGTTTTTTTTGAGTTTTATGTGTTCCCCCCCCACATATATTTCTCCTGCTGTTGGGATTTCCAGCAGGTTCATACATCTCAGGAAGGTGCTTTTGCCAGAACCACTGGAGCCGATGAGAGCGATGACATCCCCTTCGTTTGCGGCAACGGATATCCCCTTTAATACCTTGAGCTGGCCAAAATCCTTGTGAAGGGATTCCACCCTTATGGCCTCTTTTTCAACAGTCTTCACTCTCCACCCCTGTATGTTTTTATTTCCGGTCGTAACCCTACCAATTAATGAAAATTTGCACAAGTGCAATTTGCCCTCCTGGAAATTTGTTTCTGGGCTTATGCTATTTTTTTTTTAACGGGTAATGCCTAGGGTAATTCATGAATTGGCCTTCCACATAATCCCCATGTCCTGGCAGACACAACGAACTATGAAACACGATAGCTGTTAGCTATTAGCGGTTAGCTAAAAGCTAACAGCTAAAGTTGGAATACCGACTGTTGCCTCTAATGTAAAACCAAAATGAGAATTTCTGGGGAAGGATTCAAAAAATTTGCCACGATTCAATTTAGGTGTTATTCTTCACACACGATCATACTAAGGATCGCAGATTAAATAAGATGAGCAGAAATAGCGCCTAACTTTGGTTCATCTACAAGGCTTATTAGCGGTTAGCCCTTAGCTAATAGCTCAAACAGGCTGTGCCCTGGCTTTGGTCCGCATTTGACGGTTATTTTTTTAAATTTACAGGTTCAGGAGTTTTATAGGGAATGCCACTGGTTAAAGAGAGGAGAAAGACCCGCAGGCTGACTGTTGGAAAGGTCGCTGTGGGTGACGGTCAACCTGTGGCTGTTCAATCCATGACCAATACCCAGACAGGGGACGTTACAGCGACCCTTGCTCAAATAGATCGGCTGGAGGCAGCGGGGTGTGAAATTATCCGGGTGGCAGTTCCCGACATGGAAGCGGCCCTTGCCCTGGCCCAAATCTGTCCAAAGATCAATATTCCTTTGATAGCAGACATTCACTTTGATTACAGGCTTGCCGTCGCCTCTGTGGATTCAGGGGCCGATGGGTTGCGGATCAATCCCGGAAATATCGGTGAACCCTGGAAGATCCGTGAGGTGGTGAACTGTGCAGCCCAGAGGGGAGTTCCCATACGCATCGGTGTGAACGCAGGTTCCCTTGATCGTGAAATAATCAAAAGGCTCGGCCCCACCCCGGCGGCCATGGTCGAAAGTGCCATGGAAAATATCAGGATGCTTGAAGATCTTGGCTTTAATGATATAAAGGTATCCCTCAAGGCGTCGGATGTGGCGAGAACCGTTGCAGCCTACCGCCTGATCAGCCAACGGACGGATGTTCCCCTCCATGTGGGGGTGACCGAGGCGGGGGGGCTCTTTGCCGGTATCACCAAATCGGCCATTGGCATAGGCATGCTCCTGTCCGAAGGCATTGGTGACACCATCCGGGTCTCCCTTACCCGGGATCCGGTGGAAGAGGTGAGAACTGCCTGGGAGATCCTGAGGGCCCTGGGTCTGAGGTCCAGGGGGCCTGAAATCATCTCCTGCCCCACCTGCGGGCGCTGCAGAATTGATCTTTTCACCGTTGCCCAACAGGTGGAGGCGGAGCTTATCAACTGTCCCCTTGATATAAAGGTCGCCATCATGGGGTGCGTGGTCAACGGGCCAGGTGAGGCAAAGGAGGCTGACATCGGCATTGCAGGGGGTGACGGCTTCGGCATTCTGTTCAAAAAGGGGAAGGTAGTTCGCAAAATAGATCAGCATGACCTTGTCCGGGTTCTGCTTTACGAAATAGAAAATTTAAAAATAAACTTTGGAGGAAAATAGATGGCAAAACAGGCAAAAAATGCAATATCTCCCACCCGGGCAGAGGACTATCCAATGTGGTACCAGGAGGTGGTTAAGGCTTCTGAGATGGCTGAGAAATCACCGGTTCGCGGCTGCATGGTGATAAAACCCTGGGGTTATGCCCTGTGGGAAAATATCGTGGCTGCCATGGATGGGATGTTCAAGGAGACGGGTGTCAGGAATGCCTATTTCCCCCTGTTTATTCCCTTGAGTTATCTTGAGAAAGAGGCCGAACATGTGGAGGGGTTTGCCAAAGAATGCGCAGTTGTAACCCACCACAGGTTAGAGGCAGATGAGAACGGCAAGCTCGTTCCTGCGGGAAAGCTGGCCGAGCCCCTTGTGGTAAGACCCACCTCTGAGACCATTATCGGTGAATCCATGTCCAGGTGGACCTCCAGCTATCGGGATCTTCCCATTCTTCTCAATCAGTGGGCCAACGTGGTGCGCTGGGAGATGAGGACCCGGATTTTCTTGAGAACAAGCGAATTTCTCTGGCAGGAGGGCCACACGGCCCATGCCAACGAGGCCGAAGCAAGGGAACGGACCATGATGATGCTCGATATCTATACACGTTTTGTCGAGGATTTTCTTGCAATGCCCGTTGTCAGGGGGAGAAAGACACCCTCAGAGAGGTTCCCCGGGGCCGTTGATACTGTGTGCATCGAGGCCATGATGCAGGACAAAAAGGCTCTCCAGGCCGGGACCTCCCATTTCCTGGGGCAGAATTTTGCCCGGAGTTCCGACATTCGTTTTCAGAATGCCGATGCCCAGGAAGAGTTTGCCTGGACCACCTCCTGGGGCACTTCCACCCGGATGATCGGCGGCATGATCATGACCCATGCCGACGACGACGGTGTGATCATGCCTCCCAGGGTGGCTCCCGCCCATGTGGTGCTACTCCCCATTTTTCGAAAGGAAGAGGACAGGGCCAGGGTGATGGAGTACACACGGAACCTAGCCCAAGCCCTAACAAATCGGATCTACGACGGTTCAAGGGTCAGGGTCGAGATAGATGACAGGGATACGGGCGGTGCAAGGGCGTGGGACTGGATCAAAAAAGGCATACCCCTGAGGGCCGAGATCGGACCAAGGGACATGGACAACGACTCTGTCTATCTTGCCAGAAGGGACCAGAAGCCCGGGGAGAAATCCTCTATTTCAAGGGAGGCTTTAATTAACACCATCGACACCATACTCGACGATATTCAGAACAACCTCTTTAATCGGGCCCTTGCCTTTAGGGAGGAAAACACCGTTGTAATAGATGATCCCGTTGAGTTCAAAGCCTTGTTCACCTCACCCGATGAGAACAGCATCCACGGCGGGTTTGTCATGGCCCACTGGTGTGGATCCATCGAGTGCGAGGCAAAGGTCAAGGATGATCTTTCCGTTACTATTCGCTGCATCCCCTTCAGTTCCAACACAGAGCAGGGAACCTGCATCTGCTGCGGCAAGGCAAGCGGGCGCAGGGTGTTGTTTGCAAAGGCATATTGACCCGGGACAGGCTGGCACCATGATAAGAATAACCGATATCCTTGATAAGATCGTTGAGAACAACCCAGAGGCAGATCTTGACGTCATTGACCGGGCCTATGTATATTCGGCCAGGGTCCATGCGGGTCAGATGAGGCTTTCAGGAGAGCCGTATCTCTCACATCCCCTGGAGGTGGCCGCCATACTGGCCGACATGAAGCTCGATGTGGAAAGCATTGCAGCAGCGCTTCTCCACGATGTGATCGAGGATACCCATGCCACAGAACAGGATATCCTGGAGATGTTCGGACCGGGAATTCTTCACATTGTTGCAGGTGTCACAAAAATTTCCAAGCTTACCTTTTCCACCAAGGCGGCCCAGCAGGCCGAGAGTTTGAGAAAGATGATTCTTGCCATGGCCGACGATATAAGGGTGGTTCTTATCAAGCTTGCCGACCGCATTCACAACATGCGAACCTTGAAGTTCCATAAAAGCCCGGAAAAGCAGAGGAGCATCGCCCAGGAGACCCTGGATATCTATGCTCCCATTGCTGCCCGGCTCGGTATTTTCTGGATCAAGCAGGAGCTTGAGGATATCTCTTTTTTATACACCCATCCCCAGGAATATGCAGAGATCGATCGGCTTGTCAACAGGGCAAAGGAGGAGCAGGAGAGCTACATCGCAGCGGTCATGGAAAAGCTCACGCACAAGCTTGGGGATGCAAACATTGAGGCCGATGTCAAGGGGCGCTTTAAACAGCACTACAGCATCTACCACAAGATGGTCTCCCAGAACCTTGAGTTTGAGGAGATTTACGACATCGTTGCCTTCAGGATTATTGTTGATACAGTCTCCAGGTGTTATGAGGTTATGGGGTTGATCCACTCCATGTGGAAACCCATCTCCGGCAAGATCAAGGATTATATCGGGGTGCCGAAACCCAACATGTACCAGTCTCTGCACACAACGGTCATAGGTCCCAGGGGTGACAGGGTGGAGCTGCAGATCCGGACACGGGAAATGGACCGCATTGCAGAATCAGGCATTGCGGCCCACTGGAGTTATAAACAGGGGGCAACCTTTGATGAGAGGACAGGAGAAGCCTTTGCCTGGATTCGAAATCTTGTGGAAAATCAGGAGAATTTCAGTGATCCAGACGAGTTCCTGGAAAATGTCCGCATCGATCTTTACTCCGACGAGATTTACCTGTTTACTCCCCATGGGGAGATCAAGACGCTTCCCAAGGGGGCAACCCCGGTGGATTTTGCCTATCTCATCCACACTGAGGTGGGAGACCAGTGCACGGGGGCCCGGGTAAACGGCAAGCTTGTCACCCTGACCCATGGTCTTAAAACCGGAGACACGGTTGAGATCATCACATCCAAGGGGACTCACCCCAGCGTGGACTGGCTTAACTTTGTCAAGACGGTAAAGGCTAAGACCAAGATTCGCCAGTGGGTCAGGACCAGGGAGAGGGAGAGAAGCATAACCCTCGGTAGGGAGATGTGTGAGAAGCAGTTCAGGAAAAGGGGGCACAACTTTAATGCCCTTTTAAAATCCGGTGAAATCGAACAGGTTTCGGAAAGCTATGGGTTCAAGCAGGTGGAGGATCTCATCGCCCATGTAGGCCACGGCAACATCACCCCGGTTCAGATTATGAACCGTGCCCTGCCTGAAATGGAGGGTCAGCAGGAGCCTTCTATTCTTGACAGGCTGATCAAGTCTAAGCTTCGAAAAAAGACCAGGGAAGGAATCATTGTCAAGGGTTTGGACGACATTCTGATCAGGTTTTCAAAATGCTGCAGCCCCTTGCCTGGAGACCCTATTATCGGGTATATCACCCAGGGGCAAGGGGTTACCGTTCATAGAAAAAGCTGCACCACCGTTCATAAAATGGCCGACGAAAGGCTGATTGAGGTCGAGTGGAGCGATGACTTCAGCGAGTCATATCCCGCATTGATCCGAGTGCGCTCCACCGACAGATTCGGGCTTTTGAATGACGTTGTTTCTGCCATCACCAAAAACAATGCAAATATCATCAACGCAAGTACAGACACATCCGAGCTGAGTGCGGTGAGTTCCTATTTTACCATATCGGTGGAGAGTACGGATCGACTCCGGAAAATCATGGCCGAGATAAGAAAGGTAAAGCAGGTCAAGGATGTCAAGCGGATGGTCTCAAACAATTAGGAAACGTCAGCAACCCTTGGCATGTTGGGAGCCTTCACTACCTTGCCGGCCTTGATGCAGCTTGTGCATACGTCGACTCGTTTGACCTGGCCGTTCAAGAGAGCCCTTACCCGTTGAAGATTGGGGTTGAACCTTCTTTTGTTTACGTTGTGTGCATGGCTTACATTGTTTCCAACCATAGGTTTTTTACCGCATATCTTGCATTCCTTGGACATCACTACTCTCCTTAAAGACAAAAAATAAAGACAAAAAAATATCATTAAAACTATATTTAACTAAAATTTTAAACTCAAACGAACTTTAACCAGGAATTCATACCTCAATTGGTCATGCTTGTAAAGAAAATTCAGGCTATCCCTCAATATTTGCCAATGGGCTATTCCATAACAACGTCTTTGCCCTGGTCCATGCCCTTGGCGATCATCCCTCGACACTCGGTGATTCTGGTCAAGGCCTCTTTGCCTTCCCCGGTGTCGGGAAAGTTTGCAAACAGATGTTCAAATCTTTTCATGGCGGCCTTATAGTATTTTGCCTTGAAATAAAATTCGGCAACGTAGAATTCATGGCCTGCAAGGCTTTTGATGCACACCTCAATGTGTTCTGCTGCCCTGGCAGACTCAGGGGCATCTGGAAAACGCTGGACCAGTCGGTTGAATTCAGCCCGGGCTTTTAGGGCAGAGCTCTGATCCCTGTCAACGGTGTCTATCCTTTCAAACCAGCATCGTCCTGTCTGGTAAATGACATAGGGAATGGCCTCGTTCTTTGGGTGGAGGTTTTCGAAATCCTGGTAGGCAAAGATGGCCTCATCATACTCCTTGATTTCGAAATGGGCATCGGCTATTTTCAACTCTGCCAGAATCGCATACTTACTGAAAGGATACCAGTCTTTCAGGGTGGTAAATGATTTGATGGCATCCTTGAAGTCGCGGTTTCTGAACTGGGAAGACCCTTCGCGAACAAGGGTTTCCGCACTTTTTTCCATCTCATGGTTACCCTTGAACCAGGCGCAGCCAGAGGCGGTAAACATGGTCAGGGCTAATACAATTGCTGCAAGTCTTTTCATCTATTATAAATTCTCGATATAGTGCTCGGCGGAAATAGCCGCAATGGCGGCGTCTCCAACGGCAGTGGCAATTTGTCGCAGCGGGGTGGTTCGTACGTCGCCTGCTGCAAAAACACCGGGAACAGAGGTTGCCATATGCTGATCTGCAACAATAAAACCCCAGGAATCAAGCTCCAGGGCATTTTTTATAAATTCGGTATTTGGGGTTGTGCCCACCCAGATAAAGCAGCCGTCCACCTTGAAGGTTTTTGTTTCCTCGGTCTTTACGTTTTTAACGTGAACATTTTCAACTCCAAACAAACCGTCCATGCCCGTGACAACCGAATCCCAGACAAATTCGATTTTATCATTTTTAAAGGCCCGTTCCTGGAGGATCTTTGTGGCCCTGAGTTCGTCCCGCCGGTGGACGACATATACCTTGTTGACAAACTTTGTCAGGTATATTGCCTCCTGGATGGCGGTGTCACCGCCTCCCACAGCAAGGACCGTCTTGTTCTTGAAGAACGGAGCATCGCAGGTGGCACAGAAGGAAACCCCCTTGCCCATGAACTTCCCCTCACCGGCATTGAGTCGTTTGGGTGAAGCCCCGGTGGTGATGATCAGGCTTTTTGTCGTGATGGCTTTTTCCCCCATGTGAATGGTCTTGGTCTGGGGGGAGAGTTCCATGGAGGTGACATCTTCGGTGGAAATTTCAAGGCCCAGGTTTTTTGCCTGGGTGAGCATTTTTTCACTGAGGTCGTATCCGCTGATTCCCTCGGGAAAGCCCGGGTAGTTCTCAACCCAGTCAGTCATGATCACCTGACCGCCCGGAGCTGCTTTTTCCAAAAGAAGCACCTTCATTCTTGCCCGGGCAGCGTAAATACCCGCAGTCAATCCTGCAGGTCCTGCACCAATGATTACAATTTCATAATCTGTATTGGTCTCTGGCATGGACGCATTCTCCTTATTTCAAATATGTGCAGGCCATTAAAGGGCCTTGATAACCTCTTCAAGCTTTGATTTAGACACCATGCCGGTGATCTGGTCAACAATTTTGCCATCTTTAAAAAAGATAAGGGTTGGGATGGCCTTGATACCGTATTTGGTGGGGGAAACGGGATTCTCGTCAACGTTGACCTTGACAAATTTGATCGTACTTCCATAGGCAGCCTCAAGCTCTTCAACAATTGGACCTATGGCTCGGCATGGACCGCACCAGGGAGCCCAGAAGTCAACCACGACAGGTTTATCCGAGTTCAATACGTCTTTTTCAAAACCATCGTCGTCTATTTCTAAAATCTTTGACATAATTTATTCCTTTGTTTACAGGGTCATTTGAAACACCCGGTAAATATATGGTTTTAAAATTGCTTTGTCAATATCATCCTGGTCTGCCTTCAGGGCAACCTCGTTCTTGACAAATTACAAAATAAATTAAAACGGTTATCATCAATATCGGATAAAACTACATTGATTTGATTTTTTTTAAAACCACGAAGAGCACGAAGGCCACGAAGTAAGGGCTTCTTCGTGCTCTTCGTGGTAAAATAATTTGGCAGTCTTAAAGGCCTGAAATAGATAGGATAAAGGTTAGAATGAATTCACTGTGGATCTGCCTTTGCTTGACATCCTGGGGGGACTCTTTCATTATTGTTTCAAAATAACTCACATGTCCTTAGGAACACATCGAAGAATGAAATTCGATAAAACAGACCGAGTCGAATGTAGGGGCTCCCTTTACGGGTGCCCTTGTGGAGGCCAATTTGGTTGGAATTTAATATAACCGGCACGGCCGGAGCGAGGGAGGCATCCAGCCACAACGAACATGGAAACTCCTCCAATAACAACGCTTCGGTGGGAGTTTCCTATAAAAAATTGGGGAGGAACAGATATGAAGAAAAAAATAAGGGCAGGGGCACTTATCTCGGGGGGCGGGACAAATTTACAGGCCATTATCGATGCCGCAGCCCAGGGGCGGATTGATGTGGATCTGGTGGTCGTAGGTGCGGACAACCCCGAAGCCAGGGGGCTTGAGCGAGCCGCAAGGGCAGGGATCGAAACTTTTGTGGTTGACTATAAGTCCATCATTGGGCAGGTGAAAAAAGCTCGGGACAAGGCGTCTCCTCCCGATGATTTTAATCTTGAGGAGATTCGTAAGAAGCAGCATCTTATTCCTGAATCTGCCGGAGGGCAGAAGCTCGAACAATTTCTCATATCCCGGGCCATTGCAGAGCGGGCGCTTCTGGATAAAATTTTGCCCCACAGGGTTGATCTTGTTATCCTGGCAGGTTTCATGCGAACGCTCACCCCCTATTTCATCGATCGCATCAACATTGACCAGCAACGGATCATCAATATACATCCAGCCCTTCTCCCGGCATTTCCCGGAACCGACGGGTATGGTGATACGTTTCGGTATGGTTGCAGGGTAGGTGGCTGCACAGTCCATTTTGTGGACTATGGAGAGGATACCGGACCCATATTAGGTCAGCGGGCCTTTGCCATTGAGGAGAACGACACCCTTGAAGCCGTCAAGAAAAAGGGGCTTGAGCTTGAGTGGGAGCTTTATCCTGAGTGTATTCAAGATTTTGCACGTAAAATCCTGGGGTAGATTTGTTATCCGATTACCTTTAACATCAGCGGGATGGCCGCCATGGTGCCGATGGAGCTGCCAAGGTTGGTAAACACGACCACCAGCAGAATCCGGGTGACGTTGTTTCTCCAGAACCCCCGGACGGACAGGATGTCAACCGGTATAGCTTCAAGGTCCTTTACCTTGGGCTTTCTTGATATCGCCTCCACAAGTCCCGACACCCATCCTGCGGCAATCATGGGGTTGAGGGATGTGAGTGGGGCCGCAACTATGGATGTCAGGATGGTCAAGGGGTGGGCCATGGCAGCAAGGGCTCCAACACCTGCACAAAATCCGTTGGCCGCGATCCACAGCCAGATCATGTCTGTTCCGCCCCCTTTGCCCTTGATGAAAAATCCTGCGGCAAACAGGCCGATAATGGCCAGGGGAATGAGCCATTTCATGATCTTTCCAAAGTTTCCGCCCTTGGGTATCCGGGTCAGTTCATCCATGTCGATCTCGGTATTATTTTCAAGATAGCGCTTGATGCCTGGAACGTGGCCTGCACCTGCAACTGCAACTATTCTATTCCCCGGGGCCGTGCGGATGGTTTCGGCAAGGTACTGGTCCCGCTCGTCGATGAGTATCCGTTCAAGAATTGGGTGGGATCGTTTCATATCGGCAAGCAGCGTCTGCAGGATATCCTCCTGCTTCATCTGTTCTATCTCCTGTTCTGTGATCTCGTCGGTGTTGCCAAGGGAGAGGACCATCTGGAACATCATCTTGAGTTTTTCCCAAAGCCCCATGGTTCTCCAGACCCTTGTCAAAGTGGTCTGGATTTCCCGGTCAGCCGGGATGATCCTGGCCTCAATTTTTTCACCAGCCTCAATGGCATTGATCATCTCCTGGCCGGGTTTTATATCAAATTTTGCCGCAATTCTTTTCTGGAACGAGGCAAGCATAAGGTTCATGAGGAGAAACATGGCCTTTTTCTCCCGGATCACCTTGATGATGTCCATATTTCCCCAGGCATCCTTGTCCCTTATGGTTCGAAGTCTTGTCTCGCACAGCTCCACACACACGGTATCAGGATGTTCGGAAACGATGACATCGTTGACAAGCCGGGCGCTCTCTTTGGAAACGTGGGCCGTTCCGATTAAAATGATCTCTTTTCCGTTGGAAAAGATACGGTCTACCCCTTTAATGTCTGCGGCTGCTTCTAAGTTGTCCATGTTTCCTTGCTTTGTTTAAAGGTTATTTGGTCGGTTTGGAAAAAAATAAGTATAATCATTTCAGGGATAATAGCAACTATTCAGATTGACCTGATACCGGGTTGTGTGGTATCTGCTTTAACCATGAAATCAATGGATGAACAAATACTCAGGGCAACAAAAGAGATCGTGGTCAAGTTCATAGAGCTTGGTCGGCTTTCCCCTTCAAACGTGCATGAATCCATACGGGATATCCATGCCACCATCAGGGAAACGGTAAAGGAAGGCATGGAGAGGGAAGCGACCGACCAGGAATAACTTATGGTCATGGGTCTAATTCCTGATCCTGCCGTCAATGGGCCACAGCCCAGTTCTTGCCAGCCTCGATGTTGACCTTTAACGGGACCTTTAGTTTGAACACTCCCTCCATCACCTGGCGGGCAAGGTCCATGAGGATCTTTTTTTCCCCAAGGGGCACTTCGAAGATTATCTCGTCGTGGACCGACAGGATCATTTTCGACTTGAGGTTTGCCTCGTTCAAAGCCTTGTCCATGTTGATCATGGCAAGCTTGATAAGATCAGCAGCACTTCCCTGGACCGGTGTGTTGATTGCGGCCCTTTCGGCAAGCTTTCGCAGGTTCTGGTTGGAGGCGTTGATGTCGCCAAGCCGTCGCTTTCTGCCGAGAATGGTTGTCACCTCTCCGGTCTTTTTGGCCTGTTCAACAGTCGCATCGATATACCTTTTTACCCCTGCATACCTTGCAAAGTAGGAATCAATGTAGGTCTGGGCTGTTTTTCTTGTGACATCGATCTCCTTTGCAAGCTTAAAGGCGCTCATGCCGTACATGATGCCAAAGTTGATCGCCTTTGCCTGGCGTCTTAAATCTTCGGTTATCATTTCGGGAAAAGCCTGGAACACCTCGGCTGCCGTTCTGGTGTGGATGTCTTCGTTGTTGTTAAAAGCTTGGATCAGGATCTCGTCATCGGCAAAGTGGGCAAGAAGTCTCAGCTCAATCTGGGAGTAGTCGGCCGCAACAAGGATGTGCCCCTGTTCTGGAATGAACGCCTCCCTGATCATTTTTCCCTCTTCGGTGCGGATGGGGATGTTCTGAAGGTTGGGATCTGAGCTTGAAAGCCTCCCAGTTGCCGTTATGGCCTGATTGAACGAGGTGTGGATTCTTCCCGTGTCCGGATTGACAAGCTCCTGGAGGGCGTCGGAATAGGTGGATTTAAGCTTTCCAAGGGATCTGTACCTCAGAACCTTAGCCGGCAGGTCATGGAGTTCGGCCAGCTGGTTTAGCACCTCCACATCGGTTGAATAACCGGTCTTTTTCTTGGTCTTTTTCTTCACCGGCAGCCCCAGCTTTTCAAATAAAATGGTGCCCAGCTGCTGGGAAGAGTTGATGTTAAAGGTCTCTCCTGCAAGCAGATGGATCTCATCTTCAAGAGTCATAAGTTCCCGGTCAAAGGTCTTTGAGAGCTCCAGGAGTTTTTCCTCATCAACCTTGACGCCGTGCATCTCCATGTTGGCAAGGACCGTGACAAGGGGTATTTCCACCTGATCCATCAACTCCATGAGTTTGTTCTCTTCGAGCTTTTCCCTGAGGACTTTATAGCATAGAAGGGTGATGTCCGCATCCTCTGCCGCATATTTCAAGGCCTCACTGATCTCAACCTCGTTGAAACTGATCTGGGCCTTTCCTCTGCCGGTAACCTCCTTGTAGGGGGTGGTCTTATGGTCCAGAAGCTCCATGGCGATTTTGTCCAGGCTATGCCCCCTGTGGGAGGGATTCAACAGGTGGGAGGCGATCATGGTGTCAAACTCGATCCCCTGCATCCTGATGCCGTGGTTTTTAAGTACAATGTAGTCATACTTGATGTTCTGGCCCACCTTTTTAACGGCCGGATTTTCAAGGAGGGGGGAGAGGATCTCCATGGTCTGTTTAAAGTCGGGCTGGTTTCCGGCATCCATTCCAGTGTGACCGAGGGGGATGTAAAAGGCCCTGTGGTCGTCCATGGCAAAAGAGACGCCCACAAGTTTTGCAAGCATGGGGTACTGTGAGGTTGTTTCCGTGTCAACGCTCAGGATATCTGCCCGTTCAAGATCTTTTACAAGCTCTTTTATCCGGTCGATCTCTGTTACCAGGAGATACTCTTTTTCGCCAGGGGTCTTTTGGGGCTTAAATTCCTGGTAGAGCTTTGTGAACTCCAGCTCCTTGAAGATTTCGGCCAGCCGTTCATGGTCAAATGGAGAGATAATGAACTCTTTAAGGGGGATTTCAACCTCAACCTCCCGGTCAATGGCAACGAGCTCCCGGCTCAAAAATGCCTGCTCCCGGTTGTCCAGGAGCTTGGCATACAGGCTTTTTTTGGATTTCAGGGTTTCGATGTTGTCGTAAATGCCTTGAATGCTTCCATGTTCGGCAATGAGCTTCTGGGCGGTCTTGGGACCTACCCCGGGAACTCCAGGGATGTTGTCTGCGGTGTCGCCCGCAAGACCCAGCATGTCGACCACCTGGAGCGGGGTGAGCCCCAGGGTGTCAAAGATCGACTGACGGTCGATGATCTCTTCTTTCATGGGATCCCAGATCATGGAATGGTCGGTCACAAGCTGCATGAAATCCTTGTCGCCTGTCACCATGACCACATCAAACCCCTGTTCTTCGGCAAGGCGGGCATAGGTGCCGATGAGGTCGTCGGCCTCAAAGCCCGTTTTTTCCACGATGGGAATATTCAGAGCCTTGACAATCTCCTTGATATGGGGGATCTGTGCGCTAAGCTCTTCCGGCATGGGCGGTCTATTGGCCTTATATGCATCAAACATGGCGTTGCGAAAGGTAGGTCCCTTCACATCAAAGAACACGGCCACATGTTCGGGCTGTTTCTCCTTGATCAGTTTCAGGAGGATCCTTGTAAATCCAAAGGTCGCATTGGTGGGAAAGCCAGTGGATGTAGAAAGGCTTCGTATGGCATGAAATGCCCGGTAGAGATAGGCGCTTCCATCAACAAGGTATATGTTTTGTCTCATCTTTAAATCTTTTTATTTTAAAGGTTTCAGGAGCGCAGATGAAATTTACGCTCCTTATCAGTTGGGCACCGTGCAAGTTGGTCTTCCACGATATCAGGTGCTCTATGTTTTCGTTTATTCAATATTTTTGCAAGTCTTTTTTATCCACTGCCTACCAACCACCCTATAATGTTTAAGTAGACACAATAAAATAATCTGCTGTGGATCATTTTTTCCAATGGCACCCTGAAAGCACGGGCAGGGGTTACCCTTTCTCGCTGACCTGAGTGAGGTGTGAACTTGACAGTTCTTATAATCAGGGATATTTAATACGTACTTTTTCGGTATCTTTATTAGGGGGAGAATTTTTTCTTGTGTGTGTTTTTAACAGACCCACTATACCTGGTGTAAACAAAAATGATATATTTAAAGAGTTGACGCCACGTCAATTTTTGGCGATACTATGACCAAGGAAGATGCTCAAAAGTGTTTCCGTGAATTTGCCAAGTATGGTTGCATTCAGCCGACAAAACATTGTCGAGATAGAATGCTTGATAGAGAAGTGAGTATGGACGATGCTCTTAATGTCCTACTGTGGGGAACGGTCACAGAAATGACATACAATGACGAGCATGATAGCTGGAAAAGCAAAGTCGTTGGCAAAGATATTGACGGTGAGAAGCTTACTTTTGTAGCTGAGGTATATGAGTCTTGCCATACAGTTCGATGTATAACGGTATTTTAAGAGGAGGCGTGCTATGAAATGTCATGAGTGCAATTTGGAAATGGCAGAAGTACGTGAGGATTACCATTATCTGGAATCCGGACTTGATAATGTGTATCTCTCAAATGTTTGTGTGTATAAATGCGATTGCGGAGAATCCTTTGCGTCAATCCCTGCGGTTATTAAGCTGAATGAAATGATTGGTCGGTCAATAGCAAAGAAAAAAAGTAGACTGAATGGTAAAGATATTAAGTTTTTAAGAAAAAACGTTGGGTTAAATGCAAATTCTCTCGCAGAATATATTGGCGTGGATAAATCAACTGTGTCGAGATGGGAAACCGGAAAACAACAAATAGATAAATCCCACGATCGTATTGTCAGAATAATTTATGCACACCTTAAGAACCTTCCTCTTGAAGAATTTAACAGCATTATTGAAGATTTTAAGAGCATAATCCAGAAAGACAATAATCTACCCATTTACGTTCCAATCGAGTCTCTAATTTCTTCTCAGCAATTCAAATGTGCTATTTGTTAAAGTTTTCAGGTTAGCAGCAGCCACAAAGCCTGAGTAAACCTTAGAACCGCAGATTAAATGACTTGAACGAAGTAGCTTGCTCTTTGCCTCATTTACTTTGTTACATCAATAACCGTCTGTCAGCCATTTCTTTCCTATTCAATCACCTGATCGATCAGTAGGTTGTAAAAATCACTGGAAGATCGGGCACGACAACGCCAAACTTACCGTAAGCGTCCCACCCCGTTGTTCCATGGCATGGAAGGCATTGGTGTTGGTGCACAGGTTCATGATCACTGAAAGGTCTGGGAATCATTGATCGATTTAAGAGGGTTTTTTAAACACTTTTCAAGATCATTTTCAAGGCCATTTTTAAGGCTTGCTTCTTCAAACCCCGTGGTCCCCCTTGCAACACTAAGGTTCTTGAGCAGTTTCTCGGAACGTTGTTGATTGCCAAATTCTCTTGGTAAAAATTGTCTGATTATTTTAAACAAGTTCAAATTTTTTCAAATTAAATTGATCATTTTAAAAAATCAAATTTTAGTTCGTATTAAACAACTACTTTTGGGTC
>JAVERV010000262.1:0-2784 GCA_034006945.1 Desulfobacterium sp. | reverse complement strand
GTTAGCGGTTAGCTTTTAGCCGTTAGCTAATCGCTAACGGCTAAATTTGTTTAATCTGCGGTCCTTAAAAGGTTATGACTTTGTATCCCTCGTCCATATAGTCTGCAATGCTGGGGTGCCCCTTCATATCCTTGCAAAGGGGTAATCCCTGGGCCCTGGCCGCCCCAACCGCCTCCATCTTTGTGGCGCAGGCATAGCAGACGCAATCTATCATTCCCTTTTCCCTGACCTCAAGGTAGGGCTGGGAAAGGGGATGGGACGTATCACCCAGGGTTTCCACAAGTTTGGTCGCGCTCCCCTCGATCACCACCTTTACCTCATACCCTTTTGCTTCCATATCAAGGGCATTCAGCAGCACATGGATGAAACACATCGCCTCTCCGTTGAATGCCACCAGTACCACACGTTTATCCATTTTTACCTCCTGTGTTAGATAGTGTTTGAACGAAAACTCATCCACCTGCTGCGTTGCTTCACAAAGCTAAAATCCTCACGTACAACAGTACGCTCCGGTTTCAGCTTTGCTCGCGCCTTGCATCTGGGCAAGTTTTCATCCAAACACGGGTTTTCGGTCACCCACTATATACTCAAAGAGCCTCAGCATATTCAAATTTTGAAGAAAAGAAAAGCCTCTTCTGGCTGCGGCAGCTGCTCTCATTTTCGTTTTAGGACCGCAGATTAAATAAATGGGACAGAAATAGCGCCGAATTTTGGTTCAAATACCCCCCCCCGATGTTTGGGTAACCAAAGGGGCGGAATGATACCATTAACGATGGAAAAATTTTCCCCATCTACTCATAAAATGTGATACCTAAAAGTTGCAAGTTTATTTTACAATGTTTCATTCATTTGAGAAAATGTTTTGTTTGAACCATATGCAACTTTCAGGGGGGAGCTCTTTTGGAAGAAAAAATGAAGTTCAGTTTGCTCAACGAGTGCAGGCAATCCATCACAGAGGATGATATCTACGAGGCTATGAAAAAGATACCCGGATACCTGGATATCACGCCCTCAGACAGTATGGAACTGTATCGTGCTGCCTTTGACCACGCCATGTCAACCTTGAAAAATGCCATAAAGGCGGAACAGGTCATGACGAAAAAGGTCATAACTGTAAATGAAGATACTCCCCTTGTGGAGGTCGTACATAAAATGGCTGACAATGAAATTACAGGGCTTCCGGTCTTAAAAGAGGATGGAACAGTCGCAGGTGTGATCTCGGAAAAAGATTTTTTAAAAAGAATGAACGATGATAAAAAACCCTCTTTCATGCGTGTCGTTTTACAATGTCTTGAGACCAGGGGCTGCATTGCTGCAGATTTTAAAAATCTTGCAGCCAGGGACATCATGTCATCCCCGGCTATTAATATTTCTGTACAGACACCGATACTGGAGGTCGCCGACTTAATGGACAAAAACAATATCAACAGGGTCCCTGTGGTTGATAACCAGTTGAGGCTTGTGGGTATCATTGCCAGGTCTGATCTTGTTCAGACTTTGTGTTCTTTTTGAGTGGATAGTGGGTGTGGGTTATGGGTAAAATAAAGAAGGGTGTTTCAATGGTATTTTTTCAAAAAATGAAGGGGGGCGGCAAGAGAGGTCCTTCAAGGGTGGGGTATTCAGAAATTGCCTGGTCGTGGATTGGTGCTTTTTTGGGGATAACCCCTGTTGCGTTAATAAATTCCTGCTTTTTTTACGACAGCGACCTTGTGTTTATTGTCGGGTCCTTTGGAGCTTCGGCCGTATTGATATACGGTGCGGTGAGAAGTCCCCTGGCCCAGCCGAGAAATCTGGTGGGAGGGCATATATTATCTGCCTTTATAGGCGTTCTATCCTATAAGCTTTTCTATCCTTTTCCCTGGTTTGCCGCAGCATTTGCAGTTGCAACTGCCATTGCATTAATGCATGCTACAGGGACTCTGCATCCCCCGGGCGGAGCCACGGCATTGATCGCCGTTATCGGGGGCGAGAACGTCCATGCCCTTGGATTTATGTATGTCCTGGTTCCAGTAGCCCTGGGTGTCGCCATTATGCTGTTTGTTGCCCTTGTGGTGAATAACCTTGCAAAAAACAGGCGTTATCCTGAATATTGGTACTAAGGCAGCAAGTGAAAACAACCTATATATCTTGCTTGCCTTTTTATCTGTTTTCTTCGTTGAAACAAGGCTTACATAGCTCGTTATGCGCACCTTGTCCCGCCTTGAAAACAAATAAAAATTCGGCGCAATATGCACAACTTGTTTTTACTTACTACCTAAGAGGCAAAAGGAGCGCAGATTAAACCACTGATCCGGGAGTAACTATGGAAACTCTATCCAGACTGAGAAAGGAACACGGAGATATCCTTCATGGCCTTGACTGTCTCTCAAAGGCAAGGGATGCCCTTGAGAAAAACAGGCAGCCCCCAAAGAGGTTTTTTGAGCTGGCAATATTGTTTTTCAGGGAATATGCCGATAAGTATCACCACTATAAGGAAGAGTTTCTTCTCTTCAGTGTCCTGGCCAGAAATAAGAATGGAGAAATTGATCTGGAAATGGGTGCCCTTCGATACCAGCATGAGTTGAACAGGGATTCCATAGCCAAAATAGAAAAATCCCTTAACGGTTATGCCATGGGCAATGAAATTGCCGTTTCAACGCTTTTACTGAATCTCGCTTCATTTATCACCATTTTAAAACGCCACATTTACAGGGAGGATCATCTGTTTTTTCCAATGGCCCAGGCCGAATTGTCTGGAGTTGAAAAAAAAACGTTAAAGGATCAGTTTGACCGGGAAGAGGCTGC
>JAVERV010000198.1:0-4309 GCA_034006945.1 Desulfobacterium sp. | reverse complement strand
GCCTGTGCTGCAACAGCCGGAGAATCCACTGAGGGAGTGCCTTTCTTGCGGGAAAGCGTGATTCAGCATGCCCGGGCCCTGGCCGAAAAACCCTTTGAGCCACTTCCCCAGGCACCATCACAGCTCACAGCTCTTGATTATTCACAGTACCGCCAGATCAACTACCAGGAGGATGCTGCCGTCTGGGGTAAGTCTCCTACACCCTTTTCTATCCAGCTCTTCGCACCAGGTTTTTTGTATCACGACCTGGTGGATATTGATATTGTAGAAAATGGCCGTGCCTATCCTTTATCGGTAACCAATAGTTCGTTCCGGGTGCCCAAACCGGAACTGGGTGAATTGCTGGCGCAAGTTGGTAAATATGCCGGCATGCGGCTTCATTATCCGGTGAACCGTGATGATTATGACGATGAATTTCTGGTATTCCAGGGCGCCAGCTTTTTCCGGGGTGTATCCCGGGGGCAACTCTACGGTTTGTCTGCCAGAGGTTTGACCATAGATGTTGCTGAAGGCACTGGTGAAGAACATCCCGTGTTCCGTCGTTTCTGGGTGGAGCGTCCCGACAAGGACCAAAAAGCTATTGTGGTACATGCGTTACTGGACAGCAAGCGCATCAGCGGCGCTTTCCGTTTTGGAATCTTTCCTGGTGCTCCCTTGAGAATGGACGTGGATGTTACGCTGTTCCCGCGTGAACGCCTGGAGCATGTTGGCCTGGCCCCCTTAACTTCAATGTTTATGCATAATGCGCTGGATCGGGCAGATCGGCCGGACTATCGGCCGGCGGTGCATGACTCTGAAGGGCTGGCCATGGAGCGCGGCAACGGCGAGCGCCTATGGCGGCCGTTGAACAATCCAAAAACTTTGCAGGCCAGTGCATTTATAGACAAGAATCCCCTGGGCTTCGGTCTGATACAGCGCGACCGCGAACTGGAGAATTACCAGGACTTGGAAGCTAAGTATCACCGTCGACCCTCGGCCTGGGTGAAACCCCTTGGAGATTGGGGTGAGGGTCAGGTACAGTTGGTTGAGATCCCCTCTGACTCAGAAACAAACGATAATATAGTTGCTTACTGGAGGCCCCGACAAGCCTTGCTGCCCCATCAGGCCTTCAACTACCGTTACCGCCTGACATGGCAGAAGGACGCCCCGGGCACACAAGGTGTGGCACGCATCATCCGCAGCGCCAGGGGCCAGAAGCTGTTCACCGGTCATAACGAGATGGTGATCGACTATGCCGATACCGGCAGCGGCGATAATCTCACCGTTGATGCCACTATCAGCAGTGGAAGCATTAAAGAGACAATCATACAGCCGAAACCTTCAATTAACGGCACCCGTGTTTTTATAATCTTTGAACCGGGTAAGCAGGCGATTGCAGAGTTGCGGGTGATGCTGCTGCGTCTTGGTAAGCCAGCAGGGGAAACCTGGCTCTACAGGTGGGTCAATGGGAGATAGCCTGGTTTATAGTTTGTCTGGATCGGCGTTTGAAGCCCCTTGCCCGGAGGTGCGCCTGGCGTTGCCGCCAGAGGCGCCGTTATGTATGCCCCGGCAGGAAATCCATGAAGATCGACAGACCCTGCGAGCCAAGCTGCGTTGGACCGACCGAATGACCATCCTTGTTGCGCGGCTGTTCGTTGCCGTTCTCAGTATCGGGTTGGCCGCTTACGGTATTTGGGAAATGTACGGTGTGCTGAGCACTAACTCCATTACATCCCTTCAATGGCTCTTCCTGGTGCTGTTTGCACTGAATTTCAGCTGGATTTCCTTCGCCTTTGCCCAGGCATCGCTGGGCTTTCTGTGCGGCCTGTTACCACGACTGCGGCCGCCCCGGGAACATCAGGGAGAACTTCCATTTAAAACGGCGATTCTGATTCCGGTATACAACGAAGAGCCGGTGCGTATTGCCGCTGCAGTCAGGGCCATGCGCAGGGGACTTGGAGAGCTTGCCCCGGACTGTTTTGCATTTTTTATTCTCAGCGATACCAATCGCGCTGGGGAATGGCTGCACGAAGAGGCAACCTTTCATCACCTGACGGGTGCAGCAGACCTAAGCTGCCCTGTGTACTACCGTCGTCGCAGCCATAACAGCGAACGTAAAGCCGGAAATATCGCCGACTGGATCCAGCGCTGGGGCGGTTCCTACGGGGCAATGACGGTGCTTGATGCCGATAGTATTATGAGTCCCGAGGCATTGATCACAATGTCGCGGCGCCTGGCTGCGGCACCAGGAGTAGGTCTTATCCAGACATTGCCGGAGCTTATACGGGCACGTAGTCTTTATGGAAGGCTGCAACAGTTTGCCAACCAATGCTATGGTCCGATATACGCCCGAGGCTTTGCCGCCTGGCACGGTCTCTCTTCAAACTTCTGGGGACACAATGCAATTATTCGTACCCATGCCTTTGCTGAGGCCTGTGGATTACCTCTGCTCTCTGGTAAACCACCATTTGGCGGGCATATACTCAGCCATGATTTTATCGAAGCCGCGCTGTTGCGCCGCGCCGGCTGGGGTGTGCGCTTTGATTGCGACATCACTCATTCGTTTGAAGAGGCCCCGCCCTCGCTGATTGATGTACTGGTGCGTGACCGACGGTGGTGTCAGGGCAATCTCCAACACGGCCGCCTGCTGTTTGCAAAGGGATTCACGCCGGCTACCCGGATACATCTATTCTCGGGTATTCTGTCCTATATCAGTGCGGTTCTATGGTTGGCTTTGGTTATGACGGGCCTGGCTATTGCTGTGCAGGCCAGCCTGACACGCCCGGAGTATTTTCTCCAGCCCTCCTTATTTCCCACCTGGCCGATGTTCGACGCAGAACGGGCTCTCTGGCTGTTTTGCATTTCCATGGCGGTAATATTGGTACCTAAGCTGTTCGGAGGTGTACTTGCGTTGCTTAACCCCCGGCGCTGCATCTGTTTTGGCGGGCCGTTGCTGCTCACCCTTAGCCTGCTGCTGGAAATACTTTTATCGGCTCTGTACGCACCCATACTGATGCTCGCCCAGAGTCATGTGGTGTGGTCTATATTACGTGGACGGGATGCTGGCTGGCAGCCCCAGAGCCGAGATGACGGTGCCCTTGAATGGAGGACAGCCTTGCGTGCACATTTGCGACACACGGTTTTAGGAGCGGTGCTGGCGGGTATTGCCTGGTTGCTGAGTCCGGCGTTGTTTTTATGGCTGCTGCCCATCAGTGCCGGCTTGCTTCTCACTATACCTCTGTCATGGATGAGCGGCGGTGATCGGCGAGGCCGATTTTTTTATCTGTGTGGGCTCTTGCGGGCACCCCAGGAAAAACGGCCCTGTGATATTCTCAAGGCGGTGCAGCAGGAGCTGGATCAGGCACCTGAATCGCAGTCGATAACTTCACCGTTATTACACCTGGCCAACAATACAACACTGTGTCTCTGGCATCTTGCGCAACTGCCGGAACCTCCCCTAATGCTTGGGAGAAATAATTTTCAGGCGGCAGCCGTAACTGCACTTTGGAAGGCCAGCCACAGCGATAATCTTGAAGAGCTTGACAATTGGCTTACGACAGATGAGCGAATGGTGCTGTTAAACAAACCGGAGTTTGTGAAAACATTGCTGGACAACAATATCCAGTTTACCTAACCTGGACAAGCCAGAATTAAAAAATTTCTGATTCTCTTGCCAAAATAACACGAAAATCAGAGATAAGAATCTAAATCGGTTCTATACGGCTGTTTCTTGCTGGGATAAAAATAAAAAACATCTATTCATGTGGTTCTGATGGGTGAATCAGCGGAGAAAAATGAAAATTGCATCAATTCAAATGTCTGTTGTAGAGGGAGATAAAGCGGCTAATATAGAAAAAGCGGCACAGAAGATAGAGGCTTGTGCAGACGCAGACCTTATTGTGCTGCCGGAGATGTGGAACATCGGTTTTCTCAGCTTTGACCGATATGCTCTGGAAGCCGAGGACAAAGGCGGGCCAACCCTGGAAATGCTCCGATCCATGGCTCAAAAAACAGACTCCTGGATTCACTCAGGCAGTTTTGTAGAGCGAGAGGGCGATCTTCTGTTTAATGTCAGCTGCCTGATCTCACCTGGCGGCGAAATAGCCGGCACATATCGTAAAATTCACCTGTTTGGATTCAATTCAGAGGAAGCCCGGATCCTAACCCCGGGTGACAGGGTTTCCGTGGTGGATACCCCGTTGGGGAAAATCGGCCTTGCCACCTGCTTTGACCTGAGGTTCCCGGAACTGTTTCGCACCATGGTGGACAGGGGTGCCGAGATCTTTCTTGTATGCTCTGCCTGGCCCTATCCGAGATTTGAAGCCTGGCA
>JAVERV010000197.1:0-4317 GCA_034006945.1 Desulfobacterium sp. | reverse complement strand
GGCCCAGTTCCTATCCCAAGAACGCATTATCGAGGGGTACTTCTTATGCATACTCGGCGTCTTCAATATTTACGGCACCATAGATCTTTTTAAGGTCAGCGCATACTTCCTTCCTGTCCTTGTATGGCACAAACTTGGCCGAATTACGCACCTGGTGCACGATGCATAGTTGCTGCTTTGTCTTCGGGAATATGGCACCTATCGCTTCCCCAAGCCCTTTAAGGTTGTCATGGCAGGCTATGAATATATCCGATACGCCTCGCTTCTTAAGGTCTGAACATATGCTTGCATAGAAGGTAGCACTTTCATTTTCGCTTATCCATATACCCAAGATATCCTTCTGGCCCTCCATATCGATCCCTAATACAGTGTACACACATTTGTTTATTATCTGGCTGTCTTTGCGGCTTTTGAACACTATGCCATCGAAGTAGATTATCGGGTAGATGCTCTCAAGCGGGCGATTCTGCCATTCATTAACCTCCGGAAGTATTTTATCCGTTATCTTCGAAATTAGGGTCTGGGGGATCTCCGCACCATATATATCGCGAAGGCTGCTCTCAATATCCCTTTGGCTCATGCCCTTGGCATACATCGCCAATATCTTTTGCTCGATCTCATTTGTCCTGGTCTGCCACTTTTCTAATACCTTAGGCTCAAACTGCCCGTTCCGGTCGCGGGGTATCGCAATATTTGATTCACCATAATCACTGATGATGTTCTTGTGGTTGTACCCATTCCTTGAGTTCCCGCTGTTGTCGCCGTAAGAGCTATGCTTTTCGTAGCCTAGGTGTTCATCCATCTCCGCTTCCAGCATCTGTTCTATTGTTCCTGCGAACAGGCGCTTCAGTTTCATTTGGATGTCGCTGGTGCTTTTGCAGTCCTACATCAGCATGCTTACCAATTCCATTTCCTTATCCGTGAGAATGTTTTTTGATTGTTTCATTTACATAACCTCCATTTGTTTATGTGGAGATTATTGCCATTTACACGGATTTATATTCAGCCTCGCAAAACTAAACCTGCCAGGCTCATTGGTGCTTTGCACAAAAGCATTAATGAGCCTTTTGTGAGTTGGCAGCAGGATTTTTGAAATACCGGAATAGTTTCATGTCGTCTGTTAGGAATACTGGGCTAACGTTACTAATCAGGCAGTGTGTCCTTCGATCCTTCTACAGAACTTTATCCATTAAATTTAAAAAGTTTTTGTAGCTTATTCTCTCAATATCCTCTCTTGAAAACCCTCTCTCCCGGAGTTTTGATATCAAGTTATTTCCTTTGGAAATATCCTCTATCTCCAAGGTGCCTACATTAGGGCCTTCCCTGAAATTATTTGTAACTTCATCTTCAATATATTCAAAAAAATCAAAACCTAAAGCTACATGATCAATCCCTATAAGACTTGCAATGTGTTCTATATGATTAATAAAATAGTCAAGTGTCTTTCTTTCATTGTCCATATGCACAAACTCATGGAAAGCGTTGACACCTATAAGTCCATCTTTTTCTCCTATGGCTTTTATCTGATGGTCTGTGAGGTTCCTGGGAACATCGCATATAGCCCTTGCGTTTGAATGAGACGCAATAAAGGGTTTTTCAGCTATTTCAAAAATATCCCAAAAGGTTTTCTCGTTGGCATGAGATACATCCAGTATCATGCCCAGCTCTTCAATGATCTTAACGGCATCCTTTCCCAGCGTTGTAATCCCCCTGTTAGCATCACCCTTTACACCGGTCGCCAATGCATTTTGCTCGTTCCAGGTTAAACTTGCATGTCTAAACCCTAGTTGATATAAAGTATATATAGTTTCAACATCCTCTCCAATAGCGGCAAGACCTTCCAATCCCAATAATATCGCCAGTTTATTCTCTTTAACGGCTTGATAAAAATCGCCGGTACTAAATATTACTTTTAATATTTCTCGGTTTTCCAATAGTTCTATGCTCATAGCCTTAATGTTTTCGATAAACCTTTCTTTCGGATTCTCGCCTTGGAAAAAATCTGTCCATATCACGAAGATTCCTCCAACCATGCTTCCTTCCTTAAACCTTTCCAGGTGATAGTTCTTTATAATATTCTTAAAGCCCATCCGCCTTTTGGCTGTTACATCAGTCCATATATCCCCATGTAGATCAAATAGCATAATTATCCTCCTAGTATATAACACACGGGAATTCCCAATGGCTTGTCCTATTCCACCCAGTATTTTAACAGGGCGTTTTTTTTGAAAAACCAATCTAAAATCTCACTGACTTTGGGGCAATACAGGGAATCCCCGTGTAATAGCTTATAGTAGTTGTAACAAGTTGCCCATAAAAATTCCCAGATAGTTACCAATGATATATCCGAATACACCTGCCAGCATAATAGGACCTATCAGTTTGTTCCAGCCTTTTGCAATGGCCATGGCAGCTGCCGTGGTTGGCCCCCCTATATTTGCATTGGATGCAAGAAGGATTTCTTCCAGGTTAAACCCGAACAATTTGCCCAAGGTCAATGTAACTATCATATTTATAATGACGATTATTCCTGTGAATACAAGAAGCATTGGCGACCTGGTCAATATCAACTGTAATGAGGCGGGAACTCCTATAACAACAAGGAAAATATATATTAGGAATGTTCCAATTTCCTGCGCGCCGTGAATATTGGCCATAAAGTTGGGCATATAGGTAGCCAGCAGCATAGTAAAAGTTGTTATTAGCAGGTATTTATTCCCGAGCAATCCATTGAGCAAATCATATATGAAGTTGCCGGTTGGAATTACGCTGGCCAGGAAGCCTGCTATCTCTGTTGAAACCCATACTATGGCAAATGAAATAGCTACTCCAAAAGCTATATCCTTTAAGGATATAGCTTTCCTTCCCCAGTATTGGGCTGCCAATGTTTCTCCTTCGGCAGTATCTGTCCTATTTTCCACCTCGTCTATATGGGGATGCTTAAATTTCTTTCTTAAATTGCAATATTAAATGCAACACTTTTTAAAGAAACCTGATGATATTTATCATTCCAACCTTAACCATTCTTCAACAGGCGGGTGAAATGGTGTCAAGGGCGGTTTTCCCCTTGATACCATTTCACCCGCCTGTTATACTCGTAAAGGGTTGGAATGTATGTCCTTAACTAACAGACTGCATGTCTGGAACGATCTCAAGTATACGCTGTATTTCGTCGTTAAATAGTTCTGCCGGTGTACGGTAGCCCAGTATCTTCCGGGGCAGGTTATTACACCAGTTTTCAATTCGTTTTATCTGCTCAAGGGTTAGGTCCTTAATAGCTTTTCCCTTAGGTATGAACCGCCGTATAAGACCATTATGTCGCTCATTAGTACCCCTTTCCCACGCAGAATATGGATGAGCGTAATATACATTGAGCCCTTGTCTATCCAAACCAGCAAATTCTGAACCATTGTCTGCGGTTATACTTTTAAACAAGTGTGTAAATAAAGGCCCAGACTTTTCTCTTATTTGGCTGAATGCTTTATTTACAGATTCAGCATCCTTTTCTTCCAGTAGATAAATCAGATGTTCTCTTGTTTTACGTTCCGTAAGGGTCATTAAAGCATTATCATTAGAGCGTTTACCTATAAAAGTATCTATCTCCCAGTGACCAAATTCCTTTCGATTATCTACTTTTTCAGGACGTTCGCTAATGCTTTTTCCAAGTAGCCTTTTGTGTTGTCTTACAACAGATTTCTTATGCTTTCTGCGTGTTTTTAGTGGTAAATCAATATTACGTACATTCAGAATTCGTTTATCGATGTAATTGTATAAGGTCTTGGTACAGACCATCGAGGATTTATCAAATTTACCCTTACGTCTGGCAACGCCTACAACCACATCAGGTGACCACTTTTCCTCCAAAATCATCTTTTCTGCATACTGTAGAAAGGGTTCTACCTGTAGAGCTTTAACCTTCTTTCCGCATGATAGGCGGTTACTCTCGTACACTGCCTGACCAGTTTCGGGAAAGTAGGCTTCATACGTGGTCAAATCTGAACGACGTTGGACGGTAGTACCACGCTTTATTTCTCTACCAATAGTGCTACGATGTCGGCCTAGTCTTCGTGCAATCTGCGCCGGTGATAAACCTTCTTCCAGTAATGCTTTAATTTTGCCTCTGTCAAATTCTGATAAGTGTTTAAAAGTACGTGTAGGTGTGGTATTCTCTTTAGTAAGAGCCATAGCGATAACCTCCGTATGTGTTTTGTGGACACAAATATCATACTAGGTTTCTCGCTGTGGTTCTACTTTTTTTGCCCTGTTGCATTTAATTTTACAATGAACCCTTAAATTTCTTTTGAAAAAAAGTAATAG
>JAVERV010000196.1:0-4319 GCA_034006945.1 Desulfobacterium sp. | reverse complement strand
AGGGTGTCTCGAAAATGGCTTCCTGGTTCCAGTATTGGGTGTCCTGACCCGGGCATTTCATGGTGGGCCTCCTTTTGTTTAACGGGATCAGGCAGGTTTGAATAGAAAGGCCTGACCCCGGGTTGTTTTGTTCTTATTCTATCTTAACTTCATCCGTGGTTTTTACTTTCCCTGCATCATGGCTGCGATATCATCTTCAGCATTGCCAATGGGCTTTATGTCAAAATTTTCCACAAGCACCTTGAGAACTGCAGGAGATACAAAGGCGGGAAGTGTTGGTCCAAGTCGGATGCCCTTGACGTTCAGGTGAAGAAGGGCCAGAAGAACCGCAACTGCCTTTTGTTCGTACCATCCGATATCAAAGCTGATAGGAAGTTCATTAATATCTTCAAGGCCAAACACCTCCTTGAGTTTCAGGGCGATCACGGCAAGGGAGTAGGAGTCGTTGCACTGACCTGCATCAAGCACCCTTGGAATTCCGCCGATATCGCCGAGGTTGAGCTTATTGTACCGGTATTTTGCACAGCCTGCCGTGAGGATGATCGTATCCTTGGGAAGCTTCTCGGCAACTTCCGTGAAATAGCCCCGGCTCTTTTGCCTGCCGTCGCAGCCTGCCATTACGATGAAGCGCTTGATGGCACCGGATTTCACCGCTGCAACCACCTTGTCGGCAAGGGCCAGAACCTGGTTGTGGGCAAATCCGCCTACTATGGTTCCAGTCTCGATCTCTTTGGGTGCCTTGCAGGTCTTTGCAAGGGCGATGACTTTGGAGAAATCCTTGGCTCCGCCTTCTTTACGAGCGGCAATCTTTTCGAGACCGGGATAACCCACAACGCCTGTGGTGAAGATCCTGTACCCATAAGTGTTGCTCTTCTTGATGGGAATGATGCAGTTGGTGGTCATGATAATGGGGCCGTTAAAGGATTCAAACTCCTCGTTCTGTCGCCACCAGGAGCCGCCATAGTTGCCCTTGAGGTGGTCGTATTTCTTGAATTCAGGATAGTAGTTGGCCGGCAGCATCTCACCATGGGTATACACATCAACCCCTGTGCCCTTGGTCTGCTCCAGCAGTTCCTGCATGTCCTTGAGATCATGACCGGAAATGAGGATGCCGGGTTTGTCGCCGACGCCGATGTTGACCTCGGTGATCTCCGGGTTTCCATAGGCTGTGGTGTTGGCCTCGTCCAGGGTGGCCATGGTGGTCACGGAGACCTCTCCTGCCTTTAGTACCAGGCCCACCATCTCATCCACGCTCAGATCCTTGGTTGTCGATGCAAGGGCCTCCAGGATAAAGGTGTAGATTTCGTCCTTTTCCTTGCCAAGAACTGCTGCATGCTCGGCATAGGCTGCAATGCCCTTGAGACCGATGATCAAAAGCTCGCGCAGGGATCGGACATCCTCATTTTTTGTTGCAAGGACCCCTACCGTTTTAGCCTTGGCCTGGAATTCTTCAACATTGGTTGAAAACCAGGTGGCCGAGTCGTGGAGCTGTCCTACTACGTCGCCTGGAAGCTTGTCTGCGATTGCCTTTTTACAGGCTACTGCCTCTTTTACCCATTCAACAAGGCTGTCATCGTCAAAGTTGGCATTGGTGATGGTTGTAAAGAGGGCCTTTGATGTGAATCTGGCCGCCTCGGTGGTCATGTCGACCCCGCTCTCTTTTCCCTTGAGGGCAAGAACGGCGATTCCCTTGAGGTTGAAAATCAAAAGATCCTGAAGGTTTGCAGTTTCCTCTTTCTTGCCGCAAACTCCGCTGATTGTGCATCCTTGATTCTTTGCAGTTTCCTGACATTGAAAACAGAACATGTTCGTCCTCCTTGAATGGTTGATTAATGTATGCGATCTCTAACTGTGGAGCTACAATAGCCCATTATTGTATTGAAATCCTTGATCTGGATCAAGTTAATAAAAAAATGAGAATTATTGTGCAAACACAGCAGTTTTCATTTTGACTCTCCTCTATAGGCAGCAGCCGGTGTCCCCAATGCTGACATCCCATAATTAGAATAGCTGGTGCAAACAATCAAATCTTGATCTTTCCTGCCATAGACGGTATTAGATCAAGTTAAACAATTGAGAAACCTCGGCGGTTTTGCCGGGGGTAAAATATCGACAGGAATATATTATGGGATGGGGCATGGAATTATATCAGGGTCTTGTGCTTGGGGTTCTTCAGGGGCTTACGGAGTTCTTACCGGTCAGTTCTTCAGGTCATCTTGTGCTTGGGCAGAATTTTTTCGGTATTAGCGAGCCTGCACTTTCGTTTGACGTAAGCGTTCATATTGGAACCCTGGTTGCCGTTCTGGTTGTGTTTTTTGAACAGATCAAGGCTATATTTGTCAGCCTTGGCCGACTGATCAGGAGTGCAGGATCAATGGATAAAATAAAGCAGGCGGTGCAGGAGGACGGTGACGTAAGGTTTGCAGCCCTCATCATTGTCGGTTCCATTCCAACGGCAATTATAGGATTGATCCTTAGAAATTACGTGGATCTGCTCTTTTCCTCATTGGTGATCGTGGGGTCCATGCTCCTGGTAACGGGCACCTTTCTGTGGTTTACAAGGCTCACGCCGTCCGGTGGTAAAAAGGTAAAAGAGATAAGGTTCAGGACCGCCTTTTTTATCGGGACCTGCCAGGGGATTGCGGTGATTCCGGGAATTTCGAGATCTGGTGCCACCATTGCGGCGGGGCTTTTTTCAGGAGTGGAGAGAGAGACTGCTGCCAGGTACTCGTTTCTGCTCTCCATGCCCGCCATCGTGGGTGCCGAACTGCTCATGCTCAAGGATTCTTTTGCCACGGGTATTGGCTTTAATTTCATCACCTTGTTCAGCACTCTGGTCGCTTTTATTGTCGGGACCCTGGCCCTGGTGGTGTTGATGAGAATTGTCAAAAAGGGGAGGCTTCATTTGTTTGCCCCCTATTGCTGGGCACTTGGAGCGATCACGATTATATTGGGACTTGTCGCCTGATCGGAACATTGTAAACCAAAAGGCCCCCCGACGTTTACCGTTCCGGGCAGGGAGACCAAAGTGGGCGGAATGATACCATTACCCTCCATGCCCCATTGAGTTTTATGCTTCGTTGTGTCCGCAGGACATGTGGGTTATAAGAAACAGCTTTTAGCTCTTAGCTAACAGCTAACAGCTAAAAGCTAACCGCTAACCGCTAACCGCTATCGTGTTTCATTGTTCGTTGTGTCCCTGGGGACATGTGGGTTATAAAAAAACTGTATGTAGAAGAATGACGGATGTAAGGAGAAGATATGAATCCGGGAATTTTCAGGGAGTATGATATAAGGGGTATTGCCGGCAAGGAGTTAGACGATGGTGATGTGGTCAAGATCGGCCGGGCCTATGGAACTTTTCTTAAGCGGGACAACAATCGACGGGTTGTTGTGGGCCGGGACTGCAGGTTGACCTCCGACAATTATTCGACACTCTTTATAGAGGGGATTCTCTCAACCGGTTGTGACGTCATTGATGTCGGGGTCTGTCCCACCCCTGTTCTCTACTTTGCCATTCATCATCTCAAGGCCCAGGGCGGGGCCATGGTAACGGCCAGCCATAACCCGGCAGAGTATAACGGATTCAAGCTTATGAACGGGTATGACAGCATCCACAGTGAAGGGCTCCAGGAGGTAAGAAGGATCATCGACTCAGGGGTCTATGCCCAGGGCCGGGGATCCCTTGAAACTACGGATGCCATAATCCCCTACATGGCCTATATTCAGGAAAATATTACCATCAGCCGACCCCTTCGCATAGGCATTGATGCCGGCAACGGCACCGGTGGCGTCACAGCCCTGCCGGTTCTGAAAGGTCTTGGTTGCGAGGTCCATGACCTTTACTGTGACATGGACGGCACCTTTCCCAACCACCCTTCTGATCCAACGGTCAAGGCCAACATGCTGGAGCTCATTGATCTTGTCCGAGAAAAAAAGCTGGACCTTGGCGTCGGGTATGACGGGGATGCCGACCGCATCGGTGTGATTGATGAAAAGGGAAACATTCTCTACGGGGATCAGCTCATGGTGATCTTTGCCCGGGAGATTCTTCAGAGAAAGCCTGGCTCCACCTTTATCTCCGAGGTGAAATGTTCGATGGTCATGTACGATGACATTGAACGCCACGGGGGACGGGCCATAATGTGGAAGACGGGTCATTCCCTGATCAAGAAAAAGATGAAAGAGGAGAATGCCGAGCTTGCAGGCGAAATGAGCGGTCACATGTTCTTCAAGGACCGTTATTTCGGTTTTGATGACGCCCTTTACGCCACGTGCAGGCTCCTCGAGATCATCGCCGATACTGGTAAAACGGTTTC
>JAVERV010000050.1:0-28441 GCA_034006945.1 Desulfobacterium sp. | reverse complement strand
GCTTGACGTTCAGCAGGTCAATGGCCTCGTCCATCAATTCGGTAAAACTCTCGTCCGCAACAATGACATTGGGTGCATAGGATTCGAACCTGAATTTAAGCTCCCGCATGGTCATGCTGGTGGCGGTAGGGACATTTATCACCCCACCCTTGATGCAGGCATAGGTGGAAAACCAGGTTTCTGGAACAATGGGGGTCATCATGTACATGTTGTCCCCCTTTTCCACACCCGAGTTGCGCAGCAGGTTGAGACATTGATTCCCCCTGGCGGCAAATTCTTTATAGGTGTAGGATTTTTTTCCCTCTTTGGCAATATCGGCCCAGATCAGGGCAGTTTTATCCCCCCTCTCCTTGACATGGAGTTTTTCGAAAATTTCGTCTGCCCAGTTAAAATACTCGGGGAGCTTTTGATGGTTTAACCGTTCAAAAAAAGCCTTGGCCGCAGCCTCTTTCTGATCGTTGTCAGCCATCAGATTCAAATCCATGACCTCTTTGTATAAATTTTCCAAGCCCATAATTACTCCTTGCAGTTCTGGTTTGCGGTTAATGTCCCGGTTGTTTTACGTTTTTCGCCTGCAACAGCTAATTTTGAGTGGTGTCTCAGGGTGTAGCGGCGCCTAACGAGCGCTCAGTCAACAGCCTAGGATTGATATAGGTTAATTCAAATACAATTGTCAAAGACTTTTTAATTTTTTTTGAACGTACAGATGCTGTAGGGGATTCAGCGGGGGGATTCCCCTGGAAAATTCCAGGGGAAAGGTTTGTCAATGGGACTTTAGGGAAATTAAAAGGTCGTTAGCCTGAAAAGGCGTCGTCGGGCATCTCCATGATAGAGGTGATGTTGGATTTTATCGCCTCCATCCTTCCAAGGGTTGCGGGGATGACGAAACTGAGGAAATATTCGGCCGTCTTAACCTGTCCCTGGTAAAAGGCAACGTCCTTTTTCCTGGCCTTGGCAATTTTGGGTGCGGCCACAACGGCCCGCCACAGTTCCACCCATGCCATGCATACGTCGCCTGTTACGTCCAGGAACGGCTGGGCAGAGGCAAAGGCGTGGAGAACATTCTCCGACATGGCCGTGGCTCCCATGTACATGGCCGCCTCTCCGAGCTTGTTGATGGCGTTCTGAAAGGTTTCGGCCATCTTTTCAAGGCCTTCAATCTCCTTGGCTGCTGCAACGGTCTTGTTCATTTCGCCCAGAAGATCCATAAAGGGTTTTCCCTTTTTAAGGCCGAGTTTGCGGCCCAGAAGGTCCATGGCCTGGATGCCGTTGGTTCCCTCGTAGATGCTGGTGATCTTGCAGTCCCTCAAAAGTTGTTCCTGGGGATACTCCTGGATGAAACCGTAACCGCCGTAGATCTGGATTCCCTGGGCACAAACCTCGAAGGAACGGTCTGTGCAGTAGGATTTGATCACCGGGGTCAAAAGTTCGATAAGCCCTTCCCATTTCTCCTTTTCCTCGGGGGTCGCAGCTGTCTTTGCAAGGTCAAACAAAAACCCAGTGTAGTAGAGCAGGGTGCGCATTCCATCAACGTTGGCCTTCATGGAGAGAAGTTGTCGCTTGACATCAGGATGGTTGATGATGGCCACAGGCTTGGGATCTGCGTCAAACATGTTCATGAGGTTAACACCCTGGACCCGTTCCTTGGCGTAGTTGACGGCATTGATATACGAGGTGGTGGCAAAGCCGAAACCCTGCACTCCCACCCCCAGCCTTGCCTCGTTCATCATGATGAACATGGCCTTCATGCCCTTGTTCTCTTCGCCGATGAGTTCGCCGATGCAGTTGCCCTTGGAGCCAAAGGCAAGGGAGGCGGTTGCATTGCCGTGGATGCCCATCTTCTCCTCAAGGCCCGTGCAGATCACGTCGTTTGACTCTCCTGAAGTGCCGTCCGGGTTGATTCTGAACTTGGGCACCAGGAACAGGGAGATCCCCTTGGTGCCGGCCGGAGCCCCTTCGATCCTGGCAAGGACCGGATGGATGATGTTTTCCGTAAGATCGTGGTCTCCGCCCGAGATGAAGATCTTGTTGCCCGTGATCGAAAAGGTGCCATCGTCGTTTCTTCTAGCCGTGGAGGTCAAGGCCCCCACATCGGAACCTGCCTCGGGCTCGGTAAGGCACATGGTGCCGGCCCACTTGCCCGTGTAGAGGTTTTTCAGGTATTTTGCCTTTTGGGCATCGGATCCGAACACCTCAACGATCTTGCCTGCACCGTGGGTCAAGCCCGGGTACATCATGAATGCACAGTTGGCGCCGGTGAACATCTCGACCGCAGCAATGGAAAGAACCTTGGGCATGCCCTGACCGCCGTATTCCGGGTCGTCGCACATGGCGATCCACTCGCCTTCGCAGAAGAGCTTGTAGGGTTTTCTAAAGCTTTCCGGAATGGTGACCTTGCCGTTGTTCAGGGTGCATCCCTGCTCGTCACCCTCCTTCTGGGTGGGGAGTACCTCTTTGATGGCAAGGTTCCGGGCCTCGGTCACGATCATGTCCACGGTCTTTTTGTTGAAATCTTTAAAATCCTCATGTTTTGCAAGGTCTGCCACTGAAAGCATCTCATGGAGGACAAAGTCCTGATCCCTGCGGTCTGCTATTGATTGCGCCATCTTCTTCTCCTTAAGGTTGTTTTTATATGAAACTCGCTTCGAAGCGCCATAGGTAGCGGAGTTTCAATATTCGTTGTGGCCGGATGCCATCTCTCGCTCCGGCCGTGCCGGTTATAGGAAACTCGTTCTGAACTGGCGCCACAAAGGGCACCCGCAAGGGGAGCCCCTACACTGGCATTCCCGCTTATTTTATCGAGTTTCATGTTTTGTTGTGTCCGTCAGGACATGTGGTTTTTTATATGAAACACCTTGTGTAAACATCTCAAAAATCATGTTCAATCTTGTATTTAACTCTTCGTCATCCTCGTCTCTGAACAGGGAAGCCCAGGAGGCTGAGTGGGCAATGTCGCTGAAAACAATGGCGATTTCCTTGGCAGGGTAGGCTTTGAATTCATTGTCACGTATGCCCTGGTCAAATATGGTTTCAAAAAGATCCACCATCCTCTGGTGCATCCTGTTGATTCGTTCGTTGAGTTTCGGCATGAGCACGGCATCGATGTTGCTCCGCTCTGAAATATAGATGCGGATGACCTCGTCGTTGTTCTTGTAAAATTTTGCCTGGGCAAAAAGGGCATCTTTGAGTTTCGTGTGGGCCGTATCTGCGCTTCGCCTGCTCACATCAAGGAAGATGCGTCCCAGTTCCTGAACCTTTTCCATCACAAGATCGTGGTATATCTGCTGCTTGCCTGAAAAGTATTTGTAAATGGTTCCCAGGGGGTATTGGGAATCCTGGCTGACCTGGGCCATTGTGGTTCCGTGGAATCCCTTGGCGGCAAATATTGACAGGGCCGTATCCAGAATTTCCTGGCGGCGACGCTCATCGTCGCGTTCCTTGCGGGATAGATTTGCCATAAAGCTCTCCATTGTTGTTTCGTTTCTAGAATTGACATTCTAGCATCAGCCATTAGCTTGTCAAGTAATTTTTAACAAACGGTGAAAACAATGAAGAAAAAATTGATACTTGCTCCCCTCCAGGGGTTTACCGATGCGACCTTCAGACAGGTCTATCCCCGTCATTTTACAGGCTTTGACGAGGCCATGGCCCCGTTTATCGCAACCATGGGACAGGCAAAGCTGAAGCCGTCAAGGATCAGGGATCTGCTGCCGGAGAACAATTCAGCCCTGCCCGTGGTGCCCCAGATCCTCGGTAATGTGGCTGAGGATTTCATCTTTCTTGTCCGGTATCTTGCAGATTTTGGCTACACCCGGGTGAACTGGAATCTGGGGTGTCCTCACTCTAAAATCGCAAAAAAATTAAGGGGGTCGGGTCTTTTGTCCAGGCCCGATTTGATTGCCAGGTTTTTAGAACAGGTGGTGCCTGCCATTCCCTGCTCCCTGTCGGTCAAGGTTAGGCTCGGTCGAAACAATAGCCAGGAGATTTTCGATCTCTTACCGGTTTTCGATTGTTACCCCCTGGACGAGATCATCGTTCATCCAAGAACCGGGGTTCAGCTGTACACGGGCAGGGCCGATGTTGAAGCCTTTGGGCGTGTCCAGGCTAAGAGCCGTCACAGCCTTGTCTACAACGGTGATATCACGGATAAAGAGCTCTTTTGGAGTCTTGCGGAAAGGTTTCCTGAAATCAACGGTTTCATGATCGGAAGGGGGGTCCTGGCCGATCCGTTTTTACCGGCAGCCATACGGGGAGAGACCCGGGACCGATCCATGGATCTTGCACGTATCATGGCGTTCCACGACGATCTTTTTACCGTTTACGACGGCAATCTCTACGGTCCCTCCCACATTGCCGGAAGAATGAAGGGGTTCTGGTCCTATCTTGCCCCCTCGTTCAAGGGGGGTGAAAAGCTTTTGAAGCAGATATTCAAGTCAAAAGATCGGGAGACCTACCTGGTTCAGGCCGGGCGCTTCTTTGACCGGCAGATTCCCTTTTGCCCGGGAAACAGGGACGCTGGGCTGACACCTAAAAGTTGCAAGCGTTAGTTGGCCGGAGCGAGGGATGGCATCCGGCCACAACGAACACAGGAACTCCGGCGGCCCTTTGACGGTGTCGGTTCCATTGTCGTCATCTCAATTGATCATGCAGATCCACCAGCAGTGGTGCATGCCAGGGGCGTTGCTTGGGGCAGAGAATTCACACAAATCGAAAATTTTTGTTCCTGTTTGCGAAATAAGGATTGACAAAGAGCTTTTAAATTATTAAGAGTGAAAAAACGATTGAGCGCTTGATCAGAAAATGAATCAATGTACAAAAATAACTTTTTTCGTAGAATAAGGCACGGCTTGAGTGAAGTGTCGTTCTTGAATCGATCGAACGGAATCTGACACTGAAAGATCTCCCAATTGAAATGCTGCAGCAGGATTTTTTGTAAAAACAGTTCGGTTTTTTCGAAGATTTTTATTGTTGTTACTTTTACGACCGAGCGCTCAGTTTTAGGTTTCTGCGGTAACTGGACCTGGCCGGGGCATTGTATGGTTTCGGTCTGCTGTCCTGATACGGATGGATTGCTTGGCAGGGTTCTCTCTGGGTTTAAATGAATCATTTAATTGTTTTAAAAAGGAGACGAGTATGGCAGCAGCAGGATTAAAACCTCGTTGGGGACAACCCCTTACAGGGATTATCTCTTTTATTTGTTTTCTGGGGATCGCGCTGTTCCTCTGGTTTATCTTCAGTGACCCGAGGGGACCGGTAAAATCATTCCCCTACCCGTTTGTAATGTATCTGGCAATGATGATTCTAGTGGGTGTAGTGTGGCACCTTCTCCTTGGTGACTGGCCCTTTCAAGACATGAAGCAACCTGCTCGAGGAATCGTTCAGACTCTTTTAGCTGTGTTTATTTCCTGGTTTGTGATTCACATTGTTTTTTATAAACTTTTTGGACTGGGATTGAACTTCATGAGTCAGGACAATCTAAATGTTCTTGCAGCCGCAGGCCAGGCCGGAACGTTCGATTTAGCCACCATGAAGGCCAATCATTTCGCTGAAAGTGCGGTTGTCTGCTTTGTTTTGATGGGTTTTTTCACCTACCCCTTTGCGACCATCCTTTTTGCCAAATGGCCGGTTCGCCCCAGCGATCTTCCCCAGCCCCAGGCGGGTCTTCTTGAAATCGCATGGTGTTCCTTCTGGACCTTGATTGCCTATGTCGTTCTGATTGTGCCCTTCTGGGGGCTTGTATTTGGTACGAGCTGTGGGACTTCTTTCGGGCTGAACACCCCTTGGTGGGGGGGAATCGCCGGATTTAACCATCTTCACTGGGTGTTTGGATGGTGGGAGTGGAGCATAGTCATTCTTTTCATGACGGCCAATGTATGGCGGATGAAGCCCTGGACCCTGATCAAGCTGGCCCAGCCAATGAAAGGTCTGGTAAGCGTTGTAATCATCATGGTAGTATCCTATATCATAGCATTGCTCTGTGTTAAAATCGCACCGTTATGGCTGCCCCAGGATGTGATTCACCACTTGCAGCAGGCCAAACCCAACGATGCGGAGTTGCTGAGATTCCTCTGGTATCATTCGGCTGAAATCGCAGGCTTTTCATTGATTTTCTTTCTCGCCTGGCACCACTATTTTGACGACATGGGTCCCATGGAGGATAAAGACTCCTGGGCAGGCTTCTGGTTCAGAACTGTGGGTGTAATTGTCCTCAGCGCCATCAGCTATATCCTCTTCTACTATCTTGGTTGGGGTGAATGGGCCCTGGGTAATCCCCATTGGGAGCATAAATTCGTCTATGGCGAGTCCCTGGTGTGGAACTTCTGGTGGATTATTCCTTTGCTCTACAACGAGTGGTTCTTTCACAAATGGCCCTTTTATGTCCATGAGTGATTCACAGCTTTAATAGACAGGGCCTGCCACGGCAGGCCCTGTTCTGTTTTTACTTCACCATCTATTACCCACAAGTCCTCCTATGGCCTCCATGTAGGCTTCCATACCCCGGAAAAATATATCATTGTGGTTTGCATTGGCAATCTTGACCAGGCGTTTTTTTTCTGCCCCGCAGGCATTGTAAAGATCCTCTGCGTCGCTGAAGGGGATGATGTGGTCAAATTCGGCATGGATGATCAGGGTCGGCCCTGTCCACTGTCTGATCTTGTCTACATTGCAGAACCCCTCTTCCTCCCTGAATCCCAGGGTTTCGGGATCAATGCCGAGGACCCGGAGAAGGGGCTCGGCCCTGGCAAAACCGCTTTCAATGATCAGGGATGCAATTTGTTCGGGGGATGAGGCCGCAAGCTCAAGGGCCGGGGCGCTGCCAAGGGATCTGCCCATGACCGTGAGGGGGCCGTTGAATCCCAGGTCGTCGAGGTGATGCCTTACCCGGTCAAGGATGGGGCGGCAATCGGCCATCAGGCTGGATGCCGTGGGCGTGCCAGTGGATCGGCCGTATCCCCGGTAGTCCACCACGATGAAGTTGATGCCCATACGGTTGTATGCTTCGCCAAGGTCGTCGTAATCTGCCACGATCTCCCCGTTTCCGTGGAAAAACAGGATGCATGGAGCATTCTTTGTGGCCAGGTGAAAGCAGGCACCAACCACGGTTTCTTCATCCACGGGAATCATGAGATCCTTGTTCGTAAGCCGACGGTGAAGCTCCTCTCTCCTTGGATGGAACAGGTATTGAGCTACTTCCGGTCTATCAAGAACGGTATAATCTGGCCTCGGCTGCTGAGTCATTTTTATCTCCTTTTCATGGGAAACTCCTGCCAGGGCATCGCCGTTGGCAGAGTTTCACCGTTCGTTGGGGCTGGACGCCATCTCTTCCTCCGGCCGTGCCGGTTATTGTCTGAACTGGTCAAGATAGTTTTGAAACAGCTCAGGGTGAACCCTTGAAAACCGGTCAAAGTCCCCAAGAATATCCATTCCCGGGATCAGGGCCTTTACGACGGGCAGGCCGATCTCCCTGCGGGTCAAGTCTACGTAAAAGGGGCGCTTGCCGTTGGCCACCAGCAGTTTTTCCACCAGGTCAAGATCTTGACCGTGGTCGCCGAAGGAGTAGTCGGGCAGGTTGTCATATCCTACACCGATCAGATCTGCCAAGCCTCCAGCCGATGGAGGCCCGGAGGGAAAGGGGTAGGTGGTCTCGGTCATGGCCGACACAATTGCCTCTCTTGCGTTGAGGCGGGTCGCCGCACCCTTGTGGATGGTGCCGTCCTTGGCTCTTACAAAGCACTTGCAGCAGGGTATTCCCGATTTCGTGGTAAGATCCTGGAACTGGAGGTGGATGCCCATGGCTCTGTAGGCCTCGAAAAGGGAGGCAATCGGGCTGTTGCCGGGAATCAGGTCGAAGCAGGTCTCCAGGGTAAAGGGTACGGTGGCCTCCTGGTGGCGCTCGACAATTTCTAAAAGGGCCGACAACTTTGCCTGTTCCATGGTGTTGCCCGAGGCAAGCCCTGTTGAGCCAAGGCCTGAAAAGAGGGCGGTTTCATCGAGGTTGCAGAAGAGGAACAGGGCCTGAACCGGCACCATGGCGGGTTTCAGACCGTTCTCTCCCGGGGTTGTTCCCTCCAGCCAGTGGAGGGGTTCCTCATTATAGTTCACCTCAAGTGCCAGATCTGCGGGATCAAGGGCGTTTATTCCCCTTTCCACAAGCTGTTGATGGGTGGCCCGGGTCAGGGGGTAATCCCGTGCATATCCCTCCACCTCCCCTTGCGAGATCGAGGCAAAGGCCGAGCATCGCTCCACAATTTCCATGGTAAGGGATGCCCTGGCATGTTCAAGGGTCATACCCCTGCCATAGCTTGTCTGGGGACCGGACAGGGTGAATCGGTTTCTGAGGTTGTCGGTTCTGGTTGAAAACGACCATCGCCTGAGGAGGGCAAAGGGGCTGAGGCTCGACTCGTGGCGCATCTCCTTTTCGATCCTTACGCCTGCATCGTTAAGACGCTCCAGGGCCGTCTGGGCTGTTTGTTCAAGGGTGAATTGCTGGCCGGCCCCAAGGGGTTTTTCATCTTTTTGATTTTTTTTAATCGTGGAGATCATATCCACAATGGTCACAGTCTGCTCCTGGCGGACCATGCATTCCCCGTGACAGATGGGGGGGAGGCCTGTCCTGTCCGGGGAGGGAAGCGGGGTGTGGTCGATCATGTTTTTTCTGAAGATCTTTATCCACCCCGTGTGGAGCCTGCGGTTCGCCATGAGGGCCGATGGGATATCCACAAGGGGAGTGTAACGGCCCAGTTCGGCAATGGTCGCCCTTGAAAAGAACTGTTGGACCTTTGGGAGGGGCTGGGACAGGAGGAGCTGTTCGCAGGCCAGGGCCTTTAAGATCATGTTCTCCTCGTCCTTTGCCCTGGTGATAATAGATTCCACCTCCCTTGCGTCCAACTTTGCCATGAGGTTCAGGGCGTAATGGTGGAGAAATTTGTCCATGGGTCGATGGTGCAGCAGGGCCACGGCCTCATCAAGGGAGAGTGGCGAGCAGGGAAGGGCGGTGAAAAAACCCGTTGCGAACTCGGTGCTGGAAAGTTTTAACTCATAGTCCAGGGGGGTGTCCGAACGGATTTCTGAGGTGTTATTGGAAGTGCTGTCTGAAATATTGTCCAAAATAAATCTCCTTGAATCTCTAGCCGCAAGCGTCTCTGCGGGGGTACTTAAAGGCAAGAGTTGTGCCGGCAAATTATGGGCAAAGCGTTTAAACGCTTCACCCTTTTTATGAGCCTTTTTCGTTGAAAATGGATCTCAATCTGTCAGTGGCTCTCCAATGTTTTGTCGGTTTTTATTGCATTTTGCAAATAATCTCGATTAGTCTGATCACCGGGGATGACGAGAATGTGGCCGCTGCAAAGGGCGACCGCAAGGGATCTCCCCTACACTGGCTTCGGCTTAATTTATTGAACTCCATGTTTTGTTGTGTCTGCACCAAACCTTTATTACCCATTATCCGGTCTGTCATTTCCCCTTAAAAAGGACAGAACTGCACCGAGACAGGCCATGAGAGCGCCAGCCGCCATTGCCCTGTGAAATCCTGCCATGAAGAAAGGCTCCACATCCGGGGTGTAGGTTTTAAAGGGTATTCCATGGTTAAGGCTGGTAAAGGTGCCGGTGAAGATCAATCCAGCAAGGGCAACACCCACCACCATTCCCAGATTTCTGGCAGTTGCCACGGCAGCCGATGCAATGCCCCGGCGGTTGGCAGGAATCGCTCCCATGGCAGCGGCGCTGTTGGGTGAAACAAAGAGGGAGATGCCTGTTCCTGCAAGGGCCAGACGCCAAACAACCGCAGCCGTGCCCGAAGAGGGGTCTATCCGGGTAAACGAGAACAGGGCCAGGGCAAGAAGGGCCATGCCAAGGGTGCAGGGAAATCTTGATCCGGTTCGGTTATAAAGGGCGCCCGACATGGGTGCAATAAAGAAAAGCAGGACAAAGGGGGTGATCATTATGAGCCCTGCACCTGATGCCGAAAGACCGCAGGGATGGACAAGGAAAAATGGCATCATAAACACGATGACGAACAATGCCCCGAAGAGGATGGCCGAGGTGATTACGGGGAGCACAAACAGCCTGATCCTTAACAGGGCCGGATCAAACAGGGGGTGGGGGGTTCTGGACTCGTTCCAGATAAACCCCAGGCCTGCCATGGCCGAGGCCAGAAGGAGCCCCATGGTTTTGGCCGAGAAGAACGACCATTGGTTGAGGTGGGTGAGGACCGCCAGCAGGCACACAAGGCTGATCGCGAGCAGGAGGCTGCCGGTCTTGTCCATGGGTTCGAGATTGGCATGGTCGGCCCCTGTTCCCCGAAGGATCATGAAGCCGGCCAGTGTGGCACCAATGCCGATGGGGATGTTGATGTAGAAGATGAACCGCCATGTGAACAGATCCAGGAGAATTCCGCCTGCCACAGGGCCTGCCGTGAGACCTGCGGCCACAACCGCCCCAACCATGCCAAGGGCCTTGCCCCGTTCCTTGGCCGGAAAGGTATCCACGATCAGGGCAGGTGAGCAAGCCATGAGCATTGCGGCACCGCAGGCCTGTACGATCCGGGATACGATGAGAAAAAAGGGGGTGATTGCCGTTGCGCACAGAAGAGAGCCCAGTGTAAATATGATGAACCCACCCGTGTACACCACCCGTTTACCCCGGATGTCGCTCAGGCGGCCGAAGGTCAGGAGCAGGGAAGAGATGGTTAGAAGATAGACCACCACCACCCATTGAATGGTCTCAAGGCCTGTTCCCATGTCCTGCATGATGTAGGGAAGAGCTATGTTGACGATGCTCGAGTCCAGGGTGGACATGAACACTCCCAGGGCAACGCACACAAAGATGAGCCATTTTTTTTGTTCGGCTTTGTCTTGTTCTGGGCTTTGTCTTTTCTCGTTTTTGGTCATAAGGGCTGAATCTTTTTTTTGTTTGAAACTCCCAGCCAGTTGGTCGTTACAAAGGGCACCCGTAAAGGGAGCCCCTACACTAGCTGCGGCTTATTTTATCGAGTTTCATTCTTCAGTATTTTTTTCAGAAAAAATCCGGTGTAGCTCTTGTCTGATTTTGCCACCTTTTCGGGGGAGCCCTGGGCAACGATCTCTCCGCCCCTGTGGCCCCCCTCCGGGCCGAGGTCGATGATCCAGTCTGCGGTTTTGATAACGTCCAGGTTGTGCTCGATGATGATCACGGTGTTGCCGGCAAGGCTCAGTCGCTGGAGAACCTGGAGCAGGAGTCGTACGTCCTGGAAGTGCAGCCCGGTTGTGGGTTCGTCCAGGATATAGAGGGTCTTGCCCGTATCCCTCTTTGCAAGCTCCCTGGCAAGTTTGATACGCTGGGCCTCGCCGCCGGAGAGGGTCGTGGCTGCCTGGCCAAGCTTGATATAGGTGAGCCCCACATCCATGAGTGTGGTGAGAATGGCCCTTATCTTTGGATGGTTCTTGAACAGCTCCAGGGCCTGGAGCACCGAAAGGTCGAGCACATCTGCAATGGAATGCTCCTTATACTTGATCTCCAGGGTGGCCGTGTTGAACCGTCGGCCGTGGCACACCTCGCAGGGAACAAACACGTCCGCCAGAAAGTGCATCTCCACCTTGATATACCCATCCCCGTTGCAGGCCTCGCAGCGGCCTCCCTTGACGTTGAACGAGAAACGCCCCTTGTGGTAGCCCCTGGCCCTTGCCTCGGGAAGGTCGGCAAAGAGCTCCCGGATGGGGTCGAACACCTTGGTGTAGGTGGCGGGATTGCTCCTGGGGGTTCGGCCGATGGGTTTCTGATCTATGTTGATTATCTTGTCCAGGTTTTCAAGGCCCGTGATGGTACGGTGGCGGCCAATCTCCAGGTCGGCGTTGTTGAGTCCCACGGCAAGGGCCGGATAGAGGATCTGGTTGATCAGGGTTGATTTTCCGGCCCCTGAGACTCCGGTCACGGCAACGATGAGCCCCAAAGGAATCTTGGCCGTGACGTTTTTCAGGTTGTTTTCCGTGGCCCCCTTGATGGTGACAAAACGGTTGCCCATCTGTTTCGGGGTTCGCCTCGTTCCGGGAACCTCGATGGTTTCCATGCGGTTGAGGAAGCGCCCGGTGATGGATTCGGGATTGGACCGAATCTGGTCCGGGGTTCCCTGGGCCACGATCTGACCCCCAAGATGACCGGCTCCAGGGCCGATATCCACGATCCAGTCGCTCTTCTCCATGGTCTCCTGGTCGTGTTCCACAACGATGAGGGTGTTGCCGATGTCCCGCAGATGATGGAGGGTGTTTAAGAGCTTTCCATTGTCCCGCTGGTGAAGACCAATGGAAGGTTCGTCCAGGATGTAGAGAACGCCGGTGAGCTCCGAACCGATCTGGGAGGCAAGGCGTATCCTCTGGGATTCGCCTCCGGACAGGGTGGGGCCGTTCCGGTCAAGGGAGAGATAGTCAAGGCCCACGTTTACAAGGAAGCCGAGGCGGTCCCGGATCTCTTTGAGCAATTCTTCTGCGATGATAAGCTGACTTCCCTCCAGCTTCAGGCCGGTGATGAATTCATAGGTATCCTGGATGGTCATCTCGGTGAGATCGATGATGGATGATCCGTTGATCCTGACGTGGAGCACCTCTTTCTTGAGGCGTCTCCCCTGGCAGACCGGGCAGGGTCTGGATGTCATAAAGCCCGAGTAGTAGCGTTTAGAACCTTCGGACTGGGTTGCGCGATACCGGCGCATGAGGGTGTTGATAACCCCCTCGTGGGACATGGTCACCTCTCCCTGGATCTTTGCCGAGTTCAAGTTGACGGTGAGCTCCCGGCCGCTGGAGCCGAACAGGATGAGGTCTCGCTGATCCCCGGGAAGATCCTTCCAGGGGGTGTTGAAATCCAGCCCCCACTGTTCCTCCATGGCCAGAAGCTGGTCCTTGCCCCAGGAGCTGTTGGTGTAGCGCGGGTTTTTCAGGAAGTAGTTTTTCCAGGGAATGACGGCTCCCTGGCGGATAGATAGATCCGGGTCTGCCACAACCTTGTTCACATCCATGGACAAAAGGGTTCCGATGCCGTTGCACTCGGAGCACATGCCAAGGGGGGAGTTGAAGGAAAAGAGCTGGGGTACAAGTTCGGGATAGGCCGTGCCGCAGCAGGATCGCGCCTCGCTCATTCTCAGGTCTTCCCTGCCCGGGATATGAACCAGGAGCTGACCGTTTCCAAGTTTAAGGGCGGTCTCCACCGAGTCCGTAAGCCGCTTTGTGAAATCGGCGTCATCCTTGATCACCAGGCGGTCCACAACCACCTCGATGTTGTGCTTCTTGTTCTTTGCAAGAGTCTGGATGTCGGCAAATTCCCGGACCACCCCGTCGATTCTTACCCTGGCAAATCCCTCTTTCTTTAATTCGTCCAGGCGCTCCCGGTGTTCACCCTTCCGGTTCTCCACGATGGGCGCCATGACAAGGATCTTTGAGCCGGGGGCAAGGGATAGAATCTGGGTTACCATGCTTTCGGCGTTGCCCCGACCCACCTTTTTGCCGCAGGTAAAGCAGAACTGGGTGCCGATCCTTGCAAACAATACCCTGAGATAGTCGTAGATCTCGGTGATGGTTCCCACGGTGGACCTAGGGTTTTTGCTGGCCGCCTTCTGCTCGATGGCTATGGTGGGTGAAAGCCCCCGGATTGTGTCGTACTTGGGTTTCTCCATCTGGCCGATGAACTGCCGGGCATAGGAGGAGAGGGATTCCACATAGCGGCGCTGACCCTCGGCAAATATGGTGTCAAAGGCAAGGCTCGATTTCCCCGACCCCGACACCCCGGTGAACACGATGAGCTGTTTCTTGGGCAGCTCCACATCAATGTTCTTCAGGTTGTGTTCCCTCGCCCCCTTGACCGTGATGGTGTCAAGTTCACGGGTTCTGCCGGGTTTGATCTCTTCGAGGATGGATTGCATTGCTGTATCGCCGTTTTTCATAGTGGTGTCCGTGGTCTATATGTTAAGCCCCTTTGAATGGGGGAATCTGTCCTTATAAATTTTAATGTGTGTTTCAGACAGAAAAAAATAAGCACGACCCGGACAATGTAAAGAGCCTGTCACCCTGCCGGCAGCACAGTTCAGTTTAATGATTGTTTCAGAAAGCCAGGCAGGGGATACCAGCTTGAGTTTTTTCTTGATCATACTTGAATGGAAGCACGCCTTGTGTCATAGTTTGTTTCACCCTGTTGATGATAGGTTTTTGATCTCACAAACACTCTATCTGCTTGAGCCATCAAGCGCAACGAGGTTCTTATTCTTTTTAGGCGGTGGATCGGGATTTTTTAGCCTTACATAAAAGGTATAAATATGCAAGTCATCTTACATCATAATTTTACAGGTTACACATTATGAATCTGAAACATGTGGGAGTATTTAAAAAACTGTCTCAGATATTCTCCCGGCACAGCACCCGGATGAAAGTGTCCAAAAGCGAGCTGAAATACGGTTCCGAAGATCTTCCTTTCCGCACTGAGATTTTGAGCAGCGACCAAATGGATTCGCACGGAAAGGGCCTGGCGAGAAGGCACGAGCTGGCTAAGGGCAAACCAAAGAGTAAGCTATTGGACAGGCTGGCAAAAAATGAAAGCTTGCTTTTGGAAGTTTACAATCTGCTGAGCGATGATCTGCGTTCTGATATTGCCATTGCTCCGGCCGGGGAGTGGCTGCTCGACAATTTTTATCTTGTTGAGGAGCAGATACGCATTGCCAAAAGTCACCTCCCCAAGGTCTATAGCAAAGAACTTCCACATTTACAGGGCGGGCCTTTGGCAGGATTTCCCCGGGTTTATGACATTGCTTTGGAAATAATCTCCCATGGCGAAGGCCGCATTGATCTGGAGAACCTCAGCAGTTTCGTAAGCGCCTACCAATCTGTAACCACTTTGAAACTGGGTGAGCTTTGGGCAATTCCAATCATGCTGCGGCTTGCTTTGATAGAAAAACTCAGACGAATATCGCTCCGCATTGCTTCAACAAGGAGTGATAAACAAAAAGCCGTGTATTGGGCTGACAAGATGATGGAGACAGTCGCTAAAGACCCCAATAGTTTGATTTTAACTATCGCCGATATGGCGCGATCCAACCCTCCTATGACGAGCTCTTTTGTAGCGGAGCTGGTGCATAGATTGCAGGGCCAGGCCCCGGCCCTGTCTTTACCTTTGAACTGGATAGAACAGCGTCTGGCGGAATCCGTCTTAACTACAGAGCAATTGGTGCGGGCTGAAAACCAGCAACAAGCCATGGAGCAAGTCTCCATCGGCAATACCATAGGCAGTTTGCGACTTTTGGACAATACGGACTGGCGGCAGTTCGTGGAGTCCATGAGCAAAGTGGAGCAGATCCTCTGCCAGGATCCGGCTCAAACATATGCCAACATGGATTTTGCGACCAGAGACAGCTACCGCCATGTAGTGGAAAAACTTGCCCGACGGAGCAATTACAGCGAAAGAGGGATAGCCCATTATGCAATGCGTTTGGCCCAAAAGAGCGCAGCTGGCAAGGGTGGGGCTCACAGGGAAGCACATATAGGATACTATCTGCTGGACAAGGGACTTTTCAAGATGGAGAACATGGGAAAAGTCCGGCTGAAATCAAGCCAAGCCGTGCGTAAGCTGGTAAAAAGAGCTCCCCTGTGGGTCTATATTGGCTCAATTCTGCTGATGACCCTTACGAGCGGCTACTTTTTAGCCTGTGTCTCCTCTTTGGCTGGCCTGCAGGGTTGGAAACTATGGCTGTTTTCGCCCTTTATCGTTGTCGGCAGCTCACACCTGGCAGTAATGCTTGTTAATTGGCTTGTGACTTTATTGGTAAAACCCAAGCGCCTGCCCCGCATGGATTTTTCCCGGGGGATTCCAGATACGGCGCGCACCCTGGTGATGGTTCCCACCATGCTTACCACTCCTCAGAACGCAAAATCTCTGATCAATGGTCTGGAAGTGCGTTTTTTGGCAAACAGGCAAGACAATTTGTACTTCTGTTTATTTACAGATTTTGAGGATGCTGATACCCAGAGCTTGCCGCAGGATGAATCGCTCTTAGCGATGGTCGAAGCAGGAATAAAAGATTTAAATGCAAAGTACTCATCAGCTGAAGGTGATATTTTCTTTCTTTTCCACCGTCCCCGGCTGTGGGATCCTATAGATAAGATCTGGATGGGTTTTGAGCGCAAGCGCGGAAAGGTCTCCGCCCTGAACCGCTTCCTGATAGACGGGAAAAAAGATGACTTTTCCCTGATCGTGGGCGACGTAGCAGAGCTGGAAAATATAAGATACATCATCACGCTGGATACCGATACCCAATTGCCCCTTGATTCTGCCCAGAAGTTCATCGGGGCGATGGCTCATCCGCTGAATAGTCCCAAGTATGATCCTAAGCTGCGGCGCATCGTTGCCGGTTATGGGATCTTGCAGCCCAGAGTGGGCATAAGCACGAACTTAAATCGTCGATCCCACTATTCCAGTATGTGTGCCAGTGATCCCGGGATAGACCCTTATACCCGCACCGTTTCCGATGTATATCAGGACTTGTTTGGCCAAGGATCATTCATCGGTAAAGGCATCTATGACATTCACGCATTTGAACAAACCCTGGGTGACCGTTTGCCGGATAACCGCATTTTGAGCCACGACCTTTTGGAGGGTTGCTACACCAGGGCAGGGCTATTGACCGATGCCCAGCTATACGAAGAATATCCCTCAACCTACTGCGCCGACGTCAAACGCAGGCATCGCTGGATAAGAGGCGATTGGCAGATAGCTCAGTGGGTACTTCCCTTTGTTCCCAAGGCGGATAGGGGTTTTGAGAAGAATCCGCTCTCCATGCTATCACGCTGGAAGATATTTGATAACCTGCGACGCAGTATGGTAGCGTTCTCTTTGTCGATCATGCTGCTGGTGGGATGGCTTGCATTGGCCCAGCCCTTGTTCTGGAGCTTGGCGGTGTTGACCATTCTATTTTTACCCTCAGCCCTTACATCTCTAGTGGCTATGGTGCGAAAATCTGCGGATATGAAGCTGCAGGATCATCTGCGCTCCGAGCTGAAATCTGTGAGCCAAAGGCTGACCGAGGATGTTTTTTATCTGACCTGTATGCCCTATGAAGCTTATTACAGCCTGGATGCTGTGGTGCGAACCCTTTGGCGCACCCTGATCTCGCACAAAAACATGCTGGAATGGAATCCCTCGGCAGAGGATAACAAGGATGATGCCACTCTGTGGGAAACTTTTCGCATGATGTGGATATCTCCCTTCCTGGCCTTGATCACAGGGTCTGTGATGATAGTCTGCCTGGCTCAAACGTCTATTGTCGCCTTTACCATCCTGGCCCTGTGGTTTGCCGCCCCGGCAGTGGTATGGTGGTTCAGCAAGCCCATACTGGAGCGTGAAGCCAGGCTCAGTCAGGCCCAGCTTCTGTTTTTGCGCAAGCTTTCACGCAAGAGCTGGGCTTTTTTTGAAACCTTTGCAGGTCCAGAAGATAACTGGCTGCCGCCGGATAACTTCCAGGAGCATCCGCTTCCCAAGATAGCCCATCGCACTTCTCCTACAAACATCGGTCTGTCACTGCTGGCGAATCTGACAGCCTATGACTTTGGGAACATCTCGGCCGGCCGACTCCTAGAGCGTACAGTCAAAACATTTCGTACTATGGAGAGCATGGAAAGGTATAGGGGACATTTTTATAATTGGTATGACACCAAGACGCTAAAGCCTCTTTATCCGTTTTATATTTCTACTGTTGATAGCGGTAATTTGAGTGGAAACCTGCATGTCCTAAGGCAAGGCCTCTTGGCTTTGATCGATGATAAGATTGTGAACATCAGGGTGTATGAAAGCTTGAATGATGTGCTGGGCATCCTGAGTGATACAGCGCTTAGTTTGGCAGAGATAAGAGTCAATCATTTCATGGACCCCTTGCAAGGGGAGCTGAAAGCTATCTTGCAATCACCTCCCGTCTCGCCTGCAGCCTCCAAAAAGTGCCTTACAGAGCTTTTACACAGTGCCGGATTGCTGGCAGAAAAGATAGCAGATCTGGATAAAGACGAGGATAGCCCGTTGAATTGGTGGGCGAGGGCCTTTGTGGGGCAATGCCGGGACGCTCTGGATGAGCTGATCCTGTTTTTTCCAGACTCAGAGCTTAAAGGATCGGCAAGGCTGCCGAATACCCAGGAAATCCCCACTTTGAAAGAAATTCAGCATCTGAACACAGCCGCCGGGCAAAGGGCCAAAGAGAGGATTGCCTTGATCAACGAACTTGCCGAAAGCTCAGAAGCTTTTGCCCAGATGGATTTTATATTCCTCTATGATGAGAAACGCTACCTGTTTTCTATCGGATATAATGTCAGTGAATTGAGGTTAGACTCCGGTTACTACGACCTTTTGGCTTCTGAAGCCAGACTTGCCACCTTTGTAGGGATTGCCCAGGGTAAGCTTCCCCAGGAAAGCTGGTTTGCCTTGGGGCGTCTGCTGACTATGGTGGGGGGAGAGCCGATCCTGCTTTCCTGGAGTGGCTCCATGTTTGAATACCTCATGCCGCTTCTGGTGATGCCGAACTATGAAAACACCATATTAGACAAGACCTACAAGGCTGTCGTGAGGATACACAAGGAGTATGGTAAAAGGCACTCAGTCCCCTGGGGCATATCTGAAAGCGGCTATAATGCCATTGATGCACTTCAGAATTACCAATACCGTGCCTTTGGCGTGCCCGGTCTGGGTCTGAAGCGAGGCCTGGGCCAAGACCTGGTGATTGCACCTTATGCTTCAGTGATGGCGCTGATGGTGATGCCGGAGGCGGCTTGTTCCAATCTTCAACGTCTTTCTGCCGAAGGTTTTGAAGAAGCCCGCTATGGTTTTTATGAGGCGATAGATTACAGCCGCACCAGGTTGCAGGGAGGGCAAAAACACACCCTGATCCGCTCATTTATGGCGCATCACAAAGGCATGAGTTTTCTTTCCCTGGCCTATCTTCTCTTGGATCGTCCCATGCAAAAACGGTTTGAAGCAGATCCCAAATTTCAGGCTATTATGCTGCTCCTGCAAGAAAAGGTGCCCAAAGCAACTGCCTATTATGCCCGCACCACCAGCCGTGAAGAGCACTATCTTACCTCTTCAAAGGCAGATACACCGATTCGGGTATTTACCAATCCAAATACTCCTGAGCTGGAAGTTCAACTGCTCTCCAATGGAAGCTATCATCTGATGGTTACAAATGCCGGTGGCAGTTACAGCCGCTGGAATGATCTGGATATCACCCGCTGGCGGGAAGACCGCATTCAGGACAACCATGGCACCTTCTGCTATATTCGAGATCTGAAAACCATGGAATATTGGTCCACAGCATATCAGCCCACTTTAAAGGCAACCAAGAATTTTAAAGCCATTTTCTCCAAAGACAGGGTGGAATTTCGGGGAAGTAACCAAAATTATGATACCCATACCGAAATAGCCGTTTCCCCGGAAGACGATATTGAGCTGCGCCGGCTACGGATCACAAACCGGGCCTCAACCCGTAGAACTATAGACGTTACCAGTTATGCGGAAGTGGTGTTGGCCCCCCATGCTACCGATCTTTTGCATCCGGCTTTCAATAAGCTCTTTGTGCAAACTGAGATTGTCGAGAATCATAAAGCCATAATCTGCACCAGGCGTCCCCGTTCGGAAACCGAGAGTGCACCTTGGCTCTTTCATCAGATGTGTACCCAGGGGGCCCAGATAAATGAGATATCCTACGAAACAGACCGGAGTAAATTCATCGGCCGGGGCAATACCGTAACAAATCCTCTGGCCTTGAGCACTGCTCCGCTGGGCAAGAGCACAGTACTTTCTGATAGTGAAGGCTCCGTGCTTGATCCCATCGTGAGCATTCGCTACCAGATCACTTTGGAGCCGAACCAGGCTGCCACAATAAATGTCGTTACCGGAGTAGGTAATACACGTGAACAGGTCATGAACCTGATGGCAAAGTATCAGGACTGGCGTCTTACAGACCGCGTCTTTGACCTTGCCTGGACGCACAATCAGGTTTTCCTGCGGCAATTTAATATTTCAGAATCAGACGCCCAGTTATATGGACGTCTGGCCGGTTCCATTATCTATGCCAATGCACCACTACGGGCAGACCCCAATATTTTAATCAAAAACCGCAGCGGACAGTCCGGTCTCTGGGGATATGCCATCAGCGGTGATTTACCCATAGTTTTACTTCGTATCGGAGACCCTGACAATATTGAGCTTGCGCGGCAGGTGGTTCAGGCTCATTCATACTGGCGACTAAAGGGATTGATCGTGGACCTGGTAATATGGAATGAAGATCATGCCGGCTACCGGCAAATACTGCATGACCAGTTAACTGGGCTTATCTCGTCGGGTTTTGAGCCCAAAATCACCGAGTACCCGGGCGGCATCTTCATCCGTTCCATGGATCAGATTTCTGATGAAGATCGTATCCTGATCCAAACGGTTGCCCGCGTAATAATTTCAGACGCATCAGGTTCACTCTCTGAGCAGATAGATGGACGCAGAGTGTCAAAGATTAGAATACCTCCCCTGAGACCTTCGCGCACCAAGCGCCACAGACCCAGGTCCATTAGTACCAGTGCCATGCCACGCCCTGATCTTTTATTTTTCAACGGACTGGGCGGTTTCACCGGGGATGGTCGGGAATATGTAATCACGACCACTAAGGATCAGCTCACGCCTGCTCCTTGGGTGAATGTTCTGGCAAATCCCCATTTTGGCACGGTAATTTCCGAGAGTGGACTTGCCTATACCTGGGGCGAGAATGCCCACGAATTCCGTTTGACCCCTTGGAACAACGATCCCGTGAGTGACAACCGGGGCGAGGCTTTTTATCTGCGCGATGAAGAGCGGGGTAATTACTGGTCTCCCACCCCGCTGCCCTGCCGCGGAGCCACTCCTTACATCACACGCCACGGCTTTGGATATACCGTGTTTGAACATACCGAACACGCCATCCGCACTGAGGTCTGGGTCTATGTAGCCATGGACGCATCTGTAAAATTTGTCGTAATCAAAATCTTTAACGAATCAAGCAGGTCAAGACGGCTTTCTGCCACTGGATTTGTGGAATGGGTGCTGGGTGATTTTCCTTCAAGATCGGGCATGTATGTGGTAACCGAAGTTGACCAAAGCAGCGGTGCGATCCTGGCACGAAACTCATATAATAGAGAGTTTGAAGATAGAACAGCATTCTTTGACGTGGACGATAGCGGTTTTGATAAAGATACAAGCCGCTCGGTAACCTGTGACCGGGCTGAGTTTTTGGGGCGCAACGGCCGTTTAGAAGAGCCGGCTGCCATGTCCAGAAGCCGCCTTTCCGGGAAAATGGGTGCGGCCCTGGATCCATGCACTGCTATCCAGGTGCATTTTACCTTGGAGCCGGATGAACATCGTGAAATAATTTTCCGTCTGGGCCTGGGCAGAAATGCCGAAGATGCCTCCGGGCTTGCCAAACGGTTTAAAGGCTCAAACGCTGCCCGTGATGTTTTAGAAAAGGTATGGGAACACTGGAAGCATACCTTGAGCGCAGTGAATGTCGAGACCCCGGATAAAGCGCTGAATGTGCTTGCCAACGGCTGGCTGCTATATCAAAATATGGCTTCCCGCCTTTGGGGACGGTCAGGTTTCTATCAATCCGGCGGTGCTTTTGGCTTCCGCGACCAATTGCAGGATGTGATGGCACTGCTTTTTGTGAGACCTGCTATCGCCCGGGAACAATTGCTTGTCTGCGCCAGCCGGCAATTCATCGAAGGTGATGTCCAGCATTGGTGGCATCCACCCTCAGGGCGGGGAGTGCGCACCCGCTGTTCGGACGATTTACTCTGGCTTCCTTTTGTTACCAGTCACTATGTGCATACCACAGGCGATATCGGAGTGCTGGATGAATCGCTCCACTTCTTAGAGGGGCGCCCGGTGAATGCCGATGAAGATTCCTATTATGATCTTCCCGAAAGGTCTATAGAAGAAGCCACTTTGTATGAACACTGCGTCCGGGCCATTGAGACCGGCCTGAGTTTTGGCGAGAAGGGTTTGCCCCTGATGGGCTCCGGTGATTGGAATGATGGCATGAACCTGGTTGGCTTTGGTGGAAAAGGTGAAAGCATTTGGCTGGGATTCTTCTTGTACGATGTTCTTATCCACTTTGCGAAGGTAGCCGGGATTTATCAAAATGAGGCTTTTGCGGAACGCTGTTTGCGAGAAGCCGAGAATCTTCGTAAAAATCTGAATAAAAATGGCTGGGATGGTCAGTGGTATCGTCGTGCTTATTTTGACGACGGCACACCGCTGGGTTCTGCCTCCAATGACGAGTGTAAAATTGATTCCATCTCTCAAAGCTGGTCTGTGCTTTCGGGTGCAGGAGAGCCTGAAAAATCATTGACGGCAATGAAATCCCTTGATCAGCATCTGGTGCGAAGAGACCTTGGTCTTATCCAATTGCTGGATCCGCCTTTTGATAAATCATCCATGAATCCCGGTTATATCAAAGGCTACGTCCCGGGGGTGCGTGAAAATGGAGGTCAATACACCCATGCCGCTGTTTGGACTGCCATGGCCTACGCCAAATTGGAAAATAATCAGAAGGCCTGGGAACTTTTTAAGCTGATCAATCCGGTAAACCATAGCAAAAATCCGAAAGAGACAAAGACTTATATGGTGGAGCCCTACGTGATGGCTGCCGATGTCTATGCTGTGGCTCCCCATGGCGGACGTGGTGGCTGGACCTGGTACACCGGTTCAGCCGGCTGGATGTACAGGCTGATCATGGAGTCCCTGCTGGGGCTGAGACTCGAGGTGGATAAATTGCATATAGAACCATGTCTGCCGCAAGATTGGTCTGAATTCAAGCTGCATTACCGTTATCATGAAACAACCTATCACATCACGGTTTCCCGAAAACAGGATGAATCAGGGCAAATGCGTGTAAACGTGGATGGAGCAGATCAACCCCATAAGTTCATTCCCCTCGTAAATGATCGCATTGAACATTTCGTGAATGTTATCATTCCCCTTAAATGAGGCAGAGCCTGGAAGCTCTCCAAGGGGACTTGTTCAAAAAAAATGCACCTCTCAGGAATAAACTTAATTTGCGGTTTTATCCCACCGGCATGAACCACTGATCTGCCATTAATACTCTTGCTTCCGATGTCAGGGGGATAAGATCGGTTTTATCCAGCAGGTTTAGGTTGAACTTTCGATTCAGGGCGGCAAAATGTCTGAGTCCAAATGCAATTTTGTTGAGATAGGAAAAAACGCCGATGGCCCCGGTGGAAAATTGATTGGCCCGTGTGCCGTAAATGGCGCGAAGATCCGGAAGATCGCAGAATATCTCTTGAACGGTTGAACCGTAGGATTTAAATCGTTCGGGCACATTTCCTGCCTTGATCTCATCACCAATTTTTTTCCCGGTCATGGCAGCTGCCATTGACGCACGGCAGAGACCAATTCCCAGGATATGGCCGTCACCATAGGCAAGCCCCTTAAAGACCTGATCCTCACTCGCAAACCCTCCGGTCATGACCATGGCCGGCGGTGTTTTGCCCTCTGCCTTTAATCGATTGCAGATGCGGACCACGGCATCCTCCAGGCAGACGGTGGGCAGCGACCATTCGTTCATCATCTTTGATGGGCTGTATCCTGAACCGCCCCCGGCCCCGTCAAAGGTGATCATATCCACCTTCTCTTCTGCGGCCATCCTCATCACCCGTTCGATATCCGATGGATCGTATCCTGCCATCTTAAAATAGATGTTTTTGGCCCCCAGGTTCCTGAGCTCTGATATGTGGGCCTTTAAAGATTCTTCGGTCCACATGGGCAGGTTCGCATAGGTGTAGAAATTGGGACAGATCCCCTCCTTATAGGCCTTTTGTACCGACGCATCACCGGGGTCGGGGTGGACCAGGTTACCCTCACGCTGACGCTTAAGTGCTGTTTCAAGATCTTTCACCCGGATGACCGGCTGAGTTCCCTTTGCCCCCTGGCCGAATTTAATTTCAATGGCCTCTGCCCCATATCTCTCCATGGCAATCCTGGGAACTCCCATGAGGTCATCATCCACATTGCACTGCAGGACAATCTGTCCATACCCCCTCTCATATTGGCGAAAGCAGTCAAGGGCCTTACCCAGCAGGGGAAAGTCCACAACTTTGCCGTTTTTGATCTTTAAATCCGGATCGTTGTTCCTGGCGTGTTCGCCGATCACACAGGTTACGCCGGCCATGGCTGCACCGGCAAAGTAATCCTGCCAGTTGAGCTTGATCAATGCGGGAAGGATCACGGGCATTGTCATTTTCACGGGGTTGAAGGTTCCGTAACTGCACTCAAGATTTACATTGAAAATGGTGGCATCGTGGCAGTTTTCCCCCAATCCTTGAGCACCAAACACACGGCCGTTGATGTTAAAGTGGGAAAAATCAAGGGGGTAGTCTTTTTCCGATGCAATTTGATTTTTCCCGGTTGTCATGGGGTAAACGGTCTGTGCGCCCAGCACTGCCGCCTGGGCCAGCTCGCAGGTTCCGCTGCACTCTTCGGTGCAAAAAGAGCACATCCCGGATTGGGGGGAAAGAAATCCGCTGCGGTTTCTTGCAAATGTAAATCCAGAACTGAAGGGGGGAGAATAAGACATGGTAACCGCCTTTTTTTATGGGAAACTACCATCGAAACATCATAGTGGGAGTCTCGATTTCAGGACAACCAAAGGGGGCGGAACGACTGGTGTCCACCCTGTTCCATCGTGTTTCATTTTCATGCCGAACATCGGGTATCATATCCCGGCTTTTTAACTCCGGCAAGGGATTTTCTTCCGGCCATTCTCATTTACCCAAGATGAGAAATATGGTTTTTCCCCAGCAGTTTTAATTTATGTTCAGACAGGGGAGACCGACTGTCGCCCCCCCCCAACTCTGATATCTACAATTAGAAATGCTGGTTTTTCCCAGGCCGTCTTGACAGAAAAAAATCTCCGGCCCATAATAACCCCCATTATGGAAACGATCTGGATCATAGGGGCCGGCCACTTTGGTCGGCTGGCGGTTAACCGTTTGAGGGGCAGGAAAAAGGCCCGTTGCCTGGTGGTGGTGGACCCGGTGGCGAAGAACCTGGAGGATCTCCAGGCGCCCGGCGAGGTCTTCACAGTAATTGGGGACGGTATAGACTTTTTGGATGAGCATCTCAAGCCAGGGGCTAATGTGGACTGGGTTATCCCGTCCCTGCCCCTGCACCTTGGGTGGAAGTGGTGCCAAAGACGCCTTGGGCCGAGTCATCTCGTGCCTCTTCCGGCTGCAAGGCAAGAGCTCCTTCCCCTTGTGCCCAACCCCATGGAAGGGACAGACAACGATCTCTATACCAGCTTTGCCGATTTTATCTGCCCGGACAATTGCAGCGAACCCAGCGAGTATTGCACCGCCACGGGGCTTCCCCGCAAGCAGAATCTCTTTGACCTCCTGGGAAAACTCCAGATCCCGGGTTTCCGTTCCCTCGTCCTCCAGAGCCATCAGTTGTGTCCTGGCATCGGGGGAGTTACCCCGGATCAACTTTTTTCTCTGCTGGCAGATATCGAGGCAGCCCCAGGAAAACTTTTGATTTCCACCGCATGCAGATGTCATGGAGTAATCACTCCATCTCTTTATACACAGGCAACTAAATAATTTGGTGAATATGAAAAATGATCTTATAAATATTTCTGAACTCAACCTTCAGGACCCTTTTGCTTCAATCTTATATCCCGAAGGTTACGCTGTCGTTAATGTGTGAGTAATCACACAAAGAAAGGAATAGAGAACCAATGGGCAGCCTAGCTTTACCACAATTGAAAGACGCCACGCTTGAGGTGGAAAACCGCATCGCAACGTTGACGATGAACCGGCACGATGTGCGCAATGCCCTGACCGGCACGGCATTGATCGAAGATATCGTTGCCACGTGCGAGTGGGTCAATCTGGCTGACCAGGTTTCCGTGCTTGTCATTACAGGCGCTGGTTCGGCATTTTCAGCCGGTGGAAACGTGAAAGACATGGCCGAGCGGGGTGGTGACTTCGCAGGTGACGTTGCCGAAGTCTCCACACGTTACCGACGCGGCATTCAGCGCATTCCTCTGGCTATGGAGCAGGTTGAAGTCCCTGTCATTGCGGCAGTTAACGGTCCTGCAATCGGCGCCGGATTCGACCTGTGCAATATGGCTGATCTGCGTATTGGGTCAGAAAAAGCCAGGTTTGGGGAAACCTTCCTCAATCTGGGAATCATCCCCGGTGATGGGGGTGCCTGGCTCATGCAGCGCCTGATCGGCTATCAGGCGGCCTTCGAACTTACGCTGTCGGGACGTATCATTGATGCTGTCGAAGCAAAACAGATGGGCATTCTTCTGGAGGTTGTTGCCCCTGATCACCTGATGGGCCGCGTTAATGAGATGGCCTCGCGCTTTGCGGCACAGCCACCCAAGGCGCTGCGTCTGACAAAGCGTCTTATGAAGATGGCTCAACGCACCGAGCTGAAAGATTTCCTTGACGTGTGTGCGACCTTCCAGGGCATGTGTCACAACGAACCAGAACACCTTGAGGCGGTGCAGCGGTTTTTGAATAAATGATAACCCGATTAAGCGTTTTATCGTTTCCATCCGCCGATGAGATGGAGGTGGAGGTGAAAAATCGCCTGTCCCCCGCCCCGTTCAACATTGAGCAACAGCCTGTAGCCTGATTTGTCTATTCCCTGTTCCCTGGCCATCTCTTTTTGCCACCATGAAAAGCTTGCCCACAATAGCCTGGTCGCCCACGGTTAGATCGTTGACGCTCCGGATATGCTGTTTGGGAACGATCAGCAGATGAACCGGAGCTTCGGGATTTATATCCCTGAATACCACGATGGCATCGTCTTCATACAGGAATTGGCTGGGAATTTTTCGGGTTGCTATTTTGCAGAACAGACAATCGTCAGGCATTTCATTCACCTCATAAGAAAATATGTAACTCAAAACCTCGCAATCTAAGGTTCCCCATCGTTTTTATCTCACCGTTACCACAGGGCACGGAGCACGGAGAATGACCGTCTGGGCAGTTGATCCAAAGAGGAGTTTGCCCACCTTGGATCGGCTTTTTACACCGATAATAATTTCATCAACATTCTTTTCCCTGGCAAACCTGACAATATCTTCACCCGGCTCAAATCCCCTGACCAGCAGATGAATATCCGATTTTACGCCATTCTCGTCAAAGTACTGTCCGGCGTCCTTTAGATTTTTTTCCGCCTCTTCATATGCGGCATGCTGGTCTTTTTCACCGCCCTTCATGGAAGTTATCACCAGGACTTCACCATCAAACGCCTTTGCATGCTTTAGGGCAATTTCCAACAGCTCCCTGCCCACGTCCAACCCCCGGTATCCCACGAGAATTTTCATTGGTCATCCTTTTTTATTTAGGTTGAATTGTTTTATTCACCCCCTGTTTAAAAGATTTTACCCTTATTCACAAGGGAAAAAAGAGCTGGAGAGCAATGACATATATAGCATCAGGAAGAGATGGACAATAGCTTTACGGTGATTATCCCCGAGCAGAAGGGATTTTTAAAAAAATGAGTGAGTGAGTCAAAGACTCACTCACTCAAATCAATTATTCATTTGTTCATTAGGAGAAATGAGAGCCTGATTATTTCTCTACAATCAGCTCATATCCCGTGGGCGTCAGCTTCGCAGGAGTCTGCATGTTGTCGATGTTTCCCGGCATGCCCACCAGGGGATACCACAGGGCCATGATCAGGGCAAGAACCGTGATTCCGATAACCGACCTGAACAGCAGGATCTTAAACGCCTCAAACTGGGTGAAATAGCCGAAACCATAGGCAATGAGGGTCGGGGGGCACCCGATGACCAGCAACACAAAGGTTGTGGCAAGGGGCACGGCCATGGCAATGGGTACCACAGGGGTTCCAGCCATGTCTGCCATGGGAACCACAACAGGAACAAGCAGGGCCGTGGCCGCAGCATTGGCCATAAAGCTTGTAATCACAGCGCTGAGTGCGGATGCACCGGCCGCAACCACAGGCCATGGTGAATTTGTGAATATCGGGAATATCTGGGTGGCGATCCATTTCCCTGCGCCAGTGTCCAGCATGGCCACACCAAGGGAGAATCCCGCACCAAACACCATGATGGGGTTCCAAGGGTATTCATCAAGGCATCGTTTCCAGTCCACGACATTGAACATCATGCATACGACAATAAAAAGACCGCCAATGGCCGATACGTGGATTTTGGTAATATCCGTCATGAACCAGAGTAGGAACGTACCTGCAAGAATCCATGAGAGGACTTTTTCGTTTTTTGTCATGGTCGGCATCTTCTCGACGACGATTTCCGCCGGCAGCTCTTTGATCTTGGGCGGATAAAAGATCCATACGGCGATCCAGGTGGCAACTCCCAGGAACAGGGAAGGCACGAATTGATAGAGCATGTATTCCATGAAACCGATGT
>JAVERV010000195.1:0-4356 GCA_034006945.1 Desulfobacterium sp. | reverse complement strand
ACTGGAACAGGCTTAACAGTATTTTAAACCAGCTGCGTAAATAATAATTTTTTGGAGAAATACAATAAACAATATGAATAAGAAATACATTTTGTCCCCCTGCGGGACCAGCCTTTTGACCAATTTTATAAAGGGTAACCCACAGCAAAGCCTTATTTATAAACATGCAAATGCAAAAAATAAATCAGATGTGCCCGAAGATGACAGGAAGGTTCTCGCTAAAATTATTGAACAGCTTGCCCTGTCGATGGAAACTGCAGGATATGAAAAAGCCCAAGATATGTCTGCTGAACTAAACAGCATCATTAAATTTTACGGCGGTGTTTTGCCTGAATCCAATGATTTTCACCTGCTGATCTGTTCAGATACCTGGCTTGGCGAAGTAACCGCCGAATTTGTATCAAAATGGATCTTACAGACCTGCTCTGATATGACCGTGGTTATCTACAGACAGGAAGGCCTGCAGACCAGGGAAATGACATCCTTTCAATGGGCGTTGTCTGATCTTATAAAAAAGTTTTATGACGAGCTGCCCGGGTATAAAGCTGCCGGTTATGAAATTGTCTTTAATCTGACCGGTGGATTTAAGGCGGTTCAGGGTTTCCTGCAAAGCATTGCTAATTTTTTTGCCGATGAGACCATTTATATTTTTGAAAGATCTGAAATGCTCATGCGCATTCCCCGGCTGCCGGTGAGACTGGATGCCGTTGAAATTGTTGAAAACAATCTGGTTTGCTTCCGCAATCTTGCCATGGGGGTTCCCTATGTGGACAAGATCGAGATTCCGGAAACCATGATTCTCAGACTATATGATGAGGTTGAGCTTTCAGCCTGGGGGGAGGTGCTGTGGAATGAGGCAAGGGAACAACTCTACAAAGCTAAGTTGTGGCCTTCGCCGAGTCCAAAAAAAATCCAGTATGGATCGGGATTTAAAAAAAGTACCGCAGCCATTGCGCCTGACCGTATGCGGCATGTGAATAATACCATAGATCAGTTAAACCGGTTTGTTCATGATAGACAATCTAATTTGAACTCCCTTGATTTCAAAGCGTTGAAAGGGCGCAGCATGGCCCCTTCAACCCATGAAATAGACGCATGGTCAGATAGTGATGCAAGACGAGTCTTTCTGCACAAAAATGAGAACGGCTGTTATGTTCTGGATAAACTGGCCCAGGGGCTTCATTAAATGTTTTCCCAGGCTGTTTTCCCGTATCAATTGGCGAACTTTTTCCTCGAGACAGTTTTTGAGTTAACCTATTGATATTAAGTAGCAACCACCTGTACCGAGGTCCAGACCCAGATCAAAATAGACCATGAAAAGGGAACGGCCCAGGGCGGCGCATTGAGATACGAGGAACTTCTGCACTGTGACCCTGAACCGATAAAGCTAAGGGGTGTATTTCTAAAGGGCAAAAAAACAAGATTCTGGAAAAACATAAAAAGGATTTTCCAGACCTTTGTTCAAAGATCAAGAAACTTCCAAAAAAGTAAATATTAGAGGATATAAACAGGCATGAACAAATGGGGCAACCGAATGTTTCTTGTTTTCAGCCATAAAATGACCAGGGACCAGATAAGAGATGCCGAACTATCCCTTGGCGTCACCACTCTGGTTGAAATGCCGGACAATTTAAAGGAGCTTTGGAGGCAGATTTCACCATTACCGGCCAAGATAAATGATCTGCTTGAACCTTTAAGACAGTGGCTTGAAACAGCTGCAAATCCGTTGGATTTTGTCCTGATTCAGGGTGATTTCGGGGCAACCTGGCTCATGGTGGACTTTGTCTTTAAACAAGGTCTTGTGCCGGTTTACTCAATCACAAGGCGTGAGGCAGGGGAAACAGTTCTGCCAGACGGCAGTGTAAAGATGGAGCATCTTTTTCACCACCAGCAGTTTAGAAGGTATGGATGCTGATTGATATCACCTACGGGTTTCGCTCTCTTCCTGTTCTGCTCATGACACTTATCGGATATTCCAGGCTGTTAAAAAACATCTCTGTTTCCGGAATTTATTATGGAGCCTTTGAAGTCCTTGGAAATTATACTTCAGCAAGTGAAATACCCGAGGAGAAACGAATCGCCCCCATATTTGACCTTACAAGTTTTGAGCAGATTATCGAGTGGACCCAGGCCACCCAGAGTTTTGTGAAAAATGGCGCTGCAAAGGATTTGGAACTCCTTGCCAACAGGCAAATAAACCCGGTTTTAACTGACAGCCAGGGAGCCGATCCTGCAGCAAAGACCATGGGGGTTATCGTTAAGGGGATAGAAAATATTTGCTAGAACATCCTTTTGAACAGGGGGGCTGATATTCTTGAATATGATTATGAAAAAATCAAATCCCAGCTTCGAATTCTTCAGCAGGATGAGATCTTCATAGCCCCCTGGCGCATCTTTTCTCTGTAATTGAGAAAAAAATAGATGGTTTTGTAAAAGATGATATCCACAACGGCTTCAGGGCCGTTGACTGGTGTGTTTCCCATGGCATGATTCAGCAGGGCCATCACCATGCTTCAGGAAAACATGGTCACCTTTTTACATGAAACCCTCACCAAAAACTTACACTAGGCGGAGTTTCAATGTTTGTTGTGGCCGGAAGCCGTTTTTCGCTCCGGCCATGCCGGTTTATTTGAAAAAGGAGGCAGCCATGTTTGTGCTGGTCTGTTTTGATATTGTTGACGACAAGGTGAGATATAGAGCAGTCAAGCTTTTAAAGGGATATGGGGTGAGAGTGCAAAAGTCAGTGTTTGAATGTGCCAACCTGACGGAACACAGATTCCTAAAGCTCAAATCAGGGCTTGAGGATGTGATCGACCACACTGAAGATACCGTTAGGTTTTACCCCATTTGCCGGGCCTGCATCACCGGGGTCGAGTTTTCGGGTGTTGGAAACTCGCCCTTGACGGATAAATTCAGGGTCACTTGATTTATGGAAAGAGAATAGGGGATGTTTATAGGGAGATTCTTCATGAACAAAACGCTCAAAATCAACGAATCTTTTGCAAACATTCCCCAGGATATTACCGTTCAGCTGCCAGAATTCTATGAGGAACTTACAAATCACAGGCATGTTCAGGATACCCTGGCCTATTCTGAAGCACAGCTTGGCGGTTATTTCCACAAATATTTTCCAAGAAGCTACGTGGAAACCTTTACCGTCATGGGCCTGCTTCTTAATGCTTCTCAACGATACCGCAGCATGCTTTCAGAAAAACATCACCTTATCCTCCTTGATATTGGCGGTGGTATTGGCGAAAATATGATTGGAATGCTGAAATTTATCAGTGCGGCCCTTCCAGGAATGCAATCTGTTTTGATTTATTCCATTGACGGTAACAAAAGAGCCCTGGATTATCAGGCTCGCCTTATCAAAAAACTGAAACTCAACTTTATTGCCACCTTTAATCCGGTACATCATCTCTTTTCTTCAGAAACCATGATCGAGGAACTTGAAAGTTTTATTTCTGAAAAGGCCTGTTACGATATTGTTATGGCAAGCAAGTTTCTCAACGAATTTTACAGAAAAGATAATGCTGTCACAGGATTGTACAGCCGTTTTATTGAGTTCGGAAGTGCTGTGTTAGACCACGAAGGTATTCTGATGATTACCGAATTGACAGATTGCCTTCCCGGCCGGGGGCATTTGAACATGGTTTTTAACCGGGAGACCCTGGCCTATTATCGGGCATGTGTCAGCCCGGTAAAACAGGTGTTTCCGGTTCAGTGCCACCTGTGGCGGGATTGCTGCGAAGACGCAAATAAATGCTTTGTTCAGCAGCGGTATCTTATGGGCAAGGCAAAAACATTTACTCAGATTTTCTGTCAGGAATCCCTTGGTAGTCAATTCTACAGCGAAAAATATGTAAACAAGCAGAAAAATGGACCCATCCGGATCAAGGAAACAGGATATAATGGCGGTCATTTCTGCTATAATGGCAGGTTGTGTGACACAGTTTAACTGTCACCTAAAAGTTGCAACATTTAGGTGACATGATAAATAGCAGATCGTTACATGAACGGCATTATCTCACTACAGCAAAAATAACAAGGAGTAACCCATGACCATTAAATGGCCGGAAACCACCATCAAGACCCCGGAAGGTCCATGTACGGCAATTGCCCCCTGGATCATATCTGCCAGTAGGGCAACAGATATTCCTGCCTATTACAGCAAATGGTTTTTTGATAAGCTCGAAAAAGGGTATGTTAAGTGGATCAACCCCTTTAACCGGCTTAAACCCCAGTATGTCTCGTTTGTCAACACCCGTGCCATTGTTTTCTGGACTAAGAACCCGGCACCCATGATTCCGTTTCTGGATCGTCTTAAATCACTTGGGATTGCCTGTTATTTCCAAT
>JAVERV010000194.1:0-4439 GCA_034006945.1 Desulfobacterium sp. | reverse complement strand
AAAAGTTGCTTTGACTGTATCTCACATCAATGGATGCTTGAGAATATCCCGATGCAGCAACAAAAACTCAAGGTGTGGTTGACATCCGGTTATATCGAGCGAGGCATGTTCAATCCTACCAACGAAGTGAGTGCGGACAAAAAAAATGATGGAAAAAAAGTATAAAATGGTCCAGAACAGTGAGGGAGAAATAAAGGAGCCCCCTCACGTTCTTTGGCCAGTTCGTCGACGGGGGCTCCTGCCACTATAACCCTAAATGGCAGGAACCATGATACCACTTGATACCCTAACTCGCCAATCGTTATTTTCCCTTCTTTACTCAATAGACCAAAAAAAGGCAGAAGAAATAAAAGAATTGGGCTGCCCTTTTGCGGGGGGCCGCTACATTTTGCTAACTATGAGCGTAAGCCTCGGGGTGGCCCTCCTGAACTACAAGAGGCTTTTATGCTTCGTTTCAGCCTGTGTTGCGGCCGTGAAGGCTGTCGCCGTAGAACCACACCTCCATCTGTACGATTTTGGGGGAGGCGGGTTTATTGGGCACCTGTAGTGCTGTTGGCAATCGCACTTCGCCAGGGAAAAAACCCTGCCATCACCTTGGAACGTCTGAAAGGACTTTGCAGAGTGTGGCGTTCCACCGTCAACAGATGGAGAGACTATTTTCTTAAAATTTTCCCCAAAGAATGGAACAACCACCCTTTATCAGGGCGTATAATGCTTCAGGCCTCTGACTGCTTGTTACGTGATTTATTGGTCGGTTTTAACGAACGAGCATCGACTTCGGAAGCCGCCTTGATCAGTTGCCTTCAAGGGCTTTTCCATGGTCCATAAACCATAATTTCTGAGGGTGTTATTTTTCGAGAATCGGCCACGCAGAAGTTGGGCTGGTGCCAGGCTGCAATCAATTTGTTAGAAGGAGTCTATTCATAATTTGCCCCCTTTTACCTCTATTGGGGAGGTTCGGAGGAAGCAAACCTAAAGGAGAGACTTCATGGATAAGAGTAAAACATGCAATTGGCTGCAGTGGGGACAGTTCCGGCATGCTGTGATAGGAGAACTGTTGTCCAGCCCCCCTGACAACGGAGATTTACAGCAGGCCCTCGCCCGCCTTTCAGAAAGAGTTTATCAGCATCCCATTGATGGGAATCAGAAGATTACTTTTGGTTTGTCAACCATTGAGCGGTGGTATTACAAGGCCAGGAATGCCGATGATCCAGTGGCAGTCCTGGGCCGCAAAATCCGATCCGATGCCGGAGTTCGCTGGTCCATGTCTGATGCGCTTTTCAATGCACTGAAAAGCCAATACAATACCTATTCCCGATGGACCGTCCAACTGCATTATGACAATCTGAAGGTTACGGCAAAAGAACACCCGGAATGGGGCAAAATGCCCAGCTATAAGACTGTTTTGCGTTGTATGCGGGATAATGGCTGGTCGAGATCTTATGAGCCGGCCCAGCCCACACTGGGACAAAAGCGGTCTTCAGAGCGCCGGGAAAAAAAAGAAATAAGGGGTTTTGAAGTAGCCTATCTGCATGGGCTTTGGCATCTGGATTTTCACCATGCAAAAATCCGCATTGTAGATGCATCGGGCAATTGGTTCAAACCTATGGCTCTGGCTATACTTGATGACCACTCACGCATCTGCTGTCACCTACAATTTTATCTGGCTGAAACGGCAGAATGCCTTATCCATGGATTGAATCAGGCATTCATGAAACGAGGACTTCCAAGGGCTTTGATGACCGATAACGGGGCTGCGATGCTGGCGGAAGAGACCACAAGCGGGTTAGGTCGTTTGGGTGTCATTCATAAAACAACCCTGCCATATTCCCCATATCAAAATGGGAAGCAAGAGGTCTTTTGGGGGCAGCTTGAAGGTCGCCTTATAGAACTTTTACGTAAAAAAAAGGATCTGACGCTCTCCTACCTTAATCAAGCTGCTCAGGCCTGGGTAGAGCAAGACTACCATCGCAGATGCAATAGAGAGATAAAAACAACGCCTTTGGATCGTCTTATGAACCATAAGAGCGTTGCCAGAAAAGTTCCGGACAGCGAAACTCTTAAACTTGCCTTTACACGCAGGCTTACTCGAAAGCCGAGGCGCAGTGACTCCACAGTGACGGTCCAAGGTATCCGGTACGAAATACCGGTTCGATTTGCCCATATGGAATCAGTGGTTCTGCGGGTGGCAAGCTGGGATAAAAGTCAGGTGATATTGACTGATGCGAAAACCGATTCCGCCCTTGCACGAATTTTGCCCCAGGATAAAACAGCTAACGCTTCGGGCAGACGCCGAGTCATTTCATCTGAACCACCATCTTCTGATTCTATTGAAACCAATGAACAGCCTGCTCTGCTAAAAAAGTGGATGGCTGATTACGCAGCTTCAGGGCTTCCGCCCGCCTATCTTCCAAAGGAGGAAAATTACATTGAATAATAACGATATCCAAAGCATGTACGGCCTTAAATACAACCCTTTTTTGCCAGACATACCCAAAGAAGCCATTTATTCTCTACCAGGTTCAGACTCTTTTGAACTTAGGATACGCTCCATGGCAGCACAGGGCGGCTTTGCTTTGATTACCGGAGATCCGGGACTCGGCAAAAGCAAAACTCTTCATAAAATGGTCTGCAACTTGGCAGATATCCCCGATCTGGCAGTAGGCGTTATGCAGCGCCCCCAGAGCAGGCTGGGGGACTTTTACCGGGAGCTGGGTGAACTGTTTAATGTGGCGCTTTCTCCTGCCAACCGGTATGGCGGGTTCAAGATCCTGCGTGAACGCTGGATACACCATTGTCAATCCACCTTATTCAAACCGGTTTTACTTATAGATGAGGCTCAGCATGTCTCGGATGAATGTCTGACAGAACTGCGGATCCTCCAAAGTAACCAGTTTGATTCACAAAATCTGTTGTTTACCGTTTTATGCGGCGACAACAGACTTCCTGAAAGATTCCGGTCGCCGGATCTTCTTCCCCTTGGAAGCAGAATAGGTCCAAGGCTGTTACTTGAACCCCTGAACCCAGAACAACTCCAGGATTATCTTCGTTTTGCACTGGAGCAGGCGGGAAACAGTCAGTTGATGACCGATGGATTAATTCGTACTCTGGCCAGTCATGCGGCCAACAATCTCAGGGTTCTAAACCATATGGCGGCTGAATTACTTAATGCTGCATATATAAAGGAACTGTCGAGGATTGACGAGTCTTTATTCTTTGAACTGTTTTCCCCTTCAAGATCTCAGCCAAATAGAAACAGGAAAGTCAACATGCAGTAAAACTGGAAAGTGGTAACGGCGAGACAGGTTGCTACAGTCTTAAAATCTTCTACCCCTTATTCTTTACGCCCCGGAGACCAAAAAATAACTCCGGGGCTTTTTTATCATGGAAAAAATATTATGGAAGCTGGGTCAGTTCTTCAACGGCGGATATCAATTGGCCGTTCTGGATATGGCCGCCGGTAAACGATGGCGTGTAAAATCTTTCTCCTCGAACCTGAGATATTTAAAAGGTGAAAACGCCAGAAATAATCATATTCTTATCCAGCCCTTGGAACAAGCTTTCTACCTGATGGCCGATGATATCACTCCTGAACTTTTGCAAAGACATCACAAGCTTCCAAGTGGTACCTGGAAACCCGGCAGAATGGTGGTGGAAACATCACCTGAAAATTTTCAGGTCTGGGTACATTCACATCGCCCCATTCCCCTTGAAGAAAAACGTTATTGGTTGAAAAAAATGAAATCAGATCCCGGCGCTGACCCCTGCAACCGATGGGGACGATGCCCTGGGTTCAGAAATCGAAAAAGCAAATATCGCAACAGTCAAGGATTTTACCCGCTGGCAAGACTTGTCTGGGCAGACTGGAAATACACCGCTAACATCCCACCAACCGTTTTTATCAAAGAACCATATGAATCCGAGCATCTTTCCCATCTACCCCTGGAGGGGGGCGTGTGTCGTCTTCCTGTTTTTCCCCGTTCCCATTACGATCGAGGTGATGAATCGGCTACAGACTTTGCTTTTTCCATGGCCTTATTCAGAAGAGGAATGGGTGAAAATGAGGTCAGGCGTCATCTATTAGAGCAAAGAACCACATGGGAAAACCATACAAATCCGAAGCAAAATGATGCCTATCTACGTAGGACAATTTCTAAGGCCAAAAGGTTTGTCGAAGCCTCTTAAAGAACTTGCTTAAATACTTACGTATTCTATCATTGAAAATGATTTTCTATTGTTTTAAATGCTTTTTTTTAAACTTTTCCATCGGTAAGCTTGTCCTCTTTTCCATCATTTTTTGAGACTCCGCTCAGAAGGAACGCCTCAAGGTGGCATTATCTCACCGACACTTGCCAATATGGCACTGGACGGAATGCAAGCTCTGCTGCAAAGCAACTTCAGACGACAGGACAAAATCCATATGGCAAGATACGCTGATG
>JAVERV010000193.1:0-4463 GCA_034006945.1 Desulfobacterium sp. | reverse complement strand
AAAACTATTTTACAGTTTGTCCTTGCAAAAAACATATAAGGAGGCAATATGCCAGGTTTTGAAATATTTGGAGACGAAGAAAGAAAAGAGGTTATGGACGTTCTTGAGACCGGGGTTCTTTTCAGGTATGGATTTGAAGGGACAAGAAAAGGCCATTGGAAGGCAAAGGAATTTGAAAACAAACTCTGTGGGATAACCGGTTCAGCCCATGCCCTTCTCTGCTCAAGCGGCACAGCGGCCCTTTCCATTGCCCTTGCAAGCTGTGGAATAGGTGCAGGCGACGAGGTGATAATACCTCCCTTCACCTTTGTAGCGACCTTTGAAGCCATCATAAATGCCGGTGCCGTACCTGTATTTGCCGAAATTGATGAGACCCTGTGCCTTGACCCGGACAAACTTGATGCCGCTCTCACCGACAGGACAAGGGCTGTGGTTCCGGTTCACATGTGCGGAGCCATGGCAAAGATCGACAGGATCAAAGAGTTCTGCGACGCAAAAGGGCTGGTATTAATAGAGGATGCATGCCAGGCCCTTGGCGGCTCATTCAAGGGCAGACATCTTGGCACATTCGGCAGCATGGGATGTTTCTCGTTTGACTCAGTAAAGACCATTACCTGCGGCGAGGGCGGCGGCGTGATCACCGACCAGAAAGAGCTGTACCAAAGGGCCGACCAATATGCGGACCACGGCCACGATCACCTTGGAGGCAGCGACCGTGGGGCCGACGGCCACCCCATCCTTGGAACAAACTTCAGGATCAGCGAGCTCAACGCAGCTGTTGGCCTTGCCCAGCTGAACAAGCTTGACAGGATCATCAAAATTCAGCGCAAAAACAAGCAGACAATTAAGGAGGAAATGAAAGCCCTTCCGGGCATAACCTTCAGGGAAATCCCTGATCCAGCAGGAGACTCAGCCACCTTTTTGTCGTTTTTCCTGGAAGATGAGGCAAGGGCCAGGAGTGTAAGCAAAGCCCTGGGAGCCGCAGGTGTTGACGGATGCGCCTATTACTTTGACAACAACTGGCACTATCTCCGGCATTGGCATCACTTGAAAAATCTTTCAGGTGCTGCAAAGCTGCCCCTGGAACTCCTGGAAAACAAGCCCGATTATTCAAAGGTACAAGTACCCCTGTCCGATGGAATCATCGGACGGAACATCTCCATGCAGATCAAGCTTGGCTGGACTGACCAGGAGATCGACCAACGGATCAAATCCATAAAAAACATCATTCAGAATTAATACTCGCCTGATCGGGGTGAGTTTCTAAAAAAGAAGGAAAAAAACAAATGACATTTAGAAATTTCAAGATGATATCCAACGTTATATTCGGCAGGGGCTGCTTTAACCAGCTTGATGAAATCCTTGAAGCAAAACGGACCACCAAAGACTCCTGGATGGTCTTTGTCACCGACGATGTATTCCAGGGCAAAGAGATTGAACGACGAATTCCCCTCCATGATAAAGACATGCTTCTATGGGTAAATGTTGACGATGAGCCCAAGACCTCCTACGTGGATCTTTTGACCGAAAAGGTAAAGGCATTTTCAACCACCCTGCCCTCCGGCGTAATCGGAATCGGCGGAGGCTCAAGCATGGATCTTGCCAAGGCTATTTCACTGATGCTCACCAACCCGGGATCCTCCCAGGAGTACCAGGGTTGGGATCTGATCAAGAATCCTGCCGTTTACCATGCCGCCGTCCCCACCCTGTCCGGCACAGGAGCCGAGGTGTCAAGGACTACAGTCCTCACAGGTCCTGAGAAAAAGCTTGGCATGAACTCCGACTACACGGTGTTTGACCAGGTGGTCCTGGACCCTGAGCTGATCCGGGATGTCCCTCATAATCAGCGGTTTTACACGGGCATGGACTGCTATATCCACTGCGTCGAATCCCTGGAGGGCACTTACCTCAACCAGTTCTCCAAATCCTACGGAGAAAAAGCCCTGGAGCTGTGTCGTGAGGTCTTCCTTGACGACACTGCACAAGACAAGGACGACAAACTCATGATGGCCTCTTTTTTCGGCGGAATGAGCATTGCCTATTCCCAGGTAGGAGCCTGCCACGCCCTCTCCTACGGGCTATCCTACATCCTTGGCACCCACCATGGCATCGGCTGCGCCATCGTGTTCGACTACCTCGAGGAATTCTACCCTGAAGGGGTTAAAGAATTCAGGCAGATGGCAGAACGACATAAGATCGAGCTCCCAAGAAACCTTACAAAAGATCTTACCGATGAGCAGATGGAGACCATGATCACCGTGGCCCTGGGGCTTGCACCCCTGTGGGAAAACTGCCTTGGCCCTGACTGGGAAACCATAATGACAAGGGACAAGGCAAGATCACTTTTCAAAAGGATGTAACCCCCAGATGTCCTGGCAGACACAATGAAACACAAAACTCGATAAACAAGCCGGGTCCAGTGTAGGGGCTCCCCTTGCGGGTGCCCCTTTGTGGCAGCTCCAACAAAACCGAATGCCCGCCTGCCGGATCGGAACGAGTTTCACAAAAAAGGTAGAGTATCTCCATATGAGCACAGCCATAATACCATCCAGATTTGGATCATCCAGATTTGAAGGAAAACCCCTGGCCCTTCTGGCAGGCAAGTCCATGATCCAGAGGGTCTATGAGCAGACGGAAAAAGCAATAAATATTACAAAGGTCGTTGTGGCAACCGATGACCTTCGAATCGAAGCGGCTGTAAAAGCCTTTGGCGGTGAGGTGGTCATGACCTCGGACAGACTAAAATCCGGCACTGACCGGGTGGCAAATGCGGCCGAGATCCTGGGACTGTCACCCGACGACATTGTGGTCAATGTCCAGGGTGATCAACCCATTTTCAATCCCGCATGCCTTGATGAACTTCTGGCCCCGTTTACCCATGATCCAGGCCTTCAGATGTCTACCCTGGCATATCAAATCACAGACCAGCGGGAGCTGACAGACCCCAAGGATGTGAAGGTGTGCTTTGACCGAAAGGGGTTTGCCCTTTACTTTTCAAGGTCTCAAATCCCCTATCCCAGGGACGGGGAAAAAGAGGTCCCCACATACAAACACCTGGGGTTTTACGCCTACGCAAAAGGATTCCTTGACACCATTTCTGCCCTTCCTGTTTCAGAACTTGAAGATATAGAAAAACTTGAACAGCTAAGGGTTTTGGAGCATGGCTACAGAATCAAGGTGGTGGTTACTGAGCACGATTCTCCCGAGGTGGATCTTCCCGAAGACATAGAAAGGATTGAAAGGATTATCGCCCGATGAAATCATCAACGCAAAAAAAATGGTTAATCCTTGCACACTGCTACAATATGGATGGCAGAGCTGCAAGCCAGACCATAACAGACCGCATCCCCTTTCTTCTGGATCAAGGTGTTCTTCCCATTGTAATGAGTGCACCAACAGGACGGAAAGAAGAGAAATTCCCCCACTATCAAATTTTTTCACCGGCCCCGTCGGGCATAAAATTTGAGCTACGTCATGTGGGAAGCAAACGTCTCCAAAACACCCTTTCCAGTAAAGTTGCAAAACTGCTGGTGACGATATTTATATTACCCTTCTTTCTAATAGAAAAATCCGTAATTCAATTAGACAGCCATTGGTCATGGTTTTTATCTGCCTCGCTGCGGGGACTGTTCATAGTTCCAAAACATCGTCCGGAACTGATATACTCAACAGCAGGACCTTCTTCAACCCATTATGCTGGCTATATCCTGAGTAAGATCTTTAAACTGCCCTGGATTGCCGAGCTCCATGATCCGCTGATTTATGACAATGAAAAAGAAAAATGGCACAAATATTTTTTTCACAAACATCTTGAAAAATTAATATTCAAGAATGCCAGCAAGATAATATACTTTACCAAAAATGCCGGGGACAATGCCCAGAAAAGAAACCCCGGCTTCACAGACAAATGGGTCATTATTCGTCCCGGTGCATCCCCTTTTGAAAACTGGAGTCAACACTATGAACAGCAAGAAAAAATCCATTTTGGTTATTTTGGTTCCCTGGCATCCAGACGAAACCTAAAGGATATTTTTAAGGCCTTCCATACCCTGTTCCAAGAACACCCTGAGTTGTCACAACAGGTTGCCATTGACATATATGGAACAAAACTTGACCCAATAACCAGTAAGGCACTCGCCCAATATTCCATGAACGAAATCGTAACCGTGCATGGCAGGCTTGAACATGATCCCGTCACCGGAAAAACGGGAAGAGAACAGGTACTCGAAGCTATGAAAAAAATGGATGTGCTGCTGCTTGTCCATGGCGATGATGTTGTTCTATGCAATGAATATATTCCGTCAAAGCTGTATGACTACATGCTGGTCAAGCGACCTGTCCTGGGCTTAACCCATCCAGGTTCCGAACTTCAACATATGCTCGAGCAAAACGGCTTTCTTTCTGCAGACTGCCAAAATTTCCAGGAAATAAAAACAAAAATCTACAAACTGATAGAACAATGG
>JAVERV010000049.1:0-29804 GCA_034006945.1 Desulfobacterium sp. | reverse complement strand
GAGAAAGAGAGGACGGCAAAACTGTTCCTTCCCAGATATTGAGGGTAGACAAGAATATGGTTTACCATCCAATGGGACTTATGCTGAGTGCCCAGATTCCTGATAAACCTTCTGTCAGTGTGAATTGCATACTTCTTGATGAAACAAAAACTCCTACTGATATATATGCCGGAGGATCTTTTGGTTTTTGGGGCATGTCATCAGATCACAAAAATGCAGCCTATAATGTTGCAAAATGGGATTACAATATAGGAGAATGGCAGCCTATCGGAAAAGGTAATTTCTGGCGTATTGGGATGCATGATCTTAAAATATTTCCTGAAGGGTATCCTGGCCTGAAAGGTCAGCCCATATATGGCTTTCCAACATTTATGACTGAGCTGCTGGGACGGGTGAGATGTCTTGAAATGGACAAACAGGGAAACCTTTATGCAGGCGGATCCATCGGTATTCTTGATGATAATCCGGATATAAACAAGAGGGATGAACATTACGGTCTTGTTAAGTATGATAAACAGCAGGATAAATGGGTTGGGGCCGCAAAATGCAGAGGGGTATCCCGTGACGTTTTCCAGATGACATGGCTTGATGATACCAAGATGCTTGTCACGGGATCCTTTCTTTACTCAGAAGACTACAGACTGCTTAATAATGTCGCTATTTTTGATACCCGGAAAGGGACTCTTGAACCATTGGGTGGTGGTCTTTTAAAGGGAACAGATGCCCATGTTTATGCCTGTGATGTTGTTCACGATGTACGGGATGACGGGTACTGGTTCGGAGGCTTTTTCAATTATGCCGGTTCTGAGCCTAAATATTTATCTGATGCACCTGTTGAGAGTTTTTCCATCGCCCACTACGACCCTGACAAGAATCTTGACCCTAACAATGGTCTTAAAGTAGAGCCGAATGAAGGAGTTAAAGGGGTTGCGGGGTATAGTTCAGAGTCAAGGAGTGTAACCTTGAAAGCTGCCTGCCCTGATGACGGAGAAATCATTTGGTATACAAAGTCCTCCACCGGCGAATTCAGCAAGGCTGGAACTGGAAGTCCATACAATACTTCTTTTAGAGTGAAGGATGGAATGAAAAGTTTCACCTATTATGTTTCGGTGAAAAAAACAGATGGTTCCCAAGGGGGAAAATTACCCGTGATAATAAACATAAAAGAACCTTAAATTTTTCCTGATATTAGTGGGCATGTATTTTGAGAAAATTGGTTTTCAAGCGGATAAGAAAAATTGCGATCAAAGGGCGGATCGCAAAGAGACTGGGACAAACCAGGGAGATGATTCGTGACTGTTTAGGGGAAATGCCAGTGCCGGCATTTCCCCCAAATGCCGATTGTCCCAAGGGTTTACCGTCTTACATGCAATTAATCACGAGCCCAATGGCAAAAAGAGCACTGAACATCAGCGCAAGCTTTGCCACGTCTGCAAGGGTTTGATTGAGAATTTCTCCATCCTGTTCAAAGATGGTTTTAAATACAGGATAGGATTTCAAGAACACTGCCAGGGGCAACAGAATGGCCCAGGACCAGCGGCCTGAGGCAAACATCAGGCATGGGATCAAAAAGGAGAAAAGGATTAGATATACAAACATTACCTTGGTGCGCCAGGGACCCAGGATCACGGCCAGGGTTTTTTTGCCCGCCCTGGCATCTGTTTCGATATCCCGCAGATTGTTGACCACGATAATGGACGTCACTATAAGGCCCACGGGAACAGATGCGGTGAAGACCGCCGGTGTTACGTATCCGGCCATGAGATAGTAGGTGCCCAGCACTGCAACAGGCCCGAAAAAAATAAATACAAACAGTTCGCCAAGGCCGTTGGAGGCAATGGGAAAGGGGCCTGCACTGTAACCGATGATTCCGAGAAAAGAGGCAATCGCAATATACAGGATCACAACCCCGCTCTTGATAATCAAAACGATGCCTAAAATCAGGGCCGCCAGCATGGTCAATATGAATGCATTTCGAACGGTTTCAGGCGGGATCAGGCCGCTTTGGGTCACACGCTTTGGGCCTTTCCGGTCCGGGGTGTCAATCTTGTGCAGAAAATCAAAATAATCATTGGCAAGGTTTACTGATATCTGGATCAATAAAGCGCCGGCCAGAGCCGCAGCAAACATCAGTGGTGAAAATCTGTGATCAGAAATAGCGCAGGCTGCGCCAACAACAACAGGGCAAGTCGATGCCGGAAGGGTTTTTGGCCGGATGGCCAACCACCAATGGTGTAGATTCATAATATGTTCCACCTGTTTTTTGTAGTCATTTAATAATAAATCCTATCAGAGCAAATACGCAGGTTACATTAATCAGGATCGAAGCTCAATCGGTCATTGTGATAATCGAGCAGCTTTGCCAGGAGAATATGCCGGGTTTTAGATGAGCAGCCAGTGCCTGACATCTTGACCGCCCGCAGGGCGGGATGGACAGCTCAAACCAAGCCTGGATGATGGAAATGTTCACGCGGGTGCACCGTGGTTGTATGGTATTATTTAAAGGGGTACAATTGAGATCATGATCCAACCATGATATGATTGGGTTGTAAAATTAATTAAAAATTTTTATGAACCCCTTTTTTTAACAGGCCGGATGAACCGGTCGAGCCGATTGTTCAGGTGTTGAACAGAACCGCTAGGCGGAAGGAAATACAGATCATAAATTATGATTAGACTTACGTTTCTTCTGGCACTTCTTACAGCATTCCCCCCACTTTCCACAGCCATGTATCTACCGGCCATCCCTACACTTGTAAGAATATGGGACAAGCCATTTTATCTTGTAAATCTCACCCTTGTTATTTTCTTTGCAGTTTATTGTGTTTTTATTTTGATTTACGGCCCTTTGTCTGACAAATATGGTCGTAAACCACCACTTATAGCAGGTCTTTTAATTTATATTGTTTCTTGTTTTTTATGTGCTCTCTCAATTAATGTTTATATGCTTATTTTTGCAAGGGTCCTTCAGGCTGCGGGAGCTGCGTCGGCTGCAACAATAGCACTGTCAATAGCAAAGGACAGGTTTCCTCCAGACAAAAGGGAAAAGGTTTTAAGTTATATGGCTGTTATAATGGCCCTTGCTCCCATGCTTTCACCAATGATAGGTAGCCTTGTTCTTATTTACTTTAAATGGCGGTGGATTTTTATTGTTCAGGCATTATTTGGTATTCTTTCAATTTTTTTTGTGTCTTTTATGGCTGAATCAAATTTGGATAAAAAAGATGTGTCTGTAAGAGAACTTGCCAAAGGGTTTGGTAAAACCCTTAAAAACAAAAACTTTACTTCCCTTGTTATATGTTTTTCAGTGCTTTCCCTTCCGCTGTTTGCATTCACTGCAGCATCTTCATATATTTATATAAATGTTTTCAATATCACGGAAACAATGTTTTCCGTATTTTTTGGAATCAATGCAGCCTCTTTAATGGCCGGTTCAATTACCTGCGCAAGATTTGGTTGTAAAATCGGAACATTCAGGCTGATTAACATTGGAATTCTAGGTATGGTTTTAGGAGGAATCTTAATGCTTCTTAAGCTTTTTGAAGGACCTCTGCAATTTCTTATACCAATGGCAGTTATTTCATACAGCTTTGGTCTAAGCCGTCCTCCATCAAACAATCTTATTCTTGAGCAGGTAACTGAAGACACAGGAACTGCCTCATCTTTAATGATTTTCTCATACTTTATTCTTGGAGCCATTTCAATGGCAGTAGTTTCACTGGAATGGCAGGACAAAATAGTCTATATCGGCTCCCTTGCATCTTTGTGCGGACTTATATCTTTTATTTTATGGCGGTTTATAAAACCACATATTGCTGCTGAGCAGGTATAAAAAAAAACAATAAAAAGGATGCCGGCATTATAAATAATGCCGGCATTTTACCCGCCCCATTAACAGGTCATAAAAACCTTATAGTCGAGATCACCTGTAACCATCTAGGATCTTTTCAAGGATGCCGCTTCCCGGGCAGAGCTGCTCTTCTCCCAGTGAATTGAGCGGTTTGACGGTTGTCTTAAGAATCGTGTGGGTCTCCTCCTCATCCTGGTCGCTGGCATGGAAGAGGCCGGTGAGAAGGTGCCCCTTTTCCCGGTGGTGCTCCAGGGCGTCAAGGGCCGATCTCCGGCTGGTGATGTCAACGGTGTCATCGTCCTTGCAGAGCTGGATGATCCCGCCGTCGTGCATGGTCACATTCTGGGTGATTCCCGGGGCATAGCAGGCGGTGATTTCATGCCTGGGCGGTATGAAGTCAATGGTGCCGGTAGCCTCCATATGATCCCGCACCCATTGGTAGCTCTTGGTCGAAGTTGCGGTGTTGTTGAATGTGACGCAGGGGGAGATCACATCCACAAGGGCAAATCCATTGTGCTGCAGCGCCCCCTTTAAAAGGGGTATCAGCTGCTCCTTGTCTCCTGAAAATCCCCGGGCGACATATCCTGCGCCAAGCTGGATGGCAAGGGCACAAAGATCAATGGCCTCAAAGGGGTTTGGGTGCCCCTTTCTGCTGGACGATCCCCTGTCTGCCGTTGCCGAATCCTGGCCCTTGGTCAGACCGTAGCAGCCGTTGTTCATGACGATATAGGTCATGTTGAGGTTGCGCCTTACCACGTGGGCAAACTGCCCTATGCCGATGGAGGCTGTATCCCCGTCTCCTGACACGCCGATATAGACAAGATCCCTGTTGGCCATGTTGGCTCCGGTTATAATGGAGGGCATGCGGCCGTGGACCGAGTTGAATCCATGGGATTTGCCGAGGAAATAGGCCGGAGTTTTTGATGAACATCCAATGCCGGACATCTTGACCACCCCGTGGGGCGGGATGGAGAGCTCAAAGCAGGCCTGGATGATGGCGTTGGTAATTGAATCGTGGCCGCATCCTGCGCACAGGGTGGAGTCGGCCCCTTCGTAATCTTTCCGGGTGTGACCGAGATCATTTTTGGGAAGATCTGGATGACGGAAAATTGGACGTCGTGAACTCATCGCTCTTCTCCTTTAACGGACTGGATTTCAGAGGCTTTGGATAAATCGATCGTCTGTTCCATGGCCTGGAAGATATGTCCGGCAGTGACGGGCATGCTGTCAATGTTGGTTATGGGCACCAGGCGGTTCGGATTGATACCGCACTCGTTGATTATGAGCGACCGCATTTGACCGTCCCGGTTCTGCTCGATGACAAAGGTAGTTTGGTGGCGGTTGATAAAGTCAGCCACCTCGTCCTGGAAGGGAAAGCTTCTGATCCTGAGGGTGTTGATGATAATGCCTCGGTCGGCAAGGCGTTGAAACGCCTCCTGGGCGGACTGGGTAGATGTGCCGAAGAAAACAGCGCCCCAGGCGGTGGTCTCGTCGTTTATCTCGATGTGCGGTTTCGGCACCAGGGATTTTGCCGTTTCCCATTTCCGGGCAAGACGCAGCATGCACCGCTTATAGGCCTGTTCATCCTCGGTATAGGCGGCATATTCATCGTGGGACGAGCCCCTGGTAAAGTAGGAGCCCCTGGTGGGGTGGGTGGCAGGATAGGTCCTGTAGCAGATGCCGTCCCCGTCGCTGTCAAGATACCGGCCGAATTTTCCGGTCATGGCTTCCAGCTGATCATGGTCGAGGACCTTCCCCCGGTCAAAGGTGTGGCCGTCGTCCCACTGCATGGGTGTGCACACATGGTCGTTCATGCCTAGATCAAGGTCGCTCATAATGATCACAGGGGTCTGGAGCCTTTCTGCAAGGTCAAAGCTCTGGACCGTCATTTCAAAGCACTCGTTGGGATTGCCAGGAAAGAGCAGGGGATGGCGGGTATCCCCGTGGGATGCATAGGCTGCGGAGAGAATGTCGGACTGCTGACTCCTTGTGGGCATGCCCGTGCTCGGTCCCGTGCGTTGGACATCGACGAGCACCACGGGTATCTCGGCAAAATAGGCAAGGCCCAGAAGCTCGCTCATCAGGGAGAGCCCCGGACCCGAGGTTGCGGTAAAGGCCCTGGCACCGTTCCACCCGGCGCCCACGGCGATTCCAAGAGCTGCAAGCTCGTCCTCGGCCTGGATGATCGCGGCCCGGCACTTGCCCTTTTCATCCAGTCTGTACCGCCGGGTGAACTTGTTAAAGGCATCGACCACAGAGGTGGAGGGGGTGATGGGATACCAGCCTGCAACCGTGGCCCCTCCGTACAGGGCCCCGAGGCCGGTGGCCGTGTTGCCGTCGATCATGATGTGGTTGGTGAGTCTGTCGCAGGGCCCGATGGAAAGCTCGCACAGCCCTTTAAAGTGCTGGGCCGCGTAGTCAAATCCGAGGTCCAGGGCATGGATGTTGGGTTCGGCAAGCTTTGGCTTTTTGCTGAACTGACGGGTGATGGATTCCTTTAAAACCGAAAGGTCCATCTCCAGGAGATAGGCAACGGCCCCCACATAGACGATGTTTTTGAGGAGCTGCCTGAGTTTCGGGCTTTCGATCTCCCTGTTGCATATGTCGGTCAACGGGATGGGGACGAGGGTTATATCGTCACGGTCAAAGTTGTCGTCAAGGACCCTTGTGGAGTCGTAGAGAAAATACCCGCCCGGCTCAAGGGCGTCATAGTCTTTTTTCAGCGTCCGGACGTTGATGGCCACAATAAAGTCGTAACCGCCCCGGCGGCCGAGGTGGCCCTGGTCGTTGACCCTCACCTCGTACCAGGTGGGAAGCCCCTGGATGTTGGACGGGAAGATGTTCTTTGGAGAGACTGGAACCCCCAGGCGGAAAACCGCCTTGGCAAACAGGTTGTTGGCGCTTGCGGAACCTGAACCGTTAACATTGGCAAAACGGATAACAAAGTCGTTCACGCTTTTTATCTTGATCATTTTTCACCTGCCCTTGGCGTGTCGTAGGAAAACTTGAGCATATCCCAGGCCGTTGTTGGACATCTTTCGGCGCAAAGGCCGCAGTGGAGGCAGAGGTTTTCGTCCTTGACCATGACTCTGCCCGTGGGAAGCGTGGCTGAAACATAGAGGGCCTGGGAAAGATTCTCAGCCGGAATGGAAAGGGCCTGGCGCAGATCTGCCTCGTCCAGGTTTGTAAGGAAGTTGATGCAGGTGGTGGGGCAGACATCAACGCAGGCGTCACACTCGATGCACTCAGCAACGGTGAAGACCGTCTGAACGTCGCAGTTCAGGCAGCGGAGGGCCTCTTTTTTGCCGAGCTTCCGGTCAAAACCAAGTTCAACCTCCATGAGGCGGTCCTTGATGGATTTCACCGTTGAAACCATGGGCACATCCTGGCGCTGGTCACCGGATACGGCGCTGTCATAGATCCAGTCTTTGAAACCCATTCTCTGGCCGTCAAGCAAGGTCTTGGGTCCGGGGCGGTCGGTGAGGCTTTTTCCCCGGCAGAAGAGATCGATGGATATGGCAGCCTCATGGCCGTGGGCCACGGCCGTGATGACGTTTTTAGGTCCAAAGGCTGCGTCGCCGCCAAAAAAGATCCGGTCGATGTTTGACTGGAAGGTTGCCTTGTCCACCTGGGGGCGGCCCCTGGTGTCAAAGATCAGACCCACTTCGGGCTCAATCCAGGGAAAGGCGTTTTCCTGGCCAATGGCCAGCAGCACTTCATCGCAGGCCATAAAAACCTCGGGCTTCTCCTCTTTGGAGAGATCCTGGAAGTTCATACCCGTCAACCTGCCGTTCTTCACCACAAAACCAACGGGTGAGAGGTGCTCAATAATGGGGATATCTTCCCTTATCGCATCTTCGACTTCCCATTCCGATGCCTTCATCCTGTCGCGGCTTCCACGGATGATCACCTTGACGTTCTCTCCACCCAGCCTGCGGGCCGTTCTGCAGCAGTCCATGGCTGTGTTGCCGCCGCCAATGACCAGGGTGGTGCTGCCTGCCTTTTTGTTGTGACCGTACTGAACGCCTGCCAGCCATTGGATGCCGATGTGGATGGAAGAATCACCCTCCTTTCTGCCCGGAAGATCAAGATCCCTGCCCCTTGGAGCCCCAGTGCCGATGAAGATGGCGTCATAATCCTTTTCCAGGAACTCCTTCATGCTCGAGATATAGGTGTTGAAATGGGTGTTGACCCCCAGGTCTAAAATATAACCGACCTCTTCATCCAGCACCTTTTGGGGTAACCGGAACGAGGGGACCTGGCTCCTGATAAATCCGCCGGCCGCGGCCTGGTCGTCATAGAGATCAATTGAATATCCCAGGGGCAGGAGGTCCCGGGCCACGGTGAGGGATGCTGGTCCGCCTCCTATCAGGGCTATTCTTTTGCCGTTTTTCTCGGTGGGGATTTTGGGCAGTCTATCTCTTATCTCGTCCCTGTTGTCGGCGCATACCCTTTTCAAGCGGCAGATGGCCACGGCCTTCTCTTCCACCCGGACCCGCCGGCAGGCGGGCTCGCAGGGGCGATCGCACACCCTGCCAAGAATTCCGGGAAAGACATTTGACTCCCAGTTGATCATATAGGCGTCAGTGTATCTTTTTTCGGCAATCAGCCTGATGTATTCCGGCACCGGGGTGTGGGACGGGCAGGCAAACTGGCAGTCGATCACCTTGTGAAAATATTCAGGATCATTGATGTCGGTGGGGTTCAATATCTTTCCTCCTGCTAGGGTTGATATGTCTGGAAAGTAAACCACAATACCGGACGATTGAAAAGTGTAAAATCCAATCTGCCACATATCAAGACATGAAAATATTCTTTACCTTGGACATGCCCGGGATGATGGTCTGGGTTCTGTTGATTCCTTCAATGTTCCGGATGTTATGGTCCACATACTCTGAGATGGTCTCTGCATCCGAGGCAAGAAAGTCTCGTTTTAAAACCATCTTGACCAGTATGTCATAGCTGCCGTGGACCGAGTGAACCTCTTGGATGCCTTCTTTTGCAAACAGCCTCTCCTCCACCTGACTCTGGGTTGAGGTGTCGATATTGATCAGGACAAAGGCTGTAATGCTCCGCTTCATCTCTGGGTAGTCAGGGGTGTTTTTTGCCAGCATCTTCCTGCGAAATTCCTCCATGGTTTTGGGAATGAGATCATCTATCCCGATGCCGTACCTGTAGTCGGAGGTCCTTTCCCAGCGGTTGAAGGAGATATAGGCATAGAGGTCTGAAACGGTTCTTTTCGGAAAATATTTGTCCAGGCCGCCGCTTGCAATGATGGCGGTCATGGGTACGAAAATGGTGTTGTACCAGTCCCCTGCTGCCTTTTTAAAGTCACACTCCCTGCCCGAAACCTCTTCCAGGTATGCCTGGTGTCTCTTGATCTGTTTCTCCAGAAAATTGTACTTTCCCACTTCGGTGAGGTCTATTTTGCCGACCAGGCCCGTTGTTCTGTAGAAAATCTTTTTCTCTATATAGAGCAGGTTTTCCATGGTGTTCCTGGCGGACAAAAGTTCCACCACCTTTGCCGGGATCTCTGACCACCCGAGCTCCTTGGCCGCAGCCACCCGGTGATTTCCGTCGATCACATAATAATCGTTCCGGATCTGATAGAGGGTTATTGGGGGCAATGGGTCACCCCTGCGCATGATCCGCTTGATCTCGCTGAACCGTTCTTGTGATACATGGCTTTTGGGACGGAACTTGGAGTCAAAATCATGGTATTTTCCCACACTGCCGATGATATTTTCAATGGCTATGGTTTTGACTCCGTGCTCTATTATCTCCACATCCTCTTCCTGGGCCACCTGCTCATGAAAGGAGCATACATGGTCGTTGTATTCATTCTTTGACCGGATGCCCAGGAGACGTTTGAAAAAATTTATCATGGTCAAACCTCTATAATCATATACCCGCAGGTGTTGATTACCCTTGTGTCATGAACCCGGGTTACCCGGTCGTTAAAGGTGTTAAATGTTCGGTGGATATGGCCGTGGATTAAATAATCGGGGTGATGTTTCTCCATGAGGCGTCCAAAGCTTTCAAACCCCATGTGGCAGAGGTCTTTTCCGTCATGGATGTTACGGGGAGCTGCGTGGGTTATAACCATGTGAATCGGCCTTTTTCGTCGGATTTGAAATCCCGTCCAGAATATGATTTTTTTCATCATCTTTTCCGTGTACTGGTTGGGTCCGCCATTATACCACATGGAGCCTTCCAGTCCCAGGATGTTGAGGGATCCCAAAGAAACCACCCTGGCATGGATATCTTCACACCCCACGGGGTTGGATTGGGTATATCTGATGTCGTGGTTGCCCTTTACATAAAAGAGCGGGCACTCGAGCCGGTTGCGCAGAAACGTAAGGTATTCTGGGGCCATGTCTCCGCAGGATATGATCAGGTCCAGGGGGGGCAGCTGCCCTTTTTCCACCCTGTGGGTCAGGTCCTTGTCAACAAAGTCTGACAGGGTTAAAATGGTCAGGTTGTGGCTCCTGCCCAGGGGCTGTACAATGCTCGGATTTGATTGGTCAGGTGTCATGGCTTTATCAAAGACAATTCGGAAATTCTTCTGGGTTTCGGAGTTCCTTCATCTAAATAGACAGGAGAATAAGAATTTGAGCCGTTACCACACGCAAAAACATTGTCAATGGATATACTGTTGCATAACTTGCAGCAGGGGTGTCGTTACCGGCTGTGGTATTGGCAAATGCCAATGCGGGTGGGTCTGTCATACTCCCCGAAATAAGTCCCATTAAAGTAAAATAATTAATTTTAAAGACCAATCGTCCTACTGCTCCAACTAGCAACACCGGTAAAATTGTGATCATGGCACCGTACCCAACCCATAAATAACCTCCATTCATGATGGTTCGTACAAACCCTTCTCCGGCTTCTAAACCAACACAGGATAGGAATAGTGAAATACCTATTTCCCGTAACATAAGATTGGCACTCATTGTGGTGTATGTTACCAGTTTGTAGCGTGGTCCGAATTTGCTCATCAAAATAGAGACAATTAATGGTCCGCCGGCTAAACCGAGCTTTACAGGCTGCGGCATTCCGGGAATCATAAATGGGAAGCTGCCCAATAACACGCCCAGGGCTATTCCAATAAAAATTGAAACAAGGTTGGGTTCGTGCAATCGTTTTAATGAGTTGCCAAGTAACTTTTCAATGTTTGCCACAGAGTTTTTCGAACCAACCACTGTCAAACGGTCACCCAACTGTAGTTGGAGTTTGGGATCGGCAATTAGATCTAAACCGGCGCGGTTTACACGTGTTACGTTAATGTCATATATTTTTCTAAGGTTGAGATTGTCAATCGTCCGCCCGTTAATATCGGGCTTAGTGATGATTATGCGTCGAGAAATGAGTTCAGAACCTAATTTTGTCCATTCTTTCTGGTCCATATCAATGTTTTTACCCAGCAGGGCGGATACGGTATCAATGTTTTGAAGATTTGAGACAACCAGTACTTTGTCTCCTTTATTTAAAACCGTTTCAGGATTTGCAACTTCCAATTTATTATCAGCAGCATGCTGGATCCGTGAAATTACAAATTCCTTGTTGATAAGCGGCTTAGTGGCGGAAAGGGTTTTCCCAAAGATCGCTGGGTTGTTTATTTCCAACGAAAACATTTGAGCTTTTGTTAGTTCGGATTCATTTTGGCTTTCCAACTCTTTAGTCTCTTTGTCCAAATTAATCTTAAAGATATACCGAAGCAAAATCAAGGATACTATAACACCTACAACACCCAACGGGTATGCAACTGCATATCCCATGGACATGGTCGGATCGGTGCTCCCCGACATATCCTGAAAGGTTTGTTGCGCAGCACCCAGTCCGGGGGTATTTGTTACAGCACCGGATAAAATGCCTACCATGGTAGAAATAGGCAAATTGGTAACTAAGTGAATTACGTATGCTGTAATAGCGCCCAAAAATATTATGGAGGTTGCAAGCAGATTAAGCGTGAGTCCCCCTTTTTTAAAAGAAGAAAAAAAGCTCGGACCTACTTGCATCCCGATAGAATATATAAATATAATAAGGCCAAATTCTTTCATAAAATGAAGAATGTTCTGATCGATGAGCAATCCGAAGTGCCCAAAAGCGATACCTACAAAAAGTATCCAGGTGATTCCTAAAGAAATACCAAGAATTTTGATTCTGCCCAAAGCAATTCCTATTGAAATTACCAGTGCAAAAACAAACATGGAATGGGCTATTCCCGTTCCAAAAATTAATTCATTTAACCAGTTCATGTGTGAAAGCTCTTATCTGTTGTTTACCAGAAAATTATTGTTTTCTGAGTTTTTGACATGTCAGATGTCAATTGGTTTCTCCCCCAATCCATTGCCTGAAAAAACAAAAGCCTCGTTGCGCTTGATTGCTCAAGCAGATAGAGCTTCTGTGCAAGCAAAAACCTATCATCAACGAGGTGAAACAAATTATGACACAAGACATGCTTCCATTCAAGTATGAAGAAGAATAACTCAAGCAGGTTTGACCGCACCGGCAGGTTTGCCAGTATATATGGATCTGGCCAATGTAATCGGATTGTCCAAATCTATCCAGAAACATCTGAAGGTAATGGAGACTTAACAAGGCTGGAGTTATACCCAGGTGGTCCTGTTGTGTCGTTGACACAGTTAAAGGTTGTGCTTATATAACATTGTACGCCACCTGGAATTTTATGTTGCGCAAAAACGGGGGGATTTAAATGGATGAGATCATCGTTTGGGTTATTATTGCAATAGCCGTTGCCTATACTGTTAAAAGTGTTGTCGCTTCATTGGGAAAAAAGGGCTCCGACGGTTGTGGATGTTGTGCAGGTTGCGGGGGGTGTTCTTCAAGGGGGGATTGCACCCTGGAGGGCCCGGATTCAACCGACCTTGAACAACCACGGTCGACAGCATCTATTCAAACTTGCGTGGAAAGTAAGAATACGGTAAAATCAGCAATGTAAAAATAAGGCCCGCAGATCAACCCATGGAAAATATCGATGTTTATACCGTTCCACTACCAGGTGTCAGAGTATGACTGTGTTCCCACAGCACTTATCAATGGCGTGAGCTATCTGTTCCAGAGAAAAGAGATTCCCCCCATGGTCATCCACCACATTTATCTCTACTGTCTGGATACGGTCAGCAGGGATGCCCGTTTTGGTATCGGTGGAACCAGCAGGCATGCGGTTCGGCTTCTGGGCCACTGGCTGAGCTCCTACAAAATGAAAAAATTTTCAGTTCAGACCCAGTTTCTTGAAAAACAAGAGGTTTCCCTTGGGGAGGACGACCGGATCATGGCCTGTCTGGGAGAGGGAGGGGTGGCCCTGTGCAATATGCTGCTTACCCCCCGGGAGGAACATTATATCATGGTCGTGGCAGTTGATGATGAGTGGGTCTACTGCTTTGACTCCTACCGGCGGGTTTCTGTACGCAGGATGGGGGGGAACGTAAAGCTGCTTGATTCAACCGACGGTCGCAGCCCCAATTTGAAGATTAAACGCAAATGGCTCGACCAGACGGAAACGGGCCGATTCTGCTTTGGTCCGTTTCCCCTGCGTGAGAGCCTTCTGATCTGGCGCAATTCCTGAATAGCGAGGGAGTGCTTTACTCTGTGCCGGGCTTACTTAACGGCGCAAACCCCTTAAAGAGCTGCTTGATCTCCTCTCCTTTCTTTTTAACAGCATCTTTGTCGATCTTTCCATCCTTTACCATGGATTCAAGGGCCTCCCTGTCCGGAACAATCTCTTTGACCATGGATGTAAGATCCGGGCGGAATTTTGGCTGATCAAAGGTACCCGTGACCAGGATCGGGATCATGAGGCCTGAACGTTCTTCTGTATCCCCCTGTCCCTTGAGGGTGGAGACAAACTTGGGTTCCACCCGCATGTCAATATTCTCTGCCACAAGATCGGCGGTTCCCTTTGCCATGATTCGGAGAAGGGGGGAATTAAGGGTCGTGTTCGGGGTGCTCACAAGACCGTTGGTGATGGTAAAGGGAACCTTTAACTCTGCAAAGTCTGTGCTGGGCGGGGTGGCAGTTCTTTCCCCGACTCCAAAGCTTGCCTTGACGTTTCTCACCATCCCGGGGATGTCGATTCCGATAATTGCACCGTCCGTGAATGTGAGGTTTCCCCCGCCGTTTAAGCTTTTTTTGATCGCGGTTGGTGTATCCCCGGCAAAGGCGAGTCTGACGGTTGAGTCAAGCTGACCCTGGATGATCTTTTTTTCAAGCAGGTCTGCGAGCAGGAGGCCGGATGCGATTTTTTCTGCGTCAACGGCAAAACTTATCGCTGGTGTGTCTGTTGTTACATTAAGGTCTGCCCTGGAGACAAGGGTTCCCCCGTAGAGATCAAGGGATAGGGGGTCAAGGCTGAAGCGCCCGTTCTTGCCGGTTACCTTTACTTCAATCTCCTGGAGCTTTGCCCGTTCTGCAACAAGGGTGCCGATTCTAAGGGTACCGTCAATGGCCAGGGTCCGCAACGGGGTGTAGTCGATTTTGGACGGAGCCTTTCCCGCTGGTTGTGTCGGTTGGGAAGGGAGTTGAGCCTTTTCAGAGGGCTTTACGGGCTCCTGTTTCGGCGGAAGGTATCGATCTATATCAATGCTGTCAAGGGCCATGTCAAAGCCGATGTCCGGCTTTGAAAAATCTCCTGCCCTGGCCGTGAATGTCAGGGTCGAGTCGTCCAGGACCAGGATACCGTTTGAAACGGTAATGTTCTCAGGGTCTCCTTTGAGGGTCAGGTTGAGCTTTAGACTTTCCATAGCTTTGGGGTCGGCCGTGGTCATGGGTTGAGAAACCCCAAGGGCCTCCAGGAGTTTTTTCGGGGAAAAGGAGGCAAGGGCAATGTCCAGATTAAATCCAGGGGTTGTTATGGGGTCTACAACCTCACCTGCGAGCGTCATGGTGATTTCGTTCAAGGCCTTAAGGGTAAGATCAAGGGGGATTGTTCCCGTTCCTGGTTTTCGCCCGATTGGCCCCACAGTACCGTCAAGGGCTATTGGATGGCCCTCTGCCACGGCGGAAAAGGCAACTTTTATCTGCTCTTCAAGGGTTAGATTGCCAAGGGTCAGGGAGATGTCGGAAATCTCTTTTTTAACCTTGAGGCCAAGGTCGCTGTAGTGGACAAGGCCCTTGTGGATGGCAAATTCGTCCACAAACAGCGCCTTGATGGGTAAATCGCCAATGGCCTGCTCTCCTGCAGAAGCGCTCTTGTCTTCCGGTTTCTTTGGCGGGGTGGAAGCCTGTGTTCCGCCCATGTCCCAGTTCGTAGCTCCGGTTTTGTCCTTTACAAGAAATATTTCAGGGCTATCCACCACGAATTTTTTTACCTGGACGTTTTTTGAAAGAAGGGGCAGTACCTTTACCCTTACTTCAAACTCTTTTACTGTTATAAAGGTTCGCTGGTCAAACCCCTCTGGACTTCCCAGGGTGAGGTCGGACAGGGATATGCCCACCCAGGGGAAGATTGAAAGGTCAATTTCGCCGCCTAGAACAAAAGATCTTCCAGTGGTTCTGGTAACCTGTTGTTCGATTTGCTGTTTGTAGCTGTTTACATCCACAAACAGCGGGATTAGGAGAATTGCAAGGATGATAAGGCCTGCAAAGGTGCCGAATAGGATTAAGAGCCATTTTAAAATTTTGCCCATGGAAAAAACTCCTTATGCTATTGGTTGAATACTGTTTTTAACAGGTCTTTAAGGCTGGCATCTGCCTGGGCCAGGGGTAAGATGAAAAAAAGACTCATCATAACAACGATGGTTTTGCCAAAAAATTTCATGAAGGTTTTCCTTTTTTATTGCTCAATAGAATCGGCTGGCTCAGCCTGGTCAATGTCCTGAAACCTGTGGGGGAGCCGGGGGTAGTTCGTCCGTGAAATCAACCAGGAAAGGATCGAGGAGTTTAAACTCATTGGGCCGGGCCGGACGCCAGGATGCCGAGTAAAGGTCTTTTCCCCCCATGGGTGAAACCTTTTTCAGGGTGGCGATCTGAACGTCCCTCGGGTCCTTTTGACCGATTTCAACCCAGAGCACCCGGTCTATCTCCAGATCATACTTCTGGGATACCTTTCTGGCAAAGTTTTCAATACAATTTCGAATCGAAGTCCCCTTGTCGCGGTTTCGGCAGATCACGGCCCGGGATTTGAGATGGATCATCCCGGGTCGTCCCGCCGTTAAATCAACGATTCGTATCCGATAGGCACCCGGCCACCAGGCCACTGGTTTTTCACCGTCACTGCTTCTACCGTCCCACTCATAGATGGTGTCATGTAATATCACTTGTCATCCTTATTGTGTACGACCGCTTCGATGGCCCCAACTTCCAGCCTTCCTTGATTCTGGTTCCCACGGTTATCGGTGCAGTCTTTTCCGGATTTTGTCATCGTTGGCATACTGCCATTTTTTTACCTGTTCTTCAATCATTTTGTTAATGGATCGATGTTGTATTTCCATGGAAACCTCCTTGCCAGAAAGGGCTGATTGGGGGAATATGAAAAATATTATTCCATTAAATAAGAATAATGTCAAACCTGCCCCCCGGGAAATTGCCTTGACTTAACCCTTGTGAACGCTTAAAAAAACATGGAAAGGAGATCTCCCCATGGAGTATGAATATGGAGTATAAGTTTGTTTTTATCGCCCTGGCAGGCGCCCTGGGAACCCTTGCCCGGTATGGTCTTGCAGGGTTGGTTGAGCAGTATAATTCTTCGTTTTTCCCGTTTGGCACGTTGGCGGTCAATATTATCGGCTGTTTTGTCGCAGGTTTCCTCTGGACTCTGTTTGAAACCCGCTGGGCCGTATCCGGCGAGGTAAGAACCTGTGTGCTGGTGGGTTTCATGGGGGCCTTTACCACCTTTTCCGCATTTATCCTAGAGACGGGCATGCTGGTCCGCTCATCAGAGTGGGCCTATGCCATGGTCAATTTCTTTCTTCAGAATGGTTTTGGTTTTGGTGCGCTTGCGGCTGGAATCGTCCTGGCTCGTTTAATTTAAGGCAGGTGTTGTTTATGGAAACGTCAACAAAGGCATGTCTCATGCGAATCTTCATCGGCGAAGATCAGAAATACGGTAAAAAGCTTTTGTATGAGGCCATTGCAAAAAAGGCAAGAACCATGGGTATGGCAGGTGTGACCGTGCTCAGGGGACTCCTTGGGTATGCGGCTCAGGGCAAGATCCGAACCTTTAAGGTGCTGCGCCTGTCCGACGACCTTCCCGTGGTGATCGAAATCGTTGACACGGATGAGAAGATCCAGGCTTTTACCCGGGCCATTGCGCCCATGATCAACAAAGGCATGGCCACCTTTGAAACCGTTGAGCAGATTGTGTTCAACCGGTTACCCTGACAGCTGAAAGATATTTTATCTGCGGTCTTAGCTAGGTGCCTGTTGTCACAACCTGGAGAGTGGGCAAAAGGGGAAGCAGGATGCGTAGATTATCCTTTTGAAGTTCCCTTGAACTTTTTAAGCCGCAAGCGGCAGGCCAGGGCAAAATCCTCTGGAAAATGGCCGATGATCCACCGTTGCTGGGCCTCGCTGAAAGCCCCGGGGGAATGGGGAAGCCGGGGCAGAAACGAATAGACAAGGTGCTGATCCCGGTTTTGGTCGTCAAACCGTTTTGAATATTCAATGTTGGTGACCATTCTTGCCCCCAGGGATTCCAGGGCCCGGAGAGCCGTGAGTATGCCCTGGTCAAGGGAGGTGCGCAGGGCCGTGTCCGCCTCGAGGATGTTACCACAGGGTTGTTTTGAGATCAGCTGGAGTTCCCATTGGGAGGTTTGGGCCTTGGGTACAAAGACAATGACGTTCTCATCCTCATGAACGATCAGGGATGAAGGACCAGAGGGGTTTCCATCGGTTCTGGTGTTGCCTTGGACAGCCTTGAGATAATTGTGGAAAAATTTCCCCCCCGTCTCCTGTCTGTAGCGACGGATAAATTCGGCCACCATATCTCCGCAGGCAAAAGAGGCAAAGGATCTGCCCCTGTCGTCCATGTTTGATGTCGGGTCTGATGCAGGGCTATATGAAGGAACCGATGCAGGAATCATGGCATACTGCTGGTGAATCTGCTGATGGGAGGCGTGGAGCCTGTATCCTGACTGGGCAAATCCGAATCCAAAGTTCCAGCCCCACAGACTACCGTTAAAGTCGAGTCTGGTCTTGTTACGTTCAAGGTGATCCACGATGGCGACCCTAAGTGCCTCAAGCTCCTGTCTTGAAATTTGCCGCCCTGGGCCTGGAATTTCAATGTCAAGCTGTTCGGCCACCATGGTATAGATCCGCCGGTAGTAGAGATGGCGCATTCCCTCCATGTCGGTCGGGGTCAGGTCTTTTATTTTATATCGAACCGTGTCATCCGCCGTGTTTGCTGCAAAGTGCCCCCAGGGGATGTAGGAGTTGGTTCGAAGGTATTCGAATATATGACTATCCTGATTGTTCTCCTGATCGTTTTCCTGGTGCTGGTATTGAATCGGCTTCTTCCATTCGCCCATGATTTCACTTGTGCCCTGGATGCCCGGGGTGAGCACCATGGCCCGTTTATAATCGTCGGGCAGGCAGGGATTGTTGGCAATGATGTCAAACAGGGCAGGGTTTTTGATTGAGGGTCTTGGCCGTCCGGCTGGGGTTTGCCTGAACTCAAGACCCGTCGGGGTGGTTCCGTCATGGCTGAAGACAAAAGAGCAACATCGTCGGGCAAGGCAGACAAGTTCGTCTGGATCAGTGGAAACATCGGCCAGGGCCAGAAGCATGGATTCGGGCATGGCAGAGAGCAGGCTCCTGGGGTCCTTGTCCTTGATTTCGTTATCGGCAAACCAGCGATGAAGTGTGGAGAGGAACGACACCTCTTTTTTTCGGTCAAGACCGATGCTTTCAGGGGCGGTTGCCGCAGCATCGGCCCACCTTGTGTTTATGTACGAGACTCCCCTGAAGGGAAAGGCGTTCATGATCTCATAGATCCGGTCGGCGGCCAGGGCCGTAACGTCCCCCCGTGGAAAGTTGACCCGGTTGTCCACTGGGGTGCCGTCTGGCAGAGTTCCAATTGGCCGAACAAGGTCGTTTTCCCTCAGGTTTACGACCTTGAACTTGGGATCATGGATTCCCACGATAAAATGACCGTCATTGTCCACACAGCTTCTTACGTCCATTTTCTTTATAGCTCCGGAGCTCCTCTGAAAATAAAGGGTTCTCCCTATCATTTTTGTTTGTACTGGTTAAATTGTGGCGGCCCTAGGAACGTGACGCCAATGCCTCGATGGCGTCTATGGCCGCCTCCTTTAGATCCCCGTCTCCAAGGGAGGGTATAACCTCCCGGATTTTTTCTTCTATTTTTTGGTCGCCTGCCTGTCCAAGGGCGTATAGAATGTCTCCCTTTAAAGTTGTGTCTGCCCTGTCAAAGGTCTCCCACAGGGGGGCGGTGATCTGGGCTGCGAGTTCCGGTGCGGTTTCAGCCATCTCCTCCAGAACCACCATGGCACCGAGGCGGACAGACCAGGTGGGGTGGATTAGAAGTTCGATAAATGCCGGAAAGATAGCCTGGGCTTCGGTCATTTTTGACGATATCCACGAGGCTTTGCCATCCTCAAGAATGGTTTTAAGGGAAGATGCACTCAACTTCGAAGGGTCCTGATTGACGATCATGTCAACCACCTCGGAGGGTGTAACATTGCCCGTCCATCGCATCTCTTTGCCGAGGATGAGGCAGGGGACCGACATCACCTGGTCCTCTGCCGCTGTTTCAGGGAAAAGGGTGCCGTCGATGACGGTGAGGAAGATGTTTTTACAGGCGGCAGCAAGGGGTGCCATGGCCCTCACCATGCCGGGGCAGTGGGGGCAGTGAACCGCAGTGTAGAGGGTCAGGCTGGTGGGAATGTTTATCCGGGTTAGATTCTCATGCAGGGCCTGGGGCAGAAGGGGGACTGGTTCGTTTACCAGGGCCAGAGTTTCAAGAAAGGGGTCGATGGCTCCTGCCTGGGGGATGGCCGAGTAGATAATGTTGGATCTGAGCAGGATCCCGGGCAGTGTCCTGTCTCCGTTCATTTTTTTGACCACGCTTACATCGGGCAGCAGAGATTTCAGGCCAAGGCAAAAATCGATGAACATTCGGTCATCCTGTCTGCCCGTAAGGGCAAGGGTTATCTCGATTTTTCCGTTCAGGCGTTCGCCCATACGGGCAACGCCCGCCTTAAGTTCGTTCTTTTCCATGGCTTTTCTGCAACCCCCCTTTAAAAAGAATGAAAATTAGTGTACCGTATATCCCTTTGCTGTCCAATCATTAACCTTAACCTATTTTACCGTTGGTTTCCATGGAATTTATAGCAGATCTTCACCTTCATTCCCATTTTTCAAGGGCAACCGCCAAAAACCTTGATCTTGAGCACCTCTACCAGGCGGCCCAGCTCAAGGGGGTGACCCTCGTGGGAACCGGCGATTTTACCCATCCCGGCTGGTTTTCCGAGCTTGGAGAAAAGCTTGAACCCTGTGAGCCGGGCCTCTATCGTCTTAAACCGAGCATTGCGGCAGAGCTTGATCAATTTGTTCCAGAATCGTGCAGGGGCGAGGTCAGGTTCATTCTCCAGTGTGAGATCAGCAGCATCTACAAGCGTGACGGAAGGGTAAGGAAAAACCACAACCTTGTTTACCTGCCGGACCTTGAAACGGTTGAGGCGTTCAATGCAGCCCTTGACAGAATCGGCAACCTGAAATCAGACGGCCGACCCATTCTTGGTCTTGATGCCCGACGGCTTTTAGAGATTGTCCTCGATACCTCGGATGAATCGTTTTTGATTCCGGCCCATATCTGGACCCCCTGGTTTTCCATGCTCGGATCAAAATCCGGGTTTGACTCCATCGAGGAGTGTTTCAGGGATCTTTCAAGCCATATCTTTGCCGTTGAAACCGGCCTTTCTTCCGATCCTCCCATGAACTGGAGGATCAAGGATCTTGATTCCATAACCCTGATTTCAAATTCGGACGCCCATTCGCCAATGTATCTTGGCAGGAACGCCTCCAGATTTAAATCGGATTTTTCGTTCACCGGGGTGAAAAGAGCCCTCGCCCAACAGGATGATACCTTTGTGGGCACCATTGACATGTTCCCGGAAGAGGGCAAATACCACCATGACGGCCACAGAAAGTGCAATGTCTGCCTGGAACCCGGTCAGACTGCAGCCATGGGGGGGATCTGTCCCGAATGTAAAAAACCCCTGACCCTGGGCGTTCTCTACCGTGTTCATGAGCTCGCGGAAAGGCCCCCGGGCTACAATCCAGGCAATCGCCGTCCCTTTGAAAGCATCATCCCCCTTGCCGGCATCCTCTCAGAGATTTTTGATGTGGGCCCAAAAAGCAAAAAGGTGGGCACCCACTATGACCTTGCCTTGAAACGCCTGGGGCCTGAGCTTGATATCCTCTTAACCATGCCGGTGTCCGAGATCGAGGCGGCGGGCATTCCACTTCTCAAAGAGGCTGTCATCAGGATGAGGGAGGGTCAGGTATCAATCTCGCCGGGGTTTGACGGTGAGTATGGCCGGGTCAAGATCTTTGAGTCGGAGGAAAAGCAAAGGCTCAGGGGGGAGGTGGAAATGTTTGGCCCGGACCCTGGCTCGTCGCTAAAATCTGCCTTGAAAACTGTCAAAAAAAAGAAACCTGCCCCGGGTAAAAGATCGGGTTCCTTTAAAAAAGTGGAAACGCTTGAAAATCCTGAAGCTCATAAGAAACCACTCCTCCTTGAAGTAAAAGAGCAACTTAAAGGCGTCAGCCTGACCGGAGCCGACCATGAACCAATGGCCGGGCCCGTCAGGGACGGGACAATGGATATTGTCTATTCCCTGAACAGAGAACAGCGTCTTGCATTAAGGGGGCTTGGTCATCCCCTTCTCATCGAAGCAGGTCCTGGAACCGGCAAGACAAGAACCCTGACCGCAAGGATCGCCTGGTTAATACGGGAGCAGGGGGTGGACCCCGGAACCATCCTGGCCCTCACCTTTACCAACAGGGCCGCAGGCGAGATGCAGGAGAGGCTCAATACCCTTTTGCCCGGCCGGGAGGGCACTGTCTGGGCCGGAACCTTTCACAGGTTCTGCCTGATGGTGCTCAGGGAGTACACGGGGTTTAAGGGGTTTATCGTGGATGATGGGGAGAGGAGAGAGATGCTCGGTCAGGCCGTTGTCCATGCAGGTATCGATGCCTCCCTGCGCCCCGGGTTGTTCGCCCTGGCGGACCGGACCATCTCCATGGCAAAGCAGCACTGCCTTGGGCCGGAGGATGATCTCAGGGCCGTTCTCCCTGCTGATCTTGGCAAGGAGAATCTCAGCCTTGTTGCCATGGTTTGGCAGACCTATCAGCGACGACTTGCAACCCTGGATCTGGTTGATTTTGACGATCTTATCTCCATGGTGGTGACCCTTTTCAACACAGATGCAGCCCTTGCTAAAACGATCAGGAACCGGTTCACCCATATCCTTGTGGATGAATACCAGGATGTAAATAAAGGCCAGTACCTCCTGGTCAAGCTGATGGCAGACAAAAAAACAGGTAGTACGTCAGGCCCGATGGAAGATAATATGACGGCAGCCGGCAGGGGTCTTGTCGTGATCGGTGATCCAGACCAGTCCATCTATGGGTTCAGGGGGTCGGACAACCGGTATTTCCATCAGTTCCAAACAGATTATCCTGGTGCGGAAAAAATTGTTCTAAAGCGAAACTATCGTTCCACAGAAGCCATCCTTAAGGCGTCGTTTCAGCTTATTACCCATGGAAACAACGAGAATGGAGCCCTGAAAAATAAGGTTTTTTCAGATATCAGGGGCAAGAAACGCCTTGTTATCCTGGAGGCCGCCTCTGACAGGGCCGAGGCCGTTGTCGTGGGTAAGAGGATCGAAACCCTTATCGGCGGCCTCTCTCTCTTTTCCATGGATGCGGATAAGGTTGATTCCACTCAGGAACGTGAGTTTTCATTTGCCGATTTTGCCGTGCTCTATCGCACCCGCCGCCAGGGAAAGATTTTTGCGGATCAGTTTCAACGGGCCGGAATTCCCTTTCAGATGGCGGACAAGGAATCGCTTTTGATCCATCCGGGTATCGGCGAATTAATATCACTTTTAAAGCTCCTGAAGGGCGGGGCCACCCTTCAGGAGCTTTTCGTGGTGTTGGACCTTCTAAAGGCAGGAGCGGGCAAGGGGACAAGAGCGAAGCTGGATCAATGGTGTCGGGATTTTGATCTTTCCCCGGCCGGAGCTGTAGAATCCCTTAAGTTAAAAAACATTGGTGGTGTTCGGAAAAATATAGCAGAAAATCTTTCAAGGGCAGCCGAAACGATAACAGAACTCGGTGAAATTATCCAGGGGCTGAGCGCCTGTGAAGCTCTTGATCTTCTGACCCGCAGCACCGATATCTATACTCTGATTCAATCGGATGAGAACAGCTGCAGGATATACGACCGGCTTTTTGGTGACGCAAAAAAAAATAACAATGATATCTTCTGCCTGCTTGACGGCCTCAGCCTTGACAATGACGGTGACAGCCTCTGGCCCGGTGCTGAAAAGGTGACACTCATGACCATGCACGCAGCAAAGGGGCTCGAATTCCCGGTGGTTTTTGTTACGGGGTGCGAACCGGGATTGATCCCCTTTGCCCTGCCGGGAGGGGAGTCTGACAACATTGCCGAAGAACGGCGGCTCTTTTATGTGGCCATGACCCGGGCCAGGGATATTCTCTGTTTGACATACGCCAGAAAAAGAAGGATATTCGGCACCATAAAAGAGACCGGACCTTCGGTGTTTCTTCAGGACATTGAAGCGGCACTCAAAGAACATAACCAGAATCGATTTCAGGGCAGCAGCAAGAAACCCTGTGACAAACAGCTGGATCTCTTTCAATGATTTTCAATGGTTGAACCAGCTTCAGGAGAGATGTAGACAATGGACCATATAGAAGATAGGGCAAAAGATAAGACAGTCGACCCGATAAAAGATGAGGCGAAAGACCAGGCAGCCGTTCAGCAGATCAAGCTTGAAAACGGCCAGACACTTTTTATCAAGGATCTTTCCCGGAGGATAGGTGCGGATGCCTTTCAGGTGATAATGGAGGCAACGGTGGAGATTACCGTGAAACCGGATCTTTTTTCCCCCGAGATCCTTGGGGAGGTTACGTTTGAAGCTCTCCATCAAAAGGTGGGCGATCGTGTAACTTTCAAACACCGGGCGGAAAGAAATTTCATCATGACAGATGAACGAAAAGCTGAGTTTGAAAAATTTGTGAGCACCTTTAAGACAAATGTTGTACCTTACCTTTCAAAGCCTCTTTTTCCGGCAAAATTTGTGATGAAAACATTCAGGGAATAAATATAGGATAGAACTGCATATTGGTGAGGATTATGGGATTCAAGACCCTTGTGATGTTGGCTCTCCTTTTAACTGCAACCGTTGCCGTGGCAGACATCTACATGTACGTTGACCAGGATGGCATTGTTCATTTTACAAATGTTCCAACATCCTCTGACTACAAGCTTTACATTCGCGAGCGGCCAAAGGCAAAAATCAAAAACTCCTATAAATTTCATCCGGAAATCCAGCGGGCCGCAACCCTTTTTAAGGTGGACCCCTCCCTTGTAAGGGCCGTGATCAAGGCAGAGTCTGATTTTGACCCGGACGCTGTTTCTAAAAAAGGGGCCACCGGCCTTATGCAGATCATGCCGGCCAACTACAAAGACCTCATGGTGGCAGATCCCTTTGATCCGGAACAGAACATCATGGGCGGCACCCGCTACTTAAAGCGGCTCATGGCAAGGTACGATGGAAAACTTCCCATGGTGCTGGCCGCCTATAATGCCGGGCCCAATGCCGTTGACCGGTACAACAATGTGCCCCCGTTCAACGAGACCCGGCGCTATGTCACAAAGGTGATGAATTTTTACGATCTTTACAGACAATAACAGCTGTTTTTATCTGTCGTCCTGGTTCAGGCATATTTTTTCTATAAAGGCGAGAAGTTTCGTCCGGATTTCAGGGCGCTCCATGGCAAAGGCGATGTTTGCCATTTGAAAGCCTGCCTTGTCTCCGCAGTCAAACCGGGTTCCCTCAAACTTGTAGCCAAAGATGGGTTGGGTTTTAAGAAGGCTCGCCATGGCATCGGTGAGTTGGATTTCACCGCCTGCCCCTGTCTGTTTCTTCCCTAGAAAATGAAAAATCTTAGGGGTAAGTATGTAGCGTCCGATGATGGCAAGGTTTGACGGGGCCTCTTCTGGAGCCGGTTTCTCGATCATCGCCCGTATCCTAAAGAGATTGTCCTCAATGGCTTCGCCATCCAGTATCCCGTACTTATCGGTCTGATCCTTCTCCACCTCCATCACCGCAACAACAGATGCCCTGAGCCTGTCAAACCGCTCAATCATCTGGGACAGCACCGGTTGTTTTGACTGGATCATGTCATCGGCAAGGAGTACAGCAAAAGGCTCGTCTCCCACGATGTCCCTTGCGCACCAGATGGCATGGCCGAGCCCCAGGGCCTCGTGCTGGCGGGTGTAGATGATGGTTCCCGTCTCGGGCACCAGGGCTTCGATCTGTTTGAGAAGCTCATTTTTTTCCTTGTGCTTGAGCGCTCTCTCAAGCTCGTAGGAGTGGTCAAAGTGGTCCTCCAGAGCTCTTTTTCCCCGGCCCGTGACAAATATGATCTGTTCAATGCCCGCATTGAGGGCCTCTTCCACGGCATATTGAATGATGGGCTTGTCCACAACCGGGAGCATCTCCTTGGCCATGGCCTTGGTGGCTGGCAAAAATCGTGTGCCAAGCCCTGCAACGGGGAATACCGCTTTTCTGATCTTCATAATATCTCCTGGATGCTGTTCTTTATGGGTGTTTTTAATGAAAATTTGATTGTCGATAGTAAGCATTCATATCTATTATACCTAACCCTTTCCACTTTGACTGTCAATCTGTGGGACGGTTTTTCTTCCCAAGCCTCTTTCGGATATTTTTACTCGATGATTAAATTTGTTGTCAAAACTCAACACCCAACACCCAGTACCCAATACCTTCTTTTGCATATAAAAAAAGACTAAGGATCGTTGAAGATATTCAGGGGAATGGGGGTTATTTGCCATATCTCATAACTTCTCCTTGACGAAATGGGAGGGACTTAATACAAAAAAGTATCTGTATCTGTATCTGTATCTGTAAAGAGTCCGGCTTGTTTTCTTAACGTTAGAAATAAAAACCACAGGGAGGTTTGGAATGGAAAAGGGAGAACGGCTTGTCATTATCGGATGTGGGGGCGTAGGTGGACCTGCGGCCATGCTTTCAAGAAAGTTGATGCCTGAAATTGATATCACGGTGATAAGGGAGGAGGATCGTTTCATTGTCCGTTGAGCCCTTCCCCATGTTGTGGCCGGTCTGGCCACAGGCGAATCCATTGTAAATCCAGACACCATGTTTTTAAACAACAACATCGAGCTGGTTCTGGACAGGGTGGAGTCAGTTGATCGACAATCGAAAATGGTAAAAACAGCTGAGGGAAGAGAGATTTCCTACGACAAACTCGTGGTGTCCACCGGCTCAAAACCCTTTGTCCTGCCAATTCCCGGCAACGATTTAAAGGGACTCTTTACCCTTAGAACCCTGGCCGATGCCGAAGGCATTCGGGAGTATATTGCCGGGGAAAAACCAATTAAAATAGTGTTTGTCGGGGCAGGTTTCATCAACCTTGAGATTGCCACCCTGCTTGTTGAATCCGCACCGGGGGCCTATGAGGTGACGGTGGTCGAGCTTTTAGAGCAGCCCCTGGGGGTGATGCTCGATTCTGATATGGCAAAACCCGTTACAGAATATCTTGAGGAGATAGGGATATCCATGCGCCTTGGTCAGCAGGTGGCCTCCATCTCGGGGGAGGAGGGCAAGGTGATTGGAGTCAAGCTTGCCTCAGGAGAGAGCCTTGGGGCGGACATGGTATTCATGAACGTTGGTTCCACCCCGGATTTAAGCCTTGCAAAGGCCATGGATCTTGAAATGGGTAAATTCGGCATCAAGGTCAATCCGCTGTTTGAAACATCAGATCCCCATGTGTTTGCAGGGGGTGACTGCATTGAAAACCATCACTTCATAACCGGCAATCCAACTCCCATTCAGCTGAGGGGACCTGCCGTCATTCAGGGCAGGGCCATAGCAAAACGCCTTGCAGGTTTTAACATCCCCTTTCCAGGTCTTCTTGGCAACAGCGCCACACGCCTTGGTGACAAGTATGTTGCCGCAACCGGATTGACTGAGGCAGAGGCCGCAATCAACAAGATTGAGACTGTATGCGCCACGGTGGATTCAAGGAGCAAGCACGGCATGATACCCGGGGTGAAACCCTTGCGATTAAAGCTTGTTTTTGAAAAAAAAGAGCAGAGGTTGATCGGAGGTCAGATCGTAAGTGATAGCGGGTCTGCCGTCAAGGAAATTGATACGGTCAACGCCCTTATTACAGGCAAAAAAACAGCTTCGGATCTTGTTTATCTGATGTGTGCGGGAAACCCGGATTGTTCGTCTGAGCCGAGTTTAGAGCCTATCACCATTGCGGCGGAGCAGGTGCTGGCCAAGGGGCGTAAACAGTAGTCAGTAGTCAGCAGGCCCCCGACTGCTGACTACCGATTACAGGGTAAAAAATTTGACAATCGGGTTAAAGCGTGTTGTCAAAAGTACAAGAACAAAAGCCTGACTCCCTATACGAATCAATTATGGCAGGTGTATGAAGTTAGGGTTAAGCCAAAATGTTTGGGCAGTGCCTTATATTCGCCTATTTGGGCATGCGTAGCAAACTAATCTTGTGTGAGCAGGCCCAACCTACTGCCTACTCACTACTGACTACTGAATATGAGGTGCTGGCCGAATATTCTCTAATGGTTGCAGGGAGATCCGGGATCATGCCCGCACACATTCTCGCCCGTGACCATGTTTTTATCAAGATACTGCTGTACAAGCACCTCGGGTGTTTCAGAGGGTGCTCCGGTGATTACCTCGATACCGGCTGCGGTAAACAGCTCCTGGGCCTTGTGGCCCATGCCGCCTGCAAGCACAACGTTGATCCCGTGGTCGTGGAGCCACTTGGGCAGAACACCGGGCTCATGGGGCGGTGGCTCAAGAATCTCGGTTCCGGTTATTTTATTGTTTTCAACTGTGACAAAGCCGAACTCTTTGCAGTGACCAAAGTGAGCTGTTAATTTTCCCATTGCCATGGGGATTGCAAATTTCATTTTTAAAAATCCTTTCTTTGTTTTGAATGTTTCTTTTTATACCCAGTGGCCTTCTACGTTGGGACCTCCGGCATAGGCCAGATCGCCGGTTTTAAATTTTTCAACGGCATCCTTGACCGTGCCGCTGATGCCGGTGATTACCTTGACTTCGGCAGCCTCAAGTATGTTAAAGGCCTTTGGTCCGCAATTTCCGGTTATGACGGCTTTAACGCCAAGATCTGCCACGGTTTTTCCAGCCTGAATACCCGCACCCTGGGGAAGGTCCAGGTTCTGGGTGTTTTCCTTTACCTCAAAGGCCATGGTCTCCGTGTCAATGAGTAGGAAGTTCTGTGCCCTGCCGAATCTCGGGTCAATGTCTGATTCCAGGGTTGTTCCTGATGATGAGACTGCTATTTTCATTATTATTCCTCTTTTATGTTAATTTGTCCATGGTTTCATTTATATATTTTGAAACATTTTGCCACACTTTTCTCATGGCCTGGGCTGCAGGCCCCTGGGAAAATTCCACAAGGCTTTTGTTTGCATTCATGGAGGCGGTGACATCCTTGTCAAAGGGGATCTCTCCTGCAAACTTGATGTTTTGCTCAAGGGCAAACGCCTTCATTTCATCGGTTTTTTCCTGGTTCAGGTCTGATTTGTTGATGCATAGATAGGTCGGAACCCTCATCTGATCCGCAAGACTCTTTACCCTTTCCATGTCGTGCATGCCGGACATGGATGGTTCTGTTACGATTAGAAGGGCATCGGCATTGGTGATGGATGCTATCACCGGACATCCGATTCCCGGAGGGCCGTCAACTATGATAAGGGGGATATTTTTTTCCTTGGCTATCTGTCGTGCCTGCTGGCGAAGGGCGCTCACCAGAAGTCCTGAATTCTCCTGGGCAATTCCAAGGCGTGCGTGGATCATGGGGCCGTTGTCGGTTTCAGACAGGAATTTTTCTCCGCAGACCTGGCGTTCAAACGAGATGGCATCGACCGGGCAGAAGTGGACACAAACTCCGCATCCTTCGCAGGCAATTGGATCGACGACAAACTCTTCTGAAATAGCTCCAAACTGGCAGCGTTCCCTGCAATCTCCGCATTGGGTGCAAAGGGCAGGATCTATTTCGGCAAGGCTGCCGCCAATAAAGTTTTCACTGTGGATGGTTTTGTGGGCAAGGGTGAGGTACAGGTTGGCCGCATCCACGTCGGCATCAACCACAACCCGGTTGGGTGCAAGGGTTGCAAAGGACGCAGTAACGCTGGTTTTTCCGGTTCCGCCCTTGCCGCTGATTATGGTTAGTTCTTTCATCTATTTGCTCCCCCCTTTTCCTTTTCCGCCTTTTCCATCACGGTCGAGTATAATTGTGCAAAAAGGGATTTCATTTCAGGGATCTCGTCCCTGAGGAGCAGCCCCTTGGAACAGACGGCCGCAGCCTCCCTGGTGAAGGGTATCCTTCCCAGGATTTCGATATTCTCCCTGGCTGCATATTCGTCAACGATGCGGGACTCTCCGTCATCCCTGCTGATCACAATTCCCATGGGAACCTTGAGGATTCTAAGGGCCTCCACGGTAATGGCAAGATCGTTCAACCCAAAGGGGGAGGGCTCTGCTGCCAGAAGGGCAAAATCCGAGTCCCTCAGAGCTGCTATGGCCGGGCATGAGGTGCCCGGAGGGGCGTCCACCAAGGCACTCTTCTGGGGGTTGATCTTTTTCTTGACCTGTTCGATCAGGGGAGGAGACATGGCCTCTCC
>JAVERV010000192.1:0-4577 GCA_034006945.1 Desulfobacterium sp. | reverse complement strand
CTGTTCGTAATAAAACCATCGAGAGTAACAAATCTCTGAAAGAAGACTATATGCTCCGCTATTTTTTGGACGTAGAAACCCGTGGTAGCCAGTCGCTTCTGAATATTGATGATTTTGCCGATCCGACCGCCTACTCCCTGAAGGTGAAGAAGCCCGGAAGTGACGAACAGGTCACGAAAAATATTGACCTGATTGAAACCTTTAATTACCTGCTCGGCCTGCGCCTTGAAAACATGGCAGCCCCGCAGACCTTTACCGCCAGCTTTACCCGCAAACCCGACCCGAAACTACCCGAAGACCAGAACACCAAACTGGTGGTGGATGGAAAAATTCAGGCATCGGAAGATGGCAAATGGTGGTTCCGGAAATTAGAGGGATGGGTGCCTGCCGATCCCATGAATCCCAACAACGGGCAAAAAGAAAAGATTTTGATCGTGTGGCGCAAGCTCACCGGCAATCTGGAAGAAGACAACCTGATGTTTGATGAGTGGTTTCAAAATTATCGCATTTCGACCCGTGATTTTGAATATGACACCATCTATGTCAACGGTTCCAACAACCTGCCCAACTTGAGAAAGGATGATGAGAACTGGAAAGTCCGCCTCATCGAAGAGGAGTTCCATAAGAAAATGTGGGAGAAGGGCGAATGAGTAACCACGAAAGACACAAAAAGCACGAAAGAAAGAAACCACAGATGAACATGGATGGACAAAAATTAGGAGGAACCACGGAAAATACAGACGAACGTCGATTGACTACAAAAGACGAGTTGACTGATTTTTTCCTTTATACTGCACCCGATGGAGCTGTGAAGGTGGAGTGCATATTGCACGACGAGACCATTTGGTTGACACAAAAGCGTATTGCTGAGTTATTTGGTGTCGGTGTTCCGGCCATTTCTAAGCACCTGAAAAACATTTTTGAGTCCGGTGAATTGCAGGAAAAAGTGGTTGTTTCCATTTTGGAAACAACCACCCAACACGGTGCTATTGAAGGGAAAACCCAGGCGCAAAAAACCCGGTTTTACAATCTGGATGCCATTATTTCCGTCGGCTACCGGGTAAACTCCTCAAAAGCGACCCAGTTCCGCATCTGGGCAACACAGTTGCTGAAGGAATACATCACCAAAGGCTTTGCCATGGATGATGAAAGGCTGAAAAACGGGCGCTTTTTCGGTAAAGACTATTTCCGCGAATTGCTGGAACGTGTCCGCTCCATCCGAGCCTCTGAGCGCCGCATTTATCAGCAGATCACCGATATCTTTGCCGAGTGCAGTATTGACTACGATCCAAAGTCGGAAACCACCCGTAATTTCTATGCGCATGTGCAGGATAAGTTTCACTTCGCTATTACAGGTCATACTTCTGCCGAAATCATCTATCTAAATGCCGATGCCGATAAACCACTGATGGGGATGATGACTTACAAAAATGCGCCGGATGGACGCGTGCTCAAATCCGATACCACCGTCGGGAAGAATTATCTGCAGGAGGATGAAATCAAAAAACTGGAGCGGGCCGTGACCGCATTCTTCGACTACATCGAGCGCATCATTGAAAACCGCACGACGTTCACCATGGAAAGCTTTGCCGAAAGTGTGAATCGCTTCCTGGAGTTTAACGAATACCGAATCCTTGAAGGATATGGTTCCGTATCCCGCAACCTGGCTGAAGAAAAGGCGTCTGCTGAGTACGATAAGTTCAACAAAACCCAGCGAATTGAATCGGACTTTGATAAAGCCATAAAACAGATCGAGGCCTCAAAGAAAAAAGGAGGCAAATAATGGCTAAACGTAAATCCAAAGGACCTAAGCAGCATAAATTCAGGGACAAGCTTCTCCTGAATCATTGGCTGATGAGCTTATTCGGCATTGACCCACTCCGGGAAGGAACAAAAGAAAGACCATTTTACAAACTGGCAGAATCGATTAAAGATCACCGTTTGGAAGGGTTAGACAAAGATAATCTGCACAGATTTTACCATGAGCTGACAAATAGCAACCTATTCTGGGATGACACAACGGCGCTGAGCAAAGAACAGCTGCTCATGTATGAAGAAAATATTGTCCACCACACACAGGCAATTAATGCCAAACGTCACCGCCTTATTGTCTGGAAATATTATCAGTGGCTCTCGCTTCTGTTCGTTGAAATCTACCTCGATCGTTACTTCAGTGACCGGGATGCCTTGCTTGCTTCTCTGAACGAATATGTTGATCGGTTTAACACTCGCTGGTCAGAGTATGCCGATATAGGCTATTTCAACAAGGATGAACTAAATAAGCTCTCTTTGCAAAATGCTACTGGTTCGGGCAAAACGTTACTGATGCATGTTAACTATTTGCAGTATAGGCATTATTCGAAAAAATACGGCAAAGAAACGGACCTCTCCCGGGTTATCCTGATTTCTCCAAACGAGCGCTTGAGTGAACAACATATTGCCGAATTCTCTGAAAGCAGCATTGGATCTTCAAACTTTTCCAAAGAAGGCCACAACCTTTTTTCCCAGGCGCAAGGGCTTACCAGGGTTGATGTGCTTGAGATTACCAAGTTGGGGGACAAGGAAGGACCGAACACCATTGCAACCCGCACTCTTGGTGACCAGAACCTGCTGCTTGTAGATGAAGGACATCGGGGTCTTTCAGGGAAAAATGCCAAGATCGATGGAAACGCATGGTTTAAAAACCGAGCCATGCTCTGTGAAAAAGGCTTTACCTTCGAATACTCAGCAACCTTTGATCAAGCTGTTTCAGGAACGGGCCATGAAGACGATTATGCCCGAACGGTCGTTTTTGACTATTCCTACCGATGGTTCTATGAGGATGGTTTTGGAAAGGACTATCAGATCCTCAATTTGCCGAAATCTTTTGACGAAACAAAGGCTGTTTACTTAACTGCCTGTCTTCTCAAGTTTTATCAACAACTCGATATTTATGAGGATAAAAGCGAGGATCTGAATCCCTTTAACATTGAAAAGCCTTTATGGGTTTTTGTAGGCAGCACAGTAACCGGTAGAAAGCTTGGAAAAGATGAGCAGCTTGTTGCTACCGATGTCGCCCGGATCATAGCATTTATAGCCGACTTTCTATCCAACAAAGAGAAAGCCTGTAAGCGGATGGAAGAAATTCTAACCGGCAATGGGCAGGACACAGGTCTGATAGACAGCAATGGAATAGATATCTTCGAAGGCTCTTTTACATGGCTTGCAAAAACGCTGAATACCGGAGTTACCTATGATGAACTCTATAAAAGCATTCTGAAACGGTTATTCAATACGAACACTGGCGGACATCTTGTGCTTGACCGTGTTAAGGGTGAATCCGGGGAAATAGCGCTTCGAGTTGGTACATCTGAAACACCTTTTGGCCTTATTAATGTCGGTGATGCCAAGGCCCTTGCAGACCATATCGAAGGTGTTGCCAATCAGGACGGATTGCTGCTGACGGTTGAAGACAGTGATTTTTCGGAAGCCTCATTTGATTCTGTGAAAGACTCATCTTCCCCGGTCAATCTTCTCATCGGATCAAAGAAGTTTGTTGAGGGCTGGGACTGCTGGCGTGTTAGCACACTTGGCCTGATGCATGTCGGAAAAAGTGAAGGGGCTCAGATTATTCAGCTCTTTGGCCGTGGCGTGCGTCTGAAAGGCTACGGCTGGAGCCTTAAGCGAAGCGGTCATAGTTATGCGCCTTCTATTCCTCAGCATATTGAAGAGCTGGAAACCCTTAATGTCTTCGGGATTGAAGCCGATTTTATGGAAAAATTCCGTCAATTCCTGGCCGATGAGGGATTGCCAGGCAACGAGCGTCGCCGGATTTTTATCATACCGCTTAATGTGACCTATGATTTTGGCAAAAAACTCCAGATTATCCGGCCAAAGCGAAAGGCGGACGATGGCAAAGAGTACGATTTCAAAAAAGATGCCCCTGTTCCCAACCTTGGTCAATTAACCGAGTACCTTCAGCTGCATCCTGTAATATCGGACTGGTACCCGCGCATTCAATCAATTCAATCAAAGAAAAAAACTGAATCTATTCAAAAAGACGATGTTAAGTTGGGAGATAAGCACATCTCATTTCTTAACATTGATGAACTGTACTTTGAGCTTGAACAATTCAAGCGAGAGCGAAGCTGGTATAATCTAAACATTGATAAGGCGGGCATTCAAAAACTCCTTGCCGACAAAACATGGTACACTCTGTTCTTGCCAACGACACGATTGGAACCAACCAGTTTTGATGACATTGTCATGCTCCAGCAAGTGGCAGCAGAACTTCTCAAACGTTTTTGTGATCATTATTACAATTATTGTAAAAGGTCATTTATTGAACCACGTCTTGAACTTCGTGAGCTCACAGGGGAAGATGATAATATTCCCAAGGAAGAATTTTATCAACTCATTGTCGATGGGGATGAAGAACAGGTCATCCTTGGTATCAAGGATCTCAAAAAAAACCTTGAGGAAAATAAAAAGTCTTTGCTTAAATCTGGAGAAGTTGAGGCTTGTTGTTTCGGGATGCATCTGTTTCAGCCACTATTTCATGTAAGAAAAGGCGGCAAAATCACCATTCTTCCTGTCAC
>JAVERV010000191.1:0-4594 GCA_034006945.1 Desulfobacterium sp. | reverse complement strand
CAAATTATTTTACCTGTGTCCCGAACTTTTTTAAAAACTTCGATAATAATTATGGGTTTCTTCAAAAGTGTATGCCACTTTTATCCAATATAAAGGATGGCAAAATTATCAACCCGAATATTTACGAGTAGATGGCGTTTGAAGGTTCAAAAAAGCGTTACACTATTTGCATCTCATCAGTCAGTTATCCGGATGTGAGTTTCGGCCGGGTGGTAGTGGCAGAGGCCTTCAGGGGGCAAGGCTTAAGCCATGGCTTAATAAAGCATGCCGTTGCCGTAATTCAGGAGAGATGGCCGGGGCACCCGATCACCATCGGTGCCCAGGAACACCTGAAATCATTTTATCAATCCCACGGGTTTTTTTCCGTATCAGACACCTATCTTGAAGACAATATTCCCCACCTGGATATGACCAGAAAACATCCATGATAAGTTTTCCGATAGCCCCTCCCAACTGTTCTGAGGTACGATTTTAAAGTTAGAGGCTCTCTTGTTCCGTTGACGCTGATCTTGCTATCCCGGCCAGAGCCTTTTCTATTTTTGCCAGGACTTTTTCGCACCCGGTAATATTATGTCTTTTTTTTAAGTATCTTGGATCGTTGTAGGATATCCAGACCGTTCCTTTTTCATCCTGCCAGATTAATGCTTTCAGGGGTAAATCAATAGCGACACTCTGCTGACATTGCATAAGGAGGCTTCCCACCTCTGGATTGCCGAATATTATCAGCTCTGTGTCCCGCAGCGCGATGCCGACTTTGCCGGCAGATTCGGAATGCATTATCCTGTTTGTTACGGTCATTCCCCTCTCATTCAGGATCCTCTCTAAACGAGTTGCCGTTTCTTTTACATCAAAGGTACTTTGAACGTTGACCAATCCATCTGCTGCGTTTCCATGGATAGCAATGGATAATATCAACAATGTGGTGAGAATGGTTTTTTTCATCGTTTATTCCTTTGGTTAGGGTTTCATAATTTACTCGTGGGGAGTAAGCTTAAGCAGGTGGGCACCTTCTTGATCCTCCAGAACCCATATCGCGCCCTTGGGTCCCTGTTCAACCTCCCGTATACGTTTGTCCATGGGAAAACGTTCGACCTCCTGGGCTTTGTCTTCTTGAATCCTGATTCGCACCAAAGACTCTGATTTCAGGCCTCCGATAAAGGCATTACCCTGCCATTTGGGAAACATGGGGCCGGAGTATATGATCAGGCCAGAGGGTGCAACGGTTGGCACCCAGTATATTTCAGGCCCATGGAATTCCGGACGGGTATCATGATCGGGAATGGGTATTCCGGAGTATTGATCGCCCCAGGATACAATCGGCCAGCCGTAATTATCTCCACCAATGATGAGGTTGAATTCGTCCCCGTGTCTGGGGCCCATTTCATTTACCCACAGTTGACCATCTCTGTCAAAAGCTATACCAAGCATATTGCGATGCCCGAGGGTCCAGAAGGTCTTTGCGAGTTTTCCCTTATCCTGAAAAGGATTGTCAGGTGGTACTGATCCGTCCGCATTTAATCTGAGAATCTTGCCCAGATTTTGTTCCCAGCTCTGGGCTGGGGTCTGTTTCTGCCGGTCACCGGAGGTGATGAATAAATGCCCATCAGGGCCGAACGCCAACCGGTGGGAGTAATGCCCGCTGCCTGTGACTTTGGGTTCCTGGCGCCAGATGACTTCAAGGTTTGTAAGCTCTGGTTTTGGGGATCCAGGATGGAGTACAGCCCGTGCAACGACAGCCCCACTTTGGCCCGAAGTGTCCTTTTCAGCGTAGGAGAGGTATATTAAGCTGTTATCCCTGTATTGGGGATAAAGGATTATATCGCCCAGACCACCCTGGCCTCCGTAAGCTACCCTGGGTACACCTCCAACAGGCACCCTGGAATGGTCTTCCGGGCGGAACAGGAGCAAGGTGCCTTTTTTTTCAGTTATCAGGAGATCACCGCCGGGTAGAAAGGTCATGGCCCAGGGTTCATTGAATGTTCCAAAGCTCTCAACGGAGAGCCTTGAACCTGCATTGCCGTGAATTACTCGATCAACGGGCTCGGCATTGGTGCTGCAGGAGAAAAGGAGCAGCAATAAAGAGAGGTAACTTGTTAAACCTAGTGATTTCATAGTTCTCTCCATTCCATTAGTCTTGGTCAGTCGGGCTTGTTTGGTATTGTCTCCTGGGGCTTCTGGGGCTCCACCTGCCATTGGTGCCGGAAGACCGGTTTGCCGCTTTTGGACAGTCATATGTTTTGTTTTAAAGAGGTTCTGCCATACCCGTAAGACTCTCGGCAGGTGTCTGGCGAATAACAAAAGACGGGTGCTTAAAGGCACCCGTCTTTTGTATTGTCACTCCTGTTTAGTTATGTAACGTGCGCATCTGTTTAGCCAGAGATTTAATCTCCCCTAAATCTGCGGTCATCATGTTCCAGCCGTACCAGTAAGCATAGTCCGGATTTACATGGAAGAACGCCTGATAGGCACGCATCCGGTGCTTCATGAACATGCGCACCAGCACCTGGTCAATATGGGACAATCCCTCAAGATTCTCATCCCAATTGGCTCCATTGGTATGCATAAAGGTCAGCAGGAAGGGATAGTTTTGCGGATAACCTGCCGGCTTCTTAATTATTCCATCTTTGTACAATGCGGCAACGGTTTCGATGGCCTCTGCCATCAGACGGTCGGCCTTGGTCAGAATGGCGTCACCCATATCGAGCTGCTCTTTGGCATATCGACGTGAATGGCACTTGGTGCAGGTATCGAGCATTCTGTTGCGCTCTTTTTCCCAGGAAGCCTGATCCAGCCTTGCCATATCGTATTTCTTGACTGCATCCAGAATAGCGGTAGGCTCGCCGGTTTCAGAATCGAGAACACCAAGGGCCTTGAGGATGGTCACACGGTCCGCAGCGGCCTGTGGATCCTTGGGAAGAGGCAGGCGCACACCCAAGAAACCCCAGGCCGTGTGGTTCTCATGGGTGCCATTGGGCAAATGGCAGGTCTGGCAGGTGGGGGCGGCAGCTTTTTCCGGCAGATCGCCACTCTTCTTGACAAAATAGCGCACGCCATGCTTGGAGCTGGACCACATTTCCCATTGAGGATGGTCGTAGCCCATATGACAAGTCTGGCAGGCTTGGGGGTTCTGTGCCTCTTTCAGGGAAAATGCATGCCGGGTATGACATTCATCACAGGAATTGTTTTGGTAGCGATACCCTTTAGCTACTTGATCGGCCTTTTGCTCTTCACTCCTAACTCCCATGTTATGGCAACCACCACAGCCGCGTCCCCCTTCGATCAACTCGTCAGGCGCCAGATGAGTGGCTGGGATGGCATTGAGCACTGACCAACCGTGATTGTGTTTGCCCTTGGTAAATTCGGTAAATTGTTCGAGGTGGCACTGGGCACATTTTTCCTCATTCGGCAGAACAGCTTTCTGGTAGTCATCTGCACCCTTGTGGGCATTGCCATGGCATTCAATACAGGTTACATCCTCCTGTGAGTGCCTGCTGGCTTCCCAATCCATAACCTGTCCCGGCGAATTCTTGGTGTGACAGTCGATGCAGTCCTTGTTGGCCAGCGCTGCTGCAGCACTCAAAAGGACCCCAACACAGACGATCCACATTAACAATAGTGTCTTCTTCATCGTTACCCAGCCTCCTTTATGTTGTTAACCCCGATAAGATCCATTCACAATGGATCAAGCAATGAATAAGCAGTATCGTTTTTTTGTCCTAAAATGGCGATAGATCGTAAAATAAGCCACTTAAACTCAACTTCAATTGTTGGTTTGAACAAGTATTCCATTAATACTATTCTGTCGGGCTTTAGCGGGAAAAAGGTTAACCTTTCGGATTAACTGTCAATCCTCCCAAAGTTCAATTTTTTCATCGTAACGGATTTGGGAGGAGTGACTTATCCAGTGAACAATTGAACATATTCTATATTATGGTATCTTTTATTCAAGGGTAAAATGAACAGAACATAAATTTGATAAAGCTGGGGATACCCTTCCAGGCATAGTAACCGCCCTGATGACAAGCGGCATGGAGATACCCCTGACCGTTGAAGTTGGGGCATAGACGAACCGCCTTGCCACGTGTTTTATACCGTGGGGGAGTGCTTTTACATATATGTCTGCGTAGTTTTGACCATGTAATATTTGGATCGAATATGGTATGATCGCCACGGCCGAAGCAAGAGAGGCATCCGGCCACAACGAATATTGAAACTCCGCTACCTACGGCGCTTCGGAGCGAGTTTTCTATAAAACCGGCACGGCCGGAACGAGAGAGGCATCCGGCCACAACGAACATGAAAACTCCTCCAATAACAACACTTTGGCGAGAGTTTCATATAAAAAAAAAACAGACAAAGGATGTCAGGATGATGATTAGGAAAAGATTTACATCAAAACAAATCCATAGAAAGCAAAGGGGAAGAGGACGCATCCTGGGCTTGACAAGCCTTATAATAATGCTTTTCGCCTGTGCTGCAACAGCCGGAGAATCCACTGAGGGAGTGCCTTTCTTGCGGGAAAGCGTGATTCAGCATGCCCGGGCCCTGGCCGAAAAACCCTTTGAGCCACTTCCCCAGGCACCATCACAGCTCA
>JAVERV010000190.1:0-4611 GCA_034006945.1 Desulfobacterium sp. | reverse complement strand
GAACAGCCTTTTCTGGAACAGCTTGAATCGCTTGGCTGGACAGCCGTTGACCAGGGGCCGGACATTCCCCATGATTCCGGCAAGAGCCTGCGCCAGACCTTTCGCCAGTGGATTTTGCCTGACCTGTTTGCAGGGGCTGTTGCGGACATCAATAGAACAGCAGAGGGTAAAACCTGGCTGACCAACAGGCAGCTCAATGATCTCCAGGAGCAGATTCTGCGCCAGCCCAATCAAACCCTGCTTGAAGCCAATGAAGCCATCCAGAGGCTGATCTTTAAAGCCCAGGTGGATGTTAACGAGGTCACGGGGGAAGAGGATCCTGTGGTTAAGCTCATTGATTTTGAGACTCCGGAAAACAACCTTTTCCACGCCATCAACCAGTTCCGCATTGATACTCCAGGGTGTGTAAGGCAGTTTATCATTCCTGATATTGTCCTGTTTGTGAATGGAATCCCCCTGGTGGTGGTGGAGTGTAAAAAGGGCGGGCCAACCTGTGCCAATCCCATGGATGAGGCCTTTGTGCAGTTGCAGCGGTACATGAATCAGCGAAGTGCCACAACGGCCCAGGGATTAAAGGAGGGGGAACCCCGGTTGTTTTATACCATACTTCTATTGATCCGCACCTGCGGCCTTGGGGCGGATTTCGGGACCATCACATCCGGTGAGGAGCATTTTTTCCCCTGGAAGACCCAGTGGCCTGATGACGAGGATACTGCAAGGGGCAGAACAGAGCAGGAGCAGCTGATTGCCGGGATGCTGAACAAGAAGAACCTGATGCAGATTCTGCGGACATTCTCGGTGTTCATGGATACGGACACAGGCCCCCGGATCAAGGTGGTCTGCCGGTACCAGCAGTTTCGGGCAGCCAATAAAATTTGTGAACAGCTGAGAACCGGAAAAACACCTGCCCAGCGAAGCGGGGTGGTCTGGCACACCCAGGGATCGGGCAAATCTTTGACCATGGTCTTTGCGGCGAGGATGATACGGGCGTCAAAAGATCTGAGTGATTTTAAAATCGTGCTCATCAATGACCGAGTTGATCTTGAAGAGCAGCTGGGTAGAACTGCGGCCCTGATCGGCGGTCGGGTCAATATGATCGTCAGCACCAGGGATCTGCGTCGGAAGTTGAGCCGTGACACCTCGGACATCAATATGGTCATGGTGCACAAGTTCCAGATAAGAGAACAGGCTTTAACTCTTCAGGCGGCCGAAGTCCTGGCCACCTACCAGGCCATGCCGTCGGGAAAAAGCTTTGGCGAGATCAATGATTCCCAGCGGATTTTGTTGATGATTGACGAGGCCCACAGGACCCAGAGTTCAGACCTGGGGGATAATATTGTGGAGGCCTTTCCCAATGCCGCCAGGATCGCATTCACCGGAACTCCCCTGATCACCAAACGCCATGGAGAGAAAAAAACTTATAAACGGTTCGGCCACTATATCGATACCTATCGGCTGATGGATGCGGTCAATGACGGTGCCACACTCCAGATCCTCTACGAGGGGAAAACCGCAGACACGGCATTGAATGAGAAGCATGGCTTTGAAACAGCCTTTGAAGACATGTTCAGGGACCGGTCAGAGGAAGAGCTCCTGGCCATTAAGAAAAAGTATGGGGTCACCGGTGATATTCTCGAAGCCCAGGAGCGGATCAACGCCATTGCAAAGGATCTGGTGGACCACTATATCAACAATATCCTGCCCAACGGATTCAAGGCCCAGGTGGTCTGCCATTCAAAACTTGCGGCCATCCGGTATCAAACGGCCATCCAGGATGCTTTAAAGGCCCGTGTGGCAAAGGAAAAGGCAAAAGAGACTCCTGACCTTGAATGGATCAAAAAGCTGAAGTTTTTAAAGGCAGCCGTGGTCGTATCAAGCGATGGAACCAATGAAGCCGCCTGCATTACCCAGGCAAATAAACAGGCCAGGGCCTGGAATGCAGTGAAAAATTTCTGCAGGCCCTTTGACTATGATGATCCGGACAAGGAATTTACGGGGATCGCTTTTTTGATTGTCTGCGATATGCTGCTCACAGGATTTGACGCCCCCATTGAACAGGTCATGTATATTGACAAAAAAATCCGGGAACATACCCTGCTCCAGGCCATTGCCAGGACCAATCGGGTGGCAAAGGGGAAGAATCGGGGGCTTATTGTTGACTATATCGGGCTTGCCAACCATCTTACCCAGGCCCTGACCCTGTATGCGGCCACAGATGAACAAGAAGAGCTGGCCCAGGGGCTGAAAAGCATCACCTCTGAGATGCCGGTCTTAGAAGAGCGGTATCAACGGCTGGTGCAGTTGTTTGAAGCCCATAAGGTGAAAGGAATAGCTGATTTCGTCCAGGGGAAACTGCCGGATATGGGAGCCGATGCCGGGGTGGTCCATGATGCCGTGACTCTTCTCAAGGATGAAAAGATAAGATCGGATTTTCATGTCTATTTGAAAATGTTTTTAATGAGCATGGATATTATTCAGCCCAACCCTGGGGCACATCCCTATCGAGTCCCGGCCAAGAGGTTTGGCTATATTTTAAGGGTGGCAAAAGAACGGTATAAGGACACCAGCTTAAACCTTGGCGATGCAGGCCAAAAGGTAAAAGAACTGATCAATGCCCATTTGATCAGTTTGGGAATCAATCCGATCGTCCCCCCTGTGGAATTGCTGGCAGATGATTTTATTGAAAGGCTGAACCACCATGCCAGGGGAAACAAAGAGGCCAAGGCAAGCGAAATGGAACACGCCATCAGAAAACATTGTACGGTTCATCATGATGAAGATCCGGCATTTTATGGACAGCTTTCGGAAAAAGTAGAGAACCTCATCGATCAGTATCAGGGCAATTGGGACATCCTGGCCGAAGAGCTTGAAAAATTGAGGACAACTGCCGTTGAAGGACGTAAAGTTGGAAAATACGGAATGGGCAGGGAAGCCGCCACTTTTTATGACCATATCGCCAATGAAGCCTTTGGCGGAAAAGATATACCGGATAAGACACATAAAAAGATGAAGGAATTGATGGAAACCATTGTTGAAACCCTGCAAACCAGCATCGGAAGCATTGATTTCTGGACAAATGCAGACAAGCAGAAAAAGACCCGCAGCAAAATAAAGACTGCGTTGACGCTTACAGGGATCGATGAAATCAAAGACGGCCGGGAACGGATTGCCGTTGAGATCATGAAGCTTGCCAAAAACAGACATGATGCATTGCTGAAAGCCGGTTCATCATGAATGCACGACGGGTCAAAGATATCGATTATATTCTGCTGCCGGGAACCCGGCGAAAAACCACGGATATTGTGATTGAACGAAATGGTGTTGTTACGGTCCGGCCTCCCAAAGGAGTTACCCCGGAACAGGCCGATGCGGTCGTGGACAGTAAACGCATGTGGATTTATCGCAGTCTGGCCGAATGGCGGGATTTAAATCCCACGGCTGTGGTGCGTGAATGGGTGAATGGTGAATCTTTTCTTTACCTGGGTCGAAGTTACCGCCTGTCATTGAATGCCGTGCAAGCGGAGGATTTAATATTAAAACAAGGCCAATTCTGTCTAAAAAGATCCCTGATTGACCAAAAAGGTGAAGGGGCTGCCAGAAAAGCATTTGAGTCTTTTTACTGCACCAAGGGTGAAAACCGGTTGAACAGGCGGGTCGAGTTTTTTGCCCCCAAAGTTGGCGTAAAACCAAGTGGATTGAAAGTTAAAGACCTGGGATTCAGGTGGGCAAGCTGCACAAAGGGCAATCTACTGCAATTTCATTGGAAATGCATGATGGCGCCGCCCAAAATAATCGATTATATGGTGGTCCATGAGCTGTGCCATATGCACCATAGAAACCATATGGAGTTGTTCTGGAATGAAGTCGACAAGGTGATGCCGGACTATCAAGAGCGAAAGCTCTGGCTCAAAAAGTATGGTGCAGGGTTGGATCTATAAGGGGAGGAGGCCATGAACGAACAGAACCCATCTACTGGAACCAAAGATTTGACGGTTTCAAAGGTTGACCGTCTCAAAATAGTTAAGAAATCAATTTCAAGCCTGGATATTCCCGAAACAGATTTCGGGAACATCGCCCAAAGCCCTCAATTCGATGGGATGGATTAATAATGGGTGCTGTTAGAATTCCATATGAGCAATTATCTCCCGAAGCTCTTCGTGGTGTTATCGAAGAATTTGTTACCCGTGATGGGACCGATTATGGAGAAAGGGAGGTCTCGGTTGAAACCAAAATTAAACAGGTTATGGAAAAGATAAAAGCCGGGAAAGTAGTCATCGTTTTTGATGGGAAATCAGAAACCTGTAATATATTAAGAGGTGACGATCCCCTTTTGAAAAGGACGATGAATGAAAAACAAATCTTTTATTCGCAAAATTAATACTTTGGTCCACCACATGAGCTGCAACTCTGCTGCCAGAGCTTCTTCTCTTTATTATTGTTTTGTTGCGGCGATTAACAACCCCTTGACCTGATTTCCTGACTGCTTCCTGATTACGGCTTTGGCCGCTTCCATCAGCTGTAATCCATGCCGGTTCAGGCAATCTTCAATATATGTCTGTGAGTGTGCATAGCGGCCAGAGGGAAAGAGCTGAAAATCAACGCCGTTGTTTT
>JAVERV010000189.1:0-4624 GCA_034006945.1 Desulfobacterium sp. | reverse complement strand
AAAACAACGGCGTTGATTTTCAGCTCTTTCCCTCTGGCCGCTATGCACACTCACAGACATATATTGAAGATTGCCTGAACCGGCATGGATTACAGCTGATGGAAGCGGCCAAAGCCGTAATCAGGAAACAGTCGGGAATTCAGGTCAAAGGCTTGCTTATTGCCGCAAGGAAACAATCAAACCAATAGTAATACTGGGCAACGCATGGAGGTGATTAATGGATATTTTGCTTGAAACAATAAAAATTGTTGTGATTGTGGCCGTTGCGGTGATGGTTTTTGTCTATTTTTTTCAGTCAAAACTCATCTTTTTCCCTCAGAATACCCCCGACGGGATGGAGCAAGCCCTAAAGGCCTATGAGGTCAAAGTTACGAACCAGGGCCGGAACCTTTACGGTTGGTTTGTGGACGAGACCGTTTCTGAGAACGCTCCAATCATTGTTTATTATGGTGGAAATGCCGAAGAGGTTTCAGGTTCCCTTGAAGAGGTCCGTAAAAATATAGATGCATTGCTGCTCTTCATGAACTATCAAGGATATGGCAATAGCCAGGGCAGGCCTTCTGAACGAGGGCTTCTGAACGATGCCCTTGCCGTTTTTGACCGGATCATTGTCAATCGGGGCATTGATCCTTCCCGGGTGATACTCATGGGAAGAAGTCTTGGTACCGGGGTTGCTGTTTATGTGGCAGCCAGAAGGCAGGTGGGTGCCCTTGTCCTTGTCACCCCGTTTGACAGCCTTGTAAACGTGGCCAAGGGGATCTATCCCTTTTTGCCGGTTGGAAAATTCTTACGCCACAGGTTTGACTCCCTGGCTCTTGCTCCAAAAATCAAAACGCCTATGCTGGCCGTTGTTGCAGAGCGGGACGAGATAATCCCCACAGCTAACAGTCTAAGCCTTGTAAATGTCTGGGGTGGTCCTGTTGAAACCCTTGTGATCAAGGGTGCCGCCCATAACGACATCTCGGGCTTTCCCCCCTACTGGAGCGGGATAGAACGGTTTGTCAACGAGCAAATCAGGGGCGGTTCAGAAAGTACCAATAGAAGGCCATAGAAAAAGTCTTGCACGATATGCGTATATTATTTTCTTCCGGTTCCCTGAGGGATACAACTAGCTTACAGATAATTTCAATGGTTTTATAACCGTCCCTGGCAACAAGGCCATAAAAAACAGCCACAAAAAACACCCCCTGCTTTTATAATGCTCAAGGTTGTTCCGGGGCCTGCTCGTAATTTTTGGCCAGGAGCAGCTTAGGCCTTGCACGCATGGTTAGAAGCTTCATGCTGTCATTGAGATCCATTGCAAGGAGCGCCTGGGTCTAGGTCTGGGTCACAATCTCCTTGTAGATGATGGGCAGCATAAAAGAATAGAATTCCGGGCAATCTTCGACCAGGATGACGACCCTTACATTTGCCAGACGGGTATCGTTGTCAACATTGATATGATCTTCAGCATTTATGGCATGCTGGACAACAATGACTGTTCGGCCTGTTCAACCGCGGCAACAACGGTGTTGAACTCCAGATTTTGACAACGCATCCAGGCGATATATTGCCATCCAAACCGCCATCCGCCAGATCAAAGATTCAACGGCAAACAAAGGCGGTGTTTTTTCCAGTTCCATTACCGAGGTCCTCACCGCCTTTCTCCTTGGCGATGACTACGAAGAAAAACTCCTCAACAACACGACCACCCGCTGGGCACTGATCCGGGACATCATGATTCTGGTGGACGAGTATGCCACCGAAGAAACAGTGATGCTCATCAGGCTCCATGAGGCAGACCGGTCTATTCCCCTGTTTATTCTGTCCGAACAGACCAGCGAACAGATTTTTGCCTTCCAGGACACCCTTTATAAAATGATCACGAAATGCTGCGTAAGGGTTTAAAAGGCCTCCTGGAGACAGTCCCTGAATTCAAGGTCCTTGGTGAAGCTGCCGATGGTAAGCAGGCTCTTGATCTGGCCAGGAAGTTGCCTCCAGACGTTGTCCTCATGGATGTTAATTTAGAAAAAGCATGATTCTTTTGCACATCCAGTTTCCTTGTGGTATGGGTTACGCTATATTTATACTTTACTTTTAGCTGATGAATAGACAAGCGGGCCATTCTGAAAGCATTAAGACAACTGGAGTCGTTGAGAATGAACACAAAACGCATCGTAGTCGTTGATGACAATACACTCCTGAGGGAAGGCCTTTGCCATCAAAAAAGGCATTGTTGGCCCATAGGCGATACCCTGAAGTCAATCACCTGATCGGTAGTCTGTTTTACTCAAATCAAATAAAATTTGCGGTCATTATCTATTAAAGATACAAGAATATAAGTATTCCTTAGACAGCATTCAGTTGTTATCCTTTAGCTATATTAAACGTTTAAACAACGAAGATTTTTAAAGAAGCATCAGCGTTCGAGTCTTCGGTGTCCTGCTAAAGTCAAAGTAAATCCTTGAAAAAAGGGGTATATTATGAATATAGACACCAGATCTAAACCAGAAAATACGTCATCATTGAAAGATCCAGCGGATATAGACTCCTGTTCCCAGACTCCTGAATCCGCAGAACATGCCAGGCCCAACGAACCGCCCAGGGAGCCTTGTGAAGACGGCAGGAGTGGAATCGCTATATCCGATAATCAGATAAATGAGGTGAATGATATGACAGAAGACAAGAAAAAATCCAAACAAGAACAAGGTGAGGATCATTATTGATGTTAGAAGCTCATGTTAAATCAATGTTAATCTCAAAAAACAAAGAGGGATAAAATGAATCCAAATATAAAATCTGGCATTATGGCAGCTTTTGTTGCCGATGCCTTGTCACTAGGCGTCCACTGGGTATACGATATATCCCTGATAAAAGAGCGATATGGACGTCTCGATAGGATAGTTAAACCGGAAATTGCCCAGTTTCATAAGGATAAGCACAAAGGGGATTTTACCCATTACGGAGACCAGATGTTCCTCTTGCTTGAATCTCTTTCCAATTGTTCCCATTTTGATTTGGATGATTTTGCAGTCAGGTGGCAGACAATGTTTAAAGATTATAATGGATATTTGGATGGCGCTACCCGAAAAACCATTATCAATTTTGAGTCCGGGAAATCCCCGGAAGCATCTGGCTCAGATTCCACAGATCTCGGAGGGGCTTCTCGCATGGTGCCGCTGGCCCTATGGTATGCCGAAAAACTAGAGACATTTATCGAGCATGCAGAGCGCCAGACAGCCATGACTCATAACCATCCCCAGGTGATCGGAAGCGCCCGTTTTTTTGCCATCACAGCCCTAGAGACGCTCGGCGGCCTTGCGCCTGTGGCGGCGATTGAAGAGGCTGTCAAAAAAATGCCCCCTGGCTCACCGGTTTCCCAAAAGGTTATCCTGGGCCTGAAGAGTGTTGAAAAAGAAACGGTTCAGGCCATATCCGGTTTTGGCCAAATGTGTGAAACTGATGCTGCGTTGCCCGGAACCATTCACCTGATTGCAAAATATCCCAAAGATATTGAAACCGCTTTAATCGAAAATATAATGGCTGGCGGAGACTCCTCTGCCCGGGGCATCCTCTGTGGATTTATCCTTGGCATTTTCAATGGAATGGAGGCAATTCCCCAGGGATGGATGGAGGATATGAATGCCTTCAGTAAAATAAAGACCATGGTGGGGTTATAAGTTTGTTCGAAAAAAAACAAGTTTTCGTGGCTGCCATCGTCTTATACTACAAGGAGGTTCCATGAAAGAAACAGCGGAAAATAGATGCCTGGGAGGACCTTAAAGCAGGTATTGATAGGTCGTGGGATTCTCTTGGTAATGCATTAAAGTCCACTGCTTCTAAATTTAAACAAACATTATACTTGCTCACAGCCAACAATTAAGAAGTTTACACATGAAAACACATATCTTTGCATTGATGTTGATCGGCATACTTGGTGTTACCCCGTTTTGCTATGCCCAAACGGAAGATGCCAACACTTCAATAAAACAGGTTAAGAAAGAAACTCAGGATTTGCTCCAAACCATCGGCTCATATACTGCGGATAAAAGAGATGAGGCAGTTCAAAAAACAAAAGAAAGTCTGTATAAACTGGATAAACGTATCGATGCGCTGGAGGCGAAGATTGATAAAAACTGGGGCAAAATGAACGAGGCCGCACGCAAGGAAGCTCGGGTTTAACCGTAGCGGATGGCCCAGATTTTATCATCAAAATAAAATCCTCCACATGCCCGATATCACGATCTGTTGCCTTGATTGTATAACTTTTGACCTCTTTGAAAGATCTTAGAAAATTGTCCTGCTCGTAATCTTCAGGGTCTTCGTGGGCTTCACTATCAATCAGGGGCACTTAGGACCACAAATTTTATAACTTGACCCAAATAGCTTGTCTTTTGCTCCATCTACTTCGTTGCATCAAAGGTCTAATAGGCCCGGCTATTGCACCTTTAACGGGCCTTGTAGATGAGCCAAAATCCTGCATTATTTCTGTTCAATTTATTTCATCTGCGATCCTAAAGCAAGGGCCCCATATATTCGAATATGCCAAGTGCGCTTCCGTGTTCCCTTTTGTTCTCCACATCAGAAATTTTGTCAAAGTTATCCCTGATCTCTTCAACTGTGATCGATCGTTCTGCATCGCCGA
>JAVERV010000263.1:0-2705 GCA_034006945.1 Desulfobacterium sp. | reverse complement strand
TTATGCTCCTGATTTTCCACAACCGGTGTGACCGTGAGGGCAATTTTGTGATTGGGAAGTTTAATTTCCCACTGGCTGGGGTAACGGTTGCCGGTTGCCGGGCTCTTCCAATGGCTGATGGCACGGATGGAAAAATTTTCTTCAGACAGGATTTCATAGGTCCCATCTCCATGGACAAGGCTGCCGAACCCGTAACCATTGGGACTGCCATCTGAGCGTCTGATCTTGCAGACCATGAGATCCCGGCCATCTTCAAAGTGTACCGAAAACCAGTCCCATCCCTTGATCTCATCCCCGAGCACACTGGTGCTCCATTCGTGGTCAAACCAGGTTTTTCCTTTTAACTCATACTGGTCAGATCCCATGAAGAGGGTCCCTTTAGTGTCAAGTCTCGGGATGGAATAGTAATATGAAGAATTATAGGGCTTCGGGCCCTTTTTGCTGAATCCCCGGCTGCCCTGGAGCACGGCCTGTTTTTCAGCTGTTAATTTCAGGGAGAGGCTCATGCTGTCGGTCTTTGCGAACAGCACGAGATCTTCACCGGTCTGTTTCACCTGCCAGTCATCAATCCACACCCTGAAGGGATGGGTTGTTGTTCCGGCAATATTGAGGCTTCGGCGGTTCATGCGAAAATCTGAGTGAAAATTATCGCTCTTTGTGTCGGTCAAGGCAAAATGGGCAAAGTAAATCTGCCGGGTCCGCCATTTGGATGTTCCGGAAATCGCCTCACAGGACAGGGCCTGCCTGAAGAATGTCAGCTGGTATCCAAAGTGCCTGTCAAGGTCTGTTTTTAAGTTTCCAGTGTAGTACCACCATTCGGTCTTAAAGCTGTCATGGGAACCTTGATCCCTTGGGAACTCTATGGAGATGGGGGCGTCTGCTTTGTCAAAACAGTGGGTTTCCTGTGTGGATGAGAGCGTTTTGGCAATATCGATTCTCTCTGTTTCCGGGGGCTGCCTGCACCCGGGGGCGATGAAAAGCACCATGGCTGAAAGGATAATATATGTCTGTATTTGTTTCATCATCTAATGCTGCTCCCGTTGCTATTCCATGTGAAGTGCCTTGGCGATATCGGTTCGGGCGGCCCTGATCCCGGGGAAAATGCCTGCAATAAGGGCCGCAACCATGGCCAGGGATACGGCTTGAATAAACACACCCGGCGAAAGAACCATGTCGTAGGTCCATCCAAAAGAACGCTGGTTGACGACGTGTATCAGCACCCAGGCAAGGCAGACTCCAAGGGGCAGGGCCATGATTCCGGAGATCAAACCGGACAGACCGCATTCCAGGAGTAGAAGAGAGCCCACCTGGTATCTTTGCGCACCGCAGGCCCTTAAAACCCCGAGTTCCCTTGTCCGTTCAAGCAGCAGGGCCATGACTGAGCTTAGAATGCCGGTAAAGGCCACGATGGCTGTGAGTATCTGAAGGGCTGAGGTGATCACAAAGGTATTGTCAAACACTCCAAGGATGTTTTGTTTGATGGCGGCTCCAGAGATCATCTTTAGGCTTGATGTGTCCGGCCCAAGGGATCTGATTTCAGCCATCACAGGTTCGACAGCCTGCCCGGGATGTAAAAACAGCTGGATGGAGGTGATGTCATTGTGTCCCCAGAATCGTTCCATTGAGTCCCGGTTTACGATTATTCTTCCGCCTCCCATGAAGAAATCCCTGAAAATACCGGCAACTTTAAAAGATTTCGAACCTTCCAGGGTTTCTATAATCACGCTTGCACCCCGGGTCTGTTGAATTTGATTTCTCCGGGCAAAGATTTCAGAGATCACTATCCAGCCCTGGTCAAGGAGCAAGTCTATCTCCTTTTGGCCATGGGCTGTCCAGGTCCACTGTTTCTCTGAGAGATCGGCGAGATAGGAAAAGATGTGAACCTCACCGGATGTTCGAGAAAAAATGCGGTGGGTGTTATAGGCCGACACAGCGGCAACTGACGGTAAGGCCTGGACTTTCTTCAAAAGGTCGGGGGGCAAGGAAGGGCTCAGCTGATCGGAAGTCGAGAGGTGGATGTCACCTCCTATATGCCCGTCAACCCAGTCTATCAAAGAAAGCCTGAAGCTTCCGGTCATGACATCAATACCGATATAAACCGAGGTCACAACCATGAGGGAAGCGATGAGAACCCCGGTCCGGCTCAAGGATCTGACGATGTTCCTTAGAGCCATCTTTGTCAAAACTCCTGCCCACGGTTTTGCAGTCATTTCCATAATATTTATGATCCACAGGATCACCAGGGGAGACAGGAGGGCGGCACCGATAAAGATAAGGAATACCCCGCCAAAGTCATAGGCTGGCCCAAGGTTTGAGTTGACCAGGGTCAAAAAAGCGGCGCAGCCGAGGGCTCCTCCAGCCATACCAAGCCGGGGGATATATTTTTTCAATGAGGTTTCGGCAGCTGATCTTTGCATCAGGGTTATGGGGAGCGTTCGGGCGGCAATAAAAGCCGGTAACAGGGACGCTGCGACAGCAGAGGCTATTCCCGCCGCAAGACCCTTGATAAGAGTCGTTCCTGCAATATGGGTCTTGCTGACCGTCAGTACAAAGTACATATCCGACACCGTACTGCACACGGCCAGAATTGCAGCCTTTCCAAGAAGAATTCCAAGGACCAGGCCCGCAGCAGATCCAACTGCTGCATAGACCGTCACCTCAACCATGACCGAGTAAAAGATATCCCCCCTTGTTGCCCCAAGGGC
>JAVERV010000188.1:0-4671 GCA_034006945.1 Desulfobacterium sp. | reverse complement strand
CGGCCCGTGTTTGTGGACATTGAGCCGGAGTTCTGCAACCTGGACCCAGAAAAGGTGGAATCCGCCATCACCCCGAAAACCACGGTGGTGGCCCCGGGGATAAAATCAGGTCAGTTTAAATTGATTTCTCTTTAATCTCAAGGAGTTGTCGGGTCAGACCCCGTTATTATGGAAAAATTTGAAAAGCCGATCCTTGTTACCAGACCTTTTCTGCCGCCGCTGGAAGAGTATTGTGAGGGGCTGAAAGAGATATGGGATAACCAGTGGCTGACCAATAACGGCCCTGTATTGCAGCGATACCGGGAGGAACTGAAAGACTATTTCGAAACCGGGAATATCTGCCTGTTTAACAATGGGACGCTTGCCCTGCAGATTGCCCTGCAGGGAATGGGCATCACAGGCGAGGTGATTACCACACCTTTTACCTTTGTGGCCACCACCCACGCACTGTACTGGAATAAAATCCGCCCGGTTTTCTGCGATATTGAACCGGACACCTTCACCCTGGACCCGGCAAAGGTGGAGGAGCTGATCACACCCTGGACCACAGCGATCCTGGCAGTCCACGTTTTTGGAAGACCCTGCCTGATGGAAGAACTGGCAGATGTTGCCAAACGGCACAACCTGGCTTTGATCTATGATGCAGCCCATGCCTTTGGCGTTCGTGTCGATGGCAGACCCATCAGCCATTATGGAGATCTGAGCATGTTCAGCTTCCATGCAACCAAGCTCTATCATTCCATTGAGGGCGGCATGCTTGCATTTAAAGATCCGGGCCTCAGCAAGACCTTTCAATACCTGAAAAACTTTGGATTTAAAGGCGAAACAGAGGTAGTAATGCCCGGCACCAATGCCAAGATGAACGAAATGCAGGCGTTGATGGGTTCTTTGATGCTCAAGTATATGGATGCATTGGTGGAAAAGCGAAAACAGATATACGAGATATATCATGAACGGCTGAGCGAAGTACCGGGAATCTCTTTCAGTCCTGAACCTGAGTCCAGTTTAGAATACAACTATGCTTATCTCCCGGTTCAGATCGACGAGCGAGAATTTGGAATGAGCCGGGATGCCTTATATGCGAAGCTTAAAGAGTATAATGTTTTTGCAAGGCGGTATTTTTATCCCCTGCTGAATGATTTTGCATGTTATCGGTCAGTGCCGGTTTCACAGCCTCTTTCTGTGGCTGTGAAAGTTTCTGAGCAGATCATCACGCTTCCAATTTATGTTGATCTGCAGGAGGATAGTGTGCATCAAATTTGTGATATTATAGTTGGGATTGGTAAAAATTAAAATGAAACTTGGAATCATGCAGGCATATTTCTTCCCTTACATCGGATATTGGCAGCTTTTAAATTATGTAGATACCTATGTGGTCTATGATGATGTCAACTTCATAAAGGGTGGCTGGATTAACAGAAATTACATTCTATCAAATGGCGATAGATTGCTTTTAACATTGAATTTAAAACAGGCAAGCCCGAATAAATGTATCAATGAAATAAAAATTGGTGACAACCAGAAAAAGATTTTAAAAACCATTTTTCAATTCTATTCAAAAGCACCTTATTTTAATTCGGTTTATCCATTGATAGAGGAAATTTTTTCAACCAATGAACAGAATTTGGCATTCTTCCTGCTCAACTCGATTAAGAAAATAGTGGATTTTCTGGAAATAAAAACCAGAATACTTCTGTCAAGTGAAATAGACAAAAACAATGCTTTGAAAGGGCAGGATAAGGTGCTTGAAATTTGCACAATATTAGGTGCGGATACCTATGTGAATGCCTTGGGCGGCATGGACCTTTATGAAACTGATGCTTTCAAAAAAAACAACATGGAACTTTTCTTTTTAAAACCGCTGGATGTTGGATACAAACAATTTCCTGGCGTATTTGAAAAGAATCTTTCGATAATTGATGTGCTGATGTTTAATTCTCCGGATGAGGTAAGAAATCAACTGGCACAATTCGAGCTGCTGAAATGAACGAAAAAGAAATCGGCGGATATTTCGAACTGGAAAGCAATTTAAGCGGAGAGTTTCATACCGATGCCGTCAAACTAAACAGTGGGCGCCATTGTCTCCGGTATATCCTTCAGGCCCAAAAGCCTTCCAAAGTCTTTGTTCCATACTATTGTTGCGACAGTGTGCTTGAACCATTACAGGACGAAGGCATTGCATACGAATATTATCATATTGATGACCGGTTTGAGATCAAAGATTTCCCTGCGCTGGAGCAGGATCAACTTCTTCTTTATGTCAATTATTTTGGATTGAAAACAGACTATGCTGTTCATCTATCTCAGGTCTGTGGCTCAAATCTTATACTGGATTATACCCAGGCATTTTTTTGTCGACCGATCAAGGGAATCGACATATTTTACAGCCCAAGGAAGTTTTTTGGGGTCCCGGACGGTGGTTATCTTTACACGGAAAAAATAAATACTGCACCATTGGAAAGAGATACATCGCTGGCCAGGTTCAACCATCTTGTGGGCAGGTTGGATAAATCTGCCACAGCGTTTTATGGTGATTTCGGAAAAGCATCCGCCACACTGTCGTCTGAGCCGATTAAGCAGATGTCCAAAGTCACTCAGCATATTTTGAACGGTATTGACTACAGCCGTGCACAACTGGTCCGGGAACGCAATTTTTATTATTTACATACACAGTTGAAGGAGACCAACCTGCTTCGCCTTGATCTGGGTACTATTTCCGGCCCTATGATTTACCCTTATCTGACCGATGATCCGAATTTACGCCAGCGCCTTATCGCATCAAAAATTTATGTGGCAACATATTGGCCGGAGTTAAAAAGTCGGGTTGAAAAGAGCAGTACAGAAGGCAAAATGGTTGAGTATCTGATGCCGTTACCGATTGATCAGCGGTATAAAATAAATGAAATAAAAAAAATTGTTGAGATTCTCAACTGATAAGGAGCTCATAATGACTTTTGAAATGAAAAATTCTGCAAGACAAGAAAAGTATAAAAGGAATGAATTGCTTGAGATTGCATTAAAAGACATCAATTCCATACTTTCTGGAGTTGAACTTAAAGAAATTACTGAATTTCAAAAAAACAAATTCCCTATAATTTTCATACTGGGTAACCCCCGAAGCGGCAGCACACTTCTTTTGCAATGGTTAGCCAGTTTAGGCTGTTTTGCTTATCCATCGAATTTAATTTCCCGCTTTTATCAAGCACCATACCTTGGTGCAAAAATTCAGAAAGTTTTAGCTGAATATGATTTTAAGGGTGAAATTTTTGATCCGGATTATGAAAAAAAATTTCATTCAGATCTTGGTAAAACAAAAGGGCCATTAGCTCCACATGAATTTTGGTATTTTTGGCGAAGATTTTTTAAGTATGATGAAATCCAAAAGCTTGAACAGGAAAACCTTAACGAAATTGATGTTGACCTACTACTTTCTGAATTGGGTGCAATGGAGCACGAATTTCAAAAACCTCTTGTTTTCAAAGGGATGATGTTTAACTGGGATATTGAATTTTTGAATTCTATATTCGAAAAAGCGTTATTTATAAATCTTAAACGCAACCCAATACATAATATGGATGATATCTTTTATGCACGGAAAAATTTTTTCGGTGACACAAAAAAATGGTACTCATTCAAACCACCCGAATATGAACAATTAAAATCAAAAGACCCATTGACTCAAGTCGCTGGTCAAGTGTTTTATACAAATCAATATATAGATAAACAGTTTGAAAAAATATCGGATGATAAAATCCTTAGTATTGAATATGAAGATCTTTGTTTGAATCCTGAACAAATTTATTGCATGATTTATGACAAATTCGCCGCCCAAGGATACGAATTGCCAAAACAATATAATGGAGTTAAAAAATTTAATATTGACAAAGAACTTAGAATTATTGATCAGCAAGCGGCTGAATTTGAGTATAATAAGTTGTGCGACGAATGAATGCGGGGTCTGACCCTAACAAGCCTCTGTTATTAAACAACAATCAACCCATCCACAAAGACGCTACCTTACTCCTTAAACCCCACTTTTAGGGGGTAGAAACAGCACTCTAAGGATCTCATAGACTTAACCCTATGTTACCTTAAAGTAGCCAAAAAACTGATTCGATTACGGAATTGCCGGAAATACCCAACCACCGCCCCACACTTGACGAACTCAGACCCAGTTTACAGGTTCAGCCGATCAATACCGGCCAGGTTTTGAATTATGGCGGAATCGTTTTCAACAACGATGAGGGGCTAAACGGCAGGACAAACAGTCAGGACAAGTTGGAAATATCTTCAGGCATTGAAATGCCTTTTCACATGTACCGTGGTCATTGGTCAAACTGAAGAATTCAAGCCTTGCCTGCCTTCATTGGGCCGCATCAAAGCAAATTCCCAGATACTGCTGTCATTGTGCCGCATCGCGGCATTTGAAGAGGCGCTTGGAGATCATCCTCTAATGTCTCCAGCGCACCTTATGACCAGCGCTTATTTCCATGAAAAAGAGAAGACATGTTCAACTTTATGGGATGGCAGCCCCTGCATCGGCCGGAACAGCAGCGGGCCTGCGGGGTCCGCCTGACAAAGGGGCAGGATTTTGTTAACTTAGCGGTGTCAGACCCCATCTTCCGCTTTAATCCGGTCAACATCCCGGTGTTTATGGAAAAGCCGGGTATC
>JAVERV010000048.1:0-30479 GCA_034006945.1 Desulfobacterium sp. | reverse complement strand
AAACAGTAAAAAGATGCTGCAACCCTTACATTCATTTTCCCGATTATTATCTCTGACTGCTGTGCCTAATTTGTGCCCGTCAAGGTCAAAAGTTCCCAAACATTTCCAAACGAAACCAAAAGTAAGGCTCTGAGAGCTGCATCAGTTAAGGGTTTGAAAAAGCTTAGCAATCAAGTTTTATACAAAAGGAACTCAAAATCCTCCGGGCTTTATGCCCTTGAGAGTTCAAGTCTCTCCTCCGGCACCATCGATAATAAAGGCTTTCAGTGGTTTTCGCTGGAGGCCTTTTTAGTTTGAAATTATCATAGCTATGTTCTATTGTTGATTCAGAGTTGAACCTGGTATAGGGTGTATTCATCGAATTAACGAGCAGAGATAATGATAAAAGTCAAATACAGATTGGAAGATTATATTATCACTGGGTATGATGAGTCTTTTTTTACCTGGGAGATGAATATGGTTCTTGGTGAACACAGGGTTGGCAATTGTTTTATCATTGGAGACATACTTGTCTTTGAAAGTTGGAATCAAAAAAAAGATGGCTTTCTTAAAATGGGGTTCCATTCACAGTTGAAGAAACTGCCAATATGGAACAAAACGCGCTATTATTGTTTCAGTTCCAATCTGCGAGATGTTGAAACTCGGCAACCTCTATCAAACCATTTTAACAAGATGAAATTGATAGAGAGCCATATAGACAAAGGTTCTGTTGGGATAATAGAGCCCGGTATTTTCCGTTTAGGTCGATATGAAATTATAGTTGACACAAACGGTAAGATTAAATGGCAGATTTATGATAGGGTGAACAATGTCAAATCAGGGTCATGTATTACCGAATCCGGCATTCTTTTTTTAAAAACAAAAGAATTTGATTTGAATGAAAGCCAGAGCAAAAAGGCATGGTTTAAGGATTTGATGAATCTACCCCAGTGGGATAAAACCTTTGCTTGGGGTCAGCACAACCTTTTGCGTAGTTGCCAACAATCAATCAGCTTGAATTCACCCATTGTGATCCCCTGGAAGACGAATCGCAGCAATAATGATAAAGTCAATTCAACTCCGTTTTCAGAAACACAGAATCGTAAAAAGCAAGAACCTCAAAGAGACCTCTCCTCTGATTTTTGGCTTAAAATGTTTTCGTCGTATAAGAGTATTCGGTGGGGGCATTGGTTGAGTCTATTATTTTCCTTGCTGAAAAATGGTGTTTTCATTGGATTTCATATTTTTTTATCCATCCTGACAAAAGTGGTTCATTTGTTTGGCAAGACAAGGGATTGTATCTCTAAAATTGTTAAAAAAAAAGGAAGACCGCTATGAAGCTGTATAAATTTATGATGTTAGTCAGCCTCTTATTGCTGTTTTGTTTTTTCAGCGCCTCATTTGCTGATGACGATAAGCACAACGACGACCATAAAAAATATGGGGACAAATACAAAATTCAAAACAATGCTGCTGAACATGCATCAAATAAAAAGTCTCGGAAAATCTTAAAAAGCCTTAAAGGTAGGACACCTATCCGGGTGAGCGAGATACCATATTTCGGCTTTACCGATGTCATCAGCAATCAAGGATGGACTTCCTTAGATATTTCATCTCTGATTTCCCCTTCAAGATTATCAATCCACATCAAGAACTACAGCGAAACAATTAAATATGGCCCAAACCTGGTCGCCTGTCTTAAGACCAAGGTGTTGAGCACCTTCCGTGGAAATTACTGCGCATAGTTCTGTCCCATCTGGGATACGGACAGTATATTCCGTATTCACCTTCCCTTTATTGATCCGTTCAATTATCCCATTAAATCTATTCTCGGCGCTGCATTTGGGTTCTTCTTTCCCGCTGTGCAAGATAACCCAAGGCGCCTTGACTTCTGCCGTAATCAGCATCCCCTTTTTTAATGCGAGCTGTTCTGCACTGTCGTTGGTGATAACTGTGGTAACTGAATAACCGCTGATAGATGTTAAAGTGACCCGGGTTTGAATATCTCCCTTTTGAAGCGCTTGAATTTTGCCGAAAAATGAATTCCGGGCACTGGTTTTGCGTGACGCCTCTCTTTCGATGAAAAGTTTAGTCACCCGTTGAATATCATCAGCGGAAAAGGATACGTATGAGCCGGTCGGATTCAGCGTTGAGTGACCCAGCATTTTTTGGACTGCTGGTAAGGGCATGTTACCCTGCATCAACTCTACTGCACGGGATTTTCTTATCATCTCAGGGCCGCCAAGGTTTTTGGGAAATCCGCAGGCTTCAGCGCGTTCGTAAAACTTGCGTCGAACAAAACCAGGATCAACATCAAACCGATTTTTTAAAAAACTCTTGAAAAAAGGATCGGTAAGAATCTCTTGAATCTCGGAAGAAAGCATTTTGGAGATCTGAACCCTTCGTGGATCGTTTTTAGTTTCTGGATCTTCGCTGCCAAAATCAACCATGTGTCGCTTGACATCAATGTCCTTAGAAGGATTAAGGGACAGAACTTCATTCAACTTTGCACCTGTATACCGTATCAATAAGAAAATGACTAAAATGCGCCGCCGGGCCAAGCGGACATCTGCACGCGGGGAATCTTCTGACCATTTTCGAAATGATTGCTCTACCTGGTCGAGTTGGGCAGAATTCAGACATAGACCTTCCTCGGGAATTGAGGCAATACGTCCCTGTTTCATACCTTTCTGCAATGCCGCCTGCTGACTGGGCAAGGGGGATCAATTGTAATTCTTGAATCCATTTATTCTTTTCACCAGCTCCTTAAAGTGTTGTCTTTTATTTTTCATTTTATAAGAAACTTCCGTCAAAGGGACACCGTTAGCGGAGTTTCAATATTCGTTGTGGCCGGATGCCATCTCTCGCTCCGGCCGTGCCGATTATACCACATTTGAGAATGGAATCCATCAGATAAAATCTTCTTGACATCAGAATATTCATTTCGTAAACTAACACGAACACAAACTAAATCGTGTTAGTTTGTAAAATCTTTTGTATTGGAGGTTAAAATGATTTTTCCTACTGCTGGAATTGAAGTTGCACTTTGGATTCCACCGTTGGTGGCATTCGTGATTTCTTTTTTTACTTCCATGGGTGGGGTGTCTGGTGCTTTCCTTCTCCTGCCATTCCAAATGTCATTTCTCGGGTATACAAATCCTTCAGTCAGCGCCACCAATCAATTATTTAACATTGTAGCCATTCCAAGTGGAGTGTACCGCTATTGCAAAGAAGGCAGAATGGTATGGCCTCTTACCTGGGTTGTTGTGATCGGTACACTGCCAGGAGTGTTCATAGGTGCCTTCGTACGAGTTGCTTATCTTCCGAATCCGACTCATTTCAAACTTTTTGCCGCTGCAGTCTTGTTTTATATCGGGTTTAGAATGGTGCGGGATTTATTAAAGAAAAACAGAGGCAATTCCAACAAGGCCAGCAGCGAACAACAATTTCAAGATATGGTGCGCCGGTATCGGGATAAGGCAGCAGGTCAAGGAATGGATGACGGTACGGCTTTAAAAAAGGTAAAAGTCACCCACTTCAACTTAAAACGGATAGGTTATACCTTCTATGATGAAGCATTTGATGTGTCTTTTTGGGGTATTTTCACCCTTAGCTTTATTGTTGGCATTGTGGGTGGCATTTATGGCATAGGCGGTGGCTCTATCATCGCCCCTTTTTTCGTGACTTTTTTTGGACTGCCGGTTTATACAGTGGCTGGCGCCGCTCTAATGGGAACCTTCATGACCTCTGTGGCTGGCGTAGCTTTCTACCAGTTCATAGCACCTTTCTATCCGGACATATCAGTGGCTCCTGATTGGATGTTGGGCATTTTGTTTGGTCTCGGTGGGATGGGAGGAATGTATCTTGGGGCTTACTGCCAAAAATTCGTCCCGGCCAAGGTGATCAAGTGGATGTTAGCAGGTATTATAGTGTTTACAGCAACAAAATATATTGCTGCATTTTTTGGTTATTAGTAGAAAAAGAAAATTAGTAAAATTTTGAATTCTGCCCACATCACGTTGCAAGAACTATCCCGCAAATTATGGGGATAGTTCTTGCCTACCGATTCAAGGACATCTGTGCTGATAAACTTTTAAAAAGTAATGTTTAATGATTCCCTCCTGCTTCACCATGATGGGCGGCTCCGCCCTTGATCAAACCGTGCAGCCCCTCTACATAGTGGGTAAAAATGACATACGATTCGACAAATTTCCTGCCAGCCTCCACGCTTTCATTGGCATGTTTCTGGGTTTCGTTTGCGTGTTGAAAACGTTCACGGACATTTTTTGCCATGGCATCGGTCAAAACATTGACCAGCTTATCAATTGAACCATCCTCCAATGCCTTGTCTGCCAGAGCCACTGCAGGATCTATTTCCGCTCCGGGTTTAAGGCCGGTATACGGTGCGCCCTCTCCTTGCCGATGAATTCTTACCAAAGTCTCGAAAAAGTACATATCAGCCAGTTCTTTGGCCTTACCGCCTTTGGCACGAACGGCAAGAGTCATTTCAAAAGCATTCTGGATTTCTTTTTCGTCAGATGCCCTTAGCCACTTAAATAAAGGTGTGATGTCCCCATTCTCAAGGGCTGCCTTTGCTTCCTTTACCACTGGGCCATCAAGCGTATCACAATGGGCATAAGCTGATTGACTGGTTGCGAAAATTGTGAGCACGAATAGTGCTGAAACCAATAAACCATTGCTCAATCTGTTTTTAATTGTTTTAGTTCCGTTCATTTTTATTTCCTTTTTAGTGAATTAATTTAGTTGTTTTGTGTTTGTTTGCGTTGCCTATGTAAAAAATGCTATTTAATCTGCGGTCCTTAGTTACCTCCTTTTTTTTAAATGATTTTTGGTTGTTGTGTGTCTATTTGCTTAGTAGAACGTGGAAGGTGTTGTTTTTGTGACAAGCTGAAGAAAAATAATTTTATTTAACTTGAGACCTGTTTTTTTTTATATGATATACGGCATCCAATTACTTCGCAGGTTCAAAAGGTTATTAGGAAATTGTCACATAATATAGACTTAATACGTTCCAGTTAATATGAAAGGAATAAATTTTAAATGACCGATGAAGAGCTGATGGTTGCCTATAGGGAAGGTGATTTAAGTGCCTTCCAAAAACTCTACAAAAGGCACAAAGGGAGGTTAATGGGCTATCTTGTTACAAAATTAAAAGATCTGGATGAAGCAGAGGATGTTTTTCAGTCCGTATTTATCAAGCTTCATGGGAGTAGATTTAACTATAAAGAAAATATCCCATTTCTCCCATGGATCTTTACAATTACAAGAAACACTATGATTGATCATATTCGGAAAAAAAGAACCTATAAAAAGCATATCAGCGTTGACACAGAATATATTAGCTCTCGAGCAGTTGGAAACATAAGTGAACCATTATCCATTGGTGCGGCCATATCAGAACTTTCAAGTCTCAGTGATCCTCAACGGCAGGCACTGGAGCTTCGTTTTAATGATGGACTGTCCTTTGTGGATATTGGCAAACAGATGAAAATTACCCACTCAAATGCACGGCAGATAACCAGTCGGGCGATCCGATCCTTGAGAGATATTTTTGCAAGTAAAGGAGACGGCAAATGAGCGGTAAGAATTTTGATAAAGATATCATGGAAGATTTTATCAAATTTGTTGAAGCTGATCCGGTTTCACCAAAGGTATCTACAAATAGTTCCATCCATAAGATGGTGGAAAAGAGTCTCAATCTGTCCATCTGGATGGTTTTTGCCAAATTTTTTGTTATAGAAGCCGCAGCCGGTCTTGCAACCTTGCTGGTCTGCCCTCAATTTAATATCGGCTTCGGAAGTCATAATGAACTATTTCATTCACTTCATTCAACTTTGTACCCCTTCCTCTTTTTTGTTGTATGCGGAATCTTTTTTGTACTGTTGGGCGCTGTTATTGCAGGATTAGTTTTATCTCTTGATGAAATCCAGGTGATTAAAAAGACCAGATATGTTTATTATGCAGCTTACAGCCTGACGGCATACATAATCTTTGTCTCTTTGGGTGCCGAAATATTCCTGATGAGTTCAATTGCCTGGGTTCTTGGGGCTATGGCGGGTAACTTTGCCGGCTTTGAAACTATTACCCGGATAAGGATGATCAGGACTTAACGTAACTCTTTCAAAATTTTACGAACCTTTACAGATGATGACGTTATTCTTTTTGCCAGGATATCGAGAGACTATAACCCCGTTCATTTCGATGATCGTTTTGCTAAAGTGAAGAATTTCTCATCACCGATTTGCCGTGGGGTGCTGTCGGCAAGTTTGCTTACCGAAATTGGCGGGCCGATTGGATGGATATGTCTGCTGTGCCTAATTTGTGCCCGTCAAGGTCAAAAAGTTCCTAAAGAAACCAACCGAAACCAAAAGTAAGGATCTGAAAGCCTTATCAGTTAAGGGTTTGAAAAAGCTGAGGATTCAATTTTTGTACAAAAGGAACTCAAAATCCTCCGGGCTTTATGCCCTTGAGAGTTCAAGTCTCTCCTCCGGCACCACCGAACATAAAGGCTTTCAGCGGTTTTAGCTGGAGGCTTTTTTTGCTTCAAATCATGCAAAGGCGCTTCTGAGGGAGGGTTTTTTCTATTATCGCTTTTCGTTCCGGCTTGTGTAAAGACTGCAGATTAAATGATTGCTTTAAATTCAATTTCTTCATCTCCGAATGTCGTTTCAATTACTTTATGCATTCCATGCCCTGGGTTTGGTTTTCTCAATATTTTTATCAGTTGATATTTTGACAGTATCTTCAGATCATTATTTAAACTAACAGGGGTGCGATTCATTGCTGACATAAGCTCTGAGTAAATGACAGTTCTTTTTTTTCTTAAATATTGAACCAACTTTGTTCGTTCGGGCTTCAAAATGAGCATTAGGTCTGACGGTTCGACCCATATGGACTTTTTGGGTGTTAGTCTTTGTCCCTCATCAATTTCTCTGGCTGTTTCTCTTGCAGATGCAAAAAAATTTTTAAGGGATCCTGTTTTTAGTTCGACGGTCATTTTATAAACTCCTTGATTTCAATTTGAAAACGATCAACAAGGTCTTGATAGCTTGTAAAGTCATCTACTTCTGATATTTCACCAAAAGAATGTTTGTGATGAAAATTATGAGTGTTGTCGTATCCTAGGACTCTCCCGTTATCATCAGAAAATACCAAATGATTGATATTGCAAGACTGTACTTTACAACTTCTCCCTTTTCATTTTCCCATGCATCAATCTTGATAATTCCCCCACCTTTTTTTGAGTTTATTGGGAATTGCTCTGAAACAACTTTTTTGAATGCTAGTTTAACCTTTCTTTTATCACCCATAAAGAAAAATATATCAGACTTTACTTTTAATATAAACCTGTATAGGTTTTTACTCAATGAATAAACAGGGTACCGGGGTCGGGACTATCATGATAATCCAGACCCCGTTGTTCCGGTAATGTTCACTATATCTGATGGTCTGACAGAGGTACAGTTTACCATCTCCCAGGAATCGAGTTGCCAACCCCGGATGAAGTGTTTGCGAGTAACCCAATGCTTGAGAAGTTGAAACCTTCGGACCTGAGCTCCGAAGGTTTGGAGTCTCGCATTATTCATGTGTTAGATGGATTGAAAACTCAATTGCGAAATGAGCTTGAAGAAATAGCAGGGCCAGCAAAGGCCTCTCGTAAGTTACAGAAACAAGAGATGTCTGACTTGATTTGCAGCCTTTGTAATGGGCACTATCTGGGACTTAAGGTACTTGCTGCTCTGCTTGACAGATCTGAAAATTATTTGCGCCAAAGCCAGCTCAATCCATTGGTTGAACAGGGACGTCTGCGCAGGGCTTTTCCGACCACACCCAATGACCCGAGGCAGGCGTATACATCGTCAAAACAGTAAAAAGATGCTGCAACCCTTACATTTATTTTCCCGATTATTATCTCTGATTGCTGTGCCTAATTTGTGCCCGTCAAGGTCAAAAGTTCTCAAACATTTCCAAACGAAACCAAAAGTAAGACTCTGAGAGGCCCGTCAGTTAAGGGTTTGAAAAAGCTGAGAATTCAATTTTTGTACAAAGGGAACTCAAAATCCTCCGGGCTTTACCTCAGTCCTACTTAACATTATGCGATAGAGCAACGGTCTGGTGCGTCAACCGTAGGTATCATGACCTATACAAGGCCGTAGGTCATCCCTGTTGGATCGTAGTATCCGTTTCTGGATACTGAATCTGGTGAACTCAGGCTTCCGAAGAAGCCCCTATCCCTTTAGGGTAGAGGTAGTTCACTCAAGAGCAGCAAGAGAGATTTCAGGTGCTTTGTTTAAAATTTTAAGCAATGATTGCGCTGCGCCTGTTGGACAACGTTTACCCTGTTCCCAATTGCGTATGGTATCTACTGATACGCCAATACGCAGGGAAAATTCTGCCTGGGTTAGGCCTAGTCGTTTTCTTACTTTTTGTGCAAATTTGGCTGCGTCTTGCATGGCTTCTGCTTTGTCTACAGCTTTTTGGTGAGCGATCTCTTCTTCAGTGGTGGCGTCCACACGATCCGTATCTATACGTCCTAATGCAAGATGGGACGCAGTGTTAGGATTAATTGTCATGCGTTGTATTTTCATAATCCTTGACCTCCCGTTTGTTGGCTTTACGAGCTGATATAATGCGTATTGCATTGTTACGTAGTGTGTATATGATCACAAATACACGTCTTTCAATTTTACCTGTCAATTGATACCTTGTTTCGCCATAATTGTAGCGGTTGTCTTTTTGAATCTTGCGATCAGGATCGAAAAAAACTCGAACAGCATAAGCAAAATCAAAGCCACGTTCTATAAAGCACCTTTCGCTTTTGTTGTGATCCCATTCAAATTCCATATTCTAAATATAGTTCATTGGACGATATCTCGCAAGGGGAAAATTAGGACTTTGATGTATGATAACTGACGGTTCGCTCATTTTTTAGCGACATTTGAATTAACAGGCATTTGCCCTGGACAATATAGGCAAGCCGGACAATATAGGCAAGCCGTGTCATGGTCAACATAAAACCCTTTATCCTGGAGGTTTATGGTGGCCCCAAAAATTGAGAGAATCGACACGATACCGCTTATCATTGCAAGCCTTGAGAAGATGAATGTTCAAAAAACAGTCGACAGTATTTTTATTGCACATGGCAACTGGACCGGTCTGAGCTATGGGCAGTTGACGGTTTTGTTTGTAACCTATGTGATGCACTCCTTGACCCATCATTTTTCCGGAATGGAGCCCTGGGCCAATCAACACAAAACAGTTATCGAACGTGTGACGGGCTGGAGTGTGGGTGAAAAGGACACCACGGCCTTCAATATGTACCATGACCCAGAGAACAGTAAAAACGGCGTCTTGGCATTTGGCCACAGCAAAGATCACCGGCCAGATCTTCTTCAATTCAAACAAGGTCTGGCAACATTGGACCCGGCAGGAGTTCCAATTTTGAGCGAAACCCTTGCCGGTAACCGTGCCGATGATCCCTGCTATTTTCCAGCCTGGCAGGGTATGGTGAAAACCATCGGCCACCCCAATTTTTTGTTTATTGCAGATTGCAAGGCAGCCTCCCATGAAACCCGTGCTGCAATTGATCATGAAAAAGGATACTATCTTTTTCCATTGCCAATGACCGGTGATACGCCCCAGCACATCAAAGTTTTACGTTTGCCGAAAAGAATAAAAGGTTTGATGGTGATGCTGACCATTGCCCTTCAGGCATTGACCCTGATGGAATTTGTCGTCCGCAGAGAGTTGTCCAAAACAGATGAACCTATTGCAGGACTTGTTCCCGGCAATCCGAAAAGGAAGACAAAACGCCCCACTGTGGAACGCTTGCTTTCACAGTTCGGTAGCCTTCATTTTTTAATCGAAGAGAAGGGAGGAAGAATTTCCGGTGTAGTGGTTGAAGAGTTGACTGCTCTTCAGAAAAGAATTCTGTCACTCCTGGAATTGCCAGAAAAAACTTATGACCTTTCCTTCATGGTTGGGAAAAAAGAATTAGGTGTACAAAAATGAGCGAAACCCAAGCACCTTATCGACCCCGGGTAATTAAGCCGGTTCTATCCCCATGGAAAGCCTACGATATCTATTAACTGATTTTGTTAAATATTGGAATCCTCTTTATGATCGGGTTCGCACAACAGGTTCATTATCAGTTTGATAAGGGTGTCTTTCTGGTTAGGGGCAGACTCAGCCACCAGAGCAGTGTAAGGGCGGCCAAGCCAGTTTCATTGATAACGGCTTGCCAGTTCTGGTTCAGCAATCGGTCATTTTTGTGGAGAAAATCCACGAATAAGAATGCACCACTCCGCTTGTTGCCATCAATGAACGGATGGTTTTTAACGATAAAATAAAGCAGATGGGCCGCTTTGATCTCAATGGTGGGATATGCCGGTTCACCAAAAGCGCTTTGATCAAGGTTGCCGAATATACCTTTCAGGCTGTCCGCCCGAGATGGGCGGGCAAACAGTTCTGAGGCTTCTCCCCGGTTCATCAATTGCTTTTTAAGTTCTACCAGGGATGCCATGGCCTTTTTCGGAGGTCTTAGCTTTCCTCCTGTCTGCCCTTTAGGAGTTTTCAGCAGGCCCTCGTCATATTGCTGGAGCCAGAGAAAAGTCTGGGTGTAACGCCCCATGATATCCACCAGACCCCGGCCCATGTCCGTTGCCAGGGCAGGGGAGCGTGCCGTCTTTTGAATGAGAGCCAGAGCCTGCTGTAACTCGGCGGCGTTCTGCTCGAACCGTTGCCTATTGATGGCATACCCTTGAACAAGATAGTCTTTCAGTCGTTGAGTGGCCCAGATTCTAAATTGGGTGCCCTGGATGGATTTTACCCGATACCCCACGGAGATAATTACATCAAGATTGTAATATCTCACCGATTGGGACTGTGTTTTGTCCGTTATGGCACCATGCTGAGTGGTATGTCGGAAATCCCGACATACCATTGATTCCACCAGTTCCCCTTCTTTAAAGATATTTCCAATGTGACCGGTTATTGTGGTTCTATCCTTGCCGAAAAGCCGGGCCATCTGTTCCTGGGTGAGCCATACCGTTTCATCGTCAAGCTTGACATCAATTTTCACATTACCATCTGTGGCTTGGTAAATCAGTATGTTGGATATATCTTCCATGGAGATTTCGTCTCTCAATTTTTATGCCTGTTTTCTGTCTGGCATGGGGATAATGTTTTTAATTTTGGCAATTTTAGCCTGCTCAACAACCCATTTGGCAATGGTATTTACCTCTGGCTTGAAATATCTTAAATCAGAAGTTTCAATGTAATGCTTGACGGTGACTCCTGATTCTTGATGGTTGAGGAGTAGTTTTGCTTTCCATAGTTCTATACCATTATTCAAAGCAATTGCTATGAAAGTATGCCTCAAATCATGAGCAGAGATTTTTTCACCTATTTTAGCTGATATTTTTTTCATCGGGGTTCTGATCTCAGTGATATGCCCGGTTTTACTTTTAGTCCCAAATACAAACGGAGTTATACGGGGTCTACCCATCAACACATCTGCGACAACGTCTGACAGGGGAAGGGTAATGGATCTCCCATTTTTAGGATCATCAATGCGCTACCATTTGAAAGATGGATCAACCCGATCCCATGTGAGGGTGGCGGCTTCATTTAATCGGCATCCGGTCAACAAGATAAAGGCTGTTGCATCGGTAATCGTCCCCCACTGGTGTTTGTACTGGGCTCTCCATCAACTCTTTTAAACAGTTCCATGCGGCCCCTATTTTGTCCATTGGAATCTTCCCATCTCTGGGTTTAACTTTCCCCCACAAGTTTTGTTCAGACAAAATAGCAACCGGGTTTTCTGCAAATATGGGTTCGTCGTTTGCCGGGTCTCTGTATTCGGATCGGGCATAATTCCACCATGCCCGAAAGACCCTGAAGGCTTGGTTTGCCTGGGCAGGGGATCTGTCGTAAATTTCTTGAAATCTTGATTTCACCTCTTGCTGAGTAATCCCTGACATGGGTCTTTTTTTCCAGTCCTTAAAATTCAGATTCATGTGTGTGTGTGAATATCTTTTATGGACAGTGGTTTGAGCTTCTTGGCATCAAGGTAGGATTTAACAATTTTTTCCAGGGTCACACTATGGGTTTTTTGTTGCTGCCTTGTGATAGATGGGTCGACACCCTTGATCATTTTCAAGAGTTCGTCTTTGGCTGTTTCCCGGGCTTGCGTTGGAGTTAAAGCACCAAAGGGTCCCAGGGTGACACGACGGAGTTTTTGATTGACACGGGCTTACGCAAAAAAGGTTTTTCTTGTTGCTGTCACCTTGAGAGCATATCCTTTTAGCTCAGTATCCTAAAAAACAATGGGTGCTTTTCCAGTTGCAAGCGGGGTCTTGTCAATGAATCATTTTGTTAAATGGGCCTTTGGCATAAAATTTTCCTCAAAATAAGGTCAACAAATAGCATGCAAAAGAAGTCAAAAAAAGTCAAATTTCATCATATTTGAAGTGTAGTAGATAAGACCTTATATGCTCTATAAAGGCTTTACTGTCAAGGCTTATATGGTTTTGTCATAGTTTGTAAAGATAGGTATGGTTATACGTTTGAGGACTCAAAATCCTCCGGGCTTTATGCCCTTGAGAGTTCAAGTCTCTCCTCCGGCACCATCGAATATAAAGGCTTTCAGCGGTTTTTGCTGGAGGCCTTTTTAGTTTGAAATTTAACGATTGTGTCCGGATTTGTACCCATCTGAGACATCAGGGAGTCTTTCTGTTTTTTGTCAGGGATTATCAAATCATCCTCGTTTAGAACTGCAGATTAAATAAATGGGGCAGAAATAGCGCTGAATTTGGGATTCAGCGTCTCCATCCTGGTTTACAACCCTAATATTGCCAGGGTGTAAAAAAAATGGACACCCTGCTTGCTCTCCGGGTGCTTCTGACAGGCAACCAAGACCTGGGATCGCCCGGCATGTCAGGCGATAAAAGGCCTCTCTCATATTTATCATGATTCTGGTACGGCTTTTGCCTTTAATCATCGTGTCTCTGACCTGGAAGAAAACGGGTACCAGGGGATGATTATTTATCAAAAGAGAGGAGCCCAAATCAATGATTACTATGATGATAATACCCGTGACCGTGATGACAGGACTTGGATTTGTACTGTCCCTGCTGTTGGTTTTTGCTTCACACTGTTTTTTTGTCCAAGAAGATCCCATGCTTGAAGCTATCAGGGCCGTATTGCCTGGCGTCAATTGCGGCGGATGCGGATTTGCAGGTTGTGAAGGGGCGGCAAAGGCACTTATGGCAGGAAAGGCAGGTATTCATCTCTGTATAGCCGCAGGCCCAGATGTTGCACCCAGGCTGGCCGAAATTCTGGGGGTGGCCTGTTCATTTAAAGAACCCGGCATAGTTGAATCCAGGTGCCTGGGATCCGACCGGGCAGAACGTCGCTATTATTATATGGGCCTTGGAGATTGCCGGGCAGAAACCCTTTTGTACGGCGGATCCCTTGTTTGCCCCACGGGCTGTCTCAGACAGGAGACCTGCATCAGGTCATGCCCGTTTCATGCCCTTGAAAAAGGAGAAAATGGGATGCCTCAGGTTAATCCTGACCGTTGCAGAGGCTGCGGTATTTGCAGTGATATATGCCCAAGGGGGGGGTTGTCTGTGGCTGGCATTATTTCAAAACTAACCCACTTGGATCTGGCCCATGAATGTCTGGCCCCCTGCCGCCAAAAATGTCCGGCACAAATCAATATTCCCCGATTCATCCATCAGATTTCCGTTGGAGATTATTCGTCAGCCCTGTTGACGATCAAGGAACGAAATCCCCTGGTGATGTCTGTCGGCCGGGTTTGCCCCCATCCCTGTGAAAATATCTGCCGTCGAAATATTGCAGGCCAGGGGGTTGCAATTGCACAGCTGGAACGGTTTATCGGGGAATGGGAGATGAATTCTGGAATCCGTGTGCCGCTGCCCTGTGCACCGGATACGGATTACAAGGTTGCAGTGGTGGGCAGCGGCCCTGCCGGGCTCTCCTGTGCCTATTTTTTAAGGCGCCTGGGCCATCATCCCACGCTGTTTGAATCCAGAAGCCAATTGGGAGGGATGCTGAGCTATGGTCTTCCCGAATACAGGCTTCCCAAACGAGTGGTTGACTGGGAGATTCAGGGTATTTTAAACCTGGGAATCCAGGTCGTTATAGAGCGTGCATTGGGCCGGGATTTTTCCATTGCTGATCTTATGGACAGGGGATTTAACGCGGTGTTTCTGGGGCTTGGCGCATGGACAGTTCCGCCTTTGTGTGTCAGGGGCGAATCGGCCTATGGCGTGATCGACAGCCTTGACTTCCTTTCCAGGGCCGGAACAGACATCACCACCCTTAAAGGGACTGGGGTCGCTGTAATCGGAGAATCCAATACCGCCATGGATTGTGCACGTATCTGTGTCCGTCTGAAGGCAGCCAGTGTCACCGTTATCTGTCCCTGTGACGACCGGCATATGTCAGCCCGGAAACGGGATGTGGAAAGAGCAGTGGAAGAAGGGGTGACCATCCATTTTCTTTCAATCCCCTCCAGATTATGTTCCGACCTTGACGGTGCCGTAACCGCACTTGAGTTTCACTCGATGACGCCTGCAGGCTGCACATCCGGTGCTGCCCCCTTGTCTGCCAAGTGTAAGGACCTGCCCGGAAGAGCCAGGGCCATTGGCGTTCAGTTGGTCATTGCGGCCTACGAGCGGGAACCAGACCTGGAGTATCTTCTCCATGACACAAAGCTTGAAGGTCGATTCAGGGCCTCTGCCCGGGGAACACTTGCGGCAGATCCCGACACCCTTATGGCCTCCCCTCCCAATGTGTTTACGGCCGGAGATGTTTATACTGGCAGGTCAACCGTAATTAACGCCATTGCAGATGGCCGGAGGGCGGCAAGATCCATACACCAGCAGTTTTCCTGCGGTCAGATATCCATGCCTAGGGATTTACGCAGAAAACTCAATAAAGAAAGTATCCTTAAAGAGGTTAACCTGGCCCGTCATCTTCCCCGGGTGGTGGTGCCGGAGGTTGAACCAAAGATCCGGATACAATCACTGTACCAGGAGATTGTCGGTACTATCACGGATTCCCAGGCCAAAGAAGAGGTTGTGCGCTGCCTTCAGTGCGGAACAACCTGTTATGATGAATAAGAGGTGATCACGGGAGACGGCCCCGGGGAGCGCCATGGCCGTGGGATGAAACTCAGTCCCCTGGGATTTATGGACGGTCATGGTGCAAATCGTATTTCATTTTCCAAGGAAAATTTGTAGACAAGGGTCTTACCTGTTTTTCCCCAGGCATCCACACAATCTCCGTAATTGGTGCATTGAGTCAGATTATAGCCTTCCATGCGTTTGGGGTTCAGATTCAGGGAACAGGCCTGCCGGCAGGGGAATGGCGGCTTATTTGAGATACAGTTTTTTCATTTAAAGACAATTGTAAGTCCAAAGGGATTGAACCGCTTGACAATGGAAAGAAGAACCAATTGCGGACAAATCCAACGACACCGCAAACGGGTTTGAAATAAAAATTCCCCCAGATAAAATTGAATCCTGCCTGGTTCAGTATGGGAAACATGATAAAAAGGCCGGAATCAACAAAGAGCAAATGCATAAAGAAGTAACTGTCCGGGTTGCAACAACCAATTATTAATGTTTGAAAATTTGCGGTTTGCCGTCTGGACTAATTTCAATGCCAATGGTGTCGCCGGTCTTAAACCCGATGCTCTGGATTCGGGCGCAAACCTCCCCATGTCGTTTCTGGTACCAGTATACGGACCACAGAGGATTACGGACAGTATCAACGCCATAGGCATCGTGGCTGTCAAGGTTTAAACGAACTTTATCTCTTGCAATCAAGGTGTCAGCCTCGGCCATGAACCGATCGATAAAATAATGGTGGTCATACAGGGCCTTTGAAAGCTGCTTTTGAAGTTTGGGGGTGTCGTCAAGATAGTGATTGACCACCTGACGAAGATCACCAGGCACAGTTATAGAAATGCCCAATACCGCAAATCGTTGATACCGCAGGGCAAATGATTCCAGCGTTTGCTGGTAATCGGAGATCACACCCAGAATATCCTCAAACACAGTGGGTTGATCTCCCCAGCCGTGAACCATTTTTTCACATTGGTTGATGACCTCCAGGTAAAAGGACTGGTTATCCATGACAAAGATCGGCCGCTCACGATAACTGTGTCGCTTTCGAATTCTCCGGATGCCGTCCAGAAGAATGATATGCTGCTCGCCTTCGATCATCTCCTTGAGGTCGAATTTCGAAATATCCTTGGCCTGGACAACATAAATGTCATTATCATAAGTAATGATATATTCAATTTCACAACTGAACCCTAAAAGATCCTGTATGCTCGTCGACAGGTCAATCAATTTTCGGTCATGGGGGGTCCGGGTAATGAACGGCTCGTTACTCAGCTTTTGCTGACGGTCACGACAATAACCGAACTCCCACTGGTGGCCGATCATTTTGGCCATGACACTCAATCCATCCATAAAAGGCATTACGATCACCCCCATCTGTTCCAGGTCAATCTCCGGCGCACGATTGAATTTCTGCTGTCGCCGGATCGAAAGGCATTTGGCAGTGAGGGCTGATTTCACCATCCGTGTGCGCGCATACTTTATCCCGCCGATATCCGAGTAAGTCGTGATGGAATCAAAGGTGCCGCCTTTGAAATATTCCTCGTCAGGATGAGCGCTGCGGGCGATGACCTTGAAGCTGTCTCGATAGTTTTTCAAAAAAGCTTCCAGTTCGGCAAAATCATTTGTTTTAAAGTTTTCCGCCGGAACGTACAGAAAATCAGGCATGCTGAACCCGCCATCCTTTAAGCGCTTCAGCAGCATGGCTTTTTCCGGCAATCGGGTTGACATTATTAATTCCTCCTTCATTTCTCGCTTTACACTTCATGAAATTAAAATATGGTTTTGATGTGCAGGAAAATATCTTTTAAAAAAATACTGTGAGCAGAATTCCATTTGGTGTGTTTTAGATTTGGCTAAAAAAATAAAATAATTAGAGAGAGATTCTGCTGCTCACAGATGAAAATAATATATCAGATTATGTTTTTACAAGAAAGAATTTTTTACCTCGTGAAGAATTAACAGAATCAATTCGATCTTACATTGCTGTCACAGGATTCTATTTCAGCATAATTCACAAAGAGGTATGACTACTGATTTTTTCAGAGAAATCAATCCCTCTGATGAAAAAAATGCAACACCTGTCTGAAAAGCTCTTCGCCAAGTATGGATTTTTATCTTTTTCATTTTATGATATCTTTTCCATGGAAATTTGGATGTCTGACCTCCAGGCCGAAGGCTGTTTCTACCCATGCATCGGGTGTAAAGTTGCTTTAAAGCTAAAAGATGACTCTATTTTTTAGGTTAAAGTTTAAAATGACAATTTCGTGGCAGTATGAATTAAAAGAGAGAAAATCACAAGGGGGGATCTGTAAAGGAAATGGATGAACCGTGACTGGGGTGATGATAGAGCCCCTGGATAAATTTTTGAGGAGGAGTGATTAATATGTCGACCATTCAGGACAAAAACGAATTGATCTGCTACTGCTTCGGTTATTCCGTAAATGACATTGAAGTAGATGTGATTAAGAATGGCCGTTCTCTGATCCTGGAAAAGATTGTAGCAGAGAAGCTGGTAGGGGGATGCAATTGTGCTGACAAGAATCCCAAAGGCCGGTGATGCATTTCAAATGTCCGCCAGGTGGTGGATTCGGCTCCGGCCTATAAACCTTGACGGTATGAAGTAAAAATAATATCCTGATTTGATTATAAACCGTTTGAATGGAGGAAACAATCATGACCCGTTTATTTACCCGATCCTGTGTTTTTCTCATGATAGGCATTTTTTTGATTTCCAGCGCTGTCGTTCCGTCCCTGGAGGCCAAAATGATCAATACCACTGCATACCTGAACCAGGAGGTTGATGCAGCCCGGGGGCAACTTGTATCATTTCTGGCCCGGGATGATGTTAGAGGAAAAATGACGGCACTGGGTGTGAGTCCTGATGATGCCGCAAACCGTGTCGCGGCATTAACCGACCAGGAAGTGTCCGAGCTCCAGAGCCAAATTGATCAACTGCCGGCCGGTTCCGGGGTGCTGGCGGTGCTGGGGGTTGTTCTGGTGGTGCTCATCGTTCTTGAACTGGTGGGTGTTACCAATGTTTTCAACAGGTTGTAACCGGGTCCTATGACTTGGGTACGCTTTTTTTTCGCTGTTTTGGTGGTGATCTTCGGGACCGGATGTGCCGGCAAAAACGATGTCCGGCTTGTGGGGCCTGATCAGGGTCTGGAACTCACGGCCACACCCTTTTTTGCCCAGGAAAAATACCAGTGCGGCCCGGCGGCCCTGGCCATGGTGTTGGGAGCATCCGGCGTTGCAGTTCATCCCGATGACCTGGCCCCGGCAGTGTATCTGCCGGGCCGGCAGGGAAGCCTTCAGATGGATCTGTCTGGTGCATGTCGGCAATGGGGGCGGATCGCTTATCCGATCCCTTCAGACCTGACCGGGCTGACAGCTGAAATTCAATCCGGGCGGCCGGTGCTGGTGCTGCAGAACCTGGGATTTGAACGATGGCCGGTGTATCACTATGCCGTGGTGATCGGTGTGCTGCCCCCGGATCGGTTGATACTGCGTTCCGGCGTTAAAGAAAGGGTGGAGATGACGGTTGCGGATTTCAACTGGACCTGGCGGCGTGCCGGATCATGGGGCTTGATTGCCCTTTGTCCCGGCGATCTCCCAAAGACTGCTGATCCTTTGACCTATATAACGGTTGTGGCTGGGTTTGAGTCAGCCGGTAATGCCGTTTCCGCCACAGCGGCCTACCAGGCTGCGCTGGCAGCCTGGCCGGACAATTCCACGGTTCTGTTCGCCCTGGCCAACAATCATCTGGAACAGAACCGCCCGGCCCGGGCCGAGGCCCTTTACCGGACCCTGCTGGCGGCCGATCCGGATCATGTGGCTGGGGCCAACAACCTTGCCGAAGCATTGGCCCGGCAAGGTGACCTTGCCCAGGCCCTGACGGTGATTCAAACTGCGGTCAACACCGCAGAGAAGACCAGCTCTCCGCTTCTGGAAGTTGTTGAACAGACCCGCAGGGAGATTGAACAGGCGTTGGAGGAAAACATCGCTGACCCTTTTTGAAAGGATAATAAAGGGTGGCAGAGGCCTTCCTGGTGTTTGATATTTGATGGGGGTTACCGGCGGCCGCCAAACAAAGACCCCATGATACCACGAACGATCTGCCTGCCAACCTGACTGCCGATAGTTCGGACCGCACTTTTTATAAAAGCTTCACCAGTACTCTGTTTTTTACTCCCGGCTTTGGGTTTGTTTTTGGTTTTTTCCGCTTCAACCATACCCCGTTGAACCTGTGCCTCTCGTGCCCGGTCCTTTAATATCTCGTAGGCAGATATGCGGTCTACAGGTTCCTCATATCGACCCCTTAACGGTGATCTTTCCATGCAATTCTGCCGCTCATCGTCATCAAGTGCCCCGATACGGGATCCCGGCGGGCGAATAATGGTCTGCTTGACAGGAAGCGGTCTGCCGTTGTTGTCCAATACAGAAACAAGGGCTTCGCCAATGCCGAGGGCGGTAATAACCGTCTCAGTATCAAAGTCCGGGTTGGCAGGAAAAGATTGAGCGGTGCTATCTTTTGATTAATTTTACACTTTCCATGATCACAAGGGTCAATAGGCTCAATCCTAAACAGGTTAAAAACAATGTCCCTGAAAGCAAGGTCAGTTTGAAAATTTCTCTGAATGGAGGCACAAGATAGACGGTCAACAGGGAGGCTAACGAAGTCAGGAACCCGAGGTTTAAATAGCGATTCGTAAAAAATCCTAATTTAAACAGGCTCAACGATCTGCTGCGAACATTGTAGCTGTGAAAGAGCTGGGACAAGCTCAACGTAATAAATGTCATGGTCTGAGCGGTTATATGATCGGTTTGCTGACCAATCATGAAGGCCGACAGGCTCAAAGCGCCAATCATGACACCCTGCAGAACAATCATGCGTGCCAGACCATCGCCAAGGATTGGTACTTCCGGTTGGCGTGGTTTTTGGGTCATCAGACTCTTTTCCGGTGGCTCCAGGCCGAGTGCGATTGCTGGAAATGAATCAGTAATCAGGTTGATCCACAGGATATGAATCGCAAGCAGCGGTGCTTTCCACCCGATAAGGATCGCAACAAATAAGGTGAAAATTTCACCGATATTGGAGGACAATAAAAATGTAACCGCTTTTCGGATGTTATCATAAATGGTTCTTCCTTCTTTAACAGCCATTACAATCGTAGAAAAATTATCATCAGTCAAGATCAGATCGCTGGCTTCCTTTGCCACATCCGTACCTGTTATCCCCATGGCACAGCCAATGTCAGCCCCTTTGAGTGCAGGTGCATCATTGACACCATCACCTGTCATCGCAACAATTTTCCCCTTTTCCTTTAATGCTTTAACAATGCGAACCTTGTGACTTGGAGACACTCTTGCGTAAACGGCAATCTGTTCTATTTCGGTTAAAAATTTTTCTTCGGTCAAAGCATCAAGTTCAGCCCCGGACAACACTTTATCATGGGCGCTTAATATGCCAAGCTCTGTTGCGATAGCCTTGGCGGTATCTATATAATCACCCGTTATCATGACAACACGGATGCCCGCAGCCTGTGCTTCAGCAACGGCATCCTTTACCTCTTCACGTGGTGGATCCATCATGGCTGTCAGGCCGATGAAAATCAAACCATTTTCGACAGTTTCAGACGTCATTTGTCCGGGTAACTCTTCAACAACCTGATAGGCATAACCAAGTACACGCAGGGCTTCTTTTGACAACGCCTTCACTTCATCGGTTATCCGTGTCTTGTCTTCATCGTTCAGAGTGCGGACGCCATCAGAAGACATCAGGTAATCACAACGATCAAGCAATTGATCTGCCGCACCTTTTACCGACACTCGATATCCATCCTTGTGTTCATGAAAGGTGCTCATGAGTTTGCGGTCGGAATCAAACGGTACCTCACCTTTGCGTTCGCCAGCTTTCAAATCCCCTTGGCTGATGCCGAACAGCTGACCCATGACAAGCAGAGCCGTTTCAGTGGGATCACCTACAAGCAGGGTGCCGTCCTCATTTTCACTTAAACCGGCATCGTTACAATATACAGCTGTTTCAACGAGCATGCGGGACCTGTCATCAAGTGTCTTGATCTTAGTCACGTCAACTCGTTTATCAATCACAAGGTGTGTGACGGTCATTTTGTTTTGGGTTAAGGTTCCTGTTTTATCGGAACAAATCACCGATGCTGCCCCCAATGTTTCAACGGCAGGCAGTTTCCTTACAATTGCATTACCTTTGATCATTCGCTGCACGCCCATGGCCAGCACAATCGTAACGATTGCAGGCAGACCTTCGGGAATAGCCGCTACGGCTAATGAAATGGCTATCATCAGCATTTCAAATACTTCGCGTCCCTGCAACCAGCCAATGACAAAAATAAAGGCACATATTCCGACAGCACCGATTCCGAGCATTTTTCCCAGCTGGGCCAACTGAATTTGCAGCGGTGTCTTTTCCTCTAACTCGTTGCTCAAAAGACCGGCAATCTGTCCTATCTCAGTGTTCATTCCCGTTTGAGTAACGACCATTCGCCCCCGCCCCGCACTCACACGGGATGTGGCAAATGCCATATTGCGTCGATCGCCAATCGGCGGATTATCCTCTGAAATCACCCGGGTATTTTTATCAACAGGAACAGATTCTCCTGTCAGTTGAGATTCTTCGATTTTCAAACCTGCCGTTTCAATGAGGCGCCCGTCAGCCGGCACGACATCTCCCGAATTCAACTGTACAATATCTCCTGGTACCAGATCGATGGAAGGTAGTTTGACAAGGACACCACCCCTCATAACCTGTGCATATGGAATCTGCATTTTTTTCAATGCCTGCATCGACTTTTCAGCCTTATTTTCCTGCACAAACCCTAATATGGCATTTAAAAGCACAATGGTTAAAATAATAAACCCGTCAGCTGCCTCTTGTGCAAAAAAACTAATGGCAGCAGCACCAATCAAAATAAAAATCATCACATCATCAAATTGATTGATAAAGCGTCTCCAGGACGGCACGGGTGCCTCTTTGGCCAGGGCATTTGGACCATTTTCCATCAACCGCTGTTTGACAGCTGAAGGATCAAGCCCAACGCCGAGCTCAACACCCAATTTCTCACAAACCGCTTTGTTCGTCATTTGATAAAACATCAAGTAATCCTGTTAAAATATTAATGACTTGCCTGAACATCAATTTCCTGAATCAAATAATCATTAAAGAATGCATCGGACCAAAGATTCAGCTCATCCTTTTGCCTTGAATTTTTCAAAAATGGTTCAACATCTCTTTTTGCCAGAGAAAAATTAATCTCTTTAATTTTTTCAGATAACAAGTCAATAACTTTTTTTTTATCCAATGCCTCTGATAAATTTAAGTGGCCTGTTTGTACCATTTTATTCTTAAGATAGTGCAACTCACATGGAATACTATTCTTCACAAACCAGATTAAATCATACCAGTCCCGGCCTTTAATATTGGTTTTTATGGTCCGGCAAAGCAAGGCATGCATTTTGCCTGCAAACAAGCTGGGCAAGGCCATGGTTTTAATGGTAAACGGAATCGGATGGAGATGATATTTCAGGTCACCTGTAAACCCGATGGCCGGTTCCTGATCAATTTCCAATTTTATCTTCATCACAGCATTTTTATGGGTCTTCAAATTTGAATCAATTTTCAATAAATGGACCAATGTGTTTGCTTTGATAAAAGCCGAATCGATCGAGCTTTTATTCTTCTTGTCTCGTTCTTCTGTAGAAACTTCAAAACCCCACAGTTCGAGTTCTGATTTTACCGCACCAAGATATTTTTTAATATCAAAAGTTTTTTCCGGCTGAATTAGTGAAAAATTCAAATCCTCAGAAAAACGGTCCAGCTTATGAAGAACTCGTAATGCGCTCCCGCCGTAAAAAACAGCCTTTTCATAAAATTTTGACCGCCATAAACCAAGTAACACGATTTCCTGTATGATCTCTTTGAGAGCATTCTCATGATCTTGAACCGTAAGTAATTCATACCTGCCTAACATTTGTTCAATTTTTTCATCAAGCATGATTTTCCTTTAAACAATCAAGCAGCAGTTTTATACTTTTCCTTCGATATCCGGTCTTAATTTCTTCTAATAAAGACAAATCAAGGTCTTTAATAATACTATAATCCAATCGCATTAACTCGAGGAATTCCTTCATTTCTCTTTTCGTTGAAACATGAGTTTGCCTTGCTGTCATGTCGCACAGCGCCTTTTCAGGAGAAGCAATTAGAAAATTTTTTTGGTCTCCGACGTCTTTAAGCCGAACCCCAATGTTGAATACTTTTTTGGGGCAATACAAATAAGAAAATCTGCCAACCGGAGTTTCAAACTCTTTCTTTCTTTTCATTGTCATGCTGATAGTTAGTTCAACACGTTCTGGTATCATGTTCCAAAATGCCAATGCGGTTTGAGCGGTGATGTAAGAAGGCCCATAGATCCAATTCCCCAGGATAAACTTGTTGTATGGCTTATTATACTCCTTGCCCAACACATAAATCCCCTTTTTAACCCTGACGATATCCTTATTCTTGAGGAGACCCCTGATCTTATCCCTTGGCTTTTTGTAATCCCTTAATGCGTGTAACAATAAATTGTAATCAAACTCTGGGGGAAATTGAATCAAATTTTTCATAATATATCAACCAATATGTCTAATAGAATGGACTTATTGGTTATTTTATAGTTCGTTAGCTGAAAATTGTCAAGAAAATTTTAACTGGAAAATCACCGGTGAAATCCGATCCATTTTCGATGTTGAAATCCGAGTGTAATTCTTATAATTCGGGCGTCGTTTCTGGTGGATGATAGCAGCAATTATGATTTCTTCGGAGTCACAACTTGACAATTCAATATAAACATGTACGATATACTGTACAGGAGGTGCGAAAAAATGGAAGCTATAACGTATACAGCTGCAAGGCAAAATCTTGCAAAAACAATGGAAAAAGTTTGTAATGACCGGTCCCCGATCATTATAACACGTAAATCATCAAATTCTGTTGTCATTATGTCACTTGAGGACTATGAATCACTTGAAGAGACAGCCTATCTTTTGCGGTCACCGAAAAACACAAAACGTTTGTTCGAGTCAATAGCCCAACTTGAGAATGGCAAAGGGCATGAAAAGGACCTTCTCGAGTGAAACTCATCTTTTCCGACCATGCTTGGGATGACTATATCTTCTGGCAAAAAACTGACAAAAAAATTCTTCGACGTATCAATACCCTTATTAAAGAGACTCAACGTAATCCATTTGAGGGTATTGGTAAACCCGAACAATTAAAACACGCCCTCTCTGGATATTGGTCCAGAAGAATAACCGATGAACACAGATTTATTTATAAAGTATCTGAAGATTCGATTGAAATTGTACAACTCCGCTACCACTATTGAGATTCCTTTTTTCCCCAACAATCAACATGCACCGGTAAAATCCGGTGCATGTTGATTGTTGGATTTGCACCAAGGATACCTTTCTGACTCTGTCCATTGATGCGTCTTATCTCAAATTTCGTTGTTGAAGTATAATTAATTTGACCTTGATTTAGTCCATATTATCAGTTTTATTAAGGTTCGGTGAAGGACCTATGTCCGATTCCTGTTAATATATTTGTGTTTTAAAAATATTGAAAAAAGAAATTGATTTTTATATAGTACGCTGATTAAGCGTTTTTAACATGTCAAGATATCACGATATGCATTAGGTCAACCTGTCCCTTTGGGAGGAAAAATGAAACAAACAAACCGCATTTTCATCATGTTTGCATGTGTTACCCTTTTGGCCGGTTGTGGTTATAACACCCTTCAGATGAAGGAGGAGGCGGTATTCAAAGCCTGGGCCAATGTTGAATCGACCTTGCAGCGGCGTGCCGACCTGATACCGAATCTGGTGGCAACTGTTAAGGGCTATGCAGCCCACGAAAAAGAAACCCTTGAGGGGGTTATCAATGCCCGATCAAAAGCAACCTCGGTCACCCTGTCCGCAAAAGATTTAAGTGACCCGGCAGCAATGCAGCAGCTTTCAGCGGCCCAGGGCGGCCTGACATCGGCACTTTCCAAATTGATGCTTGTGGTTGAACGTTACCCGGACCTCAAGGCCAGTCAGAACTTTTTGGATTTGCAGAACCAATTGGAGGGTACCGAGAACAGAATTAACGTTGCACGGCAACGCTACAACACAAGTGTCGAAGATTTCAACGGATCCATCAGAAAATTTCCAGCCAGTCTGACAAATAATTTTTTCCTGAATCTGGATCGAAAAGAGTACTATAAGGCTGATGAAGCGGCCAGAAGTGTGCCGCAGGTTGATTTCAACTAGGGATAAAGAATATGGCATCCATCCGTTTATCTAACCGATTTATCAGCATGATAATCGCCGTTATGCTGTTTTTTCCGGCTGTCGATATAGCAGCGGCGCTGGACGTTCCCCCGCTTAAAGGCAGGGTTAATGACTATGGCGGGATTCTGTCTTCCGCAACAATTTCCCAGCTTGATTTTATTCTGAAAGAGTTTGAAGCCAGTGATTCAACACAGATTGTGGTCCTGACGATTCCATCGTTGAAGGGTGATAATCTGGAAAGATTTTCCCTGGAAGCCGCAGAGAAATGGGGGGTTGGCCAGCGAGGCAAGGACAATGGCGCTTTGCTCGTCATATCCAGGGATGATAGAAAGCTTCGGATAGAGGTAGGCTATGGACTTGAAGGAACCCTCACCGATTTGGTTGCTGGACGGATTATCCGAAAAGTTATAGCCCCTCAATTCAGGCAGGGTTCTTTTAACCAGGGAGTCATTGACGGTGTTGATGCCATTATCGCAGCAGTGAAAGGTGAGTTCCAGCAAGGCACAAATTCAGCCTCCGGTAAATCAGACGAAAATTTTGATTTTGGTGCGCTGATTATTTTGATAATTTTTTTCAGTTCATTTATAGGCACAGCATTCAGAAGAAGCAAGCTCCTTGCCGCAGGTGTTGGGGGCGTGATTATGCCTTTAATAGGATTTCTGTTTCTTAGACTGACCGGATTGGCCCTGGTGGGCCTCGTTGTTGTAGGAATGATTGGCGGACTGGTCGCCAGCGCCATGGCTTCTTCGTCCGGTACAGGCTCACATCCAAGAAGAATGGGTGGAGGGTTTCCTGGAGGAGGTGGCGGGTTCGGTGGATCATCCGGTGGATTTGGCGGCGGCGGAGGCGGTTTTGGTGGAGGCGGTGCATCTGGAGGATGGTAGAATTATGAAGACACTAGCGCAGCAATTTCTCACACCGGAAGAACAGCAGCGCATTACCCAGTGCGTTCATGGGGCTGAAAAGCTGACATCCGGGGAAATTGTCCCCATGGTGTCATCAGAAAGCCATACCTATCCACTGTCACCCATAATCGGCGGGACATTTTTCGCACTGCCTGGGGCATTACTTGCCGCCCGCATCGTCGGCAAATCCCTGTGGATCGGTCCTGATAACATGTGGCTTTTCCTTGTCAGCTTTATCGTAATCTTTATTCCGGCTTTTCAGCTGATCAAACGGTTATCCTGGTTGAAACGACTTTTTCTGCTGCCCAAACGAGCAGATGAAGAAGTCCGGGATGCGGCATTGACCGCTTTTTATACTGAGAAGCTCTATAAAACAAAAGACGAAAACGGCATCCTTCTTTATATCTCTGTGTTTGAGAGGCGTGTGTGGATACTTGCAGATTCCGGGATTAATGAGAAAATTTCCCATGACCATTGGTCGGAACTTGTAGGTGTCGTGACCGATGGGATCAAGGCCAACCGTCAATGTGATGCCATCTGTGAAGCAATCACCCGCATTGGAGAAATTCTAAGCGATGCTTTTCCCATCAAACAAGACGACACTGATGAACTTCATAATCTTATCATCAGATGATCCCATGATATCCACCAGAACCCACATGACATGATAGCCTGTCATGTGGGTTTTGCAGGACAGCATATCGGGGTGGAAAAAGGAAAGAATGCAGTCAATAGTCTGGGATACCTTATTTAATTATTAGGAGTTCATGATTTATTTTTTGGGAGTGAGCCTAAGCAGTCGGGCATCTTCTTTATCCTCCAGGATCCATATTGCGCCCTCAGGTCCCTGTTCAACCTCTCGTATGCGTTTGCCCATTGCAAAACGTTCGACCTCCTTGGCCTTGGCACCCTCGATTTTGATTCGTACCAGTGACTCTGATCTGAGGCCTCCGATAAAAGCATTACCTTGCCATTTGGGAAACATGGAGCCGGAGTATATTATCAGGCCTGATGGGGCAACGGTTGGCACCCAGTATGCCTCAGGTGTATGGAATTCCGGCTGGGTATCGTGATCGGGAATGGGTATTCCGGAGTATTGATCGCCCCAGGATACAATCGGCCAACCGTAATTATCTCCACCAATGATAAGGTTGAATTCGTCCCCGTGTCTGGGGCCCATTTCGTTTGCCCACAGTTGTCCATCTCTGTCAAAGGCAATACCAAGAATATTGCGATGCCCCAGGGTCCAGAAGGTCTTTGCGAGTTCTCCCTTATCCTGAAAAGGATTGTCAGGCGGCACAGATCCGTCAGCATTTAATCTGATAATCTTGCCTAAGTTTTGTTTCCAGTTTTGGGCTGGGGTCTGTTTTTGCCGATCACCGGAAGTGATGAATAAATACCCATCCGGGCCGAATGCCAACCGGTGTGAGTAATGCCCGCTGCCTGTGACTTTGGGTTTCTGGCGCCAGATGACTTCAAGGTTTGTAAGTTCTGGGTTTGAGGATGCAGGACGGAGTACAGCCCGTGCAACAACTGCCCCCCTTTCCCCTGACGTATTCTTTTCAGCGTATGACAGGTATATTAAGTGATTGTTTTTATATTGAGGATGAAGGATTATATCGCCCAAACCACCCTGGCCGCCGTAAGCTACCCTGGGTACACCTTGAACAGGCACTTTGGAACGGTCTTGCGGGTGGAACAGGAGTAAGGTGCCGTTTTTTTCAGTTATCAGGAGTTCCCCGGCGGGCAGAAAGGTCATGGCCCAGGGTTCATTGAATGTACCAAAGCTCTTAACGGAGAGCTTTGAACCTGCATCGCCGTAAATTACTCGATCAACGGGCTCGGCATGGGTATTACAGGAGAAAAGGAGCAATAATAAGGACAGGTAATTGATTAAACCTAGTGATTTCATAATTCTCTCCGTTCATTAGTGCTGTTTTGTCGGGCTTTGAGGGAAAAAGGTTAAGCATTCGGATGAATTGCAAACCCTTGCCGATCTTATGGTCGGCAAGACCATATATAATACCCTAAAACCCGGCACCATGGGGCACATCCTTGTGGATGTGCCCTGGAACTTGCCCTTCAGGAAATGATGAATAAATCTCCTGAAGGGCTGAATGCCAACCGGTGTGAGTAATGCCCGCTGCCTGTGGCTTTGGGTTTCCGGTGCCTGATGACTTCAGGGTTTGCAGGTTCTATCTTTGAGGATATGGGACAGAGGCTGCCCTGGATCCCTGCGTTTCCCTGCGTCAATAACGTAGCACTGCTGCGACAAGGGCCTGATCGGGAACTTCTTCCGGTGCAACGACAAATACTGCGCCTCCCTTGATCAAGGTTTGAATTGCTGCAAAATTGAGGAGGTCCTCGTCCCCGGGTTGTTGGGTTTCGTGCAGATGAACCTGATTTTTTTCTGGGTCGAACAGGCCCCAGGCCTGCACGCCTGCAGCAACAAAGAGCACAGCGACCTGCCCGTGATACGCTGCCAGAACTGTTTCGGCCAGGTCTGTCGTGGCCTGTCCGGTTCCGGCCAGTTCTCGATACTTCGCTAAACCTGCTTCCCGTTCCTCGCTAAATATCGGCTCCACGATGGCCCAGGCCATCGGGTGAAGCTCTTCGGGTTTCATTTCATCGGGGTTCCCCGGAATCCCTTCATCCACCAGATGCTGGTAGGTGTTGACCTCTTTATAGAGAGGGAAAAGGTTGCCCACACCAGCCAGCACCAATGGCGACTGATCGTCTGAAAGAAGATTAACTATCGACTTATTAATCGTGCGAAACCATTGTTGGATGTGGTTTTTCATGTCGTCGCTGGGGTCGTTGCCATAGAACATGGCCGTCTGGATTCCGCCTCCCGATGGCGTGACAGTATGAAATTGGAGCTGTTTTTTTGGAAAACCGTCCGGAAAAGTTTCGGCAAGCGTTTCAGGCGTATCGCCCAGCTCTACTTCATCCACCGTGTGTCGTGTCCCCTCCAGCAGCCTAACTTTATTCTGGCTGATCGCAAGGATATGGAAGGTGCCGTCATTGGTTAACATGGGCAGCAACGGCTTTACATGAAAGCGGTTCGTGACGACCACCATCTCGGCAAATTTCACAGGAAGTCTGAAAAAATGAAAGACGTCCCCTGAGAAAAACACTGCCAACCCGTCGCTTTGATGCTGCCAGAAACCGTTGTCCTCGAGTAGGCGCTGGGATTTTTCAAGCATTTCCCTCACATCCGGCGAACGCAGACCCTTTGCCAGCAATCGCTCTTCCGCCTCCCGCAATAAGTTCTTGAAACGGATTGGATTCTGCTCCGTTTTCCGCCCGGCCCGATGGGTCGGCATGAACAGCGAAATACACCAGTCGGAACGTATTTCTAAAATTTCTTTTAGTTTTTCCTTTGTGATTAGATCCATAAAACAACCCTCCTATAATGCTTACTCTGCCAGCATTTTAATGTTTCTGCCTTTGCTTGAATCATGCCGGCATAATTCAAGCTGCGAAACGGCCCTCTCCGAACAAATAGATATCGATTAAACTATGATTGATAGGTTTTAAAACGGTTTTATTAAGTATAAAGCTTGACCTGCATAATTTTGCTTGAATCCTATCATATAATTTGTTGGTTGTCCATCCTGTCTCCGTGCTCTGATAAACCAGACACTACTTGGGACAGACCGGTAAAAGTGATTAGGAATGCAGATTAAATAAGATGAGCAGAAATAGCGCCGAACTTTGACTCATCTACAAGGCGCATTAAAGGTCCAATAGCAGGCCTATTCGGCCTTTGATGCAACACAGTAGATGGGTCAAAGGGCAAGCAATTTCGTTCATGTTATTTAATCTGCGTTCCTTAATGACTTAAACGTGAACTTAGCCGTTGCTTTTTTTTGTGAGAAATGATCATTCAAAGGAGGATACCTTAAAATCAAACAAATGGCTGTCTAAAGTATTGTCAAAAGTGTCCCTCCGGCAAGCCTGCGTGGATTTTTCAGAATCACGTGATATTATGCGCTTGATGAATCTATGATAAGGGTATGCGATGTGTTTTATCTTGGCAAAACTGTATGACGATAGGAGGGGACGT
>JAVERV010000187.1:0-4758 GCA_034006945.1 Desulfobacterium sp. | reverse complement strand
CCTGGGCCGCCATCAGCAGATCAAAGAACCGGCCATTGGGGCTGAGGATGCGGCGGGAGGAATCTGGCTCGGCAAAGTCGGTGCTGTCATAGTGTTGTTTTATCTTTATTTTGAAGGTTTCCCCCAGGGAGCTGGTGATGAGCCCCAGTTCCAGGAGCCGGTATAAAAAGGCCTCTGCGGAGATGCCAAATCTATGTTTGATGCGAAGAAGCAGGTCCCAGGTCCAGCCGTCCGGGATGATTCCTAACTGTTCCACTGTGGTCCGCACTGCTGTGTCGGGGAGAAGAAAGGTGGCGGCAAATTTTTTTGCGGCCCTGGCTGGATTGATGGGTCGAGGTCCGTCTTCCGGGACAGGCAGGGGGAAAAGGGAATCTTTGCGGGTTCTTATTGTATTGAAGATCAGGATTTTTCCCAGTTCTTTGGTCAGGGAGAATAGCTGTTTTTCGGTGTTTTTCCGGGAGTTGATGAAAAAGAAGGCGTTCTGGTGATGGGGCTCAAAAAAAGAGATCCCGTCAAAGGCATCTGCGGTTTTCATGAAGGGAAAGAGAATAATTCGCAGTCCGAAATTTTCAAACAGCTCCAGGTAGTCAAAGACGACGGCATCTCCAATGCCCAGATAGTTTCTAACCTGGATGGAGAGCTGTTCCATGCCGGTATAGTCTGGCTCAAAGGGAATGCACAGGGGAAAATAAGCATGTTTCTGAACCTTGAGGATGTCTTCCATGGCGTGGAAGGCCGTCATAATTTCATGGCAGGTCATCAGGAGTTTTTTAGGGGGAAGCAGGGGCTCTGGGTCGATGGTGACAAACATGGCATCGGTTTTTTCGGCAGCGGCCCTGGCCTGGGTGAGTTCCGGGGCAAACAGGGCATTGGCAGGAACGTCCAGAGCCTTGGTGAGCTTGTAGATCACGGTGGCAGAGGGCAGATTCAAACCCCGCTCGATACGACCCAGGGGGCCCTCCTGAATGCCGATTTTGGCTGACAGCCGGGCCAGGGTCCAGTTTCTTGACCGACGAAAGAACCGGATGTTCTTTCCGATGAAGTTGAGATTAGAATCCATAAAAGGATAAAACTATATCATTCTGTTTATGTCAACAACAAATTGGATGAATAATGAAAAAAGATATATATGTTTTTTTGGCATGGGGTTTTTGGGAGTTGTGTAGATTACACTGTGTAAAATGGGATTATTTGTGTTGACACCCTGGGGTTGGTGTAATAAAGCTCTGATAAAAGGCATCTTGAAGATGTCGTAAAAAAGCGAGAACAAGCAGCAAATAAAATAGTAAATCCAAAGCCATGAAGGTCTTAGACTGAAAAACAGTCTGTTTTCCTTTGTGGCTTTTTTTGTTTCCGGGCATGGAAAAACAGACGGTTTTTTACACCCACAACTTGAAGGAGGCATTAAAGATGAAGCAAGTTTTTAAACATGTTGTTGCATTACTGGTCGTTTCCCTTGTTATTGCAGGGCCAGTCGGTGCATCGGTCAGTACACAAACCAGCCTAACAGATTCGTCGTTTAACCGGATGATAGCCAAGGCCATGACGGATATTTCAGCAGTCAAGGGCAGCCAAGACCTCCTGTGTCTGACAAATGCGCCCTATGTGAAATACAATGGACAGCCGGGAATTGATTGTCTCAAATCCATTCAGGATCTGACAGGGTGTTCTGTGGGCAGCCAGAATCTGCTCTTTTTCCAGCGTCCCCAGTATTCGCCGTTAAGCATCACTCTTTTTCACAAAGCCACCGGTGATGCAGTGGTCATGTCCATGGAAAAAGATGGCTTTACAGTGGAACGGCTCGAACTATCCCGATCAAACCTTTCCAGCAATGCCTTCTGGAAAGGGACGGAAGGGCTGACCTGTAAGCCAGAGCTTTTTACCATTGCAACCATTGCCGGGTCCTGGGCAATAGGTACACCCTACGACTATCTTAAATGCGCAGAAATTCATAATCACCTCTGCCCGGGGGTAAGTTCCGGCTACCTGATCTCCAGGCTGATTATGGACAAATATCCATTAAAAGAGGGTGAAAAATACACCATGATATCAGCTCCTGTCTGGTGCAAGGAGGATGCGTTCCAGGCGATTTTGGACCTGACTCCCGGCAAGGGCGGAATGATCGTGAATAATTTGACCCAGACCCAGAAGGATAAAATCTCTGTGGATCATCCGGCAGGTATCCTTTTGATAACAGATAATCGAACGGGGGCGGGCAGAGGGGTTGCCTTTTCCTTTGATTTTGACAAAATCAACCAGCTTGCTCCAAAGGACACCCCCAAGGCCGCCCTTGTACTGGCCATTGTGGATTACCTTGACCAACCCCGGCGTTTTGTGAACATTGCCAAAGAGTTTGACGTTACCCCTGAAATGGCCCGGGAAATGACCACTGCAGGCTTTAATCCCTATGAGGTGGCCGGTCTCACCAAACCCTGAATCTAAAAATATGACTGAAAACAGGATGAATAATTTGGATTAATGTGCTAATTGTTTCCTGGTGATGCTTCTGCTTTTGTCTTTTATTGGGTAAACAAAGAAACAGATAGCCATGACCATCATCGAATAATGGGGGAACAAGGATTAATCCAAGAGACTTCTTTAAATTCGGTTCTGATAATTTCAGTCTGCTCAAAGACCTGCATACCAGGAAGTGTGTTAATGATGCGGAACTGAGGCAGCTTATTCTGCGCCACAGAACAGGCGGATCTCCTGCTGTTGAGTATGCTGCAGGTCAGCTTATCTCACTTGGATTTCTGGAGGAGGCCCCCTATGCCACGGCCAGCAAGGAACTGGTACCGGCGGTGCGTAAGTTTCTTGATTTTTTGCTCAGAAAGCAGCAGCTCACACCGGTTGCCGTCATACGCTCCTACCTGGAGAGCCTGGAGCAGATGAGTCAGGATCTTGACGGTGCAATTGACCGGAAAGAGACTGGTAGTGCCCTTCGCATCCTGGATGAGTGCAACGATATTATTGAGCGAATGCGAAGCGACTCGGCCGACAACCTTGAGGCGATAACAGTTCAGACATTGGCGATCAAATCCAACCTGGAAAAAAAAAGCGTCAGGGAGCGGTATTTGATCATCAACCGGATCAGGGAGCGTTACCTTGTTCCCCTTCGGGAAATTATTGACATTAAAATGCCCATCCAGAATTTGATTGACCAACTCCATCGATTGTTTAAGGAAGGGCAGCGGACTTTCCTTGCCCACGGTCTTCTGGCCGAGGAGTTCAGCCGTGCAAGTGTTCGGCTGCTGCGGCTGAGAAAGAGTGTCCGGTTTGATTTTATTGAATCCGGCCGGGAGGTGGAACCCCTATACAGGACATTGAAGCGGGAAAGCCAGATTCTCAAGGGGGCATCCCGGGCCTTGGAGATCATTGACCATAAGGGTGTAAAAAATCTGGATCTGGATTTCCCCATCACCTTCATGCGTATGGAAGGCATGCTCTCCGACGATTTGCTGGAAGGGTATTTTCACAAGCTTTCAGGCTACACCCCGGCACCGCCAGGCGTTATCCAAGAGTCTATTTCGAATGAGATTCCGGTTGATTTCATTGACCCGGACCAGTTGCGGGAGAAAATCATTGACGCTTTGCCCCTTGAAGACTGGTTTGCCTGGCTTTTAGAAAACTATGCTGATGCTTCCCTGGAGGTGCTCCTCCATGCCTATGTCCATGTTCTGGATAACGGGTATAGGGTTCGGTTCAAGGATGAGCCGAAAAAATATCGTCACCGGCATTACACCATTAAATCCTGCCCTTTGACCGTGGAGAAACAGACATGAAAAGCCCCTTTGACCTGCCAGACCTGGCAGTGGTGTTTGACGAACTCAGAAAGGGCAGACACATCTGTGTCGAGGATGGAGATCTGTACCGCTCTCTTCTGATGGAGTACGAATCCTTTCGGGAACTTTTTCATTACCTGGGATTTACCCTGGTGAGACATCCCAGGGATTTTTTTTATTTTCGCAGCGACCTTGGGTTTACAACTGTTGCAAGACGAATGGCAGTTTTCATGTTCATTTTGATCGAACATCTGGCCAACGAGGGCAGATCCGTTGAAGAGGCTTTGACATCGGGTTATATCGCAATTGACACTCTGCCCCACGAGACAAGCAAACGGTTCCGGCGCTATATGGATGAGGCAGGCATCACCGTAGAGAAAAGCATCAATACCCTTACAAGACACGGTTTTGCAGAATATTCTGGGGGCAGTAAGTTCCGGTTCCGATCGCCGGTGTACCGATTTATTGACCTCTGCCTGACGGTCATGAGCGCTGGCGATCCCGGGGATGAGGTTGATGACACGGAGCTTGTGTCTGCCCTTGGGCAAGAGGAGGATATGGATGATTGATACAGGTCCCTCAAGGTTTATCCTGATCAATGCAGGGAAATACGGGTATGGTGAAATACTGGTCGATCGGCCTGTCCAGCTGGTGGGGGCCAACAATGTGGGCAAGACAACCCTGATCAATGCCTTACAGTTCCTCCTGATTGACGATGAAAGACAGATGAGTTTTCCCAAGACTTTGAAGGAAACCAAGGCATACTATTTTCGAGACACGTACAGCTATGTTCTCCTGGAGATCATCACCCCCACAGGGTACAGGGTGCTTGGAGCCCACGGCATGGGTCCGATTAAAAACCACAATATCGAGCGGTTTGCCTTTGAGGGAACATTTGAAAAAGAGATGTTCGTTGACGGGGAGAACAGGGTTCGGGAGTTTGAAGCCATTAAGACCCTTCTCGTGGCAAAGAACT
>JAVERV010000243.1:0-3168 GCA_034006945.1 Desulfobacterium sp. | reverse complement strand
TGACGGGCAAGGTGAGGATCAGTGGTGCTAAAAATGCAGCGCTTCCCCTTGTTGCATCCTCCATCCTTGTGGATGGAACCATGACTTTTACCAATGTGCCGGACCTTGTGGACATAAGGAGCATCAGGATGCTTTTAAGTGATCTTGGTGCAGGGTGTGAGCAGGGCGATGGCAGGCTCATAATTGACGGATCGGGTATTCATAAAATTGAGGCTGCCTACGAGCTTGTCAGAAAAATGCGGGCCTCAATCCTTGTGCTTGGTCCCCTTGTGGCACGGTTCGGCCATGCCAGAGTTTCCCTTCCCGGAGGATGTGCCATTGGTGCAAGGCCTGTGGATATGCATTTAAAGGGGTTAAAGGCCCTGGGGGCCAAGATAACCATAGAAAAGGGTTATATTGATGCAAGGGCCGACAGGCTTGTGGGCAGTGAGATTTATTTTGATCTTCCCACGGTTACGGGAACCGAAAATCTGATGATGGCCGCAACCCTTGCAAGGGGAACAACGATTTTGAGAAACTGTGCAAAGGAGCCCGAAATTACCGCCCTGGCCGATGCCCTCAACCTCATGGGGGCAAACGTGACCGGTGCTGGAACCGCCGTAATAAGGATCAACGGGGTGGATAAACTCAACCCTGCAACTATTCATGTGATTCCCGACAGGATAGAGGCGGGTACCTTTATGGTGGCTGCTGCTGCAACCAAGGGAGACGTCCTTGTCACCGGGTGTGAGCCTGAGAACATGGGTGGTATTATCAACAAACTTCGTCAGACAGGTGCCCTTGTGGATGTTTCAGACCAGGGGATCAGGGTTACCGGGGGAAAAGGCATCTTGAGCACAGATATAAAGACTCTTCCCTATCCCGGATTCCCCACGGATATGCAGGCTCAGTTCATGGTGCTCATGGCCATTTCCCAGGGCAACAGCGTGATCCATGAGACGATTTTTGAAAACAGGTTCATGCATGTCAACGAACTCCAGCGAATGGGGGCGGATATTTCCATATCAGGAGGAAATTTCGCCATGGTTAGGGGCGTTAAAAACCTCTGTGGAGCCGAAGTCATGGCATCGGATCTGCGGGCCAGTGCCTCCCTTGTGATTGCAGGGCTCGTTGCAGAGGGGGTGACGACCATCCACCGAGTCTACCACATTGACCGGGGGTATGAGGCCCTGGAAGAAAAATTTTCAGACCTTGGCGCAGATATCCGACGCATTAAATAACCAACATGTCCTTACGGGCACAATGAAGAATGAAACTTATAAACCCACATGTCCTGCGGACACAACGAAGATAGAAACTTGAATCAGGACTGAACTTTGTCTCTTGTTTTAAGTTTCTTGTAAAATGGCATGGAGGAAATCATGGAATCCCCCTGACAGGTTTCAACATCCCCCCGCTTGTGCCCGTTGCCCTGGCCCTTGGCTGGGGCATTCTTGCGGGAGAGAAGGCCCCTGGAATGGTGGCAGTAGAACTTTTCCTCTGTGTACTTTTGTCAATGGTTGCAGCGGCGAGGGTGATCCGAAAAAAATCCCCGGGAATCTTCTCCCTCGTTCTTTTTTTTCTTCTGGGACATTGTCTGATCCAATTCACAGTGTCTCCAGTCTTTCCGGCCAATCACATCACAGCTTTTTGCGACAAAAAAGGGGTGTGGGTCCAGGGCCGGGTCTGTTCCGTTCCTGAATTCTCAAATCAACGCATCCGGTTTGATCTGAGGGTTGAGAGGGCAGGATCTACTCGACTAAGCGCAGGACCGGTTGCCGGCAGACTCAGGCTTTCGGTCTATTCTCCTTTTCCTGAATTTTTAAACGGTCTCGAGTTCAATGACCGGGTCGGCTGTTCAATAAATCCCCAAAGGCCTCGTAATTTTAACAATCCAGGCGGGTTTGATTACAAACGCTATCTGGGTTTGAAGGGCATTTATGCCAGGGGCTGGGCAAAGGGGGTTTCGTTTGTTCGTTTTCCCCGACCGGCTGAATGCCAAACCCTAGCCTTCGTTGTGAATCGAATTCAGAATTATCGCAGGCAATTTGCCCGTCATATACGGGAAAATGTTCAAGACTCTGATGCTGCTGCCGTTTTAACGGCCCTTGTAACAGGGGATAGACAAGGGATACCTAGGAATTTGAAGGAGGTCTTTTCAAGGACCGGGGCCAATCACATCCTTGCAATTTCAGGCCTTCATCTCTCCATCGTTGCTCTTATCTCTTTTTCCCTTTTTACTCGTTTGTTTTCCCTGCTGCCTTCTCTTGTGATTCCGGGGATTGCCCGTAAGCTTGCAGCTGTCTTCACCTTGGCACCGCTGATTTTTTATGCCGTTTTGTCAGGGCTTTCCCCATCCACCCAGAGGGCGCTTATAATGATCGTCATGGTAATGGCGTCCCTTGCCATTGAACGTCAGACAGATACTCTGAATGCCCTTGCAGCCGCATTTATTATTATACTGATTGTTTGGCCGGGCGCTCTTCTTTCCATATCTTTTCAACTCTCTTTTTCTGCCGTTCTCTTTATCCTGGGGGGAATGGCCGTGGTCAATAGAATAAAAATAAAAGCAGATTCAAAAACAACCGAATCCTTGCCCGGAAGAACTGTTGCAGGGATCGCCAAGTTCATGGCGGTCTCCTTGTTTGCCATCCTCGGGACCCAGCCCCTGGTCATGCACTACTTTAACCAGATTTCGTTTGCAGGTATTTTAACCAATCTGATTCTCATTCCAGGGGCTGGTTTCATGGCCCTTCCCCTTGGGTTGTCAGCCCTTTTTATCCATCCCTTTTCCATGGACCTTTCAGGTATTCTGGTTGCTGTCGCAGGCGCTGTCCTTGGTTTATGCGTCGATTTTTTAAGGTGGGTTTCTTCCTTTCCAATGGTCTGGGCCCATGGAGTTACCCCGGATCTTGTCGAAATTTCATGCTACTACCTATTTTTTTTCGGAATCTTCATGGCCCTCATGGGTATGAAGAAAAGAGGGGCGTTTGTTGTGATTGCAGCCCTTTTGGTTTTTTCAGCAAGGGAGTCCCTGGTGATCTTTGATCGTTTTTTCAATAAAAACATGAATGTCTTTGTTCTGGATGTGGGGCAGGGGAACGCAGCTCTCATCGAAGCACCCAGAGGGCAAAGGGTGTTGATCGACGGCGGCGGGTTCTCCACTATTTCAACCTTTGACACGGGTGA
>JAVERV010000218.1:0-3705 GCA_034006945.1 Desulfobacterium sp. | reverse complement strand
AGTTCAAAACAGCGGGTGAGATCATGGCAGATATGGCCGCAGGTTCCCTTGGCAATATAGTCTTTTAAATAGGGCCGGTATGAGGGATGGGCACAGGTGTCGATTATTTTTTCGGCCCGCTCCAGGGGTCCCAGTCCCCGCAAATCGGCCAGTCCCTGCTCTGTTACCACAATCTGAACCGAATGCTCATTGTTGTCTACATGGGGAACCATGGGAACCACCGAGGAAATTTTACCTCCCTTTGCAGTGGAAGGAGTCATAAAGATCGACAGGTGACTGTTCCGGGCGAATTCGCCGCTTCCTCCTACCCCGTTCATCACATGGGTGCCCATGACATGGGAAGAGTTTACATTGCCATAGATATCGAATTCAAGGGCCGTATTCATGGCCACCACCCCCAAACGCCGTATAATGCCGGGATGATTGGATATCTCCTGGGGCCGGAGCACAATTTTCCGGCTGTAAAAATCCATGTTCTCCCCGATCTGTCTGAGCTTTTCCGGCACTATTGTTAACGAGGTTGCAGAGGCACCTAAAAGTTTGCCCGCATCAATCAGGTCCATCATGGAATCCTGGAAAACTTCCGAATACATGTAAAAAGGCGGGATGTCCGGGTGATGACCCAACCCTGCCAGAACGGCATTTGCAGTATTGCCCACCCCGGCCTGGAGGGGGAAAAAATCAGGGGGAATCCGGCCGGCCAATTTTTCCTTGAGCAGGAATTCAATGACATGGTCTGCTATTTTTTTACTGGTATCATCCTCCTTATCATAGGCCGCTACCTGATCTGGCTCATTGTTTTCAATGATGCCCACCACCTTTTTGGGATCCACCTGGGCATAGGGCCACCCGATTTTGGCCAAGGGCGAGTGTATATTGATGGGATAGCGTCTTGGCGGAGGCGGCATAATAACAATATCGGCAAGTTCACTTAGTCTATGGGAATGACAATGGTTCAATTCTATTATAACCTTGTCAGCACAGGCAAGCCAGGTGGGAGATGCCCCGATGGAGGCGGAAAGATACACCCTGCCGTCCGGGGTAATATGGGTGGCTTCCACAACCGCCACATCCACCCGGCCGAAAAAACCTGCCCCCACGGTCTGGGCTACATGGGACAGATGCATGTCCACATACTCCACTTCCTGGCGGTTGATCTGATCCCTGAGTGTCTTACCCCCCTGGTAGGGGGCCCGCCAGGAGATGGCATTGGCCTTGGCCAGATCATTGTCAATATAGTTCCCGCTGGAAGCTCCGGTGATAACCCGGATCCGAAAGCTGCGACCCTGGTTGTGTTGCTGTCTTGCATGCTCAGCCAGTATTACCGGTACTGCCTTTGCTGCTCCGGCTGCGGTAAACCCGCTAAAGGCAATGGTGTTCCCATCTTTTATCAGTGAGACTGTTTCTTCTTTAGAAATCACCGGATATCCGTTTACTTTCATATTTCTCTACCTATCATGAGTCTTATTTATGTCCTAACCAGATCAAGAAACAAGTTTTTATTAACGTTTCTAAAACGTTTATAATAGGACTGTAAATGCCCGTTGGCAAGGCGTAAAACATTAATTCTGATTGCAGTAATTTTATTTGACAGCGGCAGAGGCTGTTGTAGAGGCGCCTAATCTGGGGTTTCTAATTAGGACACCCTAGGAAAACAGTAACATTCCGCTGGGTAAAAAAACAGCAATTCTAATTATGCAATGTCAGCGTTGGGGGCGGCGGCCAGTATCACCTTGCTGAACATCAAGAAACAAAGGGGATCAGATTTTCTTCGTTCAGCAAGGTGATACTGGCTGACGCCTAAAGAAGGAAGTCAAAATTAGAACTGCTGGTAAAAAAATAAGGGTGTTGACAAAACAAGGCACAATGATATAGTAACAAATTCGAAAAAAAGCGTTATCAAGCACAGGGCGGAAACCTTCCATGGTTTCCATTATTTTTAGGAAATATAGATGGGATTTTAAAAATGATCTGTACAACAATTAGAAAAGGTGACGAGTGTGTTTTCATGACAACCAGGGGTTGCAACTATAACGGCGGGGCCTGCAAGCCTGTTGTGGAGGCCTGTGAAGCCTGCCAGAAGGTTGCAACCTATGAGGCAGGTAATTACTGCACCACTGCACCTGATCCAGCGCTCAAGTGGAAAAACGGTAATTGCAACTTTGCCACCAATATAAAAGGGACTGCTGCCGATGCCCAGAAGCAGAAAGTCAACCCCATGAAGGCTTCAAAACGTCGTAAATAAGACTCTCCTTGGACCTGAATCCAGCTCACTAGTGATACCAGGTTCAAGGATTTCCCACCTCTCCATGTACTTCAAAAGGAATAATCAAGATGAATCCCCTTGCCCAGGAACTTAACACTCTAATTCAGAACCTTAATCCCCATGTCTTTGAAATGCTGTCGGATATGGGTAAAAATCTTTTTTTCCCAAAGGGGATACTGACCCAGAGTGCCGAAGCAAAGCTCAAGGCGGACAAGATAAATGCAACTATCGGCATAGCCAGGCAGGACGGGGTTGTAATGAATCTTCCATCAATCGCAGGTCTTGTGAGCGGTATTGATCCGGAACATTTTCTTCCCTATGCCCCTTCTTTTGGTATTCCTGAACTCAGGAAAATCTGGAAATCGTCACTTTATCTTAAAAACCCTTCGCTTAGAAACAGGGCCCTAGGGCTTCCGGTGGTTACTTCGGGCATCACCCATGCCATTTCCACCTTTGCCGATCTTTTTGTTAATCCCGGTGACAGCGTCATTCTTCCCGACATGATGTGGGGAAACTACAGCTTGACCTTTCACGTGAGGAACAGGGCTGAAATAACGCTTTATAATACCTTTAACGATTCTCTCACCGGCCTTGACCTTGATTCCTTTGAAACAACAGTCAGGAAAGAGGCACAAAAAAACGGCAAGGTTATCGTAGTTTTAAATTTCCCCAACAATCCCAGCGGTTACTCGCCAACGGTTGAAGAGGGACAAAGAATCGCTCAGATACTCACGGATGTTGCAGACACGGGTGCCAATGTGGTTGCGGCTTTTGATGACGCCTATTTCGGGCTGTTCTTTGAAGATGAGACTATGAAAGAATCCGTGTTCTCTCTGCTTGTCGATACCCATGAAAGGATACTGGCAGTCAAGCTTGACGGAGCCACCAAGGAGGACTACGTGTGGGGGCTCAGGGTGGGATTTATCACCTATGGAACCAGGGTTGCCGATAATAAAAACAATGGTAAGAGCGATGCGCTCTACGAGGCCCTTGAAAAAAAGACGGCGGGATGCATAAGGGGAAGCATATCCAACTGTTCCCATCTTAGTCAGTCCATTGTCCTTAAATCCATGGCTGATGAAAACTATCCGGCTTATAAGCAGGATAAGTTTGACCGCCTCAAGGAGAGGGTCATGGAGATCAAGGCTGTTCTCAAGGACCCCAAGTACGCCCCGGTTTTTGACGTGTATCCCTTTAATTCAGGATATTTTATGTGTATCCGTCTTAAAACGGTGGATGCCGAGACCTTGCGGGTTCATCTTCTCGACAACTATGGAACAGGTGTGATCGCCATTGGTTCAAAAAACATTCGAGTTGCATTCTCCTGTCTTGAACCGGGGGATATGGGTTTGATGTTTGATACCATTCTCAGGGGAGTTAACGATCTTACTGCTGCAGATTAAATAAGTTGAACGAAATAGCCACAAAGGGCACCCGCA
>JAVERV010000186.1:0-4759 GCA_034006945.1 Desulfobacterium sp. | reverse complement strand
ACACAATCAGGAATAACACCAAAAAAATCATGCCGATGCGAGCCTCCGGCGATCGTGACCGGGTAAGAAACATCCCCAGGACCATGGGAATGGCCATTCCCAGGAACCCGGCCATGTGATTGGCATTGACATATACGCCGCTCAGCCGTGTGTCCCCATGATTTCTTCCCAGCTCCGGGGCATAATCCCACCAGGTAAACACCAGGATGTCAAACCGCTTCAAGAGCCCTACCACGCATAAAAAAGCGGCCGTGCCCGTCACCACCCACACCAGAGTCCGCTGCTCTTTCCGGGATTTCACCGAAGCCACCACCAGATAGAAAAATCCCAGGTAAGTGGCCAGCATGATCAGCCCCTGCAGGGCTAGGGCCGGATGGGGCGACATCACCGTGGACCACACTCCCAGGGCCGCCACCGGCCCGATCACCCACCAGAGCTTCCGGTCCGGGGTCAGGCTGTTCAGTCCGTCGAGTCCGTTCAGGTTTTTGGATGTTTTTCCCGACTGGCTTTTACTGGGCCTGGTTTGTGTTCTATATCTCTCCACAAGAAGCAGCATCCCGCCCAGGATTACCATGATTTGGATTATGGTTTGGGCCCAGGGGTGTACTGATCCCCGGAATAGGGGAGTTGTGGCGATTAACAGGCAGACAATAATAAATGTTGGGTTTTTCATAGAGTGGTGTGGTACGGGGTCAGACCCCGTTTTACAGTTTCCTGGTCGGTTTGGGTGAGGTAGGGGGACATGGGCAGGCTCAGGCAGTGGGATGCCACATGTTCGGAGACCGGGAAATCGCCGGGCTTGTGGTTCAGGTCGGAAAACGCGCCCTGGAGGTGCAACGGGGAGGTGTAGTAGGCAACGGATGGGATGTCCCGGGATTTCAGAGTGGCTGACAGGGCATCCCGGTCTTTGGCAAGGATGGTGTACTGGGCATAGACCGAGGTGTTGCCCGGAGCGATGACCGGGGTGGTGATGCCGGGGATGTCCGCCAGCAAAGTATCGTAGCGCCGGCCGATCCTCGCCCGGGCCTCGCATTCTTCGGGAAACAGGACGAACTTTTCCAGGAGAATAGCGGCCTGAAGCGTGTCCAGCCGGCCGTTGATGCCCACCAGGGGATGCTGGTGCTTGACCTTCTGGCCGTGGATGCGGATCTGGCGCATCCGGTCCGCAAGATCATCGTCCGCCGTAAAGATTGCGCCGCCGTCTCCATAGCAGCCCAGGGGCTTGGAGGGAAAAAACGAGGTGCACCCGATCAGCGACAGATTACACGATCTTCTGCCCTGGTGGGTGGCACCAAAACACTGGGCCCCATCCTCAATGACCGGGATTCCGTGCCGCTCGGCAATGGCGTTGATTCGGGTCATGTCCGCACATTGGCCGTAAATGCCCACCGGCATGATGGCCCGGGTCCTGGGGGTGATGGCAGCCTCGATGTGGTTCGGATCCATGTTGAATGTGTTGGGCTGAACATCCACAAAAACGGGTTTGGCCCGGAGCAGCGCAATCACCTCAGCCGTGGAGATCCATGTATAGGGCACGGTGATCACCTCGTCCCCGGGCTGGATGTCCAGAGCCATCAGAGCCATGAGCAGCGCGTCCGTGCCCGAGGCGCAGGAGATGCAGTGGGGCACGCCCACATATTCCGCAAGCATTTCTTCAAGCTCAAACACCTCCGGTCCCATGATATATTTGCCGTGATCGAGCACCTGGCTGATCCGCCGGTCGATGCTGGTTCTTATTTTTTTCTGTTGTGCTGCGAGATCTATGAATTGCATAAAGACTCCGGGTTTAAGGTTTAAGGTATTGGGTATAATGTTATTTATTAAGTATCAGCTGAATTCGAGTCGTGTAAAGGCCTCTGCCTGCCTGCCTGCCTGCCTGTCTGTCTGTCTTTTCTTATTGGTTTTACCCTTTCCCGGCAAAGGTGACTTCGGATCCCATAAGTCGATAACTATCACCGGTGTGGGGGCAGACAGCCTCACCCTCGCCGGTCAAAGGCAGGTCCAGCTGCTCGCCGAACCGGCTCATCCATCCCGCCTGCCTGGCCGGCACTCCAACCATCAGGGCATAGGGCTTCACCGGCCGGTTCACCACGGCCCCGGCCCCCACAAAAGCATACTCGCCGATATCGTTGCCGCACACAATGGTGCAGTTGGCACCCAGGGTCGCACCCTTGCCCACCCGGGTGAAGCGGTATTCGTCTTTCCTGGATACGGCGGACCGGGGGTTGTACACATTGGTGAACACCATGGACGGCCCGCAGAACACGTCATCCTCCAGCACAACATTGTCATACACCGACACATTATTCTGGATCTTGACATTGTTGCCGATGGTCACCTTGCTGCCCACAAACACGTTCTGGCCAAAGGAGCAGCCCTCGCCGATCACGGCACCGCCGCAGATGTGCACCCAGTGCCATACCCGGGAGCCCTTGCCGATCACCGCACCCTCGTCCACAATCGCTGTATCATGAATAAATGTCATAATTTTCTCCCGCACTGCGGGGTCAGGCCTGCGTTATTGTAGTTATTGCAATAACGCAGGCCTGCCCCCGTTTTAAACCCCGGTTTTAAAGAAACGGATGTTTTTCCCCACCCCCCGCAACTTCAGCATTGCGGATAGTATGCACCGTTTCCAGACTGGGCCGGGCCTCTTCCAGGGGAAAGCCCCTACCGTCCAGGACTTCCTGGTAGCTCAGGGTGTGCAGGTCTGTGAACCCGCCGGAAAACTCGATCTCCTCGCCGTCCACCTGGATGGAGCGGTAGGTGCGCATGCCCTTGTTCGTGGCTTCTTTGGGCAGATAATCGGCGTTCACGCTCAGAAACCACCGAACCCGGGCATGGGCCAGGTCAAAGTATCCGGCGGCCGTGTCCGGTTGGGACTTGTGCACTATGTTGGTCTTCACCGGCCCGAAAATCCATATGAGCATGTCGAAAAAATGGATCCCGATGTTGGTGGCGATCCCCCCGGATTTTTCCAGATCCCCTTTCCAGGAGACAAAATACCATCGACCACGGGATGTGAGATAGGTCAGATCGATATCATACATCTTGTCAGGATTTTCTGCCAGCTCGGCGGCCACCTTTTCCTTGAGCGCTATGATGCTCGGGTGTAACCGCAGCTGCAGGATGTTCCAGACCTGCGCCCCGTTTTCCGCCTGAAGCTCGGCCAGGGCATCCAGGTTCCAGGGGTTGAGCACCAGGGGTTTTTCGCAGATAGCATCTGCGCCGATGCGCAGGGCAAAACGCATGTGGGCATCGTGGAGATAGTTGGGCGAGCAGATGCTCACATAATCGATGGCCTTGTCGCCTTTGCGCCGCAGCTTTTCCGCATGCCGGTCAAACCGCTCAAACTCCGTGAAGAACGCAGCCTCTGGAAAATAACTGTCAATGATCCCCACCGAATCGTTGGGGTCCAGGGCTGCCACCAGGCGGTTCCCCGTATCGGCAATGGCGCGCATATGCCGGGGTGCCACATACCCAGCCGCACCGATGAGCGCAAAATTCTTCTCTACTTGTTTAGTCATCATCTCTCCATTATAAGTAGTTTAAGGGCCAGGCAGCAAAAACAACAAAAAACCCCTGACCCTCATAATTAATCTTTATTTAAAACTTCCCTCATCTGCAAACTTATGAACTGACATGTCCCTTTGGCATAAAAACAAATAAAAGCCGCTTACTCAATACCCAATACCCAATACCCACCCCCAAATCATTTTTGCCGATTCAGTTCCATAACCAGCAGGTGGACTTCCGTGCAAGGTTTGTCCTGCGAAGGATTTCTGGGATTGTATTGATCCATAAGTTTTTGTGCGTTTTCAGTAGCCTGGGCCTGCATGGGATAAAGATCCCGATATATTTCAAGGCTGTTTTTTTCGTATTTCTTTCCCAGTCGCTGGGACAGCATTTCCTGGTAACGATCCCGGGAATGGGCGGCCGTGATATAATCAAAGCGCAGCAAAAACCACAATTCGAAAGCTTCGTTGGACAAAGCTGTGTGGATTTTGTTCTTTTTTGCTTTGTCCCAAGCTCTATTCACGTTGTTTGCCGGAAAAGAATCTACATCAAACACGCACCACACCTGATCAAAGGGCTCTTCATTCTGGCGGGCTTTCTTTTTTAAACGTATGGCTTCGTCCACCAGGGACAAGGTATTGTATCCCGTCCCTACAACCTGAACTTCTGCGGATGTTACCCTGAACTGTTGGAAATAATAGGGTTCCGTTTTTTCCCCTTCACAGACAACGAGAATCCGTTGATAGGGTTTTCCTTTGGTACCCATCGAACGTCTGAAAGAATTGCTCTTACGTTTCTGCCAGGATTGTTTTCTTGCTTTGTCACCCTTGGCCATCTTTGCCGCCAAAAATATTTAAAGTTTCGTTTATCACTGGCACAGCACCATACCGGCCCTGGATATACTCCTTATCATAGGAAGAGTCTGCCCTTACCTGAAAATCAGATAAAGAATACAGTTCAGATACGCCCACATCATTTTTTCTGACCATCCACAATTGATCCCTGCGAAAAAATTTCCGGCTGAAAAGAGATAGATCATGGGTGGCAAAAATCAGCTGAGCATTATTAGGATTAGTCTTTTCTGTATTAAAAATATCGATTATAAACCGGGTCAGTTTAGGATGCAGGCTGCACTCCAGTTCATCAATCACCAGGGCTGACCCTTGATCCAGGGCATGAAAGATTAATCCTGCCAGATAGAAAAGCCGTCTTGTCCCTTTAGATTCGTCGTCAAAATCAAATT
>JAVERV010000185.1:0-4775 GCA_034006945.1 Desulfobacterium sp. | reverse complement strand
TTTATTGGGTAAATAAAAAAAAATAGATAAGTATGACCATTTTTTAAAATTTTACAAGTGCAAATTCAAGTGTTTCATTCTTCGTTGTGTCCGCAGGACATGTGGGTTATATGAAACTCCCACCGAAGCATCAATGTGTGAGTCTCGACTCTACAGTCCTCATTTGGTTGTGTCCACATAGGACAGTGGGTCATTCAGAATCTGGTTTGTCCAGACCAAAGGCCGTGTGGAGGACCCTGACGGCAAGTTCAGCATATTTAGATTTGATCACGCAGGAGATGCGTATCTCAGAGGTGGCAATGAGGCGGATATTGATGTTTTCGGCGGCAAGGGCTGAAAACATTGTGGCGGCAACCCCGGAATGGCTTTTCATTCCAAGGCCGATCACCGAAATTTTGGCAATATCCTCTGCCGTGTGGATCTCTCCTGCGCCGATCTCTTTTCCCACCTTTTCCGAGATCTCCCTGGCGCGTATAAAATCAGTAGTCGGCACGGTAAAGGTGACGTCTGTCTCGCCGCCCGACCGGGTGTTCTGGATGATCATATCCACCATGATCTCAGCCTCTGCAAGGGGGGTGAAAATCTTGGCTGAAATCCCAGGCTGGTCCGGCACTCGTTTAAGGGTGATTCTTGTTTCATTCATGTCGCAGGTGATTCCCGACACGACAACGCTTTCCATATCGTTGCTTTCATTGACAACCATGGTTCCCTCCTCCTCGCTGAATGATGATCTGACATGAATGGGTACATTAAATTTTTTTGCAAATTCAACAGATCGGATCTGAAGAACCTTGGCACCAAGCACGGCCATCTCAAGCATCTCTTCGTAGCTGATCATGTTGATCTTTCTGGCCTTGGAGCAGATCCTCGGATCTGTTGTGTAAACCCCGTCCACATCCGTATAGATTTCACACATATCGGCAGAAAGGGCCGAGGCAATAGCCACGGCCGAGGTGTCTGAACCGCCCCTGCCAAGGGTGGTGATGTCACCGTTCATGTCGCTTCCCTGGAATCCCGCCACAACAACGATGTGCCCGGTATCAAGGAGTTCCTTGATACGTTTGGCCTCGATGTCGAGTATCCTTGCCTTGCCGGAACTCTGGTCTGTCTTTATTCCGGCCTGGAAGCCGAGCAGGGATTTTGACTGGTACCCCATGGATTTGAGTATCATGGCAAGAAGGGCTGCCGTTGTCTGTTCTCCAGTGGCGAGTAGAACGTCAAGCTCTCGTTTGTCAGGGGAATCCGACGCCTCCCGGGCCAGGGATATGAGTTTGTCGGTCACCCCTGACATGGCCGAGAGGACAACCACGAGTTGATCTCCCCTGTCATGGGCCTTTGCTACCCGTTGGGCAACGTTTCGTATTCGTTGAATATCGGCAACCGAACTCCCTCCGAATTTTTGAACTATCAATGCCATGACGGCTCCTGCGTTGAAAGGTTGAATTTTTACATAAATAGATTATTTAGCACTTTTGATGCCTCAAGTCCAGATGCTGCAAAGGATATTTCTCGGTTCATTTCCTTGTCCGTAGTAATGGTGATGCTGATGTCAAAACCAACGGTTCCAGGCTCAATTATTTCCGGCCATTCGATCACGATCACCCGGTCCGGTGTGATCATTTCATAAAAGCCGATGTAGTCAAGCTCGTCACTTGTGCCCAGGCGGTAAAGATCCATGTGGCAAAGATCAAGCCTTCCCGGATATTCGTTCATGATCGTATAGGTGGGGCTTGTGACGTAAAAGGTGCCTGGCACACCAAGGCCCTTTGCCAGGCCCTTTACAAAGGTTGTTTTGCCTGCACCAAGTTCCCCTGTAAGGGAAATGACTATACCATGGTCCAGGAGTTTACCCAGACGTTCACCCATTGCAAAGGTTTGTCTGCCTGCCTGGGAGACCAGGGTCAGTTCCATTGCGCCCCACCGTTGACGGCAGCTGGAATTGCGCAAATCATATCCGAAGCTGTAAAGCCCGGCCCCCCGTATTGATCGGCAAGGATGTCCCCGGCAAGGCCGTGGAGAAAAACACCGGCCAAGGCGGCCTTTTCCAGGGGAAATCCCCGGGCCGCAAGGGCTGCGATCATGCCGGTGAGCACATCGCCCATGCCAGCCGTTGCCATTCCTGGATTGCCCGTGGGGCAAAGATAGGTTCGACCGTTGGGAAGAGCTATGAGGGTGGGAGCTCCCTTGAGAACCACAATCAGGTTGAAATTTGCGGCAAAATCAGCCGCCCATTCCAGGCGGCCGGCTTGAATTTTTTTCGTGGTGGTCTGGCAAAGCCTTGCCATTTCACCGGGGTGGGGAGTCAGGATGATTGGTGAGCGGGCCTTTTTAAGGATGTTAGGATCATCGGCAAGGGCGTTAAGGCCGTCAGCATCGATTACAAGGGGAATGGTCAACTCGGATATCACCCGTCGGACAAGGGTCTGGGTGGCTCGGTGGGTTCCCAGGCCGGGCCCGATGGCCATGGCGTTTTTCTGCTGTGCAAGGGTTTTTAAAGTGTCAAAACAGCTGTCCGAAAGGTAGCCTTCCACACTCTCTTCCAGGGGCGAGGTCATGGCCTCGGTCACCTTCATCTCCATGACCGGGTTGAGGCTTGCTGGAACCCCAACGGTGACAAGGCCTGCACCCATGGCTATGGCCCCATTGGCGGTAAGGGCTGCGGCCCCGGTTTTGCCGGTTGAACCCGCCACCACGAGGAGATGTCCGAAGTCTCCCTTGTGGGCATCGGGCTCCCGTGGGGGAAAGAGCCGTGCAACCTCCCGGTGTTGTACAACCTTTAATCCGGGATTGAACTTCTCCCGGACAAACGGGGGAATCCCGATGTCAACTATCTTTAGCCTTCCGGTGAGCGTTTTTCCTGGAAACAGGAAGTGGCCCGCCTTTGCAAAGGCAAAGGTTGCGGTTGCAAAGGCCTTGATGGCCGTGCCCTGGGCGGAGCCGGTGTCGGCGTTCAGGCCCGAGGGGATGTCTATGCTCAACACCTTGCTGGCAAGGGTGTTCACCCTGTCAATTGTCGCCTTTAAAACACCCCTGACATCCGAGGTAAGACCCGTGCCAAGGAGGGCGTCAACCATGAGATCGGCTTGAGCCAGGTTATTGTCTATTCTGTCGAGGCTTTCCATGTCTGAAATTTCAGTCAAAGATCCCTGGGGGCACACCTTGACAAGGGTCTCCAGGAGTTTGAGGTTGGAAAGGGCGTCTCCTGCAATCCTTTGCCTTGGGGCAAAGAGAAACAGATCGGTTTTTACCCCCATCTGCATGAGATACCTTGCCACCACAAAACCGTCCCCCCCGTTGTTGCCGGGGCCTGCGAGCACAGCCACTCTTTTTGATTCAAGGCCTGGAAACAGCTCTTTTAAAAAGTCAAAGGCACCCCTTCCTGCGTTTTCCATCAAAACCCGCCCGGGAATGCCAAACTCTTCGATGGTCTCCCTGTCCATGGCCTGCATCTGTTTTGCTGTAACAAGGTACATGGTTTCCTCCTTATTTTCTAGGCACCGCAGCATTTTTTATACTTTTTCCCGCTGTTGCACGGACAGGGGTCGTTTCTGCCAACCTTGGGCGAATTGTTCTTCACAGGTTTCGGCTTTACTGGGTTGCCGTCCACAAAGAGCCATTCCTGGCCTTCACGTTTAAAAATTGCCCTTTCATGGTGCTTATGTTCCACATCCTTCTGTGTAAAGCGTGCTATAAACTCCACGATTCCCCGGTCGTCCCCGGGGCCGCCCTCCTCTGTTGAAAGGATCTCAAGTCCCTTCCACAGGGAACCTTCAGACCAGGAGCGGGTTGCCTTCTCGTCAAAATCGGGGAGCCCATCCGGATGTGTGGTCGTTTTAAGGTAGGAAATTTCACCCTCGGCATAGGCCGTATATCTTGATCTCATAACCTGTTCTGCCGTGGTTGCCGTAATCGTTCCTCGGAGAATGGGTTCGCAGCACTGGTCATAGGCAAGGTCTGAACAGCAAGGACATGGTTTCATACTTTTACGCTCCTTCTTAACTCGTTAGCTGATAAATCTGATGATACTATTACTTTTGTTGAAATTGTTAAAGCACGATTCTATGTTTCTTGCAAAATACTTTTCAGACAATATAGTGGGGTTTGTTGGGTGTTGGGATAGTGTCATTCCGCCCACTTTGGTTATCCTGACCCGAGCCGCAAAACGTCGGGGGTTGCTTTGACCCTTCTTAATGCTTTAGACCCTTTGGTTTTGAACGTTCCAGTCAGGATAACCAAACCGGGCTCTACAGTCGAGGCTTGCACAGTGAAGTTTCGACGGGAGTTTCCTATAACCGGCACGGCCGGAGCGAGAGATGGCATCCGGCCACAACGAACATTGAAACGCCGCCAATACCAACGTTTCGGTGGGAGTTTCATATAAACCGGCACGGCCGGAGCGAGAGAGGCATCCGGCCACAACGAATATTGAAACACCGCCAATAACAACCCTTCGGCGGGAGTTTCATATAAAACCGGCACGGCCGGAGCGAGAGATGGCATCCGGCCACAACGAATATTGAAACTCCGCTACCTATGGCGCTTCGAAGCGAGTTTCATATAAAAACACGATAGCCATTAGCCGTTAGCCGTTAGCTAAAAGCTAATGGCTAACAGCTAAGAGCTAACGGGTAAAAGCTAAAGTTGTTTAACTGAAGTTTCCTAGAAATTAAAACCGATTTTAGGATTTTAGGATTTTAGGACAGCTTAAAATACAGTTGGCATGGAAATTGAAATTCATTTTTCATGCCAAACCCAAACAATTTATTAAGATAACA
>JAVERV010000184.1:0-4905 GCA_034006945.1 Desulfobacterium sp. | reverse complement strand
GTGTTCTTTGATGGGGAAGGCGCCCTTGGCATTGCCCGGAACGACGCCGGCCGGATTATTTTCAAATGCAGCGGGCAGGTGCCCCGGGAAATCTTTCAGCACCTGGAGGAGAGAACCTATCTTACAGGGGAGCAGCTGATCCAATATTTTGGGGCAGACCCTTTCGGATATTCCGACCGGGTGATCAAATCCGCTGTTATCGGCCTGTTAAGGGAAGAAAGGCTGCGCATCATTGATAACAAAAAAAATGAAATCACCTCCATCCAGGACCCAGGGGCTAAATCGTTGTTTGAACAGCACCGGGAGTTTGTTCGGGGCGAGATAGAAATCAATAAAGAGACCACCCTGACCGGAAGGGATCGGATCACCCTTCGCAAATTCTTTGAAAATTCCCTGGGGCTCAGCCATGTGGACAGCGAGTCGGATCTGCTGGCAGACCTGGTTTTTAATCATTTGCCGGAATGGAAGGATAAGGTGTCAGACCTTGGGGCAAAGCTGGGAACCCTGGATATCAAAGTGCCTTTGGAAATGGACGCCTTTAACAAAGCCTTGACCCAATGTCTTGCCAGCCGCCAGGTGCAGAAAACCCTTGAACGGCTGAAACGAAATCTGGATATTATTGAACAAGGGGTTGCCAGGGTAAAAGAGCTTGAACAGAGCCTGAATCATGATACTGAACAGGAACTGCGCCGCCTGAAAAATATTTCAAGGGTGCAGATAAAGCAGCTGGAGCAGGTGGGGGAAGTATCAACTCTGAAAAAAGCCGTTTCATCCCTGGAAAGTCACATGGAGAGCAGCGCCCCCTGGCGGGGATATGCCGATGTAAAGCCCATGGCCGGGGAGATCCTCACCCATTACAAGGAGACCCGGAAAAAGTATAAGGATCATCAGCAGGAAGCGCTGGACAACCAGTTAAATCAGATCAAACTGAGATCCGATTTTGGCAATCTGGAAATCGACAAGCAGCAGGAGGTGCTGCAGCGGATACGCAAGGTGTTTCTGGATGTGGATGAAGAGGCCGTGCAGCCAACTCTTTTACAGATCAGGCAGGCCCCGGACAGAATCCGGGAAGCCGCATCAGCGGCCCATGATCTTATGGACCAGCTGCTCAATGAAGCCGGAGACAATGGGGATGATCCGCCCCCGAGAATCCACACAATCCGCCCGGGGCTGCAAAATAAAATTATCACCACCAGGGATGAACTTGAACAGCTCCTTTCACATCTAAGGGATAAATGCCTGAAAGAGCTGGAACAGGGCATAAGGGTAAGGTTTGAAGAATGATGGGATTACGGGAAGCAACCAAGGGACAGTTTAAACGATGCGTCACCAATATCCGAAACAGGTTGTTGGAAGATATGGAACAGGCCTGCTATCAGCGCTATTCCCTCAATGCAAAGGATCGCAGCAAGGTGCAGCTCTCCTGTGGGGAGCGGCAATGCCATGACCGACTTCTCACCTGGTTGAATGATCCAATAAGACCCCATAAAGAGTGGGAATTAAATTTAAAGGTCCTGATCAAGGAGCGGGCCTACACCCTGACCAACCGCCTGGTGATCCTTATGCAGCTGGAAAGCCGGGGGCTGAGAACTGTGAAACTTATCAGCCAGGGGATTGAACGATCAACCTTTCGCCAGGAGCAGGAGTTTTTTGTGGCCCTGGTCCAGGGCGATGACCAGGGTTTTGCCTTTATCCTCCAGCAGGTGTGGGACCAACTGGCCCTGGCACTTCCGGCACTGTTTTCCTACAGCGAGGTCCATGAATGTGTGCCCCTGCCCGGTCCCACACTGCTCTGGCTGATCCAGGAGTTGAACCAGGAGGGATTAAACGATGCCTGGATTGATGATACGACCCTGGGATGGCTGTACCAGTATTGGAATGATCCGGATCGCAAGGCTGTGGATGCCAAGCTTAACACCACGTCGGGCAAGGTGGAAGCCCACGAACTCGCCCAGAAGACCCAGCTTTTCACAGAACGGTATATGGTCGAGTGGCTGGTGCAGAATTCCCTGGGTGCCCAGTGGCTTGCCATGTGTGAAAAGCATGGCTGGAACTGCCGGGCAAAAGAGAAAATTGAAATTCTTAAAATCCGGAGAAAGGCGTGGAATCAAGATATCACTGATAAAAAGGTGCCTGAAACCCAGGCCATGCCCGTCAACGGCCATGAAGAGTTCTGGAAGTATTATGTGCCCCAGGAGCTGGACCAGGGGACCATTCAATCTGCCCCCCTCTCCTTGGACCGGGTTAAAATCCTTGATCCGGCCATGGGAAGCGGCCATTTTCTCGTGTATGTGTTTGATTTCCTCTGGGAGCTTTACCAGGATCAGGCCCGGCTCCAGGAAAAAGAATACAGCACTGAACAGATCCTGGGGTGGATACTGAACAACAACCTCCACGGCATTGATATTGACAACCGGGCCGTGCAGATCGGGGCCGCAGCCCTTTACATCAAGACCCAGGAAAAATATCAGGGATATAAGATCGACAAACTCAACCTTGTGGCCTCTGACCTGGGCATCGGGCACCTTGAAGCGGATGACCCGGCAATTCTTAAGTTTGTTGAAATCCTGGAACAGGAGCTTGGGCTCGTCCAGGAGGTCAGCCTTCAAATTATCAACGCCTTAAAAGGGGCGGAATATCTGGGGTCCCTGCTCCAGGTGGACAAGGAGATTGAACGGATTGTCAAAGAGTCTGCTCCCTTTGCCAAAACAGATGATGTTAAAGTGGTGCAGGAAAAAATTTTCCAGGCATTGACCGGTTTTATCCAGGATCATGATCAGGGGGAGGATTTAGGCCTTAAAACCCTGGCTGAGCAGATGGGCAAGGGGTTGCGGCTTATTGAGTTGTTGGGGCAGAAGTACGATGTAGTGACAGGCAATCCTCCATATCTCTCAAAAGGAAAAGTAGTTCCAGCTCTTGATAATTTATTTGATGATGGTTCCAATGAATTATACGAAGTACTGGTTGGACGAGCCAAAACATGGCTTAAGGAACAAGGTTATCTATCTTTCTTAACCACTCATAATTTCATGTTTCTTGATAAATTTAAAGATTTTAGATCATTTATCAAGAGAGAAGGTATTATTCACAGCTTAGCTCAATTAGGGGTCTGGACATTCAGAGATGTAAGTCAGCCAGGAGCGTTAGGAATAACTCTTTTCATTTGGCAGAAGTCCAAAAACAAAAAAGATATTGCGATTTATCAACGCATTGGATCTGGGCAACATAGAACAGACCCTAAATTCAAAGAAAAGATACCTTTGCTAATCAATCAAAATCATTCCTACACCTTCCCCCAATCCCGCTTTGCTGAAATCCCTGGTGCACCAATGATCTATTGGTGGCCTGAAGAGTTTCGTCAGGCGTATTTGAACTCTCCCAAATTGGGTGATATTGGAATTGTTAGACAAGGTATGGCGACTTCATCAAATAACCGTTTTCTAAGGAAACCTTTTGAAATAATGGTTGATAATATTGGATTCCACAATGACAATTCCAAAGAAATAACGTTCAGACTAACTTGGTACCCATATGTAAAAGGGGCCGCTGGGAAACGTTGGTTCGAAGGACTTACAGAATGTGTCAACTACAAACATAATGGTTTAGAAGTAAAGTCTTATGCCTCTTACCTTTATGCTTCAGCGACAAGAACCGTTAAAAATCAAAATTTATATTTCAAACAAGGCCTGGCCTTCAGCTATATTGGTACCAACGGCTTTCTCTGTCGTCTGCGAAAATATAAATCCATTTTTGATGTATCCGGTTCTTCCATTTTTTGTGAAGATCCTGAAAAAATGCAGGTTATACTCAGTTCCAATCTATCCGGTTATGTATCCCAATCGCTTAATCCCACAGTAAACAACCAGGTAGGGGATATTGAAAATCTTCCTGTATTAGATCAGCTTTCAGATTACACTGTCTATCTTAAGCGGGCAGAAAACCTCTATGACAAACTCTTTGCCTCCACTGAATCCAACCTGGAGTACACCTATCAGCACCTGAGTGCTGAAAAATTCGAGGTGGAAGAAGCCCGCATACGGGATGAGATAGATAAAGAGTTGCTCCAGCAGTTTTCCTGGAAAACCATCCAGGCCATTTATCAGGAAATTGGAGAATCTCCCTTTGATTTTCCCCTGTGGGACGGCAAACTGGAATCAATCCCCAAAGATTTTAAAGAATCCTATCAAGCTGAAGATTCCCTTTTGAAACTGAGTCAGAAGTACCGCCTCCACCCGGACAGCCTGATCAAGATCAAAGACGAGCTGGGACTCGTCCATGAAGGCCGGCGAAAGGATAAAGCCTTTAAACATCTTTCCTGGGCCATGGGCGTTATGCTCGGCAGGTTTGATGCCCAGACCGGCGGATTGACTGATCTGGCTGACCAGCGACGAAAAGAGCAGCACCTCGCCCCGGACCCCAAAGCCCCCCAGGCCCATGGTCTTCTCTACCTGTCAGCACTGGACGACCGGGAAGGGTTAAACCGTGGAGAGCTGCCCAATATGGGCAACGCCTGTCTTAAAACCCTGGAAGAGATCTTCCAGTACAAATGGGGCCGTGAAAAAACCACGGAACTCTGGATGGAGATTGAAAATGCCCTGGTGCTGGACTGCCGCAAAGACTGGACCCCGGCCCAAAGGGCCAAAAAGGAGCTGAACACCTGGATTCGCAACAAAGCCTTTGCCATGCATTTGTCCATATACCAGAACCGGCCCATCTATTTTCCCCTTGTTTCCGCCAAAAAGAACTTCTTTTTCTGGGTGAACATCCACCAATGGACCGACGGCACACTTAACAATATTCTGGCCAACTACCTGAACCCGGACAAAGTCCTTTTAGAGGGGCGCATCAAACGGCTCCGGGAGGAACGCCCGGGCATCAAAGAGACCCGTCAACTAAATGCCATGG
>JAVERV010000005.1:0-118468 GCA_034006945.1 Desulfobacterium sp. | reverse complement strand
CTTATCCTTTAGTATTTTATTGGGTAAATAAAAAAAAATAGATAAGTATGACCATTTTTTAAAATTTTACAAGTGCAAATTCAAGTGTTTCATTCTTCGTTGTGTCCGCAGGACATGTGGGTTATATAGACTCTCTACCTGCTTGAACCATCATGCGCAACAGGGTTTTTCTTTTTTAGGTGGTGGGTTTTGGGAAACAGCAGGGCTTGCATTTGTTCCGGCAATCTGGTATTCGAATGTTTCGAAAAAAAGGTAAGGTTGTTTTTGGTCGCAAAATTGCACTGTTTTTTGGCCTTAATGGATATGATTTGTACTATACTAAAATTCTTATGGTTGTGAGGTAAATGCCTATAGTAAATTAACATGTTTTGTTTTTCTTCCAAGGTGGGAGAAATGATGACCAAGGCTGGTTTATATATAACCAGTCGTTTTGTTTGCACCACCGGAATTGATCCAAAGGAGAGCAGATGATAGTCTGTTAAACCAAAGGGTGCATATGGGAAAAATTATACTGTAATTAAGAATTAAGGAACAAATAGAGATTATGGAAAAAGATAGCAATGTGGTAGTTGATGACGGCCGAGCCAGGTGGTCGGACCTATGGAAAAAGGAAGATTACCTGGCCATCTGGCTTGGGTTTTCAATTATTTTGGTCTGTATAATAGCATATTTTAATTTTGGGCCCAGAGATGAATTTGTCGACAAGTTTGATGTTGCAAATCAAATCCAGGCCGCAGAATCTGCAAAAGTCCCGTTCAAAAGCATTACCTGGTATAAAGCCCTGGACGATAAGTTGAAATTAAAAGGCTCTAATTCTGAATTCGGCAAGTTTGTCAGTAAGTGGACAAAAAACCCAGGGTCATGGAAGAGCAATCCTGTTGATAGTTTTATTCGCACCGAAAAGCAGGCCAATGCCTTAAATGCAAAAGCCATGCCCAAATACGAGGAAGCTAAAGCCAGGAGTGAAGCGGCACTCTCTGCGGCGTTGATTGCTGAACAGGCAGCAGCCAGTATGTCTTTCAAGGATGACGCGCTCAACGATGAAGCCAAGGCAAAAATTACAGTTTGGAGAACAGCTCACAAGGCTGCCGGAGATGCCAAAAAGAAGACCGAGAATAAGCCCTATAATTTTCTCCCAACCCTCCTGGGTCTGTGTCTTTTCTTTGCACTTATTCTCGGGGCTGGCATCCACCTTATGGGTCAACGTTTCATGCCATTTGTCAAGGGATTCACGGTGGTCTTCCTGATCGCAACCCTGGCCTATCTGCTGGGAGGCCAGACTATTTCCAAACAATACGGTATAGGTGCCGAAGCCTGGGGTATTATCCTGGGTATGATCATTGCAAATACCGTGGGTACACCCAAGTGGGTCCTTCCATCCTGCCAGGTGGAGTTTTTCATTAAAACCGGTCTGGTACTCCTCGGGGCGGAGGTCCTTTTCAGTAAAATAATGGCCATAGGCATTCCCGGTGTCTTTGTTGCCTGGGTGGTCACCCCCATTGTTTTGATCTGCACCTATATATTCGGTCAGAAAGTGTTGAAGATGCCGTCCAAGACCCTTAATATCGTCATCTCAGCGGATATGTCAGTCTGCGGCACGTCTGCCGCCATAGCCGTTGCATCTGCCTGCCGGGCCAAGAAAGAGGAGTTGACCCTCGCCATCGGTATGTCCCTGGTTTTTACCGCTATCATGATGATTGCCTTGCCTGCCTTCATAAAGGCAGTGGGCATACCAGAAGTTCTTGGCGGCGCCTGGATGGGCGGGACGATAGATTCCACCGGCGCAGTTGCGGCAGCAGGTGCTTTTCTAGGTGAAAAGGCAATGTATGTGGCAGCCACCATCAAGATGATCCAGAATGTGATGATCGGTGTTACCGCTTTCTGCGTTGCAATGTATTGGACTATGAAGGTGGAACGTGAGGCCGGCAGGGAAGTGGGTGCAATGGAAATATGGAACAGGTTCCCCAAATTTGTACTGGGATTCCTCGCAGCCTCCATTATCTTCTCACTGATTGACAGCAACATGGGTAAGGATATGGGAACTGCTCTTCTGGATCAAGGTGTCATTCGTGGCGGTACCCGTCTCTTTCGAGCCTGGTTCTTTGCCTTGTCCTTTGCTGCCATTGGTCTTTCCACCAACTTCAGAGAGCTTTCCAAGTACTTTAAGGGCGGAAAGCCGGTGATCCTTTACGTGTGCGGCCAGAGTCTCAACCTGGTTCTGACCCTGATCATGGCGTATATCATGTTTTACCTGGTGTTTCCGGAAATCACAGCAACGATTTAATTCTGCTTTGATTCAACGAGGCGGGAGCAGCCCTCCCGCCTCGTTTTTATAAGGAGCTGATATAATGCTTGAACAAAGCCTGTTTTATCGAACAAAAAAATTTATTTTAATACTGAGTATAGCCTTTGCATTTGTTTACGGTCTGCTTCCATTGCTTACAGATTCCTTTGATATTCTGAACCGCATGTCACTGTTCCTGGAAAAAACAGAGATTGATCCAACCAGATATTATTATACCGATGTGGAACAGGTAATAGAGTCGGAGCAATACCTGCGAACGGTTCTTTAAGTACAATTAAAATAATCCTAGAATGTGTACCCGAATGAAAAGTGGATTCGACCAGCACTCTCCTGGTCGTCGGGGTTGAGTTTGTGGCCGTAGACAAGGGTGATGGGCCCCACCACCGTTCCATAGCTCAATCCGCCGCCAAAGGATGACCGGAAGCCCTTTTCAACGGCAGCGTCGCCTGTTTCGCCAAGCCTGCCGCTGTCCAGGAATAAAATCAACTCCATCTTCTGGGTCAGGGCAATTCGCGACTCAAGACTTGCCGCAACAATGGACATGCCCCCGACCGGATTCATTTCAAGATCATGGGCAAGCAGGTTCTCCTTGAAACCCCTTACATCCGATGTTCCGCCTATAAAGAAAAGACGATCCTCTGCCACGGTTTTGCTTGCTGAGAACGGCTGAATGTATCCAAGCCTGGTGCGAAGGGCAAAGGTTAATCTTTCCATGGGGGTAAGATATCGTCTGATATCCAGGGAATACTTCATGAAATCATCAAGGTCTGTGTCAAATCCCGTGTAAATATCCGTTGTCAGTGAAGAAAAAAAACCGGTGGTTGGTCGGATTGCAGAGTCCCTGGTATCATAGGCAAGAACCAGGGAAGTTTTGAGGATGTTACGGGTCTTGTACGTCTTTTCCGGGTCATTTAATTGGTTGAAGTTCTCTTCGTCACCATACCTGGCACGGTTTTCATAGGTTAAAGACAGTCCCGCATTGAGGTGGGGCAGTACTGGTTTTGTTATGTTGCCTGAGACTCCCCAGGCCTCGATACCAAAATCGTTGTTGAGCTCCTCCTGTTTCTGAACAAAAAGCGACAGAGCACCTGTCATGTCTGTCTTGAGAAAAAAGGGATCCATTATGCCGGTTTCACCTTCAAACCCGATTCCGCTCACCTCCGCCTTTATCCATGAGTCGATGTCCAGACCGAAAGTATTGTTGTTGCCGGTTGCTGCGTTAAAATAAAGCAGTCTCCGGGTGTCATGGCCAAAGGCTGCCTCCACATAGTAGGGGTCTCGCTCCTTGACGTTTATTTCAAGGTCGGCCGTTGCCTTTTTTTCCTTTAGATCACCTGCTTCAATTCTGACCGACTGGATGACACTGATGGATCTCAATCTCTTTTCGGCATCAACGATCTCCTGGAGTGAAAAAGGGTCGTTGGTTTCTATTTTAAGGAGATCCTCCATAACCTTGTTTTTCAGTTTGGTGTTCCCCGTGTAATGGATTTTTCCCACCCGGACAAAAGGCCCTGGATCGATGGTATAGGAGAGCATGGCGGCAACGTCGTCATCCCCGGCGGCTTTTTCCCCTTTAACCTTGACGTGGGGGTACCCTTTTTTTGAAATAACAGCCGCCAGGGTGTTTTCATCGCTCTTTATCATGTATTGCCTGAATGGTTCACCGGGGCGCAGGGAAAGGGTCTCTATTATTTCATTCTGATCAATAAGGGATTCACCACCTTTGATCCTGACCCCTTGTACTACCATTTGAGCCTGTTCATTGACAAGGATTGTGATGTGTACTTTGATTGAAGGCTGTTTTGTTTCAGGCATGGTCTCAGGATCAGGCTCAGACTCGTTCTGCTCGGTTCTGGGCGCTGCCTGGATATCTTGCTTAACTTCTCTCCTGCCTCCTTCCCTACTCTCTGGTTTAATTTCAGCTTTACTCTCGGCCTTTATTTCAGCCCGGGTAAACCCCCTTGATAGGTAAAGACGCCTGATGGCATTTAAATCATTGTCCAGCAACTTTTGATTAAAGCCGTCGTTTTTCAGCAACCCCTTTTCAGACAGCCCCATTTCAGCCCTGATCTTTTGGGTTTCAATGTTCTCGTTGCCCTCAATGGTAATAGATGCAACCTGGGTTCTCTGTTTTTCTTGAATGGAGTAAACAACATCCCAGAAAACCTTGTTCTTTTCCGTCTTTTTTTGTTTGGTAAATGTGACAAGAACCTTGTTGAATCCTTTGTCCACATAGCGTTTGCGAATGTTAATCACCCCTCGTCTCAGGGCTGAATCTCCCGGGTTTCCCCGTTCAAAGATGGGTATCTCTCCCTTTAACTGCCATGGATAAAAAAAATCGGAACCCTCGATGGAAAGGCGGTATTCAAATCCTTCATCTACAATCAGGTTAAGGGTGGCTCCATCCTTTTCAGGCACAATTTCATGGGTGACAGCGACATCTGCAAACCCGTTTTTCCGATAGAACGAAACAAGGTTCTGCTTGTCCAGTTTGAGCCACTCAAGGTTGAGACAAGTAGTTGAAAAGGGGAGAAGGGTGGATGACCAGAGCTTGGTCCTCAGTTTGAGCCGCATGGTTGAAAAGTGTTTGTTGCCTGTAATATCAAGGCTTTTTACTCGAATACAGGGGGGATTGACAGGGCCAGATGCAGAATCAGATCCTGAAGCATACCCTGGACCAGAATTAAAATCAGGATGGGGAGTTGCGGAGAAACAGAGGGCACTCCCTGAACAGAGGAGTAAAAGCAGATATATTAATACAAGGGAATGCTGTTTCATCTAAATTCCAACCGATACCGGACTTCGGCTCCAAAGTGTCCCTGGGTGTTTTGAAATCCAGACAGGGAAAACTGGTCCGACAGCTTATAGTCGGTGGCTGTCTTCTGGATCATCTCTCCCTCCTTTGTTTCCATGCCGTAGGACACGGTTATTTTATCGGTAATTTCCTTGCCAACGGTGAGGTTTACATCTCCAATGGGGGAACCGGAACCGTTTTCTTTAAGATCAAGCTCAAACACATCAAGCCCTACGTTTTTCTTGAGTCGATCTGCAAATGAGGTGGCTACCAACCCTGCAACCAGGGATGCGGGTGATGTGGTTGTGCCCCCTTCGGAGCTGATCAGCTCGTTTGTGGTTTTTCCGGTCAAAAGAAGCGAGAGAATATCGCCGTGTTCTTCCCTTGGATTGGACAACAATTCCAGAAGCAGATTGTCCGGGGTGCCGGTGAGTTTCAGAAAAATCCGCCAGTCACGAACCTGATGTTCGGCCATGATGTCAATCACAGGTCTGATCCCATAGGGATCTACAAAATCAACTCCTGCCTCTGTAATTTCGAACTGCCGTCCCTGGTAGGTGATGTTGCCTGGTCCAAGGGTTGCCCTGCCTGCGACAGAAGGATTGGCAACGGTTCCGCCTATCTTGAGATCCGGAGTTACAAAGAGATAGGCAAGGTTGTTGCTGATCACAAAGGGGGAGTCGGCCCGCACAAGAATATCAAGATTAATTACGCTGGTAATGGTGTCTGAACTGTCACTGGCCGAATCTGGTTGATTGCGCTGGGATCCCAGAATTTTTTCAAGGACGGTTTTTTCCAGGTTAAAATCCGCCGTCCATTCACCGGACAGAAGTCTGATTTCACCGCTCAGATTAGCCTTTTTCAAAGTACCTTGTTCCAGGATACCGTCAAAGCTCAGATCCGTCTTGAACAAAGCGGTCATCCTGTCTGGCAACTCAAGGGGCAGATCCCTTGCCTGGAACTCGAACTTGAAACTATCGGGCAAAAGTTCCACTAACTCCACCCTGCCCGTAAGGTTGAAGCTGCCCCGGTCAAGGTTACCCTTTATTCCCTGGATCGTTACCCCCTGCTGGTCGGCAAGAATAGTTCCGTTAATACTGTGCAGCTTTTGCTCTGTTTCAACGATGACCATGGAGATTTGATCAAGAACCACCCGGCCTGTTATCAAACTGTTTTTGATTTCCTTTTCAACAAGGGCGGTCACTTCCAGATTGACTTCACCTTCAACCCTTGCAATCTCCGAGGTAAATAGCTGGGCAACGCCGGCGGGAACCTTTCCATTGGCAATGACCTTAATTTTTTGTTCAAGGCTTCCCTCTGCCGTAACTGTCGCCCTTAATTCCTGTTTCTTAGCTTCTTTTGCCGTTTGATTGCCATTACCAGCCTGGGTTGCGGCAACGTCAATAAGGGAAGCTATGTCGGATAATTCAATCTTCATATCTGATTTAACCTCCATTTTTTCAGGAGAAAGAATTTGCCCATTCTGCATCACCCTTATTCGGCCTTTAAGGTCAATTCTGGTATCGGGATTTGTAACTACAACTTCTTTTATTTCCAGATGATCATTTAAAAACAAAAGGTCAATTCGTGCATCGGCCTTTGGAAAATCAGCATACCCTGCATCGGTTGCCGTAAGATTAAAGGTTGCCCTGGGGTTGTTAAATGATCCTTCCAGGGTCAAGTCAAGGGAGTAGCTTCCGTAAATTTCGGGCAGGTCTTCATACTTGGCAAGGATGGGTCCGGGATTAAGCTCATTAGTTTTAAGCTTCAGGTTTCCAGACATCTTTTCAGGCTTAAGGAGTTGGGAGTTCTCCATAACCTTAATTCGGCCATCCAGGGTCAGACTTCCATGGGGATTTACAACCAGAGCCTTGTTTATTTCCAGGACACCTTCTAAAAGCTCAACGCTAAAATTTGCATCCACCCTGGGCGAATCTTGAAATCCTGCATCGGTTACCGTGAGGTTCAGGGTTGCCTGGGGGGGGGTGGCAAGGGCGCCTTGAACGTTTAAATCCAGGGACAATTTCCCGTGAACACCCGGTATGTTGTAGACCTCAAGTATGGGTTGAGGGGTGAAATCATCCGCCTTGACACCCAGGGTTCCCGATATTTTTTCAATGTTAACTTCCTTAAAGAACCCATTGGAAAATACCTGGGTAAGGTCAATTTTCCCCTCAGCTTCAATCGTTCCACCTTCGATCACGGCCGCAAGTCGTTTAAGGGTAAGCGTCAGTTCTTTAAGGTGTAATTGAGCATCTATCCCATTGTTTACGAGGCTTTTCTCTCCGTCTCCTGGAAGGAGAATCTTTTCACCGGCAAGGTTTAAAACAACCGTTGGATTGCCAAGATCCCCCCTGGCTGAACCGTTTAATGTAAATACACCGCCGATTGTTATTTGTTCCAGGGTTTCCTTTGCAAGGAACGGTTCAAGGAAATTTTCAAGGATGATCCTGGTCGAACGAAACTCAAGGTCTGTGACAATTTTTTCAGGTGCAGCAAGGCGACCTTTATCCATGGGTTTGATGGTTCCGGCCAGGAAAAAATTGGAGTCAAGAAGATTTATATCAAGCTGTTTGATTTCAAGGGTTTCATTTGAAAAGGCAAGCAGGATTTTTCCATCCCCCCGGGGAAAGCTCCCATATCCCGCCTCCGTTGCCGTAAGATCAAGGGTTGCCCGGATGTTTTCAATCAAGGAGGTGCCCATAAACCCCTGGGGAAAGGCATCGGTCAGGTCCACATTTGCCCTTGCCGTTACCTTGCCGTAGTCAAGGGAGGTGGTTAGTTCTTTCAGGGTCAGAACCCGGTTTTCAATCTTGAAGTCAAGGGTTGTCCTGTCAAAGGATTCATCACCAAATTTACCGCCGTCAGAGGCAATTAAAAGAACCAGCTCGGGGTCCTGGGCTGTACCGGTCAGTGTGGCGTCGCCCTTGACAGCTCCCTCCATGGCAAGGGAACCTGGAAGGATGGATGATATCTGCCCAAGGTCTGCCATGAAATTAAGCTTAAGATCGGCCCGGGGTATGTTAAAAAGATCGGCGGCACCCCCCCTTATGCCAAGGTTGGCAAGGGGTGAACGAACTGAAAAATCGATTGCTGTGAGGGAATCATTATCAAAGGTAAGATCAAGATTGATGGAATCGATATTGAAGGATTTGCCGACTGATTCTTCCCCGGGTGATTCACCTGGGGGTAAGGAAAAAGACCAGTCCTGGGTTAAAAGGTCTAGCTGGATCACTCTTTGGACAAGGTTGCCCGATCCCTCAAGGGAAATTTTTTCAGTTTTAAACGAAAGGTCCCGTGATTCAAAGGAGAGGGTGGCTCCCTCGATAAGCAACCTTTCAACAATGATGTTAAAAGGCAATACAACCGTCGATGTTTCAGGAGTTGTCGGTTCTGATTCTTTGCCCGATTCCACAAAACAGGCGACTAAATTCAAGACGTTTTCTTCGTCCAGAACAAGGGAAACGCCGGGGGATGAGATTTGAATCTTTTTGAAATGGATAGTTTTATTCGGCAACTTTGAAAGGTCAAACCCGATCACCATCTGTTCAACCTCCACCACGGTCTTGCCGACTGGATCTTGAATGTTAAACCCCTGGATTTTCACCTCCTGGTCTGACAGGGAAAAGCCCAGGCTCTTGAGGCTGATCTGTCCTGGAATCTGGTCGTTGACAATTCCTATTAAAACTTGCTGCCCCCGTGGGGTCGCAGCCATGATTCCAAACGCAAACAGCACAAGGGCAAGAATTAGCGAAAGGGCTGCAAAGGTGATGGCAGTATATTGAATGGTCTTTCTAATGTTTTTTTTCAATTTGTCTAATCAATACCAAGGGGCAGGCTAATGTAAAATGTGGTTCCCTGATTGGGGGTTGATTCTACCTGAATGGTTCCACCGTGCTGGGATATGACTTTTTCGGCAATGAACAGGCCGAGTCCGGTTCCTTTTTTTTCCTTTCCCGAGTGAAACAGGGTAAAGGCCTTTTGGATTTCACCCTTGGTCATGCCGATGCCCGTATCCTTAATGATAAACTCTATCATATCTTTTTTTTGTGCAACTGTGAACGAAATCTTTTGTTCCGATTCCGGGGCTGATTCCGGTGCATCAGTGGCTGTTTTTGTCTTTTTGTTTGCCTGACAGGCGTCAATGGCGTTGTCCAGGATGTTGATAACGGCAGACTGCAGGGAGGTGGAGTCGGCCATGAACTCAACTTTTTCAGCGGGAAGCTTCAGATCAAGGAGAATACCTGTGCTGTCCATCCGCTGCTTGACCGTCTGGATGACTTCCCGGACAAACCCTGTTGCATCAACAGTTCCTTTTGTGAGTGTTCTTTTCTTTGTGTAAAAAAGTATGTCAAGGATCAATTTTCTGATCTTTGACGTCATGAGCTTCATGGTATCAAGCCCCTCCTGGGCCAGGTGCTGGTTTTCCTTTTTAAGGGCCGAATCAAGCAGATAGAGCCCTCCGTCAAGCCCGGTGAGGAGTCCTTTTATTCCGTGGGACACGGATCCTATCATAAGACCAAGGGATTTTAAATGATCTTCAATATCAATCACCCGGCTTACGTCAGTTGCCATTATCATAACCCTGCTCATGGAAGGGTGCCCATGCTCAGAGCTGTCTTCAGCCAGGTCTGAACTTACCGAAGTTGGGGCATCCTCAACAGGAGATGCCCAGGCCAGGAAAGAAACGTCAGCCTGCCGGCTGGTTGTGTAGGTAACCTCTGCCTGGACAGATTTCCCCGAAGTAAAACTTTCAAGGGCCGGACACCCCTCACAAGGGATGACAGAGTTTCTGCAGATTTGGTGGCAAAAGCCGTTGATCTCGTCAACGTCAGGATCGATATTGAACATCTCCTTGAACGAGGTGTTGGATGAGGTGATTCTAAGTTTACGGTCAACGCAGAAAACTACCATGGGAAGGGTGTCCATTATGGATGTAAGATCTCTTGATGATTCACGGTCAACACTTGCGAGTTGTTTGCTCTTTTCCAGAACAAGACGTTCAAGGTTGTGGGTGTAGTCAAGGAGATGTTTTTTAACGATGATCTTTTCTTTGGCCCTCTCAAGTGCAATCTCAAGACTTTGCACATCAACCGGTTTTGTGATGAACTCCACAGCCTGGTTTCTAAAACTCTCGATGGCAAGATCCATGTCTCCGTGGCCGGTGATCATTATAATTTCAGTTTCAGGAGCCATGGTCTTAATCTTTTTTAACAGTTCAATTCCGTCCATCACAGGCATCTTGATATCTGTAAGCACAATGGGAAATCCATGGGTTTCAAACAGAGTCAGGGCTTTTTGACCGTTTTCTGCAAGAGTCACCCTGTATCCCATGTCCTTGAGGGAGATGGCAAGCACTTCCCTTATGTCTTCCTCATCGTCAACAAGAAGGATCTCTCGAATTTCAGAATCATTCAGCATGGTTCGTCTGTCTCCTCCATTACAAGAGACTTGAAACAAGAGACAAAAAACAAGGTGTGGCCTTACTCAAGTTTCATTCTTCGTTGTGTCCGTCAGGACATTAGCTCTATCTCTGTAGGCAGGTAGAATCACCTGGAATACAGATCCCTTGTCTGAGGTCTCTTTGATCACTATCTGGCCAGAACATTCCTTGATAATTCCATAGCTTATGGAGAGCCCCAGACCGGTCCCCTTACCCACCTCCTTGGTGGTAAAAAAAGGCTGGAAGATCTTTTCTGCAACCTCCCTGGGAACCCCTGTGCCCGTATCCTGGACCTCCACACAAACCTTTTCACCCGCAAGATAGGCCCTGATCGTTATTTTTTTTTCAAGGTCAGGATCATTATGACAGATTTTCGCCTTGGCCTCAATAGCATCCCGTGCATTGATCAAAAGGTTGATGAACACCTGTTCAAGACGCCCAGGGTCGGTCATAACAGGGGCAAGGGGAGGGGTGATCTCCCAGGCAACAGTGATGCCTCTTACCTTGAGCTGCTGGCTGAAGATCTCATAGGCACTTTCAAGGACCTTAACAATATTGACCGGGATGAGGTTGATATCGGTTTTTCTGGCAAAGTCGCGCATGTGGTTGATGATTTTCGAAGCCCTGTCCACATTGGCATCTATCTTTTCAAGCAGAGTTTTCAGTATTTCAGGCTTGATCTCCTGGGCTTTTTTGACCTTTTCAATGCAGAAGCTCGAGGCAGTCTTGATGACCGACAGGGGCTGGTTAAGCTCATGGGCCACACCGGTTGCCATCTCTCCCAGGGTGGCAAGCTTTGCCGCCTGGAGAAACTGATTTTCGGTTTCCAGACGCTCGGTAATGTCCGAAGTGGTGACAAGGAGAACCTTCTGACCTGGATATTCCGACGGTGAGATCCAGATATCAACATAAATGGACCGGTTGTCGGCCTTGCGATGTTTTGCCGAGTTGATGATCGTGCTGCCCCTTACCAGGGTATCGATTGTATGGAACGGTCCGGATGTCGGCACAGACGGGTCGAACAGCTCGGTAAACGATCGACCGACAATATCGTCTTTCCCATACCCATACACCTCGGTAACGCTCTCATTGCAGTCAAGGATCGAGAGAGAATCGCTGTCCAAAACAAAAACCGGATTGGGGATATTGTTGAAAATGGCATGGTACTTTTTTTCAGACAGTTCTGCCCTCTGTTCAAGCTCTTTTCGCTGGGTGATATCAAGGTTGATCTCCATGGCTGCAACGATTTCACCTGCTGCATTCTTGACCGGGCTCGTTCTTACTATCCAATGTTCCATGGTACCGTTTTTCCCGATCCCCTGTTCTTCAGAGTAGTAGGATTTTCCGTCTTTCAGGGTCTTTTCAACCGGACAATCCTTGCACTTGGTGGTTCTACCCTTGTAGACAGAGTAACAGAAATCACCTATCTTTGGGTGGTAGTGGTTGTGAAATTCTCGGTTAAAGTTGATCAGCCTGAAATTTTTGTCCTGGACCGTGATCATGCAGGGTACCCGTTCGAAAAGGTTTCGGTATTCGTTTTTCTGCTTGGTCAGCTCCTTCTGGTGGTGGTTTATCCTCTGGCGCATGGTATTGAACGCAGTTGCAAGCCGCCCTATTTCAGAGTCCCTGTGGGAATCCACCCGGGTGATCTTGGTGGCGCAGGTTATGTGCTTTGTCTCTTCTGTGAGCTGGCGGATAGGGCCTATGACGAACCTGTAGACAAAGATAAAGATGAAAAATGAGGGGGCAACAAAGATCGCAAGGGCAAGGGAAACAATGCTCTTTTCATATTTGATGATTTCAGCATCTGTATCCTTGAGGGAAATCACAAGATCCATGGATCCCAGCACCTTGGATGTTGCGTCGTGGAAATGGCATTGTTCGCTGCAGGCAGGCTCGTTGTAGATGGGGGTTATAATGCCAAGGACCCGTTCCCCAGAATCATCGGAAAAGATCCGTTTCCTCTGGTTCAGGGTCAGCTCCACCAGGGGAGGGTCTTTAATGTGGCAGACAATGCATCCATCAGATTTGGACTGGGCCTTGGTATCGATCTCGGATGGGACGTTGGAAAATTTAATAACTCCCTGTTTGTTGTATATCCTTACGTTCTCGATTTCCCGCTGGGTTGCCGTGTTCTGGATGATCTGGTGAATGTCGTCCCTGGCGTTCAGCATCATCGAGTAGTGGGTGCCTAGACGGATAGTTTTACTGATGCGGTCAGCAACCTCCAGAACATCTTGGATCGCCTTGTTGCGCTGGTAGTTGATGCTGAAGTAGGCCCACACAGAAATCGCCACAAGACAGATGAATGTCATGATCATAATCAACTTGAACACAATACTGTGACGAATCCTGTTCAAAAGCATGGCTGGAGTCCGTTATGTTTTCCCCGGGGCCAAAAAGAGAGGAGCTTCTTAGACCGTGCCCGGATCATCCGATGGTGTTTTTAACGATTCCAATCAGTTTTTCAGGATCAAAGGGTTTTGTAAGCCAGGTGATGGCCTTATCAATGCTCAGATGGCGACTTGCAAGTCCAGAGATCACGATGACGGGAATGTCCTTATAAGCCTCTTGTTTGGAGAGCCTTCTGAAAAACTTGGGGCCCCACTCCTTGGGCATTTCAAGATCCAGGGTTATCAAATCTGGTTTTTCCTCTTTAAGTACCTCAAATGCCTCGGCACCGTCATTGGCAGAACAGGTCTCATAGCCGTTATCATTGAAAATATTCACAAGGTATTTGACAATGACGGGGTCGTCATCAACGACCAGTATTTTTTTTGTCATTTTGTCTCCTTTTTGTTTTTTTTCTCGTGGCATCCAGCGCAGGTGACAGGCCCTTTTTTCTCCTCAAGATGACAGGATCGACAGCGGTCATGATAGGTTGCGATCAGTTCGATATGTTTAGGGTCATCCTTTGACCCATGGCACTCTGAGCAGGCCATCTCTTCGCTGGTTTCACCTTCTAAAAGCTTTCCATCCTCGTATAGATGGTGGCAGACATCGCACTCTTCAATGCCTGCATTATCATTGTGCTCATCGTGGACAAAGCAGACAAAGGGCCTTGTCTTATTCGTAAAAACAGTTTCGTCAATGTTCATGCACTCTTCCGCCCATGCTGTGAGCGGCGCAAGAACAAAGGCAGATACCATTAGTATGAAAATATATTTTTTTACCTTGTCAGTCAACAGAACTTCCCCCTTTAATTAGTAGGTAGTAGTTAGTAGGTAGTAGTTAGTACCTACCATTTACCACCTACTACCCACTGTCTACTATTTACTATCTATTACACACTATCCACTATCTACTACCTACTATCTACTGCTCTCCAGGTATTTCCATGATTTCATAGATAATGTCGCCAAGAAACTTAAGCTCCATGTCAACCCCATAGTGGTGAATTATATCTTCAAGACCGCCATGGCAGTTATGACAGGGGGCAATGACAACTTCGGCCCCCTTTGCCTTGGCCGCAAAGAGCTGTTCAGCCTTAACCCTGGTGCTTTCCACCCGGGCGTTCTTGAACGGAGGGCCACAGTTGATCACCCCGCCACCGGCACCGCAGCAGTAGTTGTGCTCGCAGTTGGGAGTCATCTCGATAAAAGTCTCGCAGGTGGCGTTGACCACCTCCCTTGCCATGTGGTGAAGCCCCCTTCCCCTGACGATATTGCACGGGTCGTGGAGGGTTACTGGGCGGTCAAACTTCTTTTTGATCTTTATCTTTTTCTGGGCGAAGATTTCGTGGTAATATTCGATGGCATGGATGACGGGGATGGGGGGCATTTTCCATCCAAGTGCCCGGTTGCCCATGTCGTATACCGATCGAAAGGCATGGCCGCATTCGCCCATGACGATTCTTTTGACCTTGAGGCGCAGGGCAGTCTCAAAATGAATTTTTTTAAGCCGTTCCATCATATCATAATCGCCGGTGAACATACACATGTCAGAATTATCCCACCCGGGAGAGGAAGGCATGGTCCAGCTTTCACCTGCCGCCTCCATTATCATGGCGGCCTGGTAGATGAGTTGGGCCCTGAATTTGGGCTCGGGGCCGATGACCGAGTAAAAGGTGTCGCTGCCCTCAACGTCCAGGGGGATTCTAAGGTTAGGCACCTCGTCCCTTGCCTCTTCCTCCTGCCACATGAGGGTATCTATCCACTCGTCGTCCTTTACCCACATCTGGTTGGCGGTCACAGAATGGCTGTGGGCCGTGTCCTGGATGTAAAGGGGAACGACTCCTAATCTGTGGCAGATCCTCCGCATCACCGAGATTACATAGGCGATGTCAATGCCAAAGGGGCAGTACATGGCGCAGCGCTTACACAGGTTGCACTGGGTATAGGCGACCACTGCGGCCTGCTTGATGAACTCGGGTGATACCCGCCCTTTTTTGCGCAGGATCTCCCACATGGTCTGCTTGACCTTGCCGGCCGGGGAAAATTTGGGGTCCCTGTCCCTTGAGATAAAAAAATGACACCCGTCACTGCAAAGCCCGCAATGGACGCAGGTATCGACGTAAGCCTTTAGTTTTGCACCGGTTTCCTTGTCTATAACCTCGTTTATAATCCGTTCTATTTTTTCAGGCGAGAGCTGTTCCACTCCGGCCATGAGTCCCTTGTCCTCGCTGGTGCTGTCTGCGATTGGTTTTGAATCACTCATAAAAACCGATCCTTATATTTGATTTGGTGGTTTTGACCGCTGTTACGGTGTTGCAGGGCTTTTCCCTACCAGTCCTTAGCCATTCTGATGCCACCGAATTCCGATCCCATATACCCCCGGATAAAGGGAAACAAAAACATGTGAAACAGCTTTGTAAACGGAATGAGGAGAAGCATGAGTTCACCTGATACAATGTGGACAAGGGTCATGGTTTCAAACCCCGTGCATTGATGAAAGGCCCAGATCCCCGTAAAAAAAGGTGCAGCCACTACCACGAGAAGGGCTATATCAACCCAGGTGGTGAGATACTTTACCTCGGGCAGCATTATCCTTCTTGCGGCAAAAAAGATACAGGAGAGGATGACCACAATGGAAAAAACATCCGCAACCCAATTGGGCAGTGTGGGATAACTTACACCAAAGCTCTCGTAGATCAGGATCACATGGGCAAACACAAAGAGCGGTGCCAGGAAGAGGCAGATGTGAAAGGCAAAGGTGACAATGGTCATGACAGGATTGATGCGCATATTATGAGTGGCAAAGGGGGTGAGCCAGCGGGTAATGGATCGCAGGGCAAATTTAAGGTTCATGTACTCAAAAACTGCCCTGTCTTTTTTTCGGGCAAGCATGAACAGGCTTACAAATCTAAAGATGCTGCCCCCCAGAAAAACGGCAAAGGAGAACCATGCCAGGGGGCCTGTGACAAAAGTGTAAATATCGTGCATATCAGCGTCTCCTTATAATTAACCAGATGTTTGAACGGATAGTTGACCAAGGTCAATGATTTCCCGGTAGAAAATGTTTTTTTCAATTCCCCTGATCAGGAGCCGTTTGCCGTCCCGGCTGAAAACAGGCATTTCAAGGCGTGTAAATTTTCGATCAAGAACTGTTCCATCGATCACAAGTGTATATCTGCCGTTGATTTCCACCTTTGCCGCCACATGGGTTGCATCTGGACAGAAAACTGGTTTCCAGGCCATGTCAAATCGTCCCTGCCAGGGTTTGCCGTCCACGGCTATGCCCCATTTGCCGTCGTGCTTGAAGACGCATCCGGCCCGTTGGCCATCCAGGGAGAGGGAAAGATCGGTCACGAGCTCGTTAAATTTTGCGTCCCAGGTCTTTCCGTCCAGGGCCACTGTCCAGAGCCCGTACTTGGGTGAAACAATGGCCCATATACTATTTCCCTCACCTGCAAAGACAGGGTGCCAAAGTTGATAAAACGAGGTGTTCCAGATTGCTCCGTCCTTGTCGGCAAGGGTCCATTGCCCATCCTCTTTCACCGGGGCCACAACCGCATCTGTGGCGGGAGAGAATACTGGAGCCCACACCGATCTGTAGTTTTTCTTCCACACCTTGCCGTCAACGGCGATTGTGTAATCGAGATAATTTGTCCTCACCGATGCTGCCGTATGGGTACCGTTGCTGGAAAAACACGGTTCCCATACATTCATAAAGCTCTCCTTCCAGGCTTTGCCGTCAACGGCAACCGAATAGCATCCTTTTCTGAACTTGAAAATTTCGGTTTCAAGCAAAGGTTCGGTCTCAACAACCGCAGCTGAATGCAGACCGTCAGGGCTCAGGGTCATGCTGGTAAGGCGGGAAAAGCTCGTGGTCCAGGGCGTATCATTGACGGCAGCGGCATATTTAAGATCTTTTTGGACAGATACGGCTAAGTGTTCTCCCCTGGAGGTTGTGGTCATGTCCCAGACAAAGTCAAAGGTGTTGGCCCAGGGTGTGTCATCCGTTGAAACAGACCATTCCCCGGTGTCAGATATAAGTGCGGAAAGCCTTGCGTCAGGTCCATATCTGAGGTTCCAGATCTTGTCATAGGCATTCTCCCAGACTTTTATTTCCTGATCTGATTTTTGGGTAGAAACTGTAAACTCTTCTTCGTCATTTCTGACAATCGCAGCAATACTTTCCCCGTCAGGAGTTGCATAGGGCTCCTCAAGGTAAGAAAAACGTTCCTGCCAAACGGAAAAATCCGCTATTTTGCGCTTCCCGATATCCCAATCCCAATTTTCTATATCCATAATTTTCAAATGCCCATTTAAAAAATTGAAAGATGTATCCAAATTGTTTTTTTAATGAAGATCAACACATTAGAGCACATAACTGTCTCCATTATTAAATACCAATAAATTATCATATGGACATTTAATTGCAAGGATATTTCCATTTAGAATGGAAAACCAGGTAAGGTTATGGTACATTCAAACTTTGTTCCCCTGGTTGTTAGTTCCGACGGGAGTCAAAGGGGACGGCTGTGTACCAATTTAAAAATTTAAGGAGCGCTTGCATGGATAAAAATATGGATAGAACGGTTCTTGAGACACAATTTGCAGATTTAAAACTGGTCAGGAAGGGCAAGGTAAGGGATATCTACGACACAGGTGAAGCATTTTTAATGGTGACAACCGACAGGCTTTCAGCCTTTGACGTTGTTCTTCCAGACGGCATTCCCGGAAAGGGGAGGGTGCTCACACAGATCTCCGCCTTCTGGTTTAAACAGATGGCAGCGCTTGTGAACAACCATCTGATTTCAACGGATCTGGTCGATTTCCCGGAAGTCTGCAAGCCCTATGGCAATGTTCTGGAGGGGCGCACCATGCTTGTTAAAAAGGCAGAACCCCTGCCGGTGGAGTGCATTGTCCGGGGATATATTTCAGGCTCTGGATGGAAATCCTACCAGAAGAACGGCACCCTTTGCGGCATAACCCTTCCCAGGGGCCTTGTCCAGTCAGACCGATTGCCCGAACCCATCTATACTCCCTCGACCAAGGCCGAGGTCGGGGATCACGACATCAACATCGATTTTGCCAAAACCATTGACCTCATCGGTCAGGAACGGGCGGAAAGACTCAGGGATTTGAGCCTTGAGATTTACAGAAAAGGCGCAGAATTTGCCTTTGAAAGGGGAATCATCATTGCTGACACCAAGTTCGAGTTTGGAGTCGTGGACGAAGAGATAATCCTGATCGACGAGGTGCTCACCCCGGACTCATCGAGGTTCTGGCCAATGGATACCTATGCACCGGGAGGCACACAAAAGAGTTATGACAAGCAGTTTGTAAGGGACTGGCTCATCTCGTCCGGCTGGGACCAGAAGGCGCCGGGGCCAAGATTACCCAAAGAAGTCATCGCCGGAACCTCAGCCAAGTACCAAGAGGTGTTGGACCGTATTACAGGACATAAATAATGAAAGACACACTTTCTCCACAACCCCAGGGAGATCCATGATCTTGTCGACGAATCACGACTTTCCATGACGGCTGCCCTTAGGCTCATGGCCTTTGAAGTCGAGATCCAGCTGCATTTTGCCGAAGTCTTTAAAGCGGTGAACCTCAACTGCATGGAGGACCAGGAAATGTGGGGAAAAAGCCGTGGCTTTTTTCCCGAAGGGGAGGGGTCTTAAAAAGGCTTCTCAACAAAAGCGTCGTTGACCATTGTGGCTTCAGGATTCAAATTTTTTTAAACCACTTTTGGTGGCCGTAAAGCTTCTCAGCACAGCCAGGGCAGATCCCGTGGGAAAAAATAGCCTCTGTGTGGGTTTCAATATAGATCTCCAGGTGTTCCCAATATCCCTGGTCACTTCGGATCTTTTTGCAGCTTGCACAGATGGGCAAAAGTCCGCTTAACACCTTTACATTGTCGATCAGCGTCTGGAGTTCCAGGATCAGGAGCTCTTTTTCTTTCGCATCCTTTTTAAGCCGTTCATTTTGAATCACAAGCCTATGCTGAAGACGGCCCAGACGAATCTGGGTTCGCACCCTTGCCAGAACTTCCTCCTCCTGAAAGGGCTTGGAAATATAATCCACGCACCCCATGGAAAAACCCTTGACCTTGTCCCTGACATCGTCCAGGGCAGTGATGAAAATGATGGGGATCTCCCGAGTCTTCTCATTGTCTTTAAGGGATGTACACACCTCGTAACCGTTCATTTCCGGCATCATAACATCCAGGAGGATAAGTTCCGGTGCTTTTGCGTAAATGGCGTCAAGGGCAGATTGACCGCCTGTTGCCGGTCGAACCTCATACCCCTCTTTTTTCAGGGTGGTGGAAAGAACCTTAAGATTGTACGGATTATCATCAACGATCACTATGTCAGCCCGGGTATTATCTTCCATGGTAAAGACTTAACTCCCTCTGTTGCGGTGCTTTAAAAGAGCACCTATCCGATTGTAGGCAAAGATATCGGCAAGTTTTTTCAATTGATCTGCAAAATTTAGATTGTACCCGCAAAGTTCATCTATAAGCAAGTTTATTTTATCCATTTCAGCCTTGATCACGGCCTGTTCAAGGTTGTCAAGAAGAGGTTCCGGGATATTGTTGAACGTATCCGGGAGAAGGATTTCCCGGTTTTCCTTCCTGAAAACCGGTCTTGCGGAACGGCCATTTTTGAACACGGCAAAATTTGGGCTTTTACCGAAGCTCTCCCCGTGTGAAAAGATTTTAACGGGAATGGAAAAAGAAAATGTGCTTCCTCGGCCCCTGATACTCTTGACTTTGAGTTCCCCTCCCATGAGGTTGACGTAGTTGCGGCAGATGGATAGCCCGAGACCGGTTCCTTCTTTGGTTTTAGATTCTGTTTCCAGCTGCACAAAGGGGTCAAAGATGGTTGTTTGATCTGCGATTTCAACTCCATAACCTGTATCTTTGACAACAAAGGTGATGGCCGAAGAACCCCTTCTCCCGACAAACACCTTTATTTCGCCCTGGTCTGTGAATTTAATGGCATTGTTGATGAGATTGATCAGAACCTGCCTTAATTTCACACTGTCAATCCTTACCTTCACGGGAAGATCTGGATGACAGATAAAATCAAAAGCAAGACTCTTTTCCAAAGTTTTTAAATGAAACATGGAAAAAATATCAACGAGAAGATTCTCAAGATTTGTATCTTGTTCGTTTAAGATGTTTCCTCCTGCCTCTATTTTGGACATGGTCAGAACATTGTTGATCAAGGAGAGAAGATGCTTTCCGCTTTTGGTGATGATCAAAAGATTCCTTTGATCCTCGGGGTTCAGACTAGGATTCTGGGAGATATGATTTGAAAATCCGATAATGGCATTCAGGGGGGTTCTTAGTTCGTGGCTCATGTTGGCAAGAAAGATATTTTTTGCCCGGTTTGCTTTTTCAGCCTCTTCCTTGGCCAGAAAAAGTTCGTCTAACCGCTGTTCCAGAACATTGTGCGATCGTTGGATGTTGTCCGTTGTAAGGTTTATTGCCCGGGATATCCGGCTTAATTCATCATCACCCAGAATCTCAAGCTTTTCGGAAAAATCACCGTTGCCGATGATCTCCATGGAGAGGTGGAGCTGCTTTAAATAGGCCTGGAGTTTTCCAAGAAACGAGATGAGGACCACGGAGACACAAATTGCGATCACCCCCCCCAGGATGGAAATTTGCAGGAATAGGCGAAAATACCGGGTCTGAATTTCTGAATCCACAAGGACGAGCAACCGGGAGAGTTTTACTTGAAACTCAGACCTTAAATACCTTATCAAACCATAAGTCCTGTTTCTGGCAGTCAGGTTCTCATAGCTTTTTTCTTCCAGGTACTGGAGGATCATACCATTTTGCGAGTGGTTTTTTTTGTTTAAAACAGGTTCAAAACTCTTGCCAACCTGGTCTATCTTCTGGCCTGTGGCAAGCCAGAAGGCGTACAAAGAGTCAAGAAGAGCCTTTTGGTTTTGGGTTGTAAGAAGCTCGTGCACTTCGTAGGAGCTTTTGAGAACGTCCATGGCTAAGACAAGCTCCTGGTGGACAAGACACCACTCATTAAATGTTTCGTCAAGAGTGTTTGTGGATAAAAGCTCTGCGCTTAAAAGCTGGAGTTCTTTCAAGGTGTGTATGGTTCTTGTACATATGATATCAACCTTTGCCAGGTTGCCGATCTTATAGAACATAAGGCCGGCAAGTCCTCCAATACAGAAAAAACCCAGGATGACAATGGAAATAACAATGAAAAAACGGGTTTTTATCTTCATTCACAGGAGCCTTGATTCTGTGACACCTTGTTCTGCCAGGGAATTTCAGCAAAATAGTCCCGGGCCATTCTGTCAATTTCAGACAGCACTTGAAGGGCGGCATGGGGATTGAGGGTGAATTCTCCAAATTTTTTAACCGCAAATTCGCAAATTGGTGCAGGTGTTGCCTCCCAGTAGCGGTTGAGTATCCTGTACTCTTCAGCATAAATTCGGGTAAGCAATGTCTGCTTTGCCAGGGGGAGATAGCTTTGATCGGTTTGGCGGTTGGGGGCGTAGGATCCAAATACCCTTGAAAAATGGGCGTTTCCCTCAGATCCCATCCACCAGTCGGCAATCTTGAGCGCCTCTTTGTTTGAAGGGGCCTGGGCAGCCGTCAATACGGGTCCTGTTTCCATGACAATGTTTTTTCCAGCCACCATATTGTGGGAGGGAAGAATGAATACGCCGATGTTTTCTTCATCCACCCCCTGGGGTACGAGCACGGTGGAGTAGTACCAGGAACCGCATAGAATCATGGCAAATTTTTCTCGGTTCCAAAGATGGCCGCCGTTGGTGAACATATTGGTCCCGGGGTCTGTGAAATACCCTTTGCTGATCATCTCACCCCACACAGCCATGGCCTTTTGGGCCCTTGGGTCGAGATAGCTTGCCCGGCCCTCACAGAGGTCAACGTAAAAATCGGGATCCTCACCAATGACCATCTGTATAAACCATACAAAAGAATACCACTCGTCCTGGAGGGAGGAGAGAAGGGGCGGGATACCATTGGCCTTGAGGGTCTCACATATGGTCATGAATTCACCAAAAGTCCCGGGTTCTTCAAGGTTCAGCCTGTGAAATATCTTTTTGTTGTACCACACAGCCCAGTACTCAATGGAGTAGGGGAATCCATATACCTTGCCTTCAAAGGTGTAGGCGTCACGGATGGCGTTGTCATACTCGTTTCTATACTTGTCCCATAAATGGGTTAGATCATCCACCAGGCCCTGGTCAACAAGGGGTTTTACCCTGGTTGAAGACCACCAGGTAAACAATCCAGGGGCTTCGTCGGTGGGAAGGGCCGCCATCATTCGGCTGACAAAGAGGTCGGTTGTCTGGGAGGGTTCCGGGACAAACCCCGTTCCAAGGGCTTTTTTTGCTGCTTGCCCCTGAAGGGTAAAGCTGTTTTGGAACGACGGCATGATGCCTTTATCATGGGCAAGGACAATCTGAATGCTGGATTCTTTTCGTTCTTGGGTGGAAAAATAAACGGCAAGAAAAATCAGAACACAGGTGCAACAAATTATCAGCATGATTTGAAACAAGGTTTTCATTCTATAGAACCCCCATACCCTGACGGACACCACGAAGCATGAAACTCGATAAAATATGCCGAGTTGTAGGGGCGATTCCTTGCGGTCGCCCTTTATGGCTCGATAGCCGTTAGCTAACAGCTAAAGAGCAGTAGAGACGCCCAGTCGGGGCGTCTCTACATTTCGCAGATCGGGTCGAGGAACGAAACCCGACAATTATCTACTCTTCACGTTCGGCAATAATCTTTTCCAGCACCTTGGCGGAAAGCTCCCCTGGCACCTCATCGTAATGGTCAAACTCCATGTGGAAAGTACCCCTTCCACCCGTCATGGAGCGTAGGTCCGGCGCATACCTCAAAATCTCGGCCATGGGAACGTGGGCATTGATCACCTGCTTATCGCCCTCGGTGTCCATGCCGAGGACCCGGCCCCGTCTTGAGTTAAGATCGCCCATGATGTCCCCGGTGTATTCATCGGGAATCAGGATGGAGATCTTCATGATCGGCTCTAGTAGGGTGGGTTTTGCACCTTCGGCCGCCTTTTTAAAGGCAATGGAACCTGCTATCTTGAACGCCATTTCAGATGAGTCCACGGAATGGTAGGAGCCGTCATCCACTGTGACCCTGAAATCCACACAGGGAAAACCTGCAAGAATACCCTTTTGGGAGGCTTCGAAAACACCCTTTTCAACGGCTGGGATATAGGTCTTGGGAATCGAACCGCCAACGATCTTGTCCACAAATTCAAATCCTGATCCCTTGGGCAGAGGCTCGAGAACAATCCAGCAGTCGCCGAACTGACCGTGACCTCCGGACTGTTTCTTGTGACGTCCCTGGACCCTTATCTTCTTTTTAAAGGTCTCTCTGTAGGGAACCTTTGGGGTTGAAATGATCATTTCAACGTTGAATTTACGCTTGATCTTTTCAATGGTGGTTTCGATGTGAACAAGGCCCCGACCGGAAAGAATGGTTTCGTTTGTCTCGACCTCTCTCTTGAGTTGAAGGGCCGTGTCTTCTTCCATGATTTTTCTCAAGGCCCCGTGGATCTTGTCCTCATCCCCCTTTTCCTTGGATGATACAGCAAAGGAAATTACCGGAGCCATGGGGGCAGGGGGGGTGATTTTGAGATGCTGGTCAACTGTGAGGGTGTCACCGGTCTTGGTCTCTTTTAATTTGGCAACGGCCACGATGGAGCCTGGTAACGCTTCCTGGACTGGTTTCTGCTCTTTGCCCAGGATCTCCAGAAGCTGGGTGTACCGTTCTTTGGTGTCCTTGTTGACGTTGAGGAAATTGCCCTCTTTTCCAAGGGTGCCCGAGATGACCCGGATCAATGAAAGTCTTCCGGCATAGGGGTCGACAATGGTATTGAACACAAACCCGCAGAACGGGGCATCTGGATCAGGAGCTATTTGAACCTCTGCTTTGTTTTCATCAAGGACCGTCCATGGCCCCCTATCTTTTGGGGATGGAAGATAATCGTTGATAAAGTCCAGCAGCAGATCAATGCCCACAGGCTTTGTCGCAGACCCGCCGATCACAGGGACAAGTTCACCCGAATGGAATGCCTGTTTAAAAATCTTTATAAGGTTTTCCTGGGGTATGGTTTCGCCCTCAAGATAGCTTTCAAGAAGGTCGTCGTCAAATTCCGCCACGCTTTCGATGAAGGCCTCCCGGGCAAGGGCCACGTCATCTGTCATTTCAGAAGGAACGTCAATGATTTCAACCTTGCCTGCGTCGTCGTATACATAGCCCTTGTTGGATAGCACATCCACCAGTCCCTTGAATTCTTCTGCAACACCAATGGGAAGGTGGGTGATGACTGTCTTTAGCTTCAACGATGAAGCTGAGGCTGCAACGGCTGCCTCAAAGTCGGAACGTTCACGGTCGAGCTTGTTGATAAAAAGCACGCAGGGAAGTTTGTGGGCGGCTACACAGGCGGCAGCCTCTTCGGTCATGGCTGAAGGTCCGTCAACTCCGTCCACCAGAATAATTACGGCGTCGGACGCAGGCATGCAGATTTTTGCAGATGAAAAAAAATTCTGATCACCCGGGGTGTCCATCAGCGTAATGGAATGCTTTTTCCAGGAGAGTTTGTGAAAGGACGAGCTCACGCTTTGCTGTTTTTTCACTTCTTCAGGCTGAAAGTCCATGGCGGTGTTGCCCTCTTCAACCCTTCCAAGCCGGGTTAAAACACCTGCCTTAAAGAGCATTGCTTCAGCCAAAGAAGTTTTACCCGCACCTCCATGACCTGCCAGGGATAAATTTCTCATTTTGTCGATTTGTTCAGTCATTAGAGCTCCTTTTCCAGTTTTATGGGAAACTCCAGCTGGGACGTCACCCGCAGAGGAGTTTCATATTACGTTGTGGCCGAGCGACACCTCAGGCCAAGTCTCTTACTCCAAATCTCTTACGCTCCGACCATGCCGGTTGTTGGTAAACAAGATTATACCTTGTTACATATATCTTCTGAATACCGCAAGGATATTATAAATTCCAGGTTTCCCTTTGGGCCTGGAACAGGAGAGGGGATGACCTCTCCTGTCACATATCCCCTGAGGGTAAAAAATTCGCTTATTTCCTGTATAATTTCCTCTCTTACCTTTGGGTCCCTGACAACACCTCCCTTACCTACCCGTGATTTTCCCGCCTCAAACTGTGGTTTGATCAGGGCCAGAACCCTGGTGTCCTTATGCATGAACTTCTCAGCCGCCGGCACCACGATTTTTAACGATATAAAAGAGGTGTCAACTGTTACAAGATCAACAGTACGGCCGATGCGGTCGAAATCCATGTAGCGGATATTGGTACGCTCAATCACGTCAACCCTTGGATCCTGTCTCAGGGACCAGTCAAGCTGTCCATACCCCACATCAACGGCATGGACAAAGGCGGCACCGTTCTTGAGCAGGCAGTCGGTAAATCCGCCCGTGGATGCCCCGATGTCAAGGCAGACTAAGCCTTTCACCGTCAGGTTGAGGTGTCTGATGGCATGGTCTAACTTTAAGCCGCCCCGGCTCACAAAGGGGATATCTTCACCCCGCAGAATAATCTGAGCATCGGTTGCAACAGGGGTTCCAGCCTTGTCAATCATAAGGTCATCCACCATCACCTGACCGGCCATTATCACAGCCTTTGCCCTTTCCCTTGACTGAACCAGGTTACGCTCCACAAGCAGCAGATCAAGACGCTTTTTGCCTGTTTTTTTGTTGTTCGTATTCAAAGATAGGGGATCGGAATGTTTTTTTACAGCTGTCAAACGATCTCCCTTGCGGCCCGGACAATGGCTGCGGCATCAACCCCGTATTCTGCTCGAAGGATCTCCTGGGGTCCATGCTCAACAAAGGTGTCCCTGATGCCGACCCGTCTTACCCTGCAGGGAAGTGCGTCGTTGTCAGATAGAAGTTCCAGGACTGCGCTGCCGAATCCGCCATCCAGGACATGCTCTTCAGCCGTTACAAGGGCCCCTGTTTCTTTGATCGTTTCAAGGATCAGGGTCTTGTCCAGGGGTTTGACAAACCGAGCATTGATAACTCCACATGATATACCAAGGGTTGCAAGTTCAAGGGCGGCAGTAACGGCTTCGCCCACCATGCGGCCAATGGCGATGATGGTAACATCTTTACCTTGAATCAGGGTTTCTGCCCGGCCGATGGCAATGGGTTTTATTTCCGAATCAACGTCCACACCCTGGCCCCGGCCCCTTGGGTAGTGAAGGGCAATGGGCCCGTCATGGTCAACTGCAGTTTTTACCATCCTTGCAAGTTCGTTTTCATCCTTTGGCGCCATAATGGTCATGTTGGGCATGTTTCTAAGATAGCTGTAATCGAACAGGCCGTGGTGGGTCGGGCCGTCCTGTCCCACGATTCCGCCCCGGTCAAGGGCAAGGACAACGGGGAGAGATTCCACGCACACATCGTGGAGGATCTGATCATAGGCCCTCTGCATGAAGGTGGAATAAATGGCAACCACAGGTTTTAACCCCTGGGTGGCAAGACCTGCGGCAAAGGTTACGGCATGCTGCTCTGCAATGCCCACATCGAAAAACCGGTCTGGATACAGGTCGGAAAATCTTTTAAGCCCTGTACCTTCCGGCATGGCAGCCGTTATTGCAACGATTTCAAGGTCTTTTCGGGCAAGTTCGACCATGGTGCAGCCGAATATGTCCGTGTACGAGGGAATCTTCCCCCCTTTTTTTATACACCCGCCGGTATTGATGTTGAAGGAACCGACCCCGTGGAAAAAAACCGGGTTTTTTTCAGCAGGAGGATATCCTTTTCCCTTTTTTGTTATCACATGGAGAAGCACCGGCTCGTCGTGTTTCTTTATGTTTTCCAGGATGTCGATAAGGTGGGTCAGATTATGGCCGTTGATCGGTCCGAAATAGTCGAAGTTGAACGCCTCAAACAGCATGCCGGGGGTTACAAAGGCCTTGAAAGACTCTTCAGAACGCTTTGCAATTTTATACATCTCGTCCCCGATGCCGGGCAATGACTTTAAGAAAATGCCGAACTCTTTCTTCATGTTCTGGAGATATTTCGAAGAAAACGTGCGGCTGAGAAACGAAGAGAGGGCACCCACATTGGGAGCGATGGACATGTCATTGTCATTGAGGATTACCAGAAGATCACGTTTGGAGTCTCCTGCCTGATTAAGACCTTCAAAGGCAAGGCCTGCGGTGAGTGATCCGTCGCCGATGACCGAAATAACCTTTCCGTCCCGGCCCTTAAGGTGACGGCCCATGGCAATGCCGAGGCCCGCCGATATGGAGGTGCTTGAATGGCCCACCGTAAAGCCATCACAGGGGCTTTCACTCATTTTCGTAAACCCGGTTATCCCCTTATACTGTCGAAGGGTGTCAAACCTCTCCTCCCTGCCGGTCAAAAGCTTGTGGGCGTATGCCTGATGCCCCACATCCCAAACAAGGGTGTCAAGGGGAATGTCAAACACGTAATGGATGGCAAGGGTCAGTTCCACGGCACCAAGGCTTGAGGCAAGGTGCCCTCCGTTTTTGGATACTACCTCAATGATTCTCTCCCGGATTTCCCGGGCCAGGATCGGCAGTTCCTTTTTGGAGAGCTGTTTTAAATCCTGTCCGTTTTTGATGTTTTTAAGCAAACTCAAAATTCTCGTTTCTCCTTATCCTCAACCTTTTCGGCAGAGGATATATTCTGCAATGGCCTTAAGTGCCAGGGTCTTTTTGGGTTCAAACAGGTCAAGGGCTTGAACTGCCTCTTGTATAAGGTTATGGGCATATTTTTTGGAAGACCCAAGTCCCATGATCGAAGGAAAAGTCATCTTGTGATTGTCCAGGTCAGATCCAGCGGTTTTTCCCATCACCTTTGGATCACCTTCCACATCCAGAATATCGTCCACGATCTGAAACGCAAGCCCTGTTTTTTCCGCATAAACTATAAGTCTGTCTCGCATGGTCTGGTCTGCTTTGGCTGAAACCGCTCCCGCAAGAACGCTTGCCCGTATCATACGCCCGGTCTTCAAGGCGTGGATACGGGTCAATAATTCAAGGGAAGGGACAGTTTCGCTGCTGCTCTGGGCGATCATGTCAAGGATCTGGCCCTCCACCATGCCATTCACCCCTGCTGCATCGGAAAGGATTGCAACCGTTTCAAGGCGGATCTGGGGATCTGGAAATGCTGGGAACAACGATTCTGGCTGCGCCAGAATATAAAAGGCGTGGGTCAAAAGTCCGTCACCAGCAAGAATGGCGGTGGATTCGTTAAACGCCCTGTGACAGGTGGGTACTCCCCGCCTCAGATTATCATTGTCCATGGCTGGAAGATCGTCATGGATAAGGGAATAGGTGTGGATCATCTCAAGGGCGCAGGCGGCAGGCATGGCAAGACTCTGATCCGGTAACCTAGGTTCAGACATATCCCGGGAGCAGGCATCACATGCGGCAAGGCAGAGAATGGGTCTGAGCCTCTTCCCGCCAGACATGAGGGAATGGGTCATGGCACGGATAAGCTCCCGCTGGGGCCCAAGGGCCGCAAGTATAGCCTGGAGCCTCCTATTTACAAGGGCTTGCCTGGTTTTAAGATATGCCTTAAAATCAAAATCATTCATTGCTGAACGGCTCTTGGGTTGTATTGCCTTTGTCATCGGTCATGAGAAGAGTAATTTTAGCCTCAGTCTCATCAAGTTTTTTCAGGCAGAAATCAGATACTTTCTTTCCCTGCTCAAAAAGGGCGACCGCCTTTTCAAGGGAAAGGTTACCCGATTCAAGCTCTTTTACGATCTTTTCAAGCTCGGTCATGGACGATTCAAATGTCTTTTTTTTGGTCATTTTTTTCTTTTACCTCACAGAAAAGAGTTCCCTGGGCAAGGATAATCTCCACTGTATTGTCTATTTCAATTTCTGCTGAATTCATGACAATGCTCTTGCCAGGATGGGTTCTTGTAATGCTGTATCCCCGGTCAAGCACCCCCATGGGGCCCAATGCCTCAAGTCTTGCCGTTAATTCGTTTATGCATCCCCGGTACCGTCCCAGAGTCGTGGTCATTGACTTCTCAAGGTGGTGTTTGCGGGCATTGACGGTTTCCCGTTCGCTTAGCACCAGACGGGCGGGTGAATTTGCAAAGAGCGCATGGACAAACCAGTCAAGGCGCTCCCTGCAGGCGGCCGTTCGTTTGTGGATCAGCCTTGCCATCCTTGATTCAAGATCCTCAAGTTTGAATCGCAGGTCATCCACAGACCGCTTGGGGTCCTTTAATCTTGCGGTAAGATCAAGGATTCGCTCCCGGATAGAGGCTTGTTTCAGAGTGATCGCCCGGAGGATCGTTGTCCGTTGTTCCATGATTCGAGAGAAGAGGGCGCTCTTTTCAGGAAGGGCAAGTTCGGCAGCGGCCGACGGAGTAGGGGCCCTTACATCAGCCACAAAGTCGGCAATGGTAAAATCAGTCTCATGGCCCACGGCTGAGATAACAGGGATGGTTGAGTTAAAAATGGCCCTTGCAACGACTTCCGAATTAAAGGCAACAAGGTCCTCAAGGGAGCCACCGCCCCTTGCCACTATAATGAGGTCACTCTCTGCCATCCTGTTTACCAGGGCAACGGCCTCTGCTATTTCAGCGTCAGCACCGACACCCTGAACCTTGACCGGAACAATCTCAAGGGCAATATTTGGAAAACGCCGGGTTGAAACGTTGATGATATCCCGTATAACGGCTCCGGTTGGGGAGGTGACAATGCTGATCTTTTCCGGAAGATACGGAATCTTTCTCTTTCGATCCTGATCAAACAGGCCTTCAAGTGCGAGCTTTTGTTTGAGCTGTTCAAAGGCAGCCTGGAGGGCTCCTGTGCCGGAAGGCTCCATATGCTCAAAGATAATCTGATAGGTGCCCCTTGGCTCGTAAAGGCTGAGTCTGCCCATACCAACAATCTTCATACCGTTTTCAGGGGCAAACCTTAAACGCTTCCGCTGGTTTCGAAACATTACACCCGAGATAACAGAGTTGGCATCCTTCAGGGAAAAATAGGCATGACCCGATGCCGGCAGGGAAAAATTAGAAACTTCACCTGTAATCCATACAAGGGGAAAGCTCTCCTCAACAAGGGCTTTTATCGCACCTGTGAGTTTTGAAACGGTGAATATCTGTCTAAAATCATTTACCTGAACCATGGTCTCTATCTTTATCCTCACCATCTATGCATCGACAAAGAGTTATTTATAAAACAGGGGGCGGAGAATAACAATGAAAATTGGTATGAAAACAACAAATTCAACAGATGTGATCACATATCGTTGTCCGATAATATATATTATGTAAACTTTAAGTGTGGTACCCGGATCTATTTCCAGTATTTTTCAAACCGTCAAAACAACGCCGCAACATGTTAAAGACTTGAAATGAAATCCACCTGTGTTATATTCCTTTGATTAATAAACCGTAGCAATGAAAGCCCGTTGCTTGTTCGGTGGTAATTTCCCATAAAATTTTTCAGGAGGTTTTAATTCATGAGCACCCAGTCAACATTTACCAATGCAGCAACCCTTGTCAGGGTCAACTCTTTTATCCGGAGCGTCTACAACTGGATGGCCATAGGACTTGCCTTAACTGGCTTTACCGCCTTTTATGTGTCGGGAAATGAAACCATCATGCGCGCCATTTTCGGTAACCAGCTTCTTTTCTTTGGTTTGATTATCGGTCAGCTTGGTCTTGTCTTTTTCCTCAGCGCCAGGGTTCAAAAGCTCCAGGCCTCAACGGCAACCGGGCTCTTTGTGCTTTATTCTGCGCTCAACGGCGTGACCCTGTCGGCCATCTTCCTTATCTATACAAGCTCCTCCATTGTTTCCACCTTTTTCATCTGTGCCTTAACCTTTTCTGCATGCAGCGTCTACGGCATGATCACAAAGCGTGATCTTACCTCCATGGGCGGATTCATGATGATGGGACTGATCGGTATTATCATTGCCTCCCTTGTGAACATGTTTTTGAGAAGCCCGGCCATGACCATGATTATCTCCTATATAGGAGTAATCGTCTTTGTCGGTCTTACCGCCTATGATACTCAGAAACTTAAGACTATGGCAATGACCCAGCCCGAAGGCCTGTCCGGATCTGTTATTCGCAAAGGCGCCATCATGGGAGCCTTGACCCTTTATCTAGATTTTATCAACATGTTTCTTATGCTGCTTCATATTTTTGGAGGTACAAGGGATTAGGCGTTACTCTGGGTAAAGATACATGAAACTCGATAAAAAAAGCCGAGCCAATGTCGGGGAAACCCTTGTGGTCCCCTTTGTGATGGCCACAATAAAGCCGTAGGTTGGGATGATTAAGAGATTCAAAGAGTTCATTCGAAAGAAAAAGCAGGAATCGACCAGACACCATTCAGTGCCTGTTGCTGAAACTGATGATAATTTCCTTTCTCCTGGGTGGATCGGTGTTGATCTTGACGGAACCCTTGCAAGGTCGGACAGAAATCTCTCCCTTGCAAGGGTCGGAGAGGCTGTTCCAAAAATGCTTGATCTCGTGAAGTCCATGGTAAATAACGGCGTGAGGGTTAAAATATTCACTGCCCGGGCCGAAGATAGCGAGCAGGTAAAGCTGGTTAAGGCCTGGCTTGTAAAAAACGGACTTCCCAACCTTGAGGTGACCAACGTAAAAGACTATGACATGATCAGGCTCTACGATGATCGTGCCGTTCAAGTCATTGCAAATACAGGAGAAATAGTTACTGATTCCAACCGCCCTGCCCCCAGATCTGATTCCCTTGAAACTAGAGAATAATGATAAAAAACACCGTCGGTGCCTGTAAGACACAGCATTTAAGAGAATGGATATGGTGAAGTGATCCCATTTTTTTCAATGTCCGGCAATGTGATCCACCCCGGCCCCAGTGACGCATCAGCCCAAGCACCATCAGGAAAGAATTTGTCCTAATACTTACACCTAGGCCGCCTGTCCCTGGCGGCACATATTGCCGGACTCAGGGATATGGGGGCTGGTGGTTGACCAGTGATTCAACCCATGGAATGATTACTCTTCCGCCTTGACCCGTTGCCGGGCAGCGTACGCAGGGCAGAGGATTTTATTCCTGTGCGGTATGAACCCCATTATCATTGATTTTAAATTGACCGGTAATGAGAGACATCTTTTCTGCGAGTTTGCTCAGATTTGCCGCACTTTCAGTTACCCGAGCAGAGCTACCTGCCATTGCAGTGACTGATTGATCCTCCAAGGCAATGTCCCTGGCGATCTGACCAGCAACATCGTTCGTCTGTGCAACATTTTTATTAATGTCGTTGAATCCAATGGAGGTTTGATTAATATTTTTGGCAATTTCACTGGTTGCTACGGTTTGTTCTTCAACCGCTGATACCACAGTGTTTACCAGGTCATTAACATCGGTAATAATATCTGTTACACGCCTGATCTCATCCACAGTCTGGCCGCTGATCAATTGAATGCCTTCGATCTTCTGGCGAATATCAATTGTTGCTGCTGCTGTCTGGTTGGCAAGGTTTTTTATTTCACCTGCAACCACAGCAAACCCCTTGCCAGCTTCACCTGCCCTGGCAGCTTCAATGGTGGCGTTTAAAGCCAGCAAATTGGTCTGCTCACTGATATCCTGAATGGCTTCGGTTACTTTTCCGATATCTCTTGCGGTTTTCCCAAGTTCATTGATTTTTTCCGACGCTTTTTTAGCTTCGACAACCGCCTGTGCTGTGATGGAGCTTGTTTTTTCCGTATTGGTTGAAATTTCACCAATGGTGGCTGTCATTTCCTCCGTTGCCGAGGCCACCTGATTCACATTCATGAAAGCCTGCTCCATGGTTGCCGACACGGAGGTCATATTAGTGCTCATTTCTTCTGCTGCAGCAGCCACGCTATGGGTCTGGGTTGAAAGTTGATCGACGTCGGAAGTCATCTGCATCGACACGCTGGACAGTTCTTTGGAAGACGTATGCAGAGCTTGTGTATTCTCTACAATATTGGAAACAAGCCTGTTGAGTTTTTCTATAAAAACATTGAACCAGCTCCCCAACTCACCGATTTCATCCTTAGAATTTGTCTTGATTCGAACGGTAAGATCTCCTTCTCCCTCGGCAATGTCCTTCATGGTTGCAACCACATCCCTCAATGGATTTGTCACATAAACAGTAATTATAGCAAGAACTGAAACAAGAAGAAGCAGCACTATCAACGAAACAATCCCGATTACCTTATATGTGGTTTGTGCGCTTGCATTAATTGTCTCCGTTACAAGTTCAGCTTTTTTTCCAAGAATGAAAAAACCTAATTTTTCTCCTGCAAAGTCTTTAACAGGCAGAGCAACTGTAAAATATTTATTGTCAAAGGCTCCATTCTTTTGAGCCTCTTCAAGATTGAGATCATTTAAAACATAGTTTAAAAAATTGTCATCCGCATCGTTCTGACTTAAGTAATGATTTTTAAAGTTGGGCTTGGATTTTAATCCTTTTGCAATAGTCAGGTACTTCCCATCCATGAAATACAAAAACTCAATATTGCTTGGTTCTAAGGTCCTTTTAATGGAGTTGAGTCCACCCTCAAAATTAGCAATGCCAAGGAACCGCCCCTCCTTTAAAATTGGAAACAATCCTTTGAGCCTTAACCCTTTTGAAGATTCCTCCATGGTAACTAAGGATTTCTTAGATTTCTTGATCTCTTTGAATGCCTCACTATAATCCAGACTTTCACCAAAGCTTGTACTGTCCCATGATTTTACAAAAGAGTTCAGTTTAGAATCAACGATATGGATCTCAACATTTTTAAAGCCTGTATTCTCTTTGAACATTGTTCCGTAATGTTTTAAAATTTCAATGGTTTTTGTCCTGTCATCAGCATCCAGGGAATCAACAATCTCCTCATTCATCGCTATTTGTAAGGCATTGGTAATCCATGTATCCTCTTTTGCTTTTAATGCGCCGTCAAGGGCATTGGACAACTGCTCTTTTGTTCTGATCAATTCGGTATCTCTTATGGAATCCACTTGCCCCAATACAAAGAAATAAATAATGATTGAAGACGTTATGAATAATACTGCGAAAGTCGTGTACAACTTTTTTTGAACGCTAAAATCTTTAAATTTCATTTTAAATTCCTCTGAGATCATAGTTTGTATTTTGTAGAAATTAGTATGAAAATGAGTATATGATCAAAAACAAAAAGTAAAGAAGAAAGGCAACTATTCAGCACCCAAGATGATTGGAGGGTTAACCCCCCCATAATTTATTTACTTGAGTTGGAGCCCAATTATTATTTTAAGAATCCTGGTAGTTTGTTCTCGAACAAAAGCCTCATTGCTTCTGTTGTTCTTATCCCATTTTTTTATAAGTAGCGATGTAGCTATGTACTCTGCAAAACATTTCGGCCCCTTCCATGAAATAAAAGCATCCTGATGTTTTCTGATGAATTTTTGTAATTCTGATTCTCTTTGTAATGTCAAATTTATAGAAACTTGACCGAAATATTTTCTCAGCTGATGACCTTATATCGTTTTTTTCCGGTTTTTCGGGGTCCAATATATGATAACTTGCAATTATAGGTAGTTTGGTTTAATTATTTTCTGGATCAATCAATCCTTGCCAAAGCCTTCCGGGGTTAACTCGTCCCCCAAGATCCGACAGACGAACCGGCATCAATCCTTATTGAACCAATCAAAGCAGAGTGTAAAGTTGTGAATCCCAAGAATAAAACGATCCGAAAACGAAAAATACAGGCAGTTTAATGACCGACAAAAAAGCTCAATTTCAAATTGAAGGCCTGCTCAAACTAAAAAGAGTTGGTGACTACCTCAACCTGGTGGACAAAAAGATCAAACTGGTTTTCAAGGAGAAAGATTCTGCATTGAACACCAAATGTTTTTTACATGCCGATGTTGCCGATCTATCAGACACAGGTACTCATCTGGTGTTGAGGAATGTGCATATAAGGAGATACATTTTTTTTTCAACAAAGATAGAGAGATGTATTGTGCCGATAGACAACATCTCTACAATCCAGATTTTGGCAAAATAACCGATGTAGGGATAAGTCTTTTACTCCAGTGGTTTTTTGCCCCTCCCCACAATAGAGAAAGACCCTGAACATCTCTTGTGTGTGGGTTTTATCTTGCATTTATAGGTTTATGGTTTAACTTTCAATTGTTGTTAAATGAAAAATTCTTCTTCTGTGATATTTGAATGGCTCACAGTTCTGGAAATTTTCATATCCCCAAATGTAAAACTTTGGAAGCCCCCGGCAAAGTCCGGGCTTTACCTTATAAACTTGTTTGAAGGAGAAATTTTATGAAAGTTTTTAAACTTACCGAAACCAATGAATTTAAACCGGGAGCCATGAAAAGGTTCTTCCTGGTTGAAACCTCAGAGTTTTTCAAGATCATCAATTTCAACCTTGATGCCGGGGTTACTTTCCCGGTCCATTCCCATGATTTGGATGGGGAGTTGTCTATCCAGGTACTGGAGGGTAAGGGCTGGTTTTTAGGAGAAAATGATGCCAAAATTCCAGCGAACGTAGGGGATATCCTGGTATCAGAAATACGGGAACCCCATGGTGTCCTGGCAGACACAAAAATGCGGATCATCGTCACAATTGCCCCTCCAATTTGATGAAACGTACCGATTTCAAAGCAGAGCTAAGAGGAAATAGCCATGGATCGGGAAGAGTATGAAAGAACAAAAAAAAGATTGGCTGAACTTGATACGCTGATAGCCGGAACCCAAAAGAGACTTCCGGCTCATTCCACAAAACCGCCTGTCATGCTTGATCTGTTCGAATATGAAGACGAATATGATCTTTTGTTTGAAAGGTTAAACGCATACAGGCTGACAAACCAATGACATTAACCCAGGACCACAGGCATGAATGGCGGCGAAAAGATTGCACAGGTATTGAAAAATCAAGGAGTTGAGTTTATTTTCACACTGTGCGGGGGGCATATCTCTCCGATTCTGGTAGGCGCCAAAAAGGCAGGTATCCGGGTAATTGACGTCCGTCAGGAGCCGACGGCTGTGTTTGCCGCTGATGCAGTTTCCCGGTTGACCGGCATTCCGGGTGTGGCAGCGGTGACTGCGGGGCCGGGGGTCACAAATTCCATCACGGCGATTAAAAACGCCCAGATGGCCCAGTCGCCGCTGGTGTTACTCGGAGGGGCACCGGCAACAGTATTAAAAGATCGGGGTGCACTCCAGGACATCGAACAGATGAAATTGATGGAAACCCTCGTGAAATGGTCATCAACAATTCATCAGGACTGCGATATCGAGCCGGTGCTGGAAGAGGCCTTTGATGTGGCACTCTCTGGAATCCCCGGCCCGGTATTTATTGAGTGCCCTCTGGACCTGCTCTATGATCCGGCCCTCGTGAGGGAGTGGTATACAAAGGGAGCTGATGAATCCAAGGGCATGATTGAACGGGTTACCCGCTGGTACCTTCGCCGACACGTGGATAAAATATTTGCCTGTTCCACAAAAAATCTTGAACTGGCGGAAAAAGCACACATTAAACCGTTCTTTGTGGATTTGGACGACGTGGAGGCAGTGCTTGAAAGAATAAAACAGGCGCAATCGCCGGTAATGGTGGTCGGAAGCCAGGTGGCCCTCAACCCTCATCTGCTACACCGCCTGTCGGACCAGCTTCGATCGTTCGGCGTACCGATGTTTCTGACAGGGATGGCAAGGGGTTTGGTGGGCAACCAATGCGCCATGCAGTTCCGGCATGGCCGCACCCCGGCGCTTAAAGAGGCGGATCTGGTTCTGATTGCCGGGATGCCCTGTGATTTTCGGTTGAACTATGGAAAGAGTATTGGCAAAGATGCGTTTTATGTCGGCGTCAACCGGAGCAAAACCGACCTTCAATTGAACCGGAAGCCGGATTTGGCCGTGGTGGCGGATCCGTGTACGTTTTTGCTGAAGTTGACGTCCGAAACTCAGTTTGACCGGCACCACTTTACGCCCTGGATCAGCCGGTTAAACCTGCGGGAAAAGAGAGGAGCCGACAAAATTGTTAAATATATGGACACTCAAACTGAATACGCCAATCCCCTGCGCCTGTGTGCGGCAATTGACGACTCCATGGCGGAGAACAGCGTCGTGATCGGCGATGGTGGTGATTTTATCGCCACTGCGTCATATATTCTGAAGCCGCGGGGTCCCCTAACCTGGATGGATCCCGGGCCTTACGGCACACTTGGGGTGGGTGCGGGTTTTGCCATTGCTGCAAAACTCATCCACCCGGAAGCCGAAATCTGGCTCCTGTACGGAGACGGTGCAGCCGGGTACGGCCTGATGGAGCAGGACACCTTTGTCCGGCACAACCTTCCCATTATTACCGTCATCGGCAATGATGCAGGTTGGACCCAGATTGCCCGGGACCAGACCGAAATCTTCCATGATGATGTTGCAACGACCCTGGAATACAGCGATTATCATAAAATTGCGGACGCATTGGCTGCGGACGGGATGGTGCTAAAGGAGAATAGTGAAATATACAAGGTGCTGACAGACGCCAAGCAGTCCGCACAAAACGGGCGCCCAGTTTTAGTTAACGCAATGATGGGCAGAACAGATTTCCGGAAAGGATCAATTTCAGTTTAAGCACCTGGCTAAAAGGTATCACCTTGAATGCAATTTTTAGTTCATAAAGCAGGTGATAAAATACTTTTCGAACTTTCCCAGGCAGTCAGAAATTCTATCCGTAAAAGTGATGCAGTTTTCAGAGTCGGGGGTGAAGAATTTGCAATAATAACACCTGAAACCGGCCTTGATGACTCATTCAAAATTGCTGAAACAATAAGAAAAAAAATAGAAGAAAAATTTTGCAAAATAGATTTTAAAGTGACAATAAGTCTTGGAGTTGTTCAATTCCTCCCTGGTAAAACACAAAAAGATATGTACCAGCAGGCCACGGTGAATTCATTCTAACCTTCATCCTATCTATTTCAAGCCTTTAAAACCGCCAAATTATTTTACCACGAAGAGCACGAAGGCCACCACGAAGCCCTTACTTGGTGGCCTTCGTGCTCTTCGTGGTCTAAAAAAAATCTGTCAGAAACAAAGTTGAAAGGGATATAGATATAAGCTGAAGGCAGCATCCTTGATATCAGCAGAAAAGCACTCTACTTTTTTTGGGTGAAATATCCCTTTAAATCAAGAAATTTTGATTGCCTTGAATATCAGCGCCATTTGCACGAACCATCCCTTGTTGTAAATATTTTTTGAACTGGTTTGAGATCCTGCCATCTTGGGCAACATTTTTCCAGAAAATATGCGCTGCCTTTGTTATGGTTTCAAGCTGTTCTTCATTAATATCGGCATCTTTAATAGGAGGTGGTTCAAAGGTAAAAGGTGTTACTTCCCCGCCGCTTTTAGGTGCAAACCCCATTGAACACATATCATATATGGGTAACAATTTGAAAAAATCACCGTCTATTGATAAACTCAGATTCCCTAAATGCATGTCTGTGTTATTGATAAGACGACCAAAATACCATACGGTTTCTGCATTAAGGACGTCCTGTTCATGAACCATCCTCTTGTTGAATAATGTTCTCATAACTTTCGGCCAATTGCTCCCCAGACCGACATACTCAGCATCAATTACCTGAAGGGATATCATGGACGATCTTCCATATAATCCAATTCTATCAAGTCTCTGGGATTCTAGAAACAACCTCCCATTCATTTCGAGAAGTCTGGATGTAGCAGAGAGGAAAATATTATCATTTATTATTTTAGCCGCATGGTATTCCGTAATCAAAACATCACGCCATCTTGTGGCAATCTCATTTTCACCTTGAGGAGAGAATTTAACAATCACATGGGATTGGGTGTCACGGTTAAAAACCGTGAATTTAGGCTGTTCCCCGCCAGCCGATGATCCTGCGAGCTCTCCGCTCATCACACGGTTTGCAATTTCAGGATAGTCCTTTTCAGAGAAGGCGGCAGGTTGCTGCCTAAGACGTAAAAAGGCCTGCTCTCCTAATATGAAATCTCCAGGCAGATCATCACCATCGGCAATCAAATAGCGCCCGATATGGCTGGAATTCCAATCCCTTGGATCTGAGGGGAAATCATCACATAGAGAAGCTATCTTTTGAGCGATTTGCCGCCCCAGAAAACCTTGAGGTTTTAAATCCAAAAGAAAATAAGGCAAATCATCATATACACCGTTTTTTTGCTCACCCAGGAATAAAAGAGTGGCAGATCGTGTCTGTTCCAGAAAAAAACCGCCTGAATTTAACGGGCGTACATAGGCAATTAAGATGTTTTTCCCAGAGTTGTCGATTACACTTAATGGTATTTTGTCATTACTGTTAAACGCATTGCATGTTGCGGCATACTTTACTGTGCGCCCAATTTGTATCTTTACGATACGATCACCCATATCTCTTATCTGACGAGAAATCGTACTTTGGCTCAGGCCTGTTGCTGCCTGAATCTCTTTGGATGTCGAAGGCCCTCTTTTTAAATAATTTATTATCGAAAGTATCATTTCATATCTCTTTTTGACTAATAAAACGATTAGAAAAATAAAGACTTATTAACAAGCAATATAGAGTTTATGCATGTTTTTATTAAAATACATTTAAGATTGTGACTAATTATACAGGTAACAAAAAAATTGTCAAACATGGCTTGAGTAATAAAGGGGAATGGGATTAGGTCTTTAAGGGTAATTTTTTTAGAGAAGAAAGTGATGAGGATGGGCACAGATAGGCTGAACAAATACAGAGCTATAGAAAATAAAAAAAGCCCCAATGAAATCAATCAAAGGGACTTTTTTAGTATGGGTTCACTTTAAAACCATTTACCCCAAAAGCTTAAACAGTTTTAAAGTTGCATACGCTGTACTATACTACAGTGACATTAGTTGCAGCTGGTCCTTTCTGACCCTGCTCTATGTCAAAGGTTACCTTGTCTCCTTCGTTAAGTGATTTAAAACCAGAAGAGTTTATACCTGAGTGATGAACGAAAACGTCCTCTCCGTTCTCCTGCTCGATAAAACCAAAACCCTTTGAATCATTAAACCATTTTACAATTCCGTTAGCCATGTGACAATCTCCTAAAAAATAAAGTTCAATCGTTTCGAACTTGAGGTAGTTGCCACACTGATGTGCTTATCCAACAATTTATTCTTCCCTTAAGTACAAAACCTGCAGGCTGCCAAATTACAACCTTGCTACATGATGGGATGTATTATAAGATCAAAGGTAAATAAAATCAAGCCCAATATATGTTTTTTTTAACGCTGGCTACCTTAATTATTAAAGATAATTTTTTTAATATGGAAAGTTTCAGCAACGCCGGAAAAATCTGAGTAAGGGACACAATGTCCATCAAAGGGCTATCCCATAGCCTACAACGGCGATATGGTGCAAATTTTCCATATGAACAAAAAGATGGGATGCGGCAAAAACCTAAGTTGCAATAAGAAAAGTTTTCAAAGTACCGGAAGTTGACCGGAGAAACAAAAAAAGCTCCAGGAAGTTTTTCCCGAGAGCCCTTGTTGTAAGTGGTGCGCCTGACAGGACTCGAACCTGTGGCCTACGGATTAGAAGTCCGTTGCTCTATCCAGCTGAGCTACAGGCGCAAACACGGAGGACTTATATCAAATCAACCCGGGTGTGTCCACATAAAAAACAAAACAGCCGCTTAATTTTTTTTGATCGATATTTATCTGCTTTTAGTATATCATGGGAAGAATGCATATTAACCCGTAAGAAACAATTGCAGGGAGTGTTATGAGCAGAAAAAAAGCTAAAACAAACACACAAGATACCATTGCTGAAGAAAAATATTCGCGAAGAGGTTACCTTGTACCAAAGGTTAAAAAGAATACATCGTCAACCAAGGCCCTTGTTAAGGCAGATCCTCTTCAGAGTTACCTTGCCGAGATAAACAGGTACAGGCTTCTCACAAGAGAAGAGGAGGTGGATCTCGGGACCAAGATACAAAAGGAAAATGACAGCGATGCCGCTTATATAATGGTGACATCCAACCTCAGGCTTGTGGTTAAGATAGCCCTTGATTTCCAGCGTGTCTGGATGCAGAACCTTCTGGATCTTATTCAAGAGGGAAATATCGGCCTTGTCAAGGCGGTTAAAAAATTTGACCCCTACAAGAATGTCAAGTTTTCCTACTACGCCTCTTTCTGGATAAAGGCATATATTCTGAAGTTCATTATGGACAACTGGCGCCTTGTAAAAATTGGGACCACCCAGGGACAGCGCAAACTTTTTTTCCGGCTCAGAAAAGAAAAACAAAAACTCATTGATGAGGGGTTTGACCCGGGCCCCAAACTTCTTTCCGAGCGGATGGGGGTATCAGAGAAGGAGGTTATTGAAATGGATCAGCGCCTTGATGGCTGGGACCTCTCCCTTGATGAACCCCTTAGAAATGATTCTGATACGGAACGGATTGAATTTATCAACGTGGAAACCGATTCCACCGAAGATAAGGTGGCAAGAAAGCAGATCGAAGACATTCTCCATACAAGGGTCAAGGAGTTTACCGCCACGCTGAATCAGAGGGAAATGGATATCTTTACAAAAAGAATATTTTCAGACGACCCCCAGACCCTGCAGGAAATAGGTGAAGAGTACAATATTTCCCGTGAGCGGGTGAGGCAGGTAGAAAACAACATCATAAAAAAAATGAAAGAATACTTTAAAAATGAGATGCCCGATTTTGACGCCTATGATCACAACCATAATTAACCCTGTATGTTCGGGTTTATTGCCCAAACTTAAATCAGCCCTTGAATCGGGAATTATTTCCCGGACAAGTCCAGTCCACGGCAAACATAGAAGACAGGTGTTCTGCCTATATCTTCTTATTGTTCTGATCCTTGTGGGTGCGGCCTGTGCACCCAGACCCATCCCTGTTAAGGCGGTGGACAGCGTTGACCCCAAAAAAGACCAGGCCCTAAAGATATACGAAGAGGTGGAGTCTCCATACTTCCACTACATTCGCTCAGAGCTTCATATGAGGGCTGGAGACTTTGACCGTGCCATTGACGAACTGATCAAGGCAGTCAACTTAGACCCAGCCTCCTCGTTTTTAAAAAAGGAACTCATTACCCTTTACCTTCATAAAAGAAACACCGCCAAAGCACTGAAGGTTGCCCAGAAACTTGTGAAACTCGAACCGAAAGATACGGATGCTCTTTTAATAGAGGGCAAGTTAAGACAGATGCTCAACCAGAATGACGAGGCAAAAGAAATTTACCTGAAGGTGCTTCAGCTCGACCCTGACCAGGAGAACGCCTATCTTTATCTGGGCCAGATCCTTATGGATAGCGACAACACGGATGAGGCCTTCAGGCTATATGCAAAAATGGCCAAGCACTTTCCCGATTCCTATGCGGCCCATTTTTTCCTTGGCAGGGTTCATGCCATAAAAAACAATCCTGAATACGCAGAAAAGGAATTTTTAAAAACATTAGCAATCAATCCGACTCTGCTGGAACCAAGATTTGAACTGATCTCGATTTACGAGAATCAGGATAGCGATGGAACTATTCCAGAGACGATCAGGCTCTATCTGGAAATTCTTGAGATCGACAATAACAACATCAGGGCCGAATTAGAACTGTCGCTTTTTTACCACACCCATGGTCAAGAAACAAAAGCTTCAGAAATGTTTGCCTTGATCGGCGAACGGAGCATTCAAGACGAGAGAATCATCATGATGGCCTCACAGGAACTGCTGGGGGAAAAAAGGTTCAAAGAGGCTGCCATTACCTTTACAGGAATGCTCAAAGGGGCGCCCCAAAACTCGACACTCGAGTATCTTTCGGGTATCGCCTACGATGCCTTGAAACAGACCCGGAAGGCCATTTATCATTTTCAGCGGGTAAAGCCTGACTCTGAATATTACAAAAAGAGCATAGTCCACATTGCTCTATCCTACAATGAAAACGAACTTAAAGATAAAGCCATTGATTTTCTGGAAGTGAAACACCGTGAACTTCCCGATGATATCGATATAGTTATCTATTTATCCGCATTTTACGAAGAAATTAACGCCCATACAAAATCCATCGCCATTTTAAGCGAGGGGATAAAACAATTTCCAGACAATGTAAACCTGATATTCAGGTTAGGCGTTGTTCAGGATAAAGTCGGACAGAAATCGGCGTGCATCCAATCCATGCAAAGGGTAATTGAACTTGACCCTAACAATGCAAACGCACTTAACTACCTTGGGTACACCTATGCAGATATGGGTGAAAACCTCGACATTGCCGAAGCCCTTATTTTAAAAGCCCTGACCCTTAAGCCTGAAGATGGTTTTATCACCGACAGCCTCGGATGGGTCTATTACAGGCAGGGACTCTTCTCAAAGGCTGTTCCCATGCTTCAACGGGCTGTAGACCTTACCGATGCCGACCCTGTGATCACCGAGCACCTGGGTGACGCCTATCTAAAGTCAGACCGCCTGAAGGATGCCCTTGAAACCTATAAAAAGGCCAGATCAAAATCAAACGACGAAAACTCTGATCTTGATGCCAAAATCCAGGATCTGGAACAACGGTTGAATGAAGAGAAATAACCCGCTCATTTTTATTCTCCTGATCGGAACGACATCATTTTTTCTGTCAGGATGTGCAGGTCTAATGCCCCAAAAGGGAGTGGAGACTCCCGCCAGGGCTGCCCGCCTTGCCCGGGACGCAAGCTCAATCAACCAGGGACTTGCAACGGTTAAGGGAACCGCCCGTATCACCCTGACCGATAACGATACCCATCGACAGTTTAAAATTGCCTGGGCCGCCCTTCTTCCGGATAGAATCCGCATTACCGTCCTGGAATCAGGCTTTCCCGTTGAAACCATCGTTGCAGACGGTGAAAAGGTCTCGTTTGTCTCCCACACCGGTCGCCATGAGCGCCACACCATCAATGCCCCCAACCCCTCTTTAAAATCCATGGTGGCCCTGCCCATCCGCATCAGGGATATCATAACCCTTTTATCGGGCAGGCTTCCCCTGGAACCCTTTGACCGGGAACAGATACTGACCGCTGAAAAGGGTGATTTAACCACACTTCTCCTGTCACGAAAATGGCGGGGGACCGTGGCAAGGGTCCAATTTGACAATAATGGGCAAATCGTTCAATTTGACTCTGTGGCAAGGAACGGTAACTCCTTCTACCAGGTCAGGCGCTCTGACCTTAAACCCCATGGGCCCTACCTGGTTCCAGGAACGACCTTTGTCCAGGACTCTTCGGGAAGAACAATGACTCTCAAGATCATAAATTTCTACCCGGATCTTCCTGTAAATGCGTCAGTTTTTGCCTTGACAGAAACCGAACAGTGATAATTATAAATGAGTTATTGTTAATAACCCCTAATTTACCGGAGAGGTAATATACCATGCTTTACGAGAATATGGATAAAGCCAAGAAAGGCGGAGGATGCCCTTCCCAGAACAAACAGCACTCCCAGGAAGACCTTCAGGAGGAGATGATCAAAACTTCTCTTTCAAAGATAAAGAACAAAATCTTTGTCCTGAGCGGGAAAGGCGGCGTAGGCAAGAGCAGCGTTTCTGCCAACCTTGCGGCAAGCCTTGCCAAAAAAGGATTTAAAACAGGCCTCATGGACGTGGATCTTCACGGGCCGTCAATAGCACAGATGTTTGGAATGACTGAACTTCTGGACATCTCTCCAAACAAACTTCTGGAGCCCAAAAAGATCGGTGAGAACCTGAAAATCGTGTCAATCCAGGCATTAATGCAGGATAAAAACCAGGCCATAATCTGGAGAGGTCCTGCGAAAAGCGGAATGATCAAACAGTTTGTCGGTTCGGTGGAATGGGGAGATCTTGATTTTCTAATCATCGACGCCCCTCCAGGCACCGGTGACGAACCCCTTACCGTGATTCAGACCATCAAGGACGCCCAGGCAGTTGTTGTGACGACTCCCCAGGAGGTGGCCCTTGCCGACGTGAGAAAATCCCTCTCTTTTTGCCGAACGGTAAAGATGAAAATGCTTGGTATCGTGGAAAATATGGGGCCATTTAAATGCCCCCATTGCGATAAGACCATTGAACTTTTCAAGAGCGGCGGCGGTAAGGCAACTGCAGACCAGGAAGGCATTACATTTCTCGGTTCCATTCCCTTTGACCTTGGAGTTGTCAAATCAGGTGATAATGGAATTCCCATTGTCATGGAAGATGAGGAGAGTGAATTTTCAAAGGCATTTGAAACCGTTGTTGCAAACATCTTAAAACAGCTTTAACGAGGCTGATTGAAAACTACACGCACAAACCTGGGGTGGATGAAGGATCTTCTTGACCAGCGAGAAAGGAAGTTTTTATCCCCCCTGGCCTCTTTCAGTCAGGATGCCCTGCGAAGGTCGTCGGAACGACGAGAAAATGAGTGCTATCGTCAGGCGTTCAGCCTTGATGCTGATCGCATACTCAACTCCCTTGCCTACACCCGCTATATTGACAAGACCCAGGTTTTTTCCCTTATCCAAAACGACCATATCACCCACAGGGTCCTCCATGTTCAGCTGGTGTCAAGAATAGCACGAACCATCGGCCGGTTCCTCGGCCTTAACGAAGACCTGATTGAGGCGGCAAGCCTTGGCCACGACCTTGGCCACCCTCCCTTTGGCCATGACGGAGAACGGATCCTCTCCGAATTATGCTTTGAAAACGGGGCAGGTTTCTTTCACCACAACCTGCAGAGCATCCAGTTTCTTGAGCGGCTTGAACGCAGCACAAAAGGCTGGAATCTAACCCTCCAGACCCTTGATGCTATTCTTTGCCACAACGGTGAAGTTCACTCAACAGACCTGAAACCCGAACGTACAAAAAATTTTTCTGAATTTGACCGATCCCTGGTAGAGATGAAGGCCCTTACAGATCCCGATCCCATACCCATGACCCTTGAGGGGTGCGTTGTAAGAATTGCCGATACCATTGCCTATGTGGGCAGGGATATGGAAGATGCAGTACGTCTCAGCCTGATCAAAAGATCGGATCTGCCGCAAATCTCTCAAAGGTTGCTTGGAACTACCAACGGCACCATTGTGTACAACCTTACCACCGATCTTATTTCAAATAGCCATGGGCAGCCCTTTCTAACGTTTACCCAGGATGTGTCCGAAGCCTTGAGGCAGTTAAAGGCGTTCAACTACACGAGGGTCTATTCAAATCCCGAGATCAAGCAGCACCTTACGCCGGTCAAAAAGATCTATCGTTATCTCTTTGAATCCTACCTTAACGATCTTGAAACGGGCAGACCAATGTCAACCCCGCTTTGTCGTTTTTACGAGGGGCTGTCCGACGAGTACCTGTCAAATCATTCCCATGGTGAAATTGTAAGGGACTTTATTGCCGGAATGACCGATTCTTTTTTCATCCGCCAGGCCCCGGAATCGATGCGACCCCACTACATTGAGAAATAATCGATGTTCCAGAACCGGACCTATCGCACCCAATCAAGAAGACACGGCCTTGTTTCGTTCAACGCAACGGTAAAGGAGACCGATCTTTACATCCAGGCCCGGTCTGATCTCGCCGAACAGGCTGTCCGGGCAGCTCTCCATGCAAGGGAGATGATCGAAGCCTACCTTGCCGTTGACCCTCAGTTTTTAACCTCCCTTGTTCCCTTAAGGGAAAGGTTTCCCGCACCCCCCATCATAATGGAGATGATCAGGGCCGCCGCCCTCGCCAATGTGGGACCCATGGCTGCGGTTGCAGGGGCCGTTGCCGAGTTTACCGGCAGGGCACTCCTGAACGCCTCTTCTGAAGTTATCGTCGAAAACGGAGGGGATATTTTCATGAAGCTTGACAATGAGGCGGTGTTTGGGATCTATGCCGGGAATTCACCCTTGAGCATGGGAACCGGGGTGCGCATCAAGGCGGGGAAATCACCTGTCGCCCTTTGCACATCTTCCGGCACCCTTGGTCACTCAAAGAGCTTTGGACGGGCAGATGCCGTAACCGTGATCTCAACCTCCTGCGCCCTTGCCGATGCAGCGGCAACGGCCCTTGGAAATATTGTTCAAACCGAATCCGACGTCCAACGGGCAATTAACCGGGGGGTTGAGATTCCCGGTGTTTCCGGTATCATCATTATCAAGGGAAAAACCCTGGGGGCCTGGGGTGAGGTTGAGCTTGTTCGTCTCTAAGAACGGTTATTGAGTTTGACACGAACAGCCGGCCTCTGATAGATTTGATTCCTAGGCAAACCTGAAAAAAAGGAGAAGATCATGTGTGAGTCAAGCGTATATCTCAAAACCGACCAGACAGAGACCCTTGTGATGGAAAATGTTGCAGCAATAACTCCCTGCGGTGAGAACCGTTTTCTCTTAAGAGGCCTTTTGGGGGAAAGTCAGGAGGTTGCGGGAACCATCGAGGATATCAATCTCATGGCCCACAAAATTGTTTTAAGGGCATACGAATAAAGTTGAAGTTACCACCGATTGCAGCCTATCTTGACGCCATTGCACGGATCAATACCCTCCCCGTCGCCCATTCTGGCCGGTGGGTTTTCTACCAGGGCATGCTTTTTTTGAGCCGGAAAAAGTGGTGGGCTGATTTCGGCATCCGCCACGCAAACCACGAAGGCCTTGATATCGGTATCTTTATGAATCGATCCAATAATCTTGAATGGCTTGAAACAACCACCAGGATTCCTGCCATGGCAGGAGGGAGGATCATTAACGTTTGCGACGATTTCCTCGGTCAATCTGTAATTATCGAACATTATTCTAACTCCATCTCAAGGGGGGTCTCAGTGTACTCCCACCTCAAGGTTCCAGGATCCATTGTTCCTGGAAAAGATGTTGAACAAAACGAAATTATAGGCAGGATTGCCGACACCACAGGTAAAAAATCAGGAATACACTGTCACCTCCACATTTCCCTCATGGAGATTGCAACCCTGATAAAGGAGAGTAAAATCGACTGGCAGATCATGGGTGAACCTGATCCCGGGGTGGTGAAACTTTTCAATCCCATGGGATAATATGAATAAAAAGATTAATTGAAAAAAATAGAAAATTGATCTATGATCCCAGTGCATTTTAACCTGAAAATCTGACAATGAATAGAATGGAGACTGCTAATGAAAAAGATCAAGCTGTTTTTGGGATTCATCATACTGATATTTGCCGGGCTCGTCATCTACCAGAACCGGGAATATTTCTTTGCCATGCAGGCCCTGTCCTTGAATCTCGGGGTTGATACCTGGCATTGGACAACCCCAGGTATCCAGAATATTTTTTATTACGGAATCTTTTTCGTGATCGGTATTCTGGTGGCAGGGTTTTACGGCTTATCTTTAAAACTTCGATCCAACCGAACCATAAAGGCGCTTAACTCCACCATTGATTCCCATCTTGACAAGATAGCCGTACTGAAAAAGGACCTTGAGAAATTCAGGAATGACCCCTACAACCGGCAAGGGACAGTTGAGCTGGAAAAGGATTTTGATACGGAAGCGGATGGTGTCATTGTGATTGAAAAAGAGGAGCGAGCATAATCCCAGGCGTTGCCCACCATGACCGTTAAAAAAGAAACCCCCATGATGGTACAATACCTCTCCATAAAAAAGAGGTATAAAGATGCGATCCTCTTCTACCGAATGGGGGATTTTTATGAAATGTTCCATGATGATGCAATAAAGGCGTCCCCTATTCTTGAGATCGCACTCACCTCAAGGAACAAGAACCAGGACAACCCCATTCCCATGTGCGGGATTCCCCATAGGGCAGCAGACGCCTACATTGCAAAACTGATTGAAAACGGCTTAAAGGTTGCCATATGCGAGCAGGTGGAAGACCCCAAATCTGCCAAGGGACTTGTCCGAAGAGAGGTGGTCAGGGTGATCACTCCCGGCATGATTCTGAACGAAGAGTTGCTCGACAAAAAATCCAACAACTTCCTTGCCGCCCTGTGCGTCTGTCAGGGGTTTGCAGGGCTTGCCTCTCTAGATATATCAACCGGTATGTTCAGAACGACCCAGATCCATGCAGCCAATGGCAGAATTCCTTCGGCCCTCATTGACGAGGCCCTGAGAATCGATGCACGGGAAATCCTCGTGCCGGCCTCGTTTAAAGGGGACCCCTCCTACAAGGCTTTGATCCAGGCCTTTGAGCAGATTCAAATATCCTTTGTCAGCAATGACAACTTTGAGTTTGAATCGGCCCGGAACAGGTTAAAGGATAAATTTCGCACAAGAAGCCTTGAGGGTTTCGGATGTGAGGATCTAACGGCTGGAACGGCGGCTGCCGGTGCCATTCTTGCCTATGTCCACGAAACCCAGCTCCAGGAGACAGACCATGTCCTCTCCCTTGAGAGGTATGAGCTGAACTCCTATCTCGTCATTGACGACCGATCCTGCAAAAATCTGGAACTTTTGAAAAACATCCAGACCAGCGATAAAAAGGGGAGCCTCATCAGCGTTGTTGACCAAACCATAACTGCCATGGGCGGCCGGTTACTCAAGGCATGGATACGTTACCCCCTTATCAGTATTGACAAAATCCAGGACCGTCTTGATGCCGTTGCCCAGGCAAAGGAAAATCCAGGTCTTCGCATCAGCATCAGGAATCACCTGAAGGATGTGTACGACCTTGAACGCCTGGCAAGCAAAATCACCATGGGCCATGCAAACCCGAGGGACCTTACGGCTCTCAAGGGCTCCCTTTACAAGCTGCCCATTTTGTTCAAGGAATTAGACCAGCTTTCAGCGCCCCTGTTCCACGGCTCTTTTATCCAAGACCGACAAAAGATATTAACCGAGCTCTCCTCTCTTGCCGATCTCATTAACCGGGCGATCAGGGAGGATGCCCCCCTGGCCGTAACCGACGGAGGCATGATCTGTGACGGTTACAGCGTCGAGCTTGACGAAATCCTGGAGATTGCCAGAGACGGTCGGTCGTGGATCGCAAAGACCGGTGCAAAGGAAAAGGAAACCACGGGATTAAGCTCGTTAAAGATCAAGTTCAACAAGGTGTTCGGCTATTTTATTGAGGTCTCTAAAATCCAGGCCCGTGAGGTGCCCGCCCACTACATCAGAAAACAGACCCTGGTCAATGCGGAACGATTCATCACTGACGAACTCAAAGAGATGGAGTTTAAAGTCCTCAATGCCCAGGAACGACGCTCAACCCTTGAATATGATCTCTTTTGCGGAATAAGGGAACACATTTCCGGGCAAACCCCGTCCATACTCAAGATGGCAGTTTTTCTTGCAGGGGTTGACGTGGTGATGGGGCTTGCCACGGCGGCCGAGGAAAATAACTACGTAAGACCCTTGCTAAACGAGAATCAGGTACTTGACATCGAGGAGGGCCGTCATCCAGTTGTTGAAAAAATGGTCAAGGGCGAGCGCTACATACCCAACTCCCTGTATCTTGACAACAAGAGTGACCAGGTTCTGATCATCACCGGCCCCAACATGGCCGGAAAGTCAACCGTGCTCCGCCAGGTAGCCCTTATCTCCCTCATGGCTCAAATGGGTTCATTTGTGCCAGCAGCCCGGGCCGATCTCTGCATCATCGATAGAATATTCACCAGGGTAGGAGCCCTTGACAACCTCTCCCTTGGCCAGAGTACCTTTATGGTTGAAATGGAGGAGACCGCAAACATTGTAAACAACGCTAAGGAAAACAGCCTTGTTATCCTCGACGAGATTGGCAGGGGAACCTCGACCTTTGACGGTATGAGTATTGCCTGGGCCGTTGCCGCATACCTCCACGACCTTGACGGCAAGGGGGTAAAGACTCTTTTTGCCACCCATTACCATGAGCTGACAAAGCTTGAACAGCTCAAGCCCAGGATCAAGAACTTCAACATTGCCGTGAAAGAATTCAACGACAACATTATTTTTTTACGAAGGCTCGTCCGGGGAGGCACAAACAAGAGCTATGGAATCCAGGTGGCCCGCCTTGCGGGTGTACCGGATGCCGTGATCAACAAGGCAAAGCAGATCCTTGCTGCAACCGAAAAGGCCCAACCTCCCCAAGAGGATCAGCCGTGGAGTCAGACCCAGGGCATGACTCAGGACAAGGCCAAGGCCGGATACAAGACAAGGGAGAGGGAATCAGCCGGGCAAAACGATACTGGCAGGTCAACTATCAGACAGCAGCAGATGGACCTCTTTGCAAGAAACGACCACGACGATATCATCAAGGCACTTGACGAAAGCGACATCTCAACCATGACGCCCATTGATGCCTTGAATTTCGTTAATGATCTGAAGCAGAAAATCAGATCAAAGGCATTGATTTAACCCATGAAAAAACTTCGTTTCTCCCTGCCGGCCCTTCTTGTGTTTGTTTTCCTGGGATTGATTCTCCCCTGCTCCTGCGCCTCTCTTACGGCCCAGCAACAGTACAGCAGTGCAGATTTATCTTTTTTGGAATTAAAAAAAGAACCTGCAAAGCAGAAGTCGAGGCAGGCCTGGGTCAACTGCATCGAACTTTACCAGAGGGTGTACGCAGACTTTCCCGAAAGCCCCTGGGCTCCAGCTGGAATGTACAGAACAGCCCAGTTATACCTTGAGCTCAACCGACTATCCCTACGCAGTAGTGACAAAACCGAAGCGGTCGATCTTCTCAACCGAATTCAGGGCCACTACCCCCAAAGTGCCTATAAGGAGAGGGCGAACCATCTTTTAAGGGAAATTGCTGCCGAAGATGCTGAAAAAAACAGGCTCAGAAAAAAAACATCGCTTAAACAGCAGACGTTCAAGGATCAAGGTACACCTGCAAAAGCTGTCTCTTCTCCTGCTCCAAAGTCAAAACCTTTACCAAAGCCTGAAGCTGAACCACCCTCCTCCCCCACAACCGACACCCGGGTGACCGGTCTCAGATTCTGGTCAACTCCCGAATATACAAGGGTGGTGATCGATGCAGAGGATAGCAGGCCCTTTATTCATCATTTGCTCAAACGTGATCCTGCGATCAACATGCCCCAGCGTCTCTACGTTGATCTTGAGTGTTCACGCCTGGGTAAAGATGTACCCAAACACACGGCCATCAACGACGATCTTTTAATTCAGGCAAGGGCCGGCCAGTATACCCCCCATTCGGTTCGGGTGGTAATTGATATCAAGGCCTTTGACAATTACAAGGTCTTCTCCCTCAACGATCCCTTCAGGCTTGTAATCGACGTATGGGCAAAGGAGAGCAACGGAAAGGAGATTGCATCCCAGAGCCAGACCCCTGTTACAACCAATAATATCCTGAGCTCTGCCATCACAAAACAGCTGGCCCTTGGAGTTCGCAGAATTGTCATAGATCCGGGCCATGGGGGCAAGGATCCTGGAGCTCCCGGTGATCTCAAAAACGTATGGGAAAAAGATGTGGTACTTTCCATATCAAAACGCCTTGCCGCACGCATGCGCGATCGACTCAGGTGCGATGTCATCCTTACACGCTCAACTGACACCTACCTGACCCTTGAAGAGCGAACGGCCATTGCAAACACCAAAAAAGCGGATCTGTTTATCTCCCTTCACTGCAATGCAGCTTTAAACCGGAAAGCCCATGGCATTGAGACTTATTTTCTTAACCTTGCCACGGACGACGAGGCCATTGCAGTTGCGGCAAGGGAGAATGCAACCAGCCGGAAAAACATCAGCGATCTTGAATCCATTCTCAACGATTTGATGAAAAACGCAAAGATCAACGAATCCAGCCGTCTTGCGGGCAAAGTTCAGAAATCCATATGCGCGGGTCTTGAGGGAAAATACTCTAATATTAAAAATCTCGGTGTAAAACAGGCACCCTTCTATGTTCTTCTCGGGGCAAGAATGCCATCCATTCTAGTGGAGACCTCCTTCTTGAGCAACAGGACAGAATGCCAGCGCCTTGTGACTCCAGCCTACCAGGAACACCTTTGTGAGGCCATCATTGACGGCGTAGAACAGTACATAAGGGAAACTAACCCCCAGTAATCCCCAGTAGGGGATAGTAGTCAGTGGGGAGTGGGATGAGATGCAGTATAGAATGGGTAATTATTTGTTTCCGAGTTCCTAATATTAAATCACTGAACAAAGGAGTAAATCATGACTTTCAAACACTTGAGTTTTGACGTTTCCGACACCATTGGTACTTTGACCTTTAACCGCCCCAAGGCCCTCAATGCCTTGAACCATGAACTGATTCTGGAAATGGGAGCCGTGCTTGACCTTGTCGAAAAGGATCAAGGGATAAGGGCCCTTGTGTTGACAGGTGCCGGAGACAAGGCTTTTGTTGCGGGAGCCGATATCTCAGAAATTACAAAACTTGACCCCCTCGGGGCCAGGCGTTTTGCAAGGCTCGGTCACAGGACCTTTGCCCGCATCGAGGCCCTTCCCATCCCGGTGATTGCTGCTGTCAACGGTTTTGCCCTGGGCGGAGGCACCGAGGTTGCCCTTGCCTGCGACTTTATCTACGCCTCGGAAAAGGCTGTATTTGGACTTCCGGAAATCACCCTTGGCATCATTCCAGGGTTTGGCGGGACCCAGCGCCTGGCAAGGGTTGTCGGACCTAACAGGGCAAAAGAGCTCATCTTTACCGGCAAGACCTTTCCCGCAGCAGATGCCCTGACCTATGGGTTGGTCAATCAGGTTTGCACACCAGAATCCCTCATGGAAACGGTTATGAAAACGGCCAAAGCCATGGCCCTGAAGGGCCGAGTCTGCATTCAGGCGGCCAAGGAATCAATTCAGAACGGTCTGTCGGTCGACCTTCAAACAGGGTGTGAAATTGAGATCAACGCCTTTGCCCTCTGCATGGCAAGCCCCGACGCAAAAGAAGGAACCCAGGCTTTTCTTGAAAAACGCAAGGCCGAGTTCCTCTAACCGGCAAGGCCGGAGCGAGAGATGGCATTTGGCCACAATAAACTATGAAACTCGATAGAATAAGCCGAGGCCAATGTAGGGGCGATCCCTTGCGGTCGCCCTTTATGACGGCCAGCTCGGCGGGAGTTTTATATAAAAAACATATGTACAGATATAAATAAATGCCACAGGAGAATTTTTTAATGCCGATTTTCAACATGGACTTTGAAACAATGCCAAGGGAGGCCCTTAAGGCCATCCAACTATCACGACTTAAAACCACCCTGGAAAGAGTCTATGCCACGGTTCCCTTTTACCGGGAAAACTTTAAAAAAGCCGGCATCTCACCCTCGGATATCAAGACGCTCGGCGACCTTGAACGTCTTCCCTTTACCACGAAACAGGACCTGAGGGACAACTATCCCTATGGCATGTTTGCCGTTCCCATGGAAAATGTAATCCGAATCCATGCAAGTTCAGGCACCACAGGCAGCCCCACGGTTGTCGGCTACACCCGCCGGGATATCGAGACCTGGTCTGAACTCATGGCAAGGTGCCTTGCAGCAGGCGGTGCCACAAGCCAGGATATTGTCCACAATTCCTATGGCTACGGATTGTTCACCGGCGGCCTCGGTGTCCACTATGGGGCGGAACGGCTCGGTGCCTCGGTCATTCCAGTGTCTGGCGGCAACACAAAGCGCCAGATAATCATCATGAAAGATTTCAAGCCCACCATTCTCACCGGCACTCCCTCCTACATTCTTCACCTTGCAGAGGTTGCCGAAGAGATGGGCATTTTGTTCAAGGATCTGAGCTTCAAGGCCGGCATTTTCGGAGCTGAACCATGGTCTGAAGCCATGCGCCATGAGATCGAATCAAAGCTCAATCTCAAGGCCATGGATATCTACGGCCTTTCGGAAATTATGGGACCGGGTGTGAGCATCGAGTGCATCCAGGCCCAGAACGGGCTTCATATTTTTGAGGATCACTTTATCCCTGAGATCATCGATCCAGAAACCGGTAAGGTACTTGACTACGGTGAAACAGGCGAACTTGTTTTTACATCCATAACCAAGGAGGCCTTTCCCATCATTCGTTACCGAACCCGGGATATTACCTCTTTGAATCCGGAACCGTGCATCTGCGGAAGAACCCACGTTCGCATGAAAAAAGTGTCGGGCAGGACCGACGATATGCTCATCATCCGGGGAGTCAACGTCTTCCCCTCCCAGATCGAAAGCGTTCTCATGAAAAACGAAAACATTCTGCCCCATTATCAGCTTGTTGTTGATAAGGCCGGCAACCTTGATACGCTGACGGTCAGGGTCGAGGTCAGCGACCGGATTTTCTCCGATGAGATCAAGAACCTGCAGATCATGGAAGGCCAGATTTCCAACGATATCAAAGAGTACCTGGGGGTTTCCGCCAAGGTGAGGCTCGTTGAACCAAGAACCATTGAACGAAGCCAGGGCAAGGCCGTCCGGGTAATTGACAACCGAAAGTTATAAAAGGAGACTATTCATATGAGAGCCGAGCAAATATCTATATTTCTTGAAAACAAGGCGGGACGCCTTGCGGAAGTAACCGCAACCCTGAGGGATGCAAAGGTCAACATCCGGGCACTTTCCCTTGCCGACACGACTGATTTCGGCATTCTGAGACTGATTGTCAACGACAATCAAAAGGCTGAAAAGGTCCTCAAGGATGAGGGATTCACCGTGGGAAAAACAGATGTTCTCGCCGTTGAGGTAGAAGATAATCCAGGTGGTCTCAACCGGGTCCTTGATCCCCTCACGAGAGAAGGGATCAATGTTGAGTATATGTATGCATTTGCCAATCCCCAGAGTAAAAACGCCATAATGATCTTCAGATTCGACAACATTGACAAGGCCATTGAGATCCTCTCCCGGAATACCATCAAGGTCATAAAGGGCGAGGATGTCTATAACCTCTAATAGAGAAGAAGTATAGAGTCTCTCACAAATAAGAAAGGTCGACTTTAGAATTTTTCCACGGTCGACCTTTTTATTGGTTTGCAACAAGATTTAAACGTCTACCTACTGCCTGCTGCCTACTCATTCTTACCGACATACCCGATGCAGTTCTTCGGGCATTTTTCGATGGCTTCCAAAGCATTGGCACCCATCTCTTCTCGATAGTCGTCGTGGTTTGCAACGGCAAGATTGCCGTTCATCACAAACAAATCCGGAGCCGTCTTTACGCAGATCTTGCAGCCAATGCAACCTTTATTACACACAAAGGTCACATCCTTTCCCTTGTCCCTGTTGGAACAGAGGACCGTTGGAATCTGTGGTTCATGAAAGTCGGTCATGTCAATTATGGATCTGGGGCAGGCCTTGACGCAAGCTCCGCACCCGATGCAGTTGTCATAGTCCACAACGGCAAGGCCGTCTTTCACATGGATGGCGTCGTACTGGCAGACCTCAACGCAGTCACCAAACCCAAGACAGCCGAATGTACATCCCTGGACTCCTGCAACAAGGGTTGCGGCGGCGCATATGTGTTCACCCCTGTATTCGGTTCTGCCCAGTCGATCCTCACACTTTGCCCCGCAATGAACAATGGCACGATGGGGAATGATTTCACCCGCTTCAACACCCATGATCCCTGCAATGGTAAGGGCACACCCCTCACCGCCCACCGGGCATCGATTAACCGGTGCATTGTCCGTTGCTACGGCAACGGCATATTCACTGCATCCAAGATAGCCGCACCCCCCGCAGTTGGCACCGGGAAGAACTTCGAGAACAGACTCAACCCTGGGATCCACCTCAACACGGAACTTCTTGTTAGCCCAGCCGAGTATGTATGACATAATCACTGCCATGCCAAGCATCGTACCGGCGGCAATGCCTATGGTTATCTCAATCATTTACCCATACCTCCCCGGTTGAATTCCTCTACCATTGCCGTGTGAAGAGAAGGTTGTGCGGAAATAACGATGGCTGTCTCCTGGGTCTTGGTCATGGCCTTTTTCAAGCCTGAATCAACTCCGGTAAAGCCCATGAAGGCAAGGGCCAGAATGCCGCCGACTACAAGGGTGATGGCAGCTCCCTTGAACGGCTCCGGGACATCACAAAGGTCAAGGTCTTCACGAATACCGGACATGATCACAATGGCGATAGTAAAGCCGATCCCGCCAAAGAGCGCCAGAATAAGCGATCGGCCTAGATCCCAGACATCCGCCGGATTTTCGACTCCGACCACGTTGTTCATGATGGTCAGACAGGCAAAGAGAATGGCACAGTTGGTGGTGATCAAAGGAAGAAACACACCAAAGGACTTGTACAGGGCCGGGAAAAATTTCCTCACATACATCTCTACGAACTGAACGGAAGATGCGATGGAGAAAATGTAGACAATGTAGCTTAAAACCGTGAGATCAATTGTTGCGGCAGCCTCTTTTGACATGAAAAAACCACCGACAAACGAAGATAGAGGGGCGCCGGGAATCAACACCATGGTGGTGATGGTCCAGCTTAGAAAGGCTGCAATGCTGATTACAAAGGTAACGGCACATCCCATACCAAAGGCCATATCCACCCGTCTTGATACACCGATGAACGGGCAGATACCCACGAAGTAATACAGTACAAAGTTGTTAATAACCGCAGCACTGAGGGCGATCAGAATAATATCCACAAGATAGTTCATATACGTCCTCCTTTTTTACGCATGGACAGCCAGTTGACAAAGCCTAGCAACAGTCCCAGGGTGATGAAAGCCCCTGGAGGAAGTACCATGATGACCCAGTCAGGCCAGGCAGCAGGCAGAAGTTGGACCCCAAAAAGCCCGCCGGTTCCAAGGATTTCCCTGACTGCCGCAATGCTTGAAAGGGCAAGGCCGAACCCGATGGACTGCCCCAGGGCGTCGGACACTGCTATGAACGGCGACTGTTTGGAGGCGCACACCTCACACCGGCAGATGATGATGCAGTTTACAATTATGAGCGGAATATAGGGTCCAAGGGTTTTGCTCATCTGGTAGAGATAGGCGGCAAGGACCTTGTCGGCAATAGTCACAAATGTGGCAATGGTCAGGGTGAAAATGACGATCCGCAGGTGGGGCTTTAAGAGATTCCGGATCAGGCTGATCACAAGGTTGGCACACACAAGCACAAAAGCCACGGATACGGCCATGGTGATGGCGGGTTGCATGCCGTTTGTAACGGCAAGGGTGGGACATAGTCCCAGGAGCTGACGATAAACTGGGTTTTCCGGCAGGATGCCCTGCAGGAACCGCTCGGAGGCGGTGGGTTGATCTGCCATTAGTTGGCCCCCTCTGGTTCGGATGTTTTTAGTTCGGCCACCCGGTGTTTCAGGTCTGAAACCGCCTGGTTTACCAAGTTTGTCACGGCATCAGAAGAGATGGTGGCACCTGAGATGGCGTCGATCTCATTCTCTCCGCCCCTGGGGAGCTTGACAACGGTAAAAGGCGTGGAAGTGGACTTGTCGCTATACTGTGCGCGCCAGGCATCCTCGACTATCTTGTTGCCAAGTCCAGGAGTCTCCTTCTGGTCCAGGATAAAGAGCCCTGTAACCCTTCCACCATCTTGATCCATGCCCACCAGAAGTTCTATCCTGTCGGCATAGCCCTGACCCTTGGTCTTGGCCACCCATCCCGCCGTGGTGCCGTCAGCAAAGTCGGCCCGGTACAGGGTGTAAAACTTTGTCACCCCCTGCCTAGCGACCGAAACGGTGTTGGGTGTGATTGTAAGGTGCTGATCTTTGGACTTAAGCTCGTCTGCTGCTGTCTGGCCAAGAATTACAATCGGCACCTTTTCCAGGGTTTCTTTTAATTTGTTTTCTTCGATTTTAGGGCCAAGGGCTGCCTGGACCCCGGCAAGGGACGAGCCGAATATTATTGCCAGAAGCAGCACAAGCCAGGCCTGACCAAGGTTGGTTTCAAAAATAGATTTCATATCAGGCATCTCCCAAGGGACGTGGAATTGTCCACCGGTTAATGAGGGGGGTCACGGCGTTCATGAGAAGGATGGCAAACATAACTCCTTCGGGATATCCGCTGAACAGCCTGATGATCATGATAAAGGCCCCTGTGCCGGCACCAAAGATAAACTTACCCCTTGGGGTCAGCGGAGAAGTTACAGGGTCTGTGGCAATGAAAAAGGCACCGAACAAGAGGGCACCCCCAAAGATGTGATGGAGAAAAAGATGGCCGCCAGCTCCGGCTGAAAGATCGGCAAGACCGGCAAGTAGTGCCACACAGGCAAGAACCCCCGCCGGGATCTCCCAGGAGGCCGTGCGTCTCAGGCATAAAAAAACACCGCCGATGATGGCGGCAAAAGCGCTTGTCTCGCCAAGGGAGCCATTGGTAAACCCGAAGAACAGATCAAAGATCGATGTGGTAATGCCACTGCCCTTGAGGAGGTTGAGAGGTGTTGCCTGGGAAAGAGCATCAATTGCTGACCCTGGATTCTCATAGGCCCCGGCACCCATCATGCTTGCAAAGGCGATCATGACAAAGGCCCTTCCAACCATTGCCGGGTTAAAGATATTCATGCCAAGCCCTCCAAACAAGATCTTGCCGATACCCATGGCGACAACCGAGGCAAGGGCCCCCACAAACCAGGGGGCCGTGGCGGGAAGGGAGAGGGCCAGGATAATTCCCGTGACCGCTGCCGAACAATCCATGAGGGTGATTCTTTTGCCGCGCATCAGAACAAAGATCGCCTCGGCCGCAAGGCAGGTGACAACGCAGACGGCTATCTGCTGAACCGCCAGCCACCTGAACATGAACACCGACATCGCCATAAGGGGGGTGAGCCCGATAAGAACATCGGTCATCATCCGTCGTGTGGTAAAGGTGTTGTCGGATACGTGGGGAGAAGGAGCCACATTAAGGGTTGCACCCTGGGCCGCTGCTTCCGTTGTTTCACTTAAGTTTGACAATGATCTGGCTCCTTATCTTTTCATTGTTGCCGCTACCTGGGCCTTTCCTGTACGAATCAGCTGGACAAGCTTAATTTTGGCGGGACAGACATAGGTACAGCTGCCGCATTCAAAACATGCATTGATATTATACCGGCGGGCAAGGGCTGTGTTTTTGTAGCGCGCCGCCATGGCAAGACGAGTGGGAACGAGATTCATGGGGCAGGCATCTACGCAGCGTCCGCAGCGCACACAGGCTGTTTCCTCGCCCTTTGCAGTTTCAGCATGGGAGAGTATGGTTATGCCGCTTGTTCCCTTGGTCACGGGGGTTGTAAGGTCTGAAAAGGCAAATCCCATCATGGGTCCGCCGGCAATTATTCTTTCGGCATCCTGGGTCAGGCCGCCGCAATAATCAATTAGTTCACCCGTGGAGATGCCGATGGGGACAAAGAGATTTTTTGGAGTAACAACCCCGCCGCCGGTAATGCTGACAACCCTGTGGGTCAGGGGGCCCCGTTTGATGACGGCCCGTGCAACCGCAGCCATGGTGCCGACGTTGCTCATGGCTACCCCCACGTCCGAAGGAAGCCCTCCAAGGGGTACGTCAAGGTCAAGGACCGCTCTTACCAGCTGTTTTTCACTTCCCTGGGGATACTTTGTCTGTACAACGGCTACCTCGACCACGGTGTTTCGGGTGGCAAGTCTCAGAGTCTCTATGGCCTCGGGCTTGTTGTCCTCGATGCAGATGTAAATTTCCTTTGCAGAAACAGCTCTTCCCGCCAGCAGCGCGCCCGCAACAATGGCGTGGGGTGCCTCTAGCATGAGACGATAATCGCAGGTAAGGTAAGGCTCACACTCACACCCGTTAACAAGCAGGGTGTCTATTAAGCGTCTCTCGTTGGGCATCACCTTTACGTGGGTGGGAAAGGCTGCTCCTCCTAATCCGACAATCCCTGCGGCGTGGATCAGGCGTGCAATCTCGTCCGGCGAGAAGTCGGGTATGGTGGAAAGGGACCAGTCCGTGGTGGTAAGTTCATCCCACAGGACGTTGCAAGGTGTTTGTTCTCCTTCGGTTTTGATTTCAATGGCCGGAAGACGACGGCCGTTGGGAAGGGTTACCACACCTATTTTTTTGACAATACCTGCAACCGGGGAATGAAGGGAGGCAGAGACAAAGGCCTGTCCCTCACCGACCATCTCACCACAGACAACCTTCTGCCGTGGTTTTACAATAGGTTCACACGGTGCGCCGATATGCTGCAAAAGTGGAAGAACAACCTTGTCGGAAACTGGAATTACTTCGACCTGCGCTTCAGAAGAATAAAATTTATTTCCGGGAGGGTGTATTCCATGGGGGAAACTCCCCCTTCCAGGGTACTCTTTTGAACTGAAAAGGCCCATAATTTTTACTCGCTCCACCAGATATTACATCTGTCGATAGGTTAACAAAGAAGTAGTTTGCTTACCAGCAATGGGAACGAGTGTCAAGCTGATCTTCACCTGACTGCCTACTGAACTCTACTGCACGACCCAGATCACCTGGTTCCCGGCAGCCTGGAAGATCTTACCCCCTACCCTGCCATGGAAAAACTGCTCCAAAAAGGTAAGATTTCGCCGACCAATGACGATACTTTCATAACCTCCTTCCCGGGCTCTTTTAACAATGTTCTCGGTGAGATCCCCGTCAATTGAAATAAGCTCACAGGTAAGCTGATTCTCGGTAAACCCTGCATTTGTGAGGCACTCCACAGACGGCTTGAAAAACTCATTGTCTTTCAGGACCTGTTTATCCTCCAGGTCAGCGGCTGTTTTTGATGCGTGGCAGAGAAGCAGCTTATATCCCTGAGTGTTGATGAGACGACTCATCACGCGAACAGCTTCGACCACCTCACGGGTGCCGTCAAAGGCGATCAAAACATTCTTATGTCTTGGAATACCTCCCACAACGATAAGGGGAATACTCTTGATCTTTCCAAGAAGTTTTATGGGCACAGATCCAAGCAGGAGATCCTTGAGTCGTGAAAAACCCTTGCGACCTACCACGACAGCATCATACCCCTGGCGGGATTCCTGAATGATATCGCGCACCACACCCTGCTCCTTGGTGTGAATCTTGGTGACAATGGATTCAGGTGCAAATCCCTGGCTTTCAAGGATCTCCCTGGCCTTTCCCACACATTCTTTTACAAGCCTGTACCGTTCGGTCATACTTGCCCTTATTTCCGGGGTTTTAAACCTGAAATCCAGATCCTTTTCCATCTCCCAGAAAGAACGGGGAATCTTGCTCTCCACGTAGAAGACAACCACCTCTGTATTGTCAGGCGGAAAAACCATGCCCACGTATCGAGTCGCATCAATGGCAAGTTCAGAGCCGTCATAGGCCAGCAGAACTCTAAAAGTTGTTTGTTTCATATCCTCTTTCTCCCAGCATAAAACATTTAAAAAAGCACTCTGTTACAGAGTTTCATACCTTCCAGACAAAAAGAAATCAAGGGATAGCTATAAAGCTTCAAGCAAAGCAACAGATTCTATGTGAAAGGTGTGGGGAAACATATCCACAGGCTGAACCTTGACCACTCGATAACGCTCTTTAAGCATACCAAGATCCCTGGCAAGGGTTGCAGGGTTACACGAGACATAAATGATCCTGGGAGGCGCAATGGAGAGGACCTGGGCAACCACATCCTTGTGCATCCCTACCCTTGGAGGATCAATGATCATCACATCACAGCTGGCGTCGAGGCCGGGCAGCACATCTTTTATGTCCCCAACGAAGAACTCACAATTTTTAATGTCATTCAGGGTTGCATTTTTCCTGGCATCAATTACAGCGCTCTCAACAATTTCTATACCCACAACTTTTTTTGCCCGGTCGGATAGCCAGATGGGGATAGTCCCTGTGCCCGAATAAAGATCTACAACAGTTTCATAGCCCTTGAGATCTGCATATTCAGAGACCAGGGAATAGAGCTGTTCCGCCCCAGTGGTGTTGGTCTGGAAAAAACTGTTGGCTGAAATTTCAAAGGTGAATCTGCCGAGTTTTTCCCGGATAAATCGTTCCCCCAGGAGGAGGTTTTCATACTCCCCGGTTGCAATACCGGCCTTTTTGGCCGTAACATTATTTACGATTGAGACGATGGAGGGAAAGGTCTTTTTAAGAGTTTGTGCAAGGGGAATGAGAAGGGCATCGTTCTCCTCTTTTGTCACGATATTGACCATCCAGGTTTTAAAGGCCGACGAGCTTCTGAGCATTAGAAAGCGCCAGAATCCCTCGTGGGATCGAAGGCCGTAGGCCGGAACCCCGGATGCCAGGATATAGCGCCTTACATGCTCCATTATCTCGTTGCCCATGTCGGGCTGAATAAGGCAGCGGTCAATGTCAAGGATGCGGTCAAAGGTGCCGGGAACGTGGAGACCCAGGCCGAACCCCTTTTTAATGTCTGGATTTTCAAGCTCTTCCGGCATAAGCCAGCGGTTGGTGGTGCAGGAAAATTCCATCTTGTTTCTGAATTCGAAAATCTTTTTGGAAGAAATAACCGGCAGCACCTCAATTCCCTTTAAAAGACCGATGTGCTCCAGGGATTCAATCACGTGGCGCTGTTTATACTCAAGCTGGGTCCCATAGCCAAGGGTCTGCCACCGGCATCCTCCACAATGATCCGCATACTTGCAGGTAGGGACCTTCCTGAGCGGGGAAGGTTTTTCTATTGACACCAGCCGGGCCTCTGCAAAACTTTTCTTTTTCCTGGTGATCCTTGCAATGATTGTATCCCCGGGTACGGTGCGATCCACAAATATAGGGTAGCCGTCGGGTTTGGCAAGACCTTTACCTCCAAAGGCAAGATCAATGATTTCAAGTTCAACCGGTTTTTTCTTTTGTAATTTCATAGGTTTCCTGTTTGGTATTAAAATAAACTTGATACAATACATTTTTTGTGCAATAAAAACAAGCATGAATATGCGATCAGAACAGGTGAATTTTACCTGCGATAACATGACCCTCAGCGGTCTCCTCCACCTTCCAGGCACCCCGAACCCACCCTTTGTAATAGGGTCCCATGGGCTCGAAGGGAGCATGGATTCAGCAAAGCAGCAGTTTCTTGCCAAATTTTTGCCAGACCTTGGCATTGCATTCTTACGGTTTGACCACAGGGGATGCGGCAAAAGCCAGGGTCGGTTTCAAAACGACACCTCCCTTGACATAAGGGTACGGGATCTGGTGGCTGCAACCACCCATGTTCTCACCCTTGGCCTCACAGGTGACCGTTTCGCCCTCTTTGGCAGCAGCCTTGGGGGTGCTACGGCCATCGAGGCCTGGTCCCGTCTTGAATCCCAGGGCATTTCCCCAATGGGGGCAGTGGTGTGTGCGGCCCCGATCATAAGTCGTACCATAAAAGCCATCCCCTTTGAGGGAAATGACCACCGCCCTGCCCTGCCCTTTGAGTTTTTCCAACAAAATCTGCTCTTTGATATCACCGGATCTGCGGCAAAGGTTCACAACCTTCTTATCTTCCACGGCTCAAAGGACGAGGTGGTTCCCGTTGAAAACGCCCAGATGCTCTTTGACCTTGCCCAGGATCCAAAAGAGCTTGTTATCCATGCCAATGGCGGGCACAGAATGTCCGATAAGGATCACCAGCAAGACTTTGCCCGGAAAACGGCCAGCTGGTTCAAACGTTGCCTGTTTCCTTGAGCATCCTATACCTGAGATCACCAAGTGCCCGTACGGCAAACATCTGCTTGTTCAAAGTTCGATCCTCAAAGGAAAAAACATAACGCCTTGTAGCACAAAAGTCAGGCCCTGCAACGCCGATACAAACCGTTCCCACGGGTTTCCCGGGAGTTGCTCCACCCGGGCCTGCAATGCCCGAGGTTGAGACGCCATAGGTGGCGTTGGTCAAACGCCTGACCCCCTCTGCCATCGCCCCTGCAGTCTCTTCTGATACAGCCCCGTGCCTGTCAATGGTTGCCTGACTTACGCCCAGAACACGGACCTTGGCATCGTTTGAGTAGGTGACTCCGGAGAAGAGAAAATAGTCGGAACTTCCGGCAACATCCGTGAGCATGCTTGCCACAAGGCCACCGGTACAACTTTCGGCAAGGGCCAGGGTAGCCTTTTGTTGACCAAGAAGCCTGCCCACCTCCTCCTGCATGGTAAGGCCATCCCGGGAGACCACCCTGTGACCAAGGGTGTCCACAACAAATGATTTGGCTTGGTCAAAGGCCTTTTCACCTTCCACACCCCTTCCCGGCTCAGGATAAAGCTTTACCTGGATCAGGGGGAAATCCGCCCTGAACCCCGGTCTTACCCCCGGAAACAGCCTGGGAAGATCCTTTAACCGTTCACCCACCTCAGATTCGGGCAGGCCAAACACCGTAATGGTTTTCGGGGTGAGATCCATGGGATTCCGATCCGGGGAGAGTCCGGCATGCTGCTGAATCCAGGGCAGTACAAACTCGCCTGCCATCTTCTTCATCTCCTGGGGTACCCCGGGCAGGAAAAAACATTGGCAGCCTGAAATAGAAAGAGAAAACCCTGGAGCCGTGCCAACCCTGTTATCGATGACCCGGGAACCTTCGGGGAGCATTGCCTGCTTCTGGTTTGACTGGCTCATGGTCCACCCCTTTCTGGCAAAAAAAGCCTTGATGAGGTCAAGGGCCTCATTGTTGAGAACGGTTTTGACCTTCAAAGCCCCTGCGGCAGCCTCTGCTGTCATGTCATCGCCGGTGGGTCCCAATCCCCCCGTGACAATGAGAAAATCGGTCCCCCGGGCCATCTCGGAAATTGTTCGCCCCATGGTCCTGGGATCATCGCCAATTGCAACAAACCGGTCAACGCTTAACCCAAGACTCAAAAGAGCTGCGGCAAGAAAAGAAGAGTTGGTGTCAACAACCCCCCCGGACATAATCTCATCTCCGGTTGATAAAATACGTACCTTCATTAAACGATCTCCATCTCCGTTCAGTAATTCGAAATTTGGTTTTTTTTATATATAACTCGCTTCGAAGCGCCATAGGTAGCGGAGTTTCAATATTCGTTGTGACCGGATGCCATCTCTCGCTCCGGCCGTGCCGGTTTTATAGGAAACTCCCACCGAAACATCACTGTGAGAGCCTCGACTTTAGAGCCCTCTTTGGTTTTCCTGACCGGAACATTCAAAACCAAAGGGTCGAAACAGTTAAGAAGTGTCAAAGTGACCCCCGACGTTTTGCGTTCCGGTCAGGATAACCAAAGGGTGCGGAATGATAACATTGCCCGCCCTGCTCGATTGAGTTTCATGCTTCGTTGTGTCCGCAGGACATGGGGGTTATATGAAACTCGCTTTGACCGGCAGACGGGGACGGGTGTTATCCTTCTCTCATTCTCGCAGGCCGTCCATGGCCTGCTCCGAGGGAAATGGCAACTCCTTGGACCTCGTGTCCACCGTTGCCATTTAACCCGTTCAGGGCAACACCCGTCCCCGCCTGCCTTCTGCTATCGTGTTTCATGCTTCGTTGTGTCCGTAAGGACATGGGGGTTAGAGACATAGTAGCACACCATTCTTCACTTGAAAAGAACCGGGGCGTCTGTTAAAGTCACGTGAAATTATTTACACTCCGACCGGCAATTTGCCGGCATGGAAAACAGAAGGAGAGAAGTAATGATCAAAGTCGCCATTGCAGGGGCTACAGGTTACACCGGGGCAGAACTTGTAAAATTGATAACCGGTCATCCAGGGGCCGAACTTGTGGCTGTGACCTCACAATCCTACTCGGGCAGGGCCATTCAGGATATATTCCCCTCCATGAGAGGCGTTGTGGACCTTGTGTGCGAAACCCTTGACACCACGGCCATAAGCCAGCGGGCCGACTGTATCTTTCTTGCCCTTCCCCACAAGGTATCAATGAACTATGCACCTGAACTGATAAAAAATGGGGTAAAGGTGGTTGATCTTTCTGCTGATTTCAGATTTCAAGATATCTCAGCCTATGAAGCGGCCTACCAGAAGCATTCAGCAAAGGAACTTTTAAACCAGGCTGTCTATGGGTTGAGTGAACTTTTCCGGGAGAAAATTGCCCGTTCAAATCTTGTTGGAAACCCGGGATGTTATCCCACAAGCGTCCTTCTTCCCCTTCTCCCCCTTGTCAGACAAGGACTCATTGACACCTGCGGCATTATCTCAGACGCTAAATCCGGGGTCAGCGGAGCCGGTCGCGCAGCTTCCCTTGGCAGCCATTTCTGCGAGGTGAACGAGTCGTTCAAACCCTACAAGATCGGCAACCACCGCCATGTTCCTGAAATGGAAGAGATTATAAGTTTTGAGGCAAAAAAACCGGTTACCATCACCTTTGTCCCCCATCTTCTGCCCTTGACCCGGGGGATGCTCACCACAACCTATGCCCGTGTAAAAACGGGCATTACTCAATCCATGGTCAGAGACGCTCTCCTGGCCCAATACCGATCTGAAACATTTATAAGGGTGCTTCCCCAGGATGAATTTCCAGACATCCGCCATGTTCGGGGAACCAACTTCTGCGATATCGGATGTCACCTTGACGAAAAATCCGGACAACTAATCCTTGTGTCAGCCATCGACAATCTTCTGAAAGGAGCGGCCGGTCAAGCAGTCCAAAACATGAACCTCATGTTTGATCTGGCAGAAAAGACAGGACTTGAGCTCTTCCAGGGCGCCCTGTAACAACACTTGACAGGGTCTTTTATTTAATTTAATTAAAAGGGCAGGTATGAAAAAGAAAATAAAAATATGGCTTCACTCGGGTTCGGCTTCAGACATATGCGAGTTCACCGTGTCAAAGACACAGCTTGCATGCCTGGTGTTCATCCCCCTTCTGATGCTGTTAACCTCTGCCTATGTTGTATATGATTACTCAAAGCTTAAAAAGGCCTCGTTTGCCAACGATCTTCTGTCCATACAGCTGGAGAACAAGGACCGTGAAATCAACCTTCAGAGATCCCAGATCCAGACCCTGGCAGGAAAGATCAACCGGTTAAAGGATAATGTTGCAGCGTTGTCAAGCTTTGAAGACAAGGTAAGAATTATTGCCGATATAAAAAAGAGCGGTGATGTGATTGGTTTTTTCGGCATTGGCGGCATAGCAAGGGAGGATATCGATCCTGATATTCCCCTTTCCCAGCGCCATGACAGCCTGATCCGGGAGATGCACCAGCAGGCAAATCAGATCGACCTGTCGGCCCTTCAGCAAAAAACCGATCTTGAAGAACTTTTGACCATCCTGAACAAAAAGCGCAACCTCCTTGCATCCACACCATCCATTCGCCCTGTCAAGGGTTGGATTACCTCGAAGTTCGGCTATAGATCCTCACCGTTTACAGGGGGAAAAGAGTTCCATTCCGGCCTTGACATTGCCAACAAAAAAGGCAAGGAAATTGTTGCAACGGCAAATGGGGTGGTAACCTATGCAGCCGAAAAAATGCTCATTGGCAGGATGGTCATGATCGACCATGGCCATGGCACAGTTACCAAATTCGGCCACCTTGACAAAATTCTTGTGAAAAAAGGTGATAACGTGAAGAGAGGAGACATCATCGGTCTCATGGGCAATACAGGCCGAACCACAGGACCCCATGTTCACTATGAGGTCAGAATAAACGGAGCTCCTGTAAATCCTGAACGCTACATCCTCAATTGAAACAGCTGATATTGTTCTGTTACCCTTTCCCATAATAAAACCATGATCCAGATTTATCCCCAACTTTATTACAAAAACAATTTAACTTTTAAAAATAGTGCTTATATGTTTAGTACGTTAAACTAAATCAAGGAATTCAATTAAAATTTCTTGGGTTCCTAACACCATAATCAAAGGTAAAACATCCATATGGTTCTTAATTTTCTTACACGAGTGTTTGGTTCGAGCAATGAAAGAGCTGTAAAAAAGCTACAGCCCCTGGTCGACAAAATCAATGCCCTTGAGCCACATTTCCAGAAACTTGCCGATTCAGAATTTACCGAAACAACATCGAGCTTTAAACAGAGAGTTGCCAATGGTGAAACCCTTGATGATCTTCTGTGTGAAGCCTTTGCCCTGGTAAGGGAAGCGTCCCTTAGAACTTTGAAGATGCGCCACTTTGACTCCCAGCTCATCGGAGGAATTGCCCTTCACCGGGGAATGATTGCCGAGATGAAAACAGGTGAGGGAAAGACCCTTGCCGCAACTCTTCCCGCCTACCTGAACGCCCTTTCCGGAAAAGGAGTTCACATTGTCACGGTGAACGACTACCTTGCCATGCGTGATGCCCAATGGATGAGCGGCATCTACAACTTTCTTGGGCTCACAGTGGGAGTCATAGTCCATGATCTTACCGATGAAGAGAGAAAAAAAGCCTATGAATCTGACATAACCTATGGCACCAACAACGAGTTCGGGTTTGATTATCTAAGGGACAACATGAAGTTTGACCGGGAATCCCTGGCCCAGAAAGAGCTCAACTTTGCCATTGTGGATGAGGTGGACAGTATTCTCATTGACGAGGCAAGAACCCCGCTCATCATATCTGGACCTGCAGAAAAGTCCACCACGCTTTACTCCCAGACAGATGCCATTATTGCCGCTTTCAAGCCAGACATTCACTACAACGTGGATGAAAAGGCAAAGAGTTCCACCCTTTCTGAAGATGGAGTTGCCCTTGGAGAAAAACTGCTTGGGGTTGAGAACCTCTACGATCCTGCAAACATAGAGATCCTCCACCACCTTAATCAGGCCATCAAGGCCCACACTCTTTTCAAAAAAGACGTGGACTATATAGTCAAGAACGACGAGGTTGTGATCGTTGACGAATTCACGGGTCGTTTGATGACGGGAAGGCGTTACAGCGAAGGCCTTCACCAGGCCCTGGAGGCAAAGGAGGGGGTAAAGATAGCCAATGAAAACCAAACCCTTGCCTCGGTCACGTTTCAGAATTTTTTCAGGATGTACACCAAGCTTTCGGGCATGACCGGAACTGCCGAAACAGAAGCCGCAGAGTTCAAAAAGATCTACGATCTCGACGTGATGGTCATCCCAACAAATATGCCCATGGTCAGGAAAGACTTTCCAGATCTCATTTATAAGACCAAGAAGGAGAAGTATCTGGCGGCCATCCAGGAGATCATTGCCCTTCACAAAAAAGGCCAGCCGGTTCTTGTGGGTACCATATCCATCGATGTGTCGGAGGATCTCAGCGACAAGCTCAAAAAAAAGGGGATTCCCCACACCGTTCTCAATGCCAAGCACCACAAGGCTGAAGCTGAGATCGTAGCCAATGCGGGTCAGAAGGGGGCCGTCACCATCTCGACCAACATGGCCGGCCGTGGAACCGACATTGTGCTTGGCAAAGGGGTAAAGGAGCTTGGCGGTCTTCACATCCTTGGCACAAGCCGCCATGAATCAAGACGAATCGACAACCAGCTAAGGGGCCGTTCAGGCCGCCAGGGTGACCCTGGTTCGTCACGCTTTTATCTTTCCCTTGAGGATGATCTTCTCAGAATTTTCGGCGGTGAAAAAATTACCGCTATTATGAACAAGCTCGGCATCGACGAGGGCGAACCCATTGAACACGGGCTTATCAGCCGGGCAATTGAAAATGCCCAGTCCAAGGTGGAGGGCCACAACTTTGAAATCCGAAAGCAGCTCATCGAGTATGATGATGTGATGAATCAGCAGCGGGAGGTTATCTACCGCCAGCGTCGCCAGATTCTTACGGAGACCGACCTTTCAACCATCTTCCTGGAAATGGTCCAGGACCGTTCATGGGAGATCCATGCCACGTTCCGGAATGACAAACAACACGTTATGGAATGGGATCTTGAAGGATTAAAGGATGCGGTCAAAAAACAGTTCAACATTGACATGGATCTGTCCGAAGAGGTTTGCCAGGACCTTACCTCCGACGACCTGGGTGAGCTTATTGAATCGAGCGCCCGGGAAACCTACCTGGCCAAAGAGGCCCTTTTGGGGGAAACCGACACACGGCGCCTTGAGCGCTACATCATGCTCCAGACCGTTGACAGCCTCTGGAAGGATCACCTTCTGAACATGGATCATCTAAAAGAGGGAATAGGTCTCAGGGGTTATGCCCAGCAGAATCCTCTGGTCATCTACAAAAAAGAGGGTTATGAGATGTTCGAGGATCTTGTGGAGAGGATCAAGGAGGAGACCCTTGCTATATTCTTCAGAATCCAGATAGCCCAAAGCGAACCCCTTGAACCCATAAAAAAACCCAGGCAGGAGAATCTGGTGTTTTCCCATTCCGATGGCCCGAGCGTCAAAAAACCAATTCGCCATTCCGGAGATAAGGTTGGGCGCAACGATTCATGCCCCTGCGGTAGCGGCAAAAAGTATAAAAAATGCTGCGGAGTTTAGAAAAGACATGGGTATTAAAGAACCATTAACAAAGAAAAAAAGCAGATCAAAAATTGAACCAAGGCAGGAATTCCCCCCCATGTACAGGGTGATTCTTCACAATGACGATTACACCACCATGGAGTTTGTCGTACAGGTTCTTGTGACGGTTTTTGGGAAATCCCTTGAAAAAGCGTCCTTAATCATGCTTAATATACATAATCAGGGAAAAGATATTTGCGGGTCCTACACAAGGGAAGTTGCAGAGACCAAGGTAAATACCGTTCATCACCTGGCAAGGGAGCAGGGATTCCCTTTAAAGAGCACTATGGAGAAGGAGTAACCACATGATAAGCAAAGAGCTGAGCGCAACCCTTGGATCAGCCGTAAGGGAAGCCAAAAAAAGACGCCACGAGTATGTCTGCGTTGAACATGTCCTCTATGCAATTTTAAACCAGGAAACCGGATCTGAAACCGTTGAAAAATGCGGTGGAGACCCGGAGGTCATAAAGAAAAACCTCAACATCTTTTTTCAGGAAAAAATGACGGTAATGGCCGAGGGCGAAGAGTATGTCCTCCAGCAGACAATAGGTTTCCAGCGAATGATCCAGAGGGCCATCAACCATGCCCGATCATCTGAAAAGAATCAGGTGAGTCTTGGGGATATCATTGCGTCCATTTTCCAGGAGAAAGACTCCCACGCCGCTTACTTTCTGGAGGCCGAAGGAATCACCCGCCTTGACATTCTAAACTATATCTCCCACGGTGCAGATCTGCCACCCAAGGCCGCCGCTTCTGGACGACCAGACCATGGTTTTTTAAAACCGGGGAAACAGCCCAAAAAATCAGGCAAGCCAGATCCTCTGGCCCTTTTCACGACCAACCTTCTGGAAAAGGCAAGCCTTGGCAAAATCGATCCCCTCATTGGAAGGGAAAATGAAACCCAGCGGGCCATGCAGGTACTGTGCAGAAGGCGCAAGAACAACCCAGTATTCGTGGGTGACCCCGGGGTCGGGAAGACGGCCATTGCCGAAGGAATCGCCCTTAAGGCTTTTAACAATGATGTGCCTGATTTTCTCAAGGATTCAGAGATGTTCTCCCTTGATATGGGGGCCTTGCTGGCCGGTACCAAATACCGGGGGGACTTTGAACAGCGCCTCAAGGATGTGATCTCAGCCCTTGAGGAGAAAGAAAATGCCCTGCTGGTCATTGACGAGATACACACGGTGGTGGGAGCGGGAGCCACTAGCAGCGGGTCCATGGACGCATCCAACATCCTGAAACCAGCCCTCTCCTCTGGATCCCTTCGCTGCCTTGGGTCTACCACCTATGAGGAGTATAAGAATTTCTTTGAAAAGGACAGGGCCCTGTCCCGCCGTTTTGAGAAAATCGAAGTTGCCGAACCAACGGTGGAGGAGACCATCGAGATCCTCAAGGGGCTCAAGGGATGTTATGAGGAACACCACGGGCTTGAATACACAGACGAGGCCATTGAGGCCTGTGCCCGCCTTGCGGCAAAGCACATCAACGACAGGTTTCTGCCGGACAAGGCCATCGATGTGATGGACGAGACAGGTTCCTTCATAAGACTTTCAGGATCTGCAAGACGGACTAAGGTTCATCCCCTTGATATTGAGAGAACCGTTGCAAAGATGGCCAAAATTCCGGCCCAGAACGTAACGGCATCCGACAGAAACAACCTCGAACAACTTGATGAAAAGTTAGCGCAGACTATCTTTGGCCAGGACCATGCCATCGAGACTTTGACCACCTCGATCAAGCGGTCAAGGGCCGGGCTATCGTCACCTGGACGGCCCATTGGCTCGTTTCTCTTTACCGGTCCCACAGGCGTTGGAAAAACTGAGGTGGCAAAGCAGCTTGCGGCAAACCTTGGAATTGAATTTCTAAGGTTTGACATGAGTGAATACATGGAAAAGCATACCGTATCAAGGCTCATCGGGGCACCGCCCGGCTATGTTGGTTTTGACCAGGGTGGAATACTCACAGACAACGTCAGAAAACACCCCCACTGCGTTCTGCTCCTGGATGAAATCGAAAAGGCCCATCCCGATCTTTTTAACATTCTGCTCCAGGTGATGGATTATGCCACCCTGACGGACAACAACGGAAAGGCTGCCGATTTCAGGAACGTCATCATCATCATGACCTCCAACGCAGGGGCAAGGGAGATGAGCGCCAACCGCATCGGTTTCGGGGACCAGCTCCTGGATATTGACGCCAAGGGTGCAAAGGCCGTTGAAAATACGTTCAGCCCTGAATTTAGAAACCGGCTGGATGCCGTTGTACAGTTCCACTCGCTCTCCCAGAAGATCATGGAGCTTATCGTCGATAAAAACATGCAGGAACTGAGGGACCTTTTAAAACCCAAAAAGATATCAATTCAGTACCCGCAAAGGGTGAAAGCCTGGCTTGCCAGGAAAGGGTTTGATCCAAAATTTGGAGCAAGGCCCCTGGACCGTCTGATCCAGACAAAGATCAAGGACAAGCTGACCGACGAGATATTGTTCGGAGCTCTTGAAAAGGGTGGCAAGGTAACCCTTGGGCTTAAAAACAACGCACTTACCTTTAGCTTTAAACAGTGAATGCCGGTTTTCAGACTCTCTGACAGACCTCTGTTTCCAAATCCTGCACTTGCAAGGCATGACGGTCTCCTCTGTGTGGGAGGAGACCTCACCCCTGAAAGGCTCCTTGCCGCCTACCAGAATGGAATTTTTCCCTGGTTCTCCGAGGATGACCCGCCTCTCTGGTGGTCTCCCGACCCAAGGCTTGTGATCTTTCCAGGCAAGGTAAGGGTCTCCCGGAGCCTTCAAAAAAAGATCAAAAAACAACTCTATACCATCACCATGGATCGGGCGTTTAACCGGGTTATAAACGCCTGTGCAGATCTTCGCAACCGCCCGGGCCATGGTACCTGGCTTGTGCCGGAGATGATCCATGCCTATTGTGATTTACATAAGAGGGGATATGCCCACTCGGTTGAGGCTTGGAGGGAGGGAAGGCTCGTGGGCGGGCTCTATGGAATAGCTCTGGGCGGCTGTTTTTTTGGAGAGTCCATGTTTTCAACCATGGATGACAGCTCAAAGGTTGCTTTAGCTGCCCTGGACCGTTTCCTTGTGGAAAAAAAATTTAACCTTATTGACTGCCAGGTCAGAAGCGAACATCTCGTTTCCATGGGCGGCGTTGAGATTCTACGAAGGGATTTTCTTGCAATAGTCCACGCATCCCTGGAACGAGAATCCCTCAGGAATGCGTGGACATTTGGGGGGTTTTAGCGTTTAATCATCCCTCGTTTTCCGGCAACCGGACAACCCGCCTGGATGTTTTTATCCAGACCATCTTCTATCTTACCGTTACCACAGGGCATGGAGCGCGGAGAATGACCGCCTGGGCAGTTGATCCAAAGAGGAGTTTGCCCACCTTGGATCGGCTTTTTACACCGATAATAATTTCATCAACATTTTTTTCTTTGGCAAAACTGACAATATCCTCACCTGGCTCAAGTCCCCTGACCAGCAGATGAATATCAGATTTTACGCCATTTTCGTCAAAGTACTGCTCGGCGTCCTTTAGATTTTTTTTTGCATCTTCATATTCGACACGTTCTTCACTCAAACCGCCCTTCATGGAAGTCACCACCAGAACTTCACCATCAAACGCCTTTGCATGCTTCAGAGCAATTTCCAACAGGTCCTTGCCCACGTTCAACCCCCGGTATCCCACGAGAATTTTCATTGGTTATCCTTTTTGTTTTAGTTGAATTATAAATAATTCTTCTCTGCTTAAAACATTTTATCCTTATTCACAAGAAAAAAAAGAGTTGCAGAGCTAAGATTCACCCATTTGCCTAGAAAATTTTGCGGAACAATGCGGAAATGCCACACTTTACCATACAAAACGGTCTTATCGAACCATGATTTTCCCTGTGTAGGAAAATATCTGACAAAAAAATCAGAAAATACCTGATTTCCAACCTACCTCTCACGTGATAACGTCATACCATATTCGACCTCATTACTCTTGTTAATTTTACTTAAGTTGTAAATTACAGTGAAAGTTCAAATTTGAGGGCTTCAAGGAAAAGTGTTTAACTAATGTTTAAGCTTAAAGGGAGGAGGTAATTATGAGAGCTTTAAAAACTTTAATGGTATTCCTTTTTTCGGTAACCTTGTGTTTAACTTTCGGGGTGTCGTCTTCTATGGCCGCCGATTCAGTGAAGGTGGGTATTGTTCTCCCGCTTACCGGTGCTCAGGCAAAATTTGGAGAGGTTGAAAAGCTCTCTTTCGATCTTGCACTTGAAGAGATTAATGCGGCAGGTGGTATTAACGGGAAAAAATTAGAACTGCTTATAGAAGATGATACGGGGCGTCCGGAGGTTGGTCGTTCTGTTGTTGAAAAACTTATCACTAAAGACAAGGTTGTGATGCTTGGTGGTGGATACAGCAGTTCCGTAACCTACGCCGTGGCCGGTGTCTGCCAGCAACAAGAGATTCCTTTTCTTGTCAATACCGGTTCTGCAGATAAGATTACCACTTCAGGATGGGATTGGATATATCGTTTGAATCCGCCGGCAAGTCATTATGCAGATGCTGTTGAAAGTCTACTGGTATCAACTATCAAACCCGAATCGGTTGCAATCCTTTACGAAAACTCTCTTTTTGGAACGTCTGGTGCGACAGCATTTGAAGAGACCTGTAATAAATTGGGAATCAAGGTTCTTTTAAAAGAAGGGTATGAGCATGGCGGGATCGATTATAAACCGGTTTTGACCCAGATTAAACGACTAAATCCCGATATCATCTACATGGTGTCCTATATCATGGACGCCTCTCTTCTCATGAAGCAGTCGAGGGAAATGAAACTGACGCCGAAGATGTTTATTGGTGGTGCGGCCGGATTTACCCTGCCGGAGTTTGTTGAGAATGCGGGAAAAGCTTCTGATAATGTTATTTCAGCCACACTCTGGCATCAGATTCTTCCTTTTCCAGGGGCGATGGATTACTATAAAAAATTCCTATCCAAATATGATCGAGACACAGAATATCATGGGGCAGAGGCATATGCCGCATGCTATGTGATCGCCGACGCTCTCAAAAGGGCCAAATCGTTCAGCAATACCGATATCAAGAAGGCGCTTTCTGAAACAGATATGATGACGGTTTTTGGACCGGTTAAATTTGGCACCTGGGGTAAGATGATAAACCAGAATAAAGCAGACACCTATGTTGTTCAGTGGATTGATGGAGAACTGGAATTGATCTGGCCTGAAAAGGCTTCAACGAAAAAATTCCAATATCCTGTGGACTGGCTCAAGGTCTGGGGATACTAAGTTAAAACAAATTAAGGAAGTGGGCTGCCATGGGAATTGGTCGATGGCGGCTCACTTGCAACAAGAATTTTAAAGAGAGGGACATTAAATGGATGTTTTGATCCAGACGTTAGTAGCGGGGGTTCTTATAGGTGGTATTTACTGCCTGATCGGAATTGGAATGTCTCTTATCATGGGCGTCATGGGGATTATAAACCTCGCCCACGGCCAGTTGATGATGGTCGCCATGTATATTACCTTTGTCTTATCCTCTTATATGGATATTGATCCCTATCTTTCTCTCATTGTTGCAATGCCGGCCCTGTTTCTCCTTGGCTGTTTTCTACAAAAATATCTGTTGAATCCGCTGATGAAAATTGATTCTATCCTTCCTGAAAACCAGGTTCTGATGACCGTCGGGATAGGCATGGTCATTGCTGAGATATGCAGGTTTATTTTTACTTCAGATTACAAGACAGTTCAAACATCCTACGGTGGTGAGGCTTTCTTTATTGGTAATATTTCTTTTAATGTACCGATGTGTATAGCCTTTATCTTCGCAGTTGTTATTACGCTGGTACTTTTCTGGTTCCTTGCCAAAACAGACATCGGTCGTTCTATCCGTGCCACTGCCCAGGATAAAGAAGCGGCTACTCTGATGGGTGTGAACAGCACCCGTATTACAATCATAACCTTTGGCATAGGTTCGGCTTTGGTAGCGTCGGCTGGAAGTTTGTTGATACCGATCTTTTATCTTTTTCCAGATATTGGAGGCCCATTTACCCTGAAGGCGTTTGTTATTTGTATACTTGGAGGCCTGGGAAGTACTGTGGGGGCAATATTCGGCGGGCTCACCCTAGGCATTGCCGAATCCCTCGGTGCAACGTATATCGGCATGGGCTATAAAGAGATGGTTGGTTTTGTAATTTTCATAATTGCCCTGGTATTCTTACCCGGTGGTTTGGTCGGTATAAAACGCCTTATTAAATCATAAGAGTGGACGGAACTGTGATGAAAAAAAATTTAACATTAACTATTCTGGTAATTGTTTGTTTGATTTTCCCGCTGGTTGTCCGTTCTGATTATTATCAGCATCTGGCCATCATTGCTCTTATATGGGTTATCATCGGTTCTTCATGGAACCTGCTGGCAGGTTACACCGGTCAGGTATCTTTTGGACATGCCATGTTTTTCGGTGTCGGTGCGTATACCGCTGGTATAATTGCTACAAAATTGGGGATATCTCCCTGGTGGGGTATGATGTTTGGGGGCATCGCAGCCATGTTGGTCGGACTTTTTGTAGGCTGGGTCTGTTTCAGATTGAGAGGCCCTTATTTTGCCCTGGCCACTCTTGCGGGAGGCGAAATTTTCAGGCTCATTGCCACCAACTGGGAAAGCTTGACGGACGGGATGGTGGGGATTCTCATTATCCAGAGCTTTAGAAGTAAGCTCCCATATTATTATATCGTGCTGCTATTAGCTTTTGCCTGTGTTTATGCCATATATCGGATTATGAAGTCCAAATGGGGATATTATTTCGTTTCCATAAGAGAGGATCAGGATGCATCAGAATCCCTGGGTATAAATACTGTTCTTTATAAAAATGTTTCCCTTTTGGTAAGTTCCTTTTTCACAGGGATGGCCGGAGCTTTTTATATGAATTATATGGCGTTTATCGACCCTGAGGTAGTGTTTTCCTTACACTATATATCCATTATGGCGATTCTGGTCGGTATAGTGGGTGGAGTCGGCACTATCATGGGGCCTGCTGTAGGTGCCATTATTATGGTAGGAGTTCAGGAAACATTCAGAAGCTCGTTCTTTGGCCTGGCTCCGTCATGGATAAGCCAGGGACATGCGATGGCTTTCGGCCTGCTGGTCGTATTTGTAATCATGTTTTTAGCAAATGGCGTAGTGGGCGATTGGTCGAAAATTAAACGGTATGTTTTTAGAATTAAACCATCATCTGTCTCATAAGGAAGTGGAGGGGAAAATATATGGCACTCCTTGAAATAAAAAATCTTGTTAAATCCTTTGGAGGGCTTAAAGCGGTTAACGATGTTACTTTTCATGTAGATGAAGGTGAAATATTAGGTCTTATCGGACCAAACGGATCCGGAAAAACCACCACCTTCAACTGTATCAATAATTATTTTCCCATTACGTCCGGGGATGTCATTTTCAAAGGTAAAAGTATAAAAGGGTTAAAGACCCATAAGGTCTGCCACCTTGGCATAGGCCGGACTTTCCAGGTTGTAAAACCCCTTGCGAGAATGACCGTGTTGGAGAATGTGACAGCATCCGCCTTTTGCCGAGTCAATGCCACACGCGAAGCCAAAGAGGAAGCGCTAAAGGTGTTGGAGTTCACCAATCTTATGGGAGAAAAGGACAAGTTGGCAAAAAGTCTTCCTATAGGGGGAAGGAAGAGGCTTGAGATTGCCCGTGCCCTTGCTACAAAACCGGAACTTATACTTCTTGACGAGACCGCGGCAGGATTAAATCCTGGAGAGTTGGATGAGGCTATTAATCTAATTAAAAAAATGAGAGATAGCGGGATCACCATCTTGATTATAGAACATATAATGAAGGTAATCATGACAATATCGGATCGTATCCATGCTATCAATTTCGGCCAGACCATTGCCTCAGGTACCCCTGGGGAGGTTGCCAAGAATCAGGCAGTCATAGAAGCCTATTTGGGGGTTGAATAATGTTAAAAGTTGACGGTATAAATGTTTTCTATGGAGATCTTCAGGTTATATGGGATGTTACCTTTCAAGTAAAGGAAAAGGAGATTGTAGTTCTGGTTGGTGCTAATGGGGCTGGGAAATCCACCACGCTTAAGACGATATCCTCCTTGCTGACGCCGCAGAAGGGAACAGTAGAGTTTGATGGTGTTCGCCTCGATCAGTTGCCGGCCAATAAGATTATTGAGTATGGTCTCGTGCATGTTCCTGAGGCGAGACGCCTATTCCCCGATATGAACGTAGAGGAAAACCTTATTATGGGTTCCCTCATTGCCGAGGCCAAAAGAAAGCGCAATGAAACCATGGAATATGTCTACGAGCTTTTCCCAATACTCGGTGAAAGAAAAAAACAGATGGCAGGAACCCTTTCAGGGGGGGAGCAGCAAATGCTGGCTATAGGCAGAGGGCTGATGGGGCATCCAAAGATGATGATGTTTGACGAACCCTCCTTGGGACTTTCACCACTTCTGACGCAACAGATCTTCGGTATGATAAAAAAAATAAATGGAGAGGGTCTTACGATTCTTCTTGTTGAGCAGAATGTCAGGCAGACTCTGGCCATGTGTCACCGGGCCTATGTCCTGGAGAATGGAAGGACAGTTCTCGAGGGGACAGGTCAGGAATTGATGCATAACGAGCATGTAAAAGAAGCTTTCCTGGGGATATAAAGCTTTTATGGGAGGTTTCTTGCCCGTTGATATGACGGTAGAAGGGGGTTTTTAGAGTTTAGCCGTCACTCATTTTCCGGCAGCCGGACAACCAGCACCGGTTGTTTAGACCTCCTTAGCACACGTCTAGTGATACTTCCCACCATCACATCGGCAAGCGAGCTCTGTCCATGACTGCCCATGACAATGACATCACAACTCCTTGCTTCAGCCTGCTTTAAAATCTGCTTTACCGGATTTCCCCGGTCAATGATTATCTCATCGGCAAATTCTGTTTGAGCCGTAGATTCGCACCTCACCCTATCGGAAAAACGTGCCAGCACCTCGTGAATCATCACGTTATCCCGTTTTTTACCGATCAGTGAATGCCGGATCTCCTGGAGATTTTTAACCTTGATTTCATCCCACACATCCTTGGATATATAGCCGGGCAGGCTTTTTTCAAGGAAATCATGGATTTCCGAGATGACATGGAGAATGGTGATCTTTGCCCCATAGTGCTCGGCAAGGCTGACGGCATGGGCAAAGGCGTAGCGTGCACTGTTCGACAGATCCGTTGCGTAAAGGATGTTTTCTATTTTAACTTTGGGTAATATCATAGCGTTATGTTTGTTGATCCCATTGATGATCATTTGGGGTTGAGAACTATGGAGACAGATCTTAATTTTTGATCAGAGTAGCAGTAATGGTAGCAGGGAACAATTGGCAGATTTCTGATTTTTATGTAAGAAACTTTCTTACTTTTGACGGATCAGCTAAGGATTTTATAAAAAAAATATTTTAAAGGTGAGGATATATTACAGCAATTAACAAAGCCCCTGGAAACGACAGTTAAGTCTTTCCCAGGGGCTTTAGTCTAAAATACTTGTGCAAGAAAGTACGGGTGTAAGAAGGATCAATCCTCCTCTACGGTGATGGCTCCTTCTTCACATACTTCAACGCAGCTCTCGCAGCCCATGCACTCTTCGGCATTCACAGGAACGGATTTCTCGTTCTGCATCTCAAACACCTCTACAGGGCATACATCAACACACTCTTCACAACCCACACACTTTGCCTCATCAACAATTGGATTAAAAGCCATTTTTTAAAGCCTCCATAAAAAAAATTTAACGTAAAGTCTATTATAAATAACACTAACAAGAGCGCCTATTATAACAGGTAACCCATCAAATCAAGCATTTTTATTCCTCACATGAACAAGGCAGATGGGGATTTCTCCCCCTTCACCCTGGATCAATCTGTTTTTTATACCCTTTTGGACCGAGGGGCAGAATATATCATCCACCCCCCTGTCTGAAAAAAGATAGAGCTGAATGTCAGCCAAAAGGGCACAGGCGTCATTTGCCTCTATCAACTGTTTTCCATCCCTGTCCTTACCCAAAACAGCGTCCTCGATGACCTTGTTTAAACGATTTTTCCAAGGATCAGCCTTGTCACATGACCTTTCATGCACTTTAAAATTACCAATGTCAAGGACCTTTGTAGACTTTTTTGCCGTTGATTTAAAATAGTGTAGAACGGCAGGACTTGTTGTGACGGGGATAAAGTGTTCACCAGGATTTGATAACTCCATTCTTTTTTTAAAAAAAGATCCCCAGGCTAAAATTCTCTGTTCTGTCATGGTGCCACCCCTGTCAATCTCCTGAAGAGAATGGTCGCCCGGAAGTCCCGGGATGTCACCAAGGGGCAGACCATTTCCCTTAAGGGTTGAAAAAAGAGCGGCCTCCCGTTTGATGATGGAGGTGAACCCTTTATCTATCTGATCGGTCTCACGGTCAGACTCCTGGGCCATTCTCAAGAAAACAAGGGCTTTTACAAAAGCCTCCTGGAGTTTATCGGATTCTGAGTTTGGCTCTGCTCTGGACACAGCACCCCTTTCAATGGAAGATTTAAGGGTGGAAATTCCAGTATCGCTTGTAAAATAAGGGGTATCAGGCACCCGGGTTTTAAGCTGTCCTGCCCTGCCCCGGTTGATCCCTGCCCATTGTCGGTAATCCTCTACAATGGCAAGGGCTGAAACGACCTCCTGGGCGGATGGCCGAAGAACCTCAACGGCCGGGTTCTGGTGCATAGTTTTCTCTACTATAGTTTTATCTGGCCTGGTGACGCTCAAGTGGCAGAATCCGTTAAAAAGGGTGAACATTGTCACCCTATCCTCTGGAGTAACATGGGTAAAGGGAAAAAACAGGGGTTTCATTTATTTAAGTCTCACATTTAGGTCATGCTTTTTTGTAAATATTCGAGTTGCGAATGTAAATGAAATATTTACGCTTTTTTGTCGTTAATTTGAACACCAAGGGCCTTGATTTCGTCTCTGAGTCGATCTGCAAGGACAAAATTCCCGCACGCCCTCGCAGCAGTCCGCTTTTCAATTAGATTGGAAACGTCCGAGGAGAGTTCACAGGTGACCTCGTTACCAGGCTTGAATTCAAATATGTTCAGCACTCGGTCAATCTCCCTGAACATGGCCAGGACCCTGGCCGCACCCTCTTGGTCGATGCGGTTTTCGGCCATGAGGGAGTTCAGAGTCTTTACACCCTTGAACAACACTGCAAGCACCCCTGAAATTTTCAAATCTTCGTCCATGGAAGTGACAAAGCCATGGTGAAGCTCATAGAGAAGCTGAGGAAGTTCTTCAAAGGGTTCGCCACCCCTGACCCGGTACAGGGCTTCGATAAAGCGATCAAACCGATCAAGGCCCCTTTCTGCATCATACAAAGCTTCCCTTGAGAAGGTAAGGGGTTTACGATAGTGGCAAGATAGCAGCAAAAACCGTACAACCCTTGGTTGCCAACCAAGTCTCTCAAGAAGATCAAGATCAATCTCCCCAAGGTTTTTTTCTTCAAGAGTGCCGTCATAAATCACACTGTCGCAGTGCATCCAGATCCTCGCAAGGGGCTGTCCGGTAAGGGCCCTTGACATGGCATTCTCGTTTTCGTGGTGGGGAAACAGCAGCTCTTTTGAACCCGTGTGTATGTCAAAACCCGCACCAAGATATTTCATGGAAAGGGCCGTACACTGAAGATGAAGAGATGGTCTTACATTGCCCCACTTTGTTCTGACGCACACCCCCCTCTTAAGCTCAGAAAGCCCTACCCTCTTTAAAAGGGTAAAATCCCTTGGGTTGTCCTTGGCATAATCATCCAGATCAACGGTTGCTCCAACCCTTATCTTATCGAGGTCCACCCCTGATAGAGAGCCGTACCCCTCAAGACTTGAGATACCAAAATAAACAGAGTTGAGCTTTTCATAGGCAAACCCCTGTTCAACGAGACGTTCGGTAACAGCCACCATCTCTTGGATGTTTTCAGACACCAAAGGATAAGCCTGGGCAGGCCTTATCCCCAGGCGGTTGAGATCCCCTTTAAAAGTTTCGATATGGGGGCGTGTAAATTCAGGAACCGTCAAGCTTTCGTGTTCAGACCCCCTTATGGTCTGATCATCAAGGTCGGTTATGTTCACCACATGGTTGACGCCGAGTCCCCGGTATTCAAGGTAGCGGACCAGAAGATCTGTTGCCACAAAACGTCTGAAACGGGTCGGATCCATGGCCTTATGAACCGTTGGCCCACAGGTGTAAATGGAGGCCTTACCCTGGGCCTTTGGCTGAAACCGCTCACAGCTGCGGGTCAGCGTGTTGTAAAGCGACAGGTTGATATTATCCTTGACCTTGAAGAGGGATGTTGAAAGATACCGTTCTCCCCCGTCGGGAAAAATTACCACAACCGTGCCCTTCTTGATCTTCGCTGCCTCGGCCAGGGCAACGGCCATGGCGGCACCGCTGCTCATACCAACAAAGAGTCCCTCTTTTTTTGCTAACATTCGGGCAGTTTCAAAGGCGGTTTCATCGTCGATGTTTATCTTTTCATCCAGTCTTTTTTTATCAAAGAGATCTGGTATGTAGGATTCTTTCATGTTCTTAAGACCCTGGATCCCGTGGCCGAGAAAGGGTTCGGCAGCAATGATCCGTATCAGGGGATTCAACTCCTTTAACCGCCGGGAGATCCCCATGAGGGTTCCGCTGGTGCCGAGCGCTGCCACGACGCTTGTGACCTTGCCGCAGGTCTGCTCCCAGATCTCAGGAGCCGTTGTTCTGTAATGGGCAAGCCAGTTGGCAGGGTTGTTGTACTGGTCAGTCATGAAATATACGTCTGGATTTTCCCGGGCAAGTCGATACACCTCCTCGATGGCGCCGTCTGACCCGAGATGACCCGGGGTAAGCCTTATCTCAGCTCCCCTTGCCCTGAGAATGCTCTTTCTTTCCTGGCTTGCCGATTCAGACATGGTCAAAAGCAGAGGGTAGCCCTTGATCGAACAGATCATGGCAAGACCAATCCCGGTGTTTCCGCTGGTCGCTTCGATCACCGTTTTTCCGGGACAAAGCTCGCCGCTCTCTTCACCCTGCTCGATCATGGACAGAGCCGCTCTGTCCTTAATGGACCCGCCGGGGTTTAAATACTCAAGTTTGGCAAGAATAGTGACCCCTGGAACGGGATTCATGTGTCGTATCTCAACCAGGGGGGTGTTGCCGATGGAATCAATAATTGAATGGGTCATTGTTCGCTATCCTCTGTTCCAGGGATGGATCTTGACAGAATCAGGATCTGAATCTGGATGAGATTCAACAAGGTCGATGCCAAGAGATCTGTTCATCCCTGTCACTATTGCATGGAATACCTGATCTGGGGTTTTGCCCCCATCGATCACAAGAAAACGGTCCCGTTCTCCAGCGGCAAGGGCAAGGTATCCCTCTCTTACCCGCCGGTGGAACTCCAGGGCCTCCCTTTCAAACCGGCTCTCGTCAAAGGATCTTGCACCGTCCGCCAAAGCTTTTTCTGTCCGTGCGAGGCCTGTTTCAGGGTCAAGATCAAACAAAATGGTGAGGTCTGGCCTTAAATCTTTTACAACCACCGAATGAACAATGTCTATCAGCTCTTTGGAAATCCCCCGGGCCGCCCCCTGGTACACGGTGGTGGCGTCAATAAACCTGTCACAGACAACGGTTCTACCCGAGGAAAGGGCCGGGATAATCACCTCGGCCAGGTGCTGAGCCCGGTCTGCCCCGTAAAGAAAAAGCTCGCACAGATCTGACATCCCATTATTTTCGGGATTTAAGAGAATGGCGCGTATTTTTTTTCCAATGGCTGTATCTCCAGGCTCTCTTGTGACAACGGTTGGATGTCCGTTTTGGACAAGCAGGCTGGCCAACCGTTTCAACTGAGTCGTCTTACCTGAACCTTCAATCCCCTCAAGGGTGATAAACATAAGCTGCTCCTGACTTTGCTTGACATTTTAATCTTAAAATGGCTTTATACAGCAAATTTTAGTAAAGTGCAAAAATAAGAACCAACACAAAAAAATCTGCGACTAAAAATTATGGAAAGACCTCCATCTCCAAGACACAAGACCGTCATTTTACAATTACTCCTGTTCTTGATCGTTTTGCCTTCAACAGCCCTGGCACTCATGGACAAACCAGATCCCCATGTCAACTGGCACATTTCAGCCGAAAGGGGGACCCACGACTACGAGAGGGGGCTTTATATTGCCGATGGAGATGTTGTGATCAAGGGAGGTACAACCCGGCTTGAGGCCGACCATGTGGAGTATAACCGCCTGACCAACGATGCCAGGGCAAGGGGTCATGTGCTTCTGATATCAGGGGAGGACACCGTGACCTGCGAAGCCCTTGATATCAATCTTGCAACCGAGATCGGCACCATCTACGACGGCACCATCTTCATTCAGGAGAACAATTTTTACATCCGGGGTGAAAAAATTGAAAAAACAGGAAAGGATAGATTTCTTGCAGAACAGGCATCCCTTACCTCGTGTGACACAGACAGACCCGACTGGAAAATTACAGCCAGAGATGTTCGGGTGACCGTTGGGGGGTATGGAGTGGCAAAGCATGCCACCCTTTATGCCGGAAAGATTCCGACCCTTTACACCCCCATTATGGGATTTCCTGCAAAGACAAAGCGTCAGACAGGATTGCTCCTACCTGAATATTCACTTTCCGATAGAAAGGGCCTTGAGCTCAACCTACCCCTTTTCCTTGCCATCAATCGAACGAGCGATGCTACCTTTTTTGCCGATTACATGGAAAAGAGGGGAACAAAACTCGGGCTTGAATATCGTTATATTCTTGACAACAGATCAAGGGGAACCGTGCTCTTTGATTATCTTGACGATCAGAAAATCGATGACGGAACTTTGGCCACCAAAGATTTCAGCTACACCGCAACCCCCCAAAGGAGCAATACCGATCGTTACTGGTTCAGGCTCAAACACAACCAGGATCTTACCATGGGGTGGCAGGCCAAGCTCGATCTCGACCTTGTGAGTGACGCCGACTATCTCCACGAGTTTAAGGATGGATACACCGGATTTACGAGCTCCCACGACGCTTTTGTCAAAAATTTCGGCAGAGGAGTGGACGACTTTGACGACACCACCCGGGCAAACCGGTTTAACCTGAACCGAACCTGGGATGCCTACAGTCTGAACATGAACGTTGACTGGTATGACAACGTTATTGCAAGACGGCTCGACCAGGATGACACCACACTTCAGACCCTGCCCTCTTTTACCTTCACCACCGTGCGCCAGCGGTTAGATGATGGTAACATTTATTATGACTTTGAAGCCGGGTACAATAATTTTTTTCGAAAAGACACCACAGACTCCTTGGTCAGCGGCCAGAAGACAGAGATCTATCCGACCATCTATTACCCCATGCGGGCGGGCAGGCATTTTAATATCGAACCATCCATCGGCCTCAGGCAAACCGCCTGGTACTCAGACGAATACACCCTCAACCAGACCACCGGTGAAGGGTTCAGTCACCGGGAACTCGTTGAGATGAATCTTGAAGTTTCCACCCGATTCTCCCGGGTCTTTACCCCCCCACCAGGGAACAGCTTTTGGGACAAGATCAAGCATGATATCGTTCCGGCTCTTGAATACAGCTACATCCCGGATGTTGACCAGGATGATCTCCCGTTTTTTAATGACAAAGACAGAATTGCAAGGCAAAACCAGGTAACCTGGTCCTTGACCAACCGGTTTACCGCAAGGAAAATCAAACCTGGCCGAACAACCCCCCCCGGGGCAGCCAACATTGATGCCCCTCCAGAAGAAAATACCGTTAAAGCCACATTTTCCGATTATATTTACCATGAATTCGCCAGGGTGAAACTGTTTCAGACCTATTACCTTGACGACCATACCTTGTACGAGGATGAGATTAGAAAAGACTTTGACGAATCTTTCTCAGATATCAGCCTTGAAGGGGAATTCTTCCCGTTTCCCTGGCTTTCCCTTGCAATGGATGCGGACTGGGCACCCAGAGAGAACCAATTTATGCAGTACAACACGGGCTTCACCCTCAAGGGGAGTAAAAAAAACTCATTGCAAATAATGCATCGTTATAAACGAGAACGGATTGAACCTGTAAAACAGGATCCTTCAGAGACCATTTACGCACGACTTTCTGCTACAATCACCCCCAGGCTTAACGCATTTTTGATCCATGAAAATGATCTTTTCAATAAGGATAAGATTGAAACCGCCACTGGAATTGAGTATCATAAACAATGCTGGTCACTGGTTCTTGCCTATCGAGACAAACCAGATGACCGTTCGATTGGGTTCATCATAAATCTTTATGGAATTGGAGAGTTCGGGGAAAAATGAGTCAAGAAAAATCATGGTACACCCTTTTGACACGGAGTCGTTTTGAAACCGTTGTATTCAAAGATATTCAGAAAAAATCCATAGAGGCGTTTCTTCCAAAGATAAAAAAAAGAAGCGGACGAAAGGACAGACGAACCATGATCGATGTCCCGCTGTTTCCAGGCTATCTTTTTGTTAACATAACCCTTGATCCCCATGAACAGTTGAGCGTACTCAAGACCATGGGGGCCGTTCGCCTTTTGGGATATTCTTCAGGCCCTGTTCCCGTTCCATCTCCCCATATTGAATCTCTGAAAATCATTACCCAAAGCGGCCTTGATGTGATCAGCGGTTCAATCAACACCCTGAAGCAGGGCGAGAAGATGCTGGTGGTTCGAGGCCCCTTTTCAGGGATTACAGGTGAGTTCCTTCGCTATAAGGGCCAGGACAGGGTGATTGTGAAAATAGAAACCCTGGGCCAGTTTGCAGGGGTTGAAATCGACAGACAGGATCTTGAGGCGGTCTCGCATATCATGCCTAACTCCTTGACATAGTATAAAAATTTGTTTAGATAGGGTTTACACTTACCGGGAGTTGATTTTTTTTTACGGAAAAACGGTCTCGCACACTGGTTGCGAATATACCTGTTCCAGATAATATGCCAGAAAACATGAAAGAGGACCTATGAATAAACTTGAGCTAATCTCCGTCCTGAAACAGAGGGCTGATCTTACAAAAACCGAGGCCGCTGAAGTGGTTGAAATTTTTTTTGACTCTTTGACCCAGGCCCTGTCCAATGAAGAACGGGTAGAAATCAGGGGGTTCTGCAGTTTTTTTATCAAAGAGTATAAAAGCTACACCGGTAGAAACCCTAAGACCGGAGCCAAGGTAACCATACCTGCAAAAAAACTTCCGTTCTTCAAATGCGGAAAAGAATTGAAAGAACGAGTTGACTTATAACCCGTGGAATCTATGGAATTCAATGACCAGGCAAAGGCATGCTGTACAATAGGGGATGGAGCAGAACTGCCCCGGGAGCTTTCAGCTCTGCTGATAACTCTTAAAATTCCCAACGCACTTTTGTTTGTCGGAAACCAGGGTCTTGGAAAAATCCAAACTGCCCATTTTTTTGCAAGGAGTCTCAACTGCCAGGCGGAGAAACCTGAAAACACGCTTGCCTGCAACCAATGCAGATCATGTAAAAAAATGCTTGCAGCGGTTCATCCTGATATTATCCGTGTAGATTCGGTAAAAGAAAGAATCAAAATTGCACAGATCAGAGAGATTTACGGCCAGATCAAGGCAAAGCCCCATGAGGCAAAGTTTCGTATGGTTTTAATTCAAGGGGCAGACACCATGAATCAGGAGGCTTCAAACGCTCTTTTAAAGATTCTTGAAGAGCCGCCCGAGCGTACCTTTTTTATCCTCACAGCAGAAGGGACCGACACTCTTTTGCCAACCATACTCTCCCGGTGCCGCCAGGTAAAATTTTTACCTAGGGATCAAACCAGGATGGAAAAGATACTGATCAACGACCACAGGGTGGATAAAACCATGGCAAAAATTGCTGCGTCACTTGCCCGGGGCAGCCTTGAAAAGGCCATGGGATTTGCAGGTGTTGCAGAGGTTGCAAAATGTGACAATTTAATTAACTGGCCTAAAACAAGGGAATGGATCATCACTGCAACCTTCTCCCTGATCAGCGGCAATGACCCCGGAACTGCAGCCCTTGCCCTGGCAGAACGGCTCAGTAAAACCCCGGAAACCCTGGACGAGACCCTAACCATCCTTGAAAGCTTTTTACGGGATATGGTTGTGTTTAACCTCAATCCGGGAAGTGTAATCAATTTGGACTTCCATACACTGATAAGCAAGACAGCCCCGGGCGTTTCAACCCAACAGGGCCTTGGATGGATAGATGAACTTGGCCGGGTCCGAAAAAAAATAAAGGCCAATGCAGGCATCCGATTGACCTTGGAGGCTTTTTTGTTTACACTCATGCCTGCTGGGCAATATACCTGATCCAGTAATGAGCCTTTTCATGTCGACTTATAGTACCCACAGCAGGAGAAGACCATGACAAAAATTGCAGGTATCCGTTTCAAACCTGCCGGTAAAATATACGATTTTGACTGCGGTGCCTTTGTCCTTAACACAGGGGACAGGGTGATCGTTGAAACTGAACAGGGACTTGGATTTGGCGTTGTGACAACCGCACCAGCGGATTTCGACCCTGAAAAGCAAAGAAAACAGCTGAAAAAAGTGTTTCGAATAGCAACCGAGGCTGACTTTCAAAAGCTTGAACAAAACAGTCAGATTGAGCAGGAGGCCCTCAGTTTTTGTCAGGGGTGTATTTCAAAGCTCAGGCTGAAGATGAACCTATTCAGCGTTGAAAGCACCTTTGATACAGCCAAGCTCACCTTTTTTTATACGGCTGAAGGCCGGGTGGATTTCCGGGAGCTTGTCAAGATCCTTGTCAAGGAATTTCGAATCCGCATTGAGATGCGTCAGGTGGGCATCCGAAACCAGTCAAAACAATGCGGGGGGCTGGGAAGGTGCGGCCGGGAGATCTGCTGTTCTTCGTTCTTGAAAAATTTCGAACCTGTGTCTATCAAAATGGCCAAGGAACAGGGGCTTTCCCTCAACCCTACCAAGATATCCGGTCTTTGCGGGCGTCTGATGTGCTGCCTCACCTTTGAAAACAAAACCTATAAGCTGCTCAAAAAAGAGCTCCCAAAACCTGGAAAAATCATTGAAACCCCTAAGGGACCGGGCAAGGTGATTCGCCAGAATGTTCTAAGGCAAACGGTCACCCTCCGCCTTGAGGATGGTTCTGAATTAGAAGCCGACACAAAAAGTACAGGCAAAGGAAATGAGTCGATCAATGAAGAGAAATGATCCAACCACAGGGACCCCCTGTTTTTTTACAACACCCATATACTATGTAAATGCCAAACCCCACCTGGGGCACGCCTATACCACAATTGCAACGGATGTTGCTGCTCGTTACAACAGGATGTGCCAGGGACTGACCTACTTTTTAACCGGAACAGATGAGCACGGAGACAAGATAGTAGAGGCTGCAACCAGGGAAGAGACATCTCCCAGGGCCTATGTGGACAAGATAAGTGCCCTGTTCAAAGAGCTGTGGCCGAGACTCAATATCAGCAACGACAGCTTTATCCGAACAACAGACCCCCACCATATCAGGGTGGTGGAAAATCTTCTGACCAAAATCTATGAGTCAGGCGATATTTATTTTAGCGAATACGAGGGCATCTACTGCTTTGGATGTGAGCGTTTTTACCAGGAGCGTGAACTTGTGGATGGGCGCTGCCCGGACCACGGAACCGTTCCAAAAAAGATCAAGGAGTCCAACTACTTTTTTGCCATGGGCAAATACCAGGATTGGCTCATTGACCACATCAAAAGCAATCCGGATTTTATCCGGCCGGAAAGGTATCGAAACGAGGTGCTTTCGTTCCTTAAAGAGCCCCTGGAGGACCTCTGCATCTCAAGACCAAAGACAAGGCTTACCTGGGGAATCACCCTCCCCTTTGACCGGGAATATGTCACCTATGTGTGGTTTGACGCCCTTACCAACTATATCTCGGCCCTGGGATATCCTGACGGAGACCTGTTCAACAGGTTCTGGCCGAACACCCGGCACTTTGTTGCAAAGGACATTATCAAGCCCCACGGTATCTACTGGCCCTGCATGCTCAAGGCTGCGGGGATAGAGCCCTATCACAGCCTTAATGTCCACGGTTTCTGGAACGTGGGCGGTTCTAAAATGTCAAAGAGCATCGGCAATGTGACCGATCCCGTTGAGATCATCGACACCTATGGGGTGGATACCTTTCGTTATTTCCTCATGCGGGAGATGGTGTTCGGTCTTGACTCCAACTTCACAGAAGACACCATGGTGCAGAGGATCAACTCGGATCTTGCCAACGATCTTGGAAATCTTTTCTCCCGGGTGGTCTCCATGGTCCACCGCTACTTTGAGGGCAGAACTCCGGGGTTTGACAGGGAAATTGACAGGGAACTCTCCCTTGAGCTCCCGGCCCGGGAGTGTGTGGAAAAATTTGCCGTTCACATGGAGGCAACCGAGTTCCACCGTGCGCTCACCTGCGTGTGGGAGCTTGTCAGCAAAATGAACAGGTACATCGACACCCAGGCCCCATGGACCCTTGCAAAGGACCCTGAAAAAAAAGCTGTCCTTGCAACGGTCATGTATAACCTTGTCCAGGGCTTGAGAACGGTATCCTGTCTTATCTATCCCATCATGCCCGAAACTTCGGACAAAATGCTGACAGTTCTCAACATAAGGCCCGCCTCTGATCCTGACCGTTCTGATTTCAATTCTGGCGTACAAGGTCAACGAAATTTTTATACCATGGCGGAAATATTATCCTGGCACTGTGTAAAGGCCGGCACCCTGGTTGCAAAGACTCCTGTTCTGTTTCCAAGAATTGATATATCTGCCGGGAAAAAAGCAACAGCCCCAGAGCCTTTAGATAAAAAAAAGTAGGTGTTAAAGGGTAAGTATCACTTGACTATATACTATCAGGAAGAGTAGCAGTATAAAAGAACAGACCTGAACAAACTGACAAAATTCAAGGGATTAAGAGTGAAATTGTACAGCCAAAATAAAAATGAAGGGTGGCGGAAATTTCAATCGGACCTGAGGCTCAACTCCAGGAAAAAAAAGATAATGCCAAGGTTGTTAAGGTTCTTGCTTTTTTCTATGACAGCAGTCGGGTTTATGATTGCCATCGAAACAGCGCCCCTTGGAAACCTTGCCCAGATGGTTGCCGATGTTAGAGAGAGCCTCACCACTAAAATCAATGTGGAGCTCCCTATTCCGACGGCATCTTTAAAGGCTGAACCAGAAGAAAAGCCCCAGAATGCCCCCCAACAGGTTCTTTTGACTAGACAGGATGTAAGGGCACTTCTTGATCCGTCGCTTCTCGTTAATTCAGAAACATCAAGAATTGTGATCCAGGGGGAGACCGAAAAGTTTTTTGTTGAAACGACCCTTGACAGTTCGCTTCAGGGACTTCTTATCCAGAACCTTGAAAAGCTTAAGACCCTTACCCGGGGGAAACCCCAGAGGATTGGCCTTGTGGCCATGGAGCCCCTTACCGGAAGAATAGTTGCCATGGCCGGATTTGACCTTGATGATCCCGGGGCCAACCCCTGCACCATGGGCGACTATCCTGCGGCAAGTATATTCAAGATCGTGACCGCTGCCACTGCCGTTGAAACAATGGGGTACACCCCCAAGACCCCCCTTAGCTTTAACGGCGGGAAATACACCCTGTACAAGCGCCAGCTGACCGATACCCGCGATCGCCACACCACAGAGGTGACGCTTGCCAGCGCCTTTGCCGAATCCATAAATCCAGTTTTTGGTAAGATTGCCTCAACAGGTCTTGACCCTGAGAAACTTGCCGTTTATGCCACGGCATTTGGATTCAACCAGGGGGTGGACACCGACTTCTTCTTTGATTCCGGCAATCTCCTTTTGACGGACAGCGCCTTTCAACTGGCCGAGGTTGGATGCGGATTCAACAAAACTACCACCATCTCTCCCATGTTCGGGGCCATGCTCGTTTCGACCATAGTGAACCGGGGAAACCGTCCATTACCCTCCATGGTTAAACAGATAACAGATACTAAGGGGAACGTTATCTACACCAGCGCAACTTCTCCAGTTCAAAAGGCTATATCCCCTGAGACCGCAAGGGCCGTAAGGACCATGATGGCAGAAACCATCCTGCGGGGCACGGCCAAACGAGCCTTTAAAGGGTCAGAAAAAGACTCAACCCTCTCAAGGCTTGAAATCGGCGGTAAAACAGGATCCTTGAACAACCGTGAAAACACCGTCAGATACGACTGGTTTACAGGGTTTGCCAAGGAAAAAAACGGAGAAAAAAGCCTTGCCCTGGCAGTTGTGGTGGGCCATCGAGAATACATTGGTACCAGGGCTGCCACCTACGCAAGAATAATGTTCAAGCATTACTTTAACTCGTACTTTGTATCTAACAACAAAACAACCGCCAACCGTGGTTAAATATCCTTAACGGAGGATTAAATGCCAGGCTTTTTCCCACACCTCTCCCTTATTAAAAACAAACTTTCAAGATTTTTTTCCATCCAAATCCAATTTGGTATCCCCATGGATCGGGCAAGGGAAAACACTCTTGTTTTGCTACCGGTTAAACCCAACGCCCTGTGCTGCGGACTATCGGCCCTGGTAAGCTATAAGGCCCCTTTAACGGATCATCACTTTGATTCTGTATCTATTCAGCAAAGGGTTGATTGTTTAACAGAAAACACCCTCTCCCTATGCCTGGGAAAAGCCGTCGACCTTGGGGAGAACTACCTTTCCGGACAGAAAAACCTCTGGGATTTCCTGGATGAGGTTCGAAGTCTTAAAACTCTGACCCCTTTTTTTGAGCTCTTTTCCGATGATTCGAAACAAAATTTCCTGTTGACCCTTGTGCGCTCCATGAACGAACTTGCAGCAGAAGAAAAAAAAACCTTTAAAGAAAAAATGATAGACCTCTCCCCGGCAGAGGTGGACACCGTTACCCTGGCAATTGAAACCCTCCAGGACATCACCTGGTGCCTTGAGAGTGAAGTCCTGGGAAACCTTAAAAGGGTTGAATTTCTTACCGCTGTGCCGTCCGCAGAAATCACCCTGGAAGAGGTGAAGACCTTTAAGAAAATCAATGCCATCCTCAACAGTATTGATCGACTTGAAGTGAGGGGAAGAGATTCTGCCGGAATCTCCCTCTTGTTTGTCTTTACGAGCGAGGCATTCGAACATTTCAGTGGGACCCTTACCCGGGCTGGCTTTGACGATCAGCTCCGCCAGCGGACGAACAGGACCGTTCTTGTCAACGACAGCATCACCATCAACCACATTCCTCCGACCGACCAGGGACTGTCTGGCCAGGATCAACCCGGTCAAGGTCCCAGAGTCGGCATTGCCATTGTCTATAAATTTGCAGCAGAAATCGGAGCCCTGGGGGACAATGTCAAGTTTCTCAGGAACCAGGTCCGAAACGACCAGATCCTGCATCTGCTTGCCAGGTCTTCCCCCGAATTCAGCACGGTATCGGCCCACACACGCTGGGCATCGGTGGGAGACATCACCGAGGCCAACTGTCACCCAGTCGACAATGTACCAACGGATAAAGAGATCCAGAAAAGCGGCATCATCCATGTCTGCCTTAACGGCGACATCGATAATTTCCTTGAGCTGAAGAACGACTATGAACACAGGTACGATGCCATTGCCCCTGAAATAACCACAGACACCAAGATCATTCCCCTTCAGGTAGAGCATTACCTGAGGCAGGGTGAGACAATTGACGACTCCTTCAGAATGGCCGTCAACGACTTCCATGGCTCCCATGCCATCAGCATGCACACGGATCTTGCCCCTGGAAAGCTCTTTCTTGCAAGAAGGGGCAGCGGCCAGGCCCTGTTCATTGGAATTGCTAATGATCACTACATCGCCGCATCTGAACTCTACGGTGTTGTGGAGGAGACCCAGACCTTTTTCAAGCTTAACGGTGAGCAAAGGGGACAGATCATCATCCTTGACCAGAAGAATTCAGGGGATATAACGAAAATCGAGTCATACACCTATGACAGCACTCCCATCGAGATCACAGAATCCAGCGTCCAGAATAGTCAAATAACGGGAAGGGACATTGATCGTCAGAACTTTCCCCACTATTTTTTAAAGGAAATATCAGAGGCTCCGATTTCGGTTGAAAAGACCCTGCAGAACAAGTGGCAAACCTCAACCGAAACCGGTCTTTTCAAGACCACCCTGTCGAGATTGGTTATATCTGAACGGCTGGAATCAGACCTTACGCAACGTAAAATCAAAAGTATTCTTTTTATCGGCCAGGGAACGGCAGGAATTGCAGCCCAGGGATGCGCCCATATCCTTTCCTCCTACCTTGCAGAATGCGACATTGTAGTAAGGGCGATGAAATCTTCGGAACTGTCCGGGTTTGCCCTAAACGGCAGGGATGGAGAAAAGGACACCATGGACCGGGTCCTGGTGATTGCCATCAGCCAGTCCGGTACTACCACTGACACCAATCGATGCGTTGACATGGTCAAATCAAGGGGAGCACATACCCTTGCCATTGTGAACAGAAGGGATTCGGACCTGAGCTTTAAGGCCGACGGGGTCCTCTATACAAGCAGCGGCAGGGACATTGAAATGTCCGTAGCTTCGACCAAGGCATTTTACTCCCAGATCACGGCAGGAACCATCCTCGGCCTCCATCTTGCGGCCCTGCTGGGAACCATGACCGGGGAAAGAATCACCCGGGAAATTCAAGAGCTGTCGGCCATTCCAGGGAAAATGAGGCAGATCCTTGACATGCGGGAGGCGATCCAGAGCTCGGCAAATCGACTGTCGGTCAAAAAAGAGTACTGGGCCACGGTTGGAAGCGGGTCCAACAAAACCTCGGCCGATGAGATCAGGATTAAACTGTCGGAACTTTGCTACAAGACCATTTCATCTGATTTTGTAGAGGACAAAAAGCATATTGACCTTTCAAGCGAACCTTTGATCATAGTCTGCGCCGCAGGAACAAGGGAGAGCGTGCTCGGTGATATAATCAAGGATACCGCCATATTCCACGCCCATAAAGCCGCCCCGGTGGTCATCACCACCCAGGGAGAAAACAGGTTTGACCCTTACAGCGACGATGTGTTCAAGATCCCCCACGCACCAGAACACCTTGCCCCGATCCTCAACACCCTAGTCGGTCATCTTTGGGGATATTATGCCTCCCTTGCCATCAACGAAGGGTCCCAGTTCATGTATGCGGCAAGAAATCAGATAGAGGCGCTGCTGAATGAGTTTAAAACCATGGGCCGGGACATCTACGAGGTAATCCTTGAAAAAAAATTCAGGGAGAGCATTGCCAAATTTTATGCAGAATTTTCAAAAAGACGCAGGGCGAAACTCTTTCCATCAGCCCTGGGTATAGATAATGCGACCAACATAACCCTTGTCTTGAAATATCTCTCGGGCAGGCTTCCCGTGGCAGACTTTGAAATGGATTTCTCCAGAAAGGGAACCCCCACCAATATGCTCGACACCTTTTTTCAGAGCATGGGCGAGGCGATCAACGCCATGGCAAGGCCGGTGGATGCGATAAAGCACCAGGCTAAAACTGTAACAGTCGGGACCAGCAGGATCAGCGAAACCTTTGAAGGAATAGTTTTTGATGAACTTGCCGCCCACGGCATCAGCGTGTCCCAGCTCACCAACAAAAATGTAATGGTGCTGAAAAATCTCCAGCAGGTGATCGGCCAGATCAAGGGAGGCCTTCTTTACAAAATTTCCGGCCTTACCCTGCTTGGTGAGCCTTCGTCTGAAAGCAGAATCGAGGTTATAGCAAAAACCGGCATCCTTGCAAATGAAATTTCCCGGGTCGAAAATGACCCCCAGCTCAAGGGCACCAAAAACATCATAGTAAAAGAGGGAAATGTCTATATCGGCAGGGGCAGAAAAGATGGCCGCAGCATTCTTGTAATACCGGTTTTCTCATCTGTTGCCAATCGGTCGGCGGTAATTGAAAACATTCTTTCTTTAAATGTGGGATTCAAGACGGCGAACGAGGTGTCCCTGTTGAAGAAGACCAAGGCCCTTGGCGGCAAGCATGCAAGGATAAAAGATATCATCCTTGAGTCAGGAAACCTTAAATGGGATGATAAGCTCCTTGACCTTGTGAGTATTGAGACGCTTTTTGGTGACTCGGCTGAGAAGATAGCTGAGAAGATTGAAGCGGTTAGCGGTTAGCTATGAGCTGTTAGTAGCTTACAGCTATTTATTTTTCAGGGCAGCGCGTATGAACTCCCTGAACAGCGGATGGGGCTCTTCAGGTCTGGATTTAAACTCGGGATGAAACTGGCAGGCCAGAAACCAGGGGTGATCTTTTATCTCCACAATTTCCACAAGGGTTTCATCAGGCGAGGTGCCGCTGATCACAAGTCCCGCCTCCTCAAGCGCCTTTCGATATTCGTTGTTGAACTCGTACCTGTGACGGTGTCTTTCCGATATGGATTTTACCCCATAAGCCTTCATGGCCAAAGAATCCTCAATAAGATCGCAGGGATAGGCTCCAAGACGCATGGTGCCACCCTTGTCTGACAGGATGTCGCGTTTTTCAATCTTTTTTGAACGCTCATCGAACCATTCCGTCATGAGATAGATAACAGGATATGGGGTGCGCGGATTAAACTCAGCTCCATGGGCATCTTCCATGCCGGCCACGTTCCTGGCAAATTCCACAACGGCCATGTGCATACCAAGGCAGATACCGAAAAAGGGCACCTTGTTTTCCCTGGCATAGGTCACAGCCAGAATCTTTCCCTCAATCCCCCTTGGACCAAAACCGCCGGGCACGAGTATTCCATCAGCCTTTTCAAGGATCTCCTGATAGTTTTCAAGATTAAGGGTTGAAGAATCGACAAACACAAGCTCCACGCTTGACTCGTTGGCAATTCCGCCGTGGGTGAGTGCTTCGTTGAGGCTCTTGTAGGATTCTGTGAAATCCACATACTTACCCACAATGGCAATGGTCACCCTGGACCGGGGATTTTTAAATTTATCTACCATGTCCCGCCACTCTTCAAGCTGGGGAGCCCGGGCCCAGATGTTGAGCTTCTGGAGAATCTTATCACCAAGACCCTCCTCGTTGTAAACCAGGGGAACCTCGTAGATGCACTCCACATCCTTGGCAGTGAACACGGAATCCTCGTCAATATTGCAGAAAAGGGCTATTTTTGCCTTTATCTCAGGGGAAAGAAAACGGTCCGTGCGGCACAGAAGGATGTCCGGCTGGATACCGATACCCCTCAATTCCTTGACGCTGTGCTGGGTGGGTTTGGTTTTCAGTTCCCCTGCCGTGCCAATATAGGGAACCAGGGTCAGGTGGATGTAGATGACGTTGTCGCGGCCAAGATCTGCCTTCAACTGGCGGATGGCCTCAAGAAACGGCAGGGACTCTATATCTCCTATGGTACCGCCGATTTCAACTATGACCACATCCACCCCATGGGCCACAAGGGAGATACAGCGCTTTATCTCGTCGGTGATGTGGGGAATAACCTGGACTGTTCCCCCAAGGTACTCTCCCCTTCTTTCCTTGGTAATGACCGAATGGTAGATCTTGCCCGTGGTAAAGTTATTGTTTTTCCCAAGTTTTGCCCTTGTGAACCGCTCGTAATGTCCCAGATCAAGGTCTGTTTCCGCCCCGTCGTCCGTCACAAAGACCTCACCGTGCTGAAACGGATTCATGGTGCCGGGGTCCACATTGATATAAGGGTCCAGTTTCTGGATGGTTATTCTGAGTCCGCGGCTCTCAAGGAGCATTCCAATGGCGGCGGAGGCCAGCCCCTTACCAAGGGAGGATACGACACCTCCTGTGACAAATATATACTTGGTGGTATCAGACATTGATTATACAAACAGATCATCCGGAAAGTTGGCTCCAACACCAAGGGCCTCTTCAATGCGAATGAGCTGATTGTACTTTGCCACCCTGTCGCTTCTGGATAGAGAACCTGTCTTGATCTGACCCGCATTGACTCCAAGGGCAAGATCCGCAATAAAGGTATCTTCGGTTTCACCGGATCGATGGGAGATCACCGTGGTGTATCCCGATGCCTTTGCCATCTGTATGGTATCAAGGGTTTCGGTCACGGTTCCTATCTGATTGAGTTTGATCAGGATTGAATTCCCTATGCCCTCGGCGATTCCCCGTCGGAAGATATCAGGGTTGGTCACAAAGACATCATCGCCCACAATCTGGAGGGATTCCCCGAGTCGGGTTGTCATCATCTGCCAGCCGGCCCAGTCCTCCTCGGCAAGACCATCTTCAACCGAGTAAAGGGGGTATCTGGTCATGAGGGATTCATAGTAGTCCACCAGCTCTTCGGCCGTAAGCGAAAGCCCCTCTGATTCAAACACATACTTTCCGTTTTTATAAAATTCGCTTGCAGCTGCATCAAGGGCGATGCCTATATCCTTGCCCGGCCTGTACCCCGCCTCTTCAATGGCCCTGATGATATACTCAATGGCCTCTTCATTGGACTTAAGATTCGGGGCAAAGCCGCCCTCGTCTCCCACCGATGTGCTGAGCCCTTCTTTTTTCAAAATTTTACTTAAATAATGAAAGGTCTCGGCACCCATGCGTACAGCTTCACAAAAGGAAGATGCGCCAAAGGGAAGAATCATGAACTCCTGAATGTCCAGATTGTTGGCTGCGTGGGCTCCGCCGTTGATGATGTTCATCATGGGGACTGGAAGAATCCTTGCGTTGATCCCGCCAATGTGCCGGTAAAGGGGAATCTCTGCCGCCTTTGCTGCGGCCCGGCAGGCTGCCATGGAGACGCCCAATATTGCATTTGCGCCAAGACGGGACTTGTTTTCCGTGCCGTCCATGTCGATCATGGTTCTGTCAAGCCCTGCCTGATCCAGGGTGTCAAAACCTATGATTTCAGGCGCTATTACCTCGTTAACATTGGCAACGGCTTTTAACACCCCCTTGCCGAGAAAACGACTTGAGTCTTTGTCTCTCATCTCAAGGGCTTCACGGGTTCCAGTTGAAGCTCCCGAAGGTACTGACGCACGTCCCTGTGCCCCGCAGGCCAGAGCAACGTCGACCTCAACTGTCGGATTTCCCCGGGAATCAAGAATTTCCCTTGCCCTGATATCTATAATTTCAGTCATTGTATCCTCCCCTTTGATTGTTTGCATTAAAGAACTAAACCTACTCCCAATGGGAAAGTATGTCAAGATCTCCCGGAAATTCTAAAGACTATTTAAACCTATTGTCTGCCCGAACGGAGCGGGCAGACAGGTGGGCAGCATCGATCCACCCTGCCCTGGAATCGGGAAAAGAATCAAATTGAGGCACATAGGGTTTAATGTCTATCAAGGGGGTCTTATCCACGATATCAACACCCTGGATATGAAGGATGTTGTTTTCGACTCCAAGCAGCCGGACAATGGAGAGTCCCAAGGGGTTGGGACGTTTGGGGGCCCTGGTGGAAAAAAGCCCGCGCTTTTGATCGTCCAGAAAGGGTTTTACCATGAGGTCAAACCCATTTGAAAGGTGAAAATGATAAATCAGAATGATCCTTTCAAACCCGTCGAGATCGGCAAGGCCCTCTTGAAATTGAGGAAAAACCTCCACCCTGCCTTTAAATTCAGCTGCACCGGCCGGCTGGATGGGCGCACCCTTTGGTTCCCTGTGGGGGGAATGGATTATTCCGATTTCATTAAAAGTGATCATTGACACCTCTCTGATTTTGTATAAGAATCTTTTTTATGAGTAAAGCCATAGAAGAGTATCAACACATCTTGAACGGTTCAAGGAAAATTAACAAGGAACAGGCTTATATGAAAATTCTTGTAACAGGCGGAGCCGGATATATAGGCAGTCACACCTGCATCGATCTTTTAAATCAGGGGTGGGAGGTTGTGATTGTGGACAATCTTTCAAACAGCAGCGAAGAATCCCTGAAACGGGTTGAAACCATCACCGGCAAGGCCCTGGCCTTCCACAGGGTTGACCTTCTCGACCAGGAGAGTCTGGCAGCTGTTTTTAAGACCCATGCGAAAGATCCGTTTGACGCCGTAATCCATTTTGCCGGGAAAAAAGCCGTGGGCGAATCCGTTGAAATCCCCCTTGCCTATTATCATAACAACATCACAGGCACTCTGGTACTCCTTGAGACAATGGCTCGGTTTTCGGTTAAGAACATCGTATTCAGCTCATCGGCAACGGTTTACGGTGATCCCGTCACCCTTCCCATTCAGGAGGATTTCCCCTTGAGCGTCACCAACCCCTACGGCCGGACAAAACTGATGATCGAAGAGATCTTGAAAGACCTTTATCTATCTGACAACGCCTGGAACATTGCACTTTTGCGATACTTCAACCCGGTGGGTGCCCATGCAAGCGGGCTTATGGGTGAAGACCCCAACGGCATTCCCAACAATCTTGTACCCTATATTACCCAGGTGGCCGTTGGAAAGCATGCCAGTGTCAAGGTGTTTGGCGACGACTACAACACTCCGGACGGCACGGGCGTGAGGGACTATATCCACGTATCAGACCTTGCATCCGGCCACATCAAGGCCATCCCCAAGCTGATGACAAACCCGGGGGTCGTTACCTACAATCTTGGTACGGGAAGGGGTAACTCGGTCCTTGAAATGATCAAAGGGTTTGAGCGGGCCTCAGGACAAACGATCCCCTTTGTCATAGCCCCGAGAAGAGCAGGTGATATTGCCGCCTGCTGGGCTGATCCTTCCAAGGCCGAGGCGGAGCTTGGGTGGCGTGCAGAAAAATCCCTTGACGAGATGTGCCGGGATTCATGGCGGTGGCAGAAAAACAACCCCAGCGGATACAGTTGAGAGTCTATGGAATCCTCGCATTCCCTTCAGCAGTCACCCATATTACCCCTGCCAGGTGAACAGGAGTGTGTACCTTTTATTGCGCTTGGTGCCCGGCTTGGGCGAAGTAAACTCGTCACGACCCTTGGATTCAAACCCAACTTCTGGGATTACACCGACCGGGAAATGGACCTCATTCGCCGTGCACCAACCATTTACTGGCCCACGGCCTTTTATGCAGGCCTGTTCAGCGCCATGGGTAAAAAAACTTTTCCGAGCGTTGACAACTATGCATTTGCCCTGGATAAAATCAAGCAGACCGCCATGTTCAACCTCCTCAACATACCCCACCCCAGAACCAGACTCTTTTATGGGAAGAATCAGAAACAGACCATCACCGATTTTTTCAGCTTCCCGTTCATTGCTAAAATTCCCAGGGGATCATCCAGGGGGAAAGGGGTTTTTCTGATCAAGACCCCCAAGGACCTTAACACCTATCTGGAAATTCCCGGACCTGCCTATATCCAGGAGTACCTGCCAGCTGACAGGGATATGAGGGTAATCGTAATCGGCAGACAGATCGTACTTGCCTTTTGGCGAAGGGCAAAAGAGAACGAGTTTCGAACAAACATCTCCCAGGGAGGGAAAATTGATTTTTCCGATCTCTCCTGCCAGGCAATGGAACTCGCCCTTGATACGGCCAGACGGTGTAACTGGGACGATGTGGGGCTTGACATCATGGAATACCAGGGGAAACCCATGGTTATCGAGGCAAACATGAAGTACGGCACCAAAGGTTTTAAAGCCGCCGGCATTGATTACATCCGAATGGTTGAACGTCTCATCGTTACCGGAAAAATTTAAGTCCTTGCACAAAAAGAATAAATATTATAACTTTCCCGGGTTGTTGAGTAGTTTAAATTTTGTTTGATAATTTTTAACCCCTGGAGAGATATTATCATCATGAATAAGACTGATGCTATGGATCTTTTTACAGATGAACGCTTGGATAAAATTTTTCCGGCTGATAGGGCTGACATTTTTTTTGAGGCTCTTTACGGGGATGCCTCCGAAGGTGCCTATGACATCAGCCTGAAATTTTCAAAAATAGAGGCCAACAGGCTGATATTTGAATTTCACCTGAAACAGCGCCCGGGCAAATGCCTTGCCTGCAACCTTACCTTTGGCCTTCCAACGGTGTTTTCCCGTCATCCCATCATCGACCTTGACAGGATCAAAGACGAAATAAACACCCTTTTAAACGGTAAAGCTCTATGCACTGAATGGGAGGTAAAACCCACCGTTGAGGTAAACCGCTCCCTTCACCTTCTTCCAGTAATATTCTCCTTTTAAAACAGTAGATAGTAGGTAGTAGAGAGTGTCACTACCTACTATCTATTAAGCCTCATCGTCAATCCACTCTCTCAAATAATCATCCACAAAGGCAGAGTCAGGCGACAGCAGAGGCTCGGGCCCCAGGAGAACATACCCGATAAAATTAACCTGAACGGAAAGCAGGTCAAAAAAAGCCTCTTCCAGATTTCCCATCTCACCTACCGGATTGTTGGAATCAATAATCCCGGTAACCTCTTCAGTCAGGTAGCCAACCGGGGTAAATGCCGAACAGACAGCACTTTCCCACTCCTTGGGAAAATTTAAAACTCTCCAGGGTGTCAGCTCATCCGGCTTTAAAACGTTTGTTTTATTAGGGTTAAAAGGTGCCGACACAATTTTCATTTTTCTCTGTTCCCATTGCATCAGCTCCTTTAACAGTGATTTCAAATCATCTGAAAAGATCCACTCGTCAAGGTCCAGCAAAATTGGTGGATATTCCCTGCTTGTCAGGGCATAGCGGAAGGGTCCTTTCTTTTGCCAGAACTCCTTAAATTCCAGAGATTGAGATAAAATTCTCCGTTGTACAGATTTTCCCATAAAATCCCCCTATAATGAGGGACTCGGAAACCAATAAATAATCTCCAAGTCCCTTAATCTTTGTTAATCAATTTGATTTGATGCGAGAATACCAGAGAAAACAATCTTTTAACATGGAAAAAAATCCACACGGGCAATTCTCATTAATAAGAATTGACGGGTTAACCACGAGTCTATTGACAACGATCAAGGGTAAGGGGTATCACTAATAACAGAACACCATTATTCATTGTGGCCGTTGGCCATCCCTTGCTTCGGCAGTTTCGGTTATTAAAACAGCAGGAGAAAATCGTGAATATTCAACTACCATGGGGAGATGATCTCCTTGATCTCAAAGTCCCGGACTCCTGGGATCTTCTATGGCCAGGGCCTGTATCCAAACATCACCATCAAGATACAGAGATGGATGAATCTCTTCTGATTGAACACTCCCTGAACAGTCCCATTGCCATGGCACCCCTTGAAGCCATGGACTTAAAGAAGAAAAAAATACTCATAGTTGTGGATGACAACACCCGCCCAACCCCGGTGCATCGTTTTTTCAACCAGATTCTTGACCGGCTTGAACGGGCCGGGGCTGATTTTGACAGCATCACCCTGATGTCGGCCCTTGGCATTCATACGGCCATGACCCAGAGTCAGATGGAAGAAAAGGTGGGCAAACAGGCACTTGCAAAAATCACCTGGAAAAACCACGATGCCTTTGATGAAAAGGCAAAACATAGCTTCGGCACCACTTCAAGGGGCACGCCTGTGGAGCTTAATCGGGCCATTTTTAAAGCTGATTTCATCATTTCCCTGGGTCTTGTGGAGCCTCATCTCTGGGCAGGTTTTGGCGGAGGGCTGAAAAACATTCTTCCGGGTCTGGCTTCCGCCAACTGTATCGGCGTTCACCATGCGCTCATTTCCCGACCTCCCTATCTGGTGAACCGGGTGGGCATGGCACCGGAAGATAACTCGTTCCGCCTGGATCTTGAGGAGGCCTGTTCTTTGATCAATACCCCCATTTTTTGTGTCAATGTCTGCCTTGATCGTTCTGGAGCCATTGTTGCCGCCTTTTCTGGAGATGCCGTCAATGTTCACCGAAAAGGGGTGGAATTTAACATTGATCATTCCGGGCGTTTTCTTAAAGGGCCTGTGGATGGAATCATCGTCAACTCTTTTCCCATGGACTTTAACTTCAAACAGAGCATGAAGGGGGTGGCAAATTCTCTGCCGGCGCTTAAAACCGGAGGGGTTGTCATGGGATTCCTCAAGGCTGAAAACGGACTTGACGATATCGTTCTTCCCGATCGTTCCCTTCCCCAATGGCTTCTCAAGCAAATTCTCAGGCTCCTTGGCCCCAGGAGAACCCTTTGGTTCCTTGAAACTGTCAAGCCCGGTATCAATGTGGAGGAAAAATTTCTTTTATACTACTCCATGCACTTGATCCGTCAGTATGAACTTTTGTTTCATGTGCCGACCCTAGGTGACCATGAGGTCAAGCGCCTCGCCATGTTTAAACAGTTCCATCATCCCCAGGGGGTGATCGACCGGGCAGCCAGAATGATGAAAACAAACAGCCGGGTGGCAGTTTTTCCCGAAGCCGGAGCCACCTTCCCCATACTTGACCAGAATCAGCAATCTAAATAAATGAAACACGATAAAACAGACCGAGTCGAGTGTAGGGGCTCCCTTTACGGGTGCTCTTGCGGAGGCCAATTTAGTTGGAATTTAACATAAAAAAATCAACGCCAGCAAAGCATCCTATCATCAAATCTGACAAGGAGGATCAAGTGGCAATTTCCAGAAGAACTTTTATTCAAGGGGCCGGCGCAGCGGGAATTTCCACTGCCGTCAGCTTGACGATTCCTTTGGCGCCTAAGGCGGAAACACCCTTGCCTGCGATTGAGAAAAAAGACGAAGGCCCTCGCTACGGCATGTTTATCGACCTTGAAAAATGTGTGGGCTGCAATGCCTGCACCATCGCCTGTATCCGGGAAAACAGCACCCCCCGGGGCATCGGGTACATCGATGTACTGACCATGGAGGTATCCCGAGGGTCCTATCTTGACACCTATTTCCAGCCCATGCAGTGCATGCATTGCGAAAATCCGGCCTGTGTCCCAGTCTGCCCCGTGGGGGCCACCTATAAACGGGAGGATGGGATCGTGGTGCAGGATCTGACCCGGTGCATCGGCTGCAAATACTGCATGCAGGCCTGCCCCTACCAGATCCGCCATTTCAACAAACAACCCCCCTTCACCTTTCGCCGGCCCAATCCTTCCGGGGGAACCTACCCGGGCGGTGTGGTGCTGAAGTGCACGTTCTGTCAGCACCGGATCGATGCCGGCAATATCACCACCGCCTGCACCGAAGCCTGTCCGGCACATGCGCGGTATTTCGGTGATCTAAATGATCCGGACAGTGAAGTGTCCCGGATGATTTTCACCCGCAAGGGCGTTGCGCTGCTGCCAGAAAAGTTGACGCATCCCCAGATCTACTACGGCCTGCCAAAAACGGAAAGGAGGGTTTAATCCATGAAAAACAATCAACTGGCATCCCGCAAAACCCCATTGATTTACCTGGTGATGGTCATTCTCCTGGCCCTGCTGGCCCTGGGTGTTTTCAGTGCTGTACAGATCCAGCTTAAGGGACAGGCCGTGTTCGCCTCCTCGGACCAGGTCCCCTGGAACATCATCATCGCCGGGTATGTTTTCCTGGCCCTGACCGCCAGCGGCCTGTGTCTCACCGCCAACTTCTTTGAACTGCTCAAGATCCGGCGGTTCCAACTGCTTCAGAAACGGGCTCATTTTATGGCGATTTCCTTTCTGGTGCCGTCTCTGGCCATGCTGGCCATGGACCTGGGACAGTTCAGCCGGGTCCATCATTTTATCCTGCACCCGGGCTTTACCTCCCCCTTGTGGTGGATGGGCACGGTGTACGGGATTTATCTGGTGCTTCTGATGCTGGAGTTTCTGGCCATTCATAACGGCCGTGCAAAAATGGCCTTCGTGTTTTCCGTGATCACCCTGATCACCGCAGTGGTGGCTACCAGTATTCTGGGGGGAATTTTCTCGGTGATTCTGGACCGGACCCTGTGGTTCGGCAGCGGGACCCCGGTGTGGTTTGTATTTTCATCGGTGATCTCGGGCATCGCAGCCATGATCTCTGTGACGGTTCTTACCTATTTTCTTAATGGCCGGCCCATGGGCGAGGATCTGGAGCAGGCCCTGCGGGAGCTGGGAACCATTCTGACGGTGCTGCTGGGTATTGGCCTTGTCTTTACAGTATGGCGGCTCATCGCCTCCGTGTACGCCAAGGCTCCGGATGCATTTTTCGTTGTTTCATCCCCCTACAGCCTTCAGTTCTGGGTTCTCTTTCTGGGAATCGGTATTGTGATCCCTTTTCTGCTGCTGCTGACCCGTACCAGAAGAAAACCCGGCTGGATTGAGCTGGCCGGTTTTTTAGTTTTGATCGGCATGTACATGGACAAGCATATATTTGTAATCGCAGGTCAGCTACGTCAGTCCATTGACGGTTCCATTGCCGCCTACACCAGCACACCCAGCGAATGGGGCCTGATTGCAGGAACAGTTGCTGCAACAGCATTGATTTACATGGTTGGAGAAAGATACCTCTCTTTGGATCGCACGGTTGTACACCCGGCAGAAAGCACACTTTAGAAAAAGGAGATGTTTCCCATGATGCACAAAAAAACTACCATACTGGCATTGTTTCTGGTTATCCTTGTGATGGGCTGCGAAGATCCCCGGAAAATAACGGTGGGAGACCGCGGGCCCATTTCCCACCCCCAGACACCCGTACTGGGGATGGAAGTACGGGCCGCCATAGATCAGAAAAAAATCGCCCTGAACTTCCAGTGGGAGAGTTCCAAGACGTTTGCCGGACAGTTCCGGAATCTGATCGTCTTTGACGGTAAGAAATGGGCCCAGGTGCCGGACCCTGAAAATTTCGAGGAAGACCGCCTCTCCATCATGTTCGAGGATCCGCAAAAACCGGTTAAAGGCTTTGACAGTGTGGGGTGCTATATCTCCTGTCACATGGACATGAATGAGATGCCGTTGAACACCAAAGACAGCCGGCATTATGTGCTGGCTGACGGGGATGAGGACGTGAATGCCTTTGGCCTGGACATGTGGCACTGGCGGGGCGCCCGAAGCGGCCCCATGGGCTATGCTGAAGACACCTATGTGAGCCGGGGAAAATTCCAGACCGAATATGCCGGACGTAAGCGTGATTCGCTGGGAACCCCGCCCACCAACTGGGTGCGTGCCAAGGGAGACCGCCTGCGGGAGGACCAGCCCCTGGAAGGCGGCGTCTGGAAGGGCGCACCCCTGCCCCGGTTTGTTTTCAACCCACCAAAGGTACTATTCAAGAACTATTTTCTGGCCGATGAAACCGGGAAGCTGATCACAACCCGGGACGCCCTCACTGCTATTGAAAGCCTGGATTACATCCCCATGAAGGTAATCTATCAGGATTACGATTTTGACTCTGAAGACAAGGTGAACGCCATTGACGTTCACTACCTGCTCTATCTGGCAGGCGATATGGAAAGGCCGGACTACACCCCCGGCTGGGAAGCGTTCTGGACCGATCAGTTGGGCATCACCACCCCGGACCAGGCAACGGCCCTGCTGGATGATATTGTGAAAAAAATGGAACCCGGCGCACGCATAACCCGTACAGTGGGGTTTATCTATGATTCCAGCCAGCACGACATCACCTCCACAAGGGAGTTTGACTACCGGAACAACATCTGGACCGTGACCCTTTTGCGTGATCTTAAAACCGGGAATGACGATGACCTGATGGATGATGTGGATCTTTCTGGTCTGCTTCAAAAAACGGTCTACAACATGGCCTTTTCCGTTCACGATATTTCTGCGGCCCGTCTGTGGCACCATATTTCCTTTCCCTACAGGCTGGGAAACCAGAAATCTGCAGCCGACATCAAGGCGGTTCCGGTGGCGGACGTGGCCGCGGTTAACTGGGGTGAAATCGATCCATTTAAAACCGCTGTATACATGCCTGGGGCAGTGGGTCTGGAACACCTGACAAGCCCGGGCAAACACCGGGCAGGGGCCAGTTTTCTCCTCCAGCTACGCTGCCAGAATTGTCACACACTGGACGATATTCAAAGTGTGGCCAACAAATCCAGGCAATACATTGTTCTACCCTGAAAAAGGGACTGACCGCCCATGGGATCCCCAGGGCTGATTTCCTTTAAGGCACGGCACTGGAAAGCTTTCTTGAGCTGACCGGTGCCCCCTGCAAATATCGGTCTTCACAGGTTCCCGGGTGCAAGAAAATAAGCAACAGTGTAAAGACAGGAATCAAGACCAATTTTGAAATCCATCTCCACAAGGTCCAGACACTCTGGGGCTCAATCTTGCTGGCAATGGTCGTATCCTGAAATGGCGGCAATGATCCTAGCCATGGGGGCAAAGGTTTTAACGTCATGCAGACGGACAATTTGAGCACCGTTCATCAGGCAGGCAGCTGAGGCTGCCATGGTTCCAAGTTCTGCCTCAGGGTCGTCTGCCTTGACTCTCCTTTCTGTTACATGGGAAAGGATTTTTCTAACAAAGGTTTTTCTGGAGGGTCCCATGAGAACCGGGTAGCCAAGCGCTCCGATTTTATCTATATGCTGGATGAGCATAAGATTATGTTCCACTGTCTTGCCAAATCCGATACCCGGATCAAGTATGATCATACTTTTGTCAATGCCAGCCTCCAGGGCAACCTTGACCCTGGCTGCAAGATAGATGGTTATCTCGCCCAGGAGATCTTCATAGGTGGGATCTATCTGCATGGTGGAAGGCGTTCCCTTCATGTGCATGAGAATTACGGGGAGTTGTGCCTTTGAAACCACGTTAACCATGTCTGGATCATGTTCCATGGCTGAGATGTCGTTGATTATGGCTGCCCCAGCCCGGACGGCTTCCTGGGCAACCCTGGCCTTTATAGTGTCGATGGATATGGGAACATCTATTTTTTTTGACAGAGCCTCTATTACTGGAACGACCCGGTCCATCTCCTCCTGGGCCGTCACATCGACTGCAAATGGCCGGGTGGATTCTCCTCCGATATCTAAAATATCGGCCCCAGCCTCGACCAGGGCCAGCCCATGTTCAACGGCCTTGTCAAGGCTCTGATAACGCCCTCCGTCGGAAAACGAATCCGGCGTGGTGTTAAGGATGCCCATGATGTATGGTTTACGCTTAAAATCAAGCTCAAACCTTTTCCACTTTATGGACTTGAGCATTGATTTGTCTACAGGCTTAACCATTGTTCTCTTTCTCCTCTTTCAGATTTGCCCCTGGTTTTTTTGAGGGTGGGTTGTCGGCATTGGCTTCATCAGCAGTTTTTCAGTTAGTGTAAAAAAGTCTCTGTAAATTCATTAAAAGTTTCTTTATAACCGGCACGGCCGGAGCGGGAGATGGCATCCGGCCACAACGAATATTGAAACACCGCCAATAACAACCCTTCGGCGGGAGTTTCATATAAAATAGTTTACCATGTTATCGTGAATCCTCCTTGTAAACTTGTTTTTAAGCGGAAGAGGACCTTGATAATAAAAAAGCCACCCCACACGGTTGGGATGGCTTTTGCCTGACATAACCTCTCTTTGGTTCCTAATTTCGATTTAACCTGGTAAATATCAGTTTTTTCAGCATTTGTCAAAAAAAGATCGTCAGTATCGTTTTCTCGTGGGAAATAATATAGTAGTAAAGGGTGTTGAAAAGCATTTAAAGAAACCTTATCATTTCAGTGCTTTATACTGAAAAACTCCGAAAAGCCTATTGTGGTGTAAGTGTTCGATTTTATTAGCAAAAGAAACAATCGTTTCAACACCCTTTAGTATCAAACCACCCTATTTATAAATGTTTGAAATCTATCTGCAACGGCAAATCCGACTTTTTTATCCAGGGCGCTGAAATGTTTTTGACCGCAATCTATTTTCGCCTGCTCAGCCGGACGAAGCATATCAAAGAACATATCCCCTTTGGTTTCAACCACAAAGTATAGTTTTTCTTCATTCTCCCGGTCCACCAGCACTGCCCAGTCCGGGTTATAGCTGCCAAGGGGGGTGTCTATTTTAAACCAGTCCGGCAGCTTGGCGTACATCCTGATATCCTGGCTCTGCTCCATGGATCTGGCAAAGTCGGCTTCCACATCTGAATCATATACCACATACTCATACACAGATTTTTTACTCGCCTGCATGTTCCTGTTGAGATAGCCATTCAGCTCCTGGTTTTCAAATAGTTCCTGGGCATAATAATGGTCAGTGCCGATCTTTTCATATTTTATCCCGTCCACTAGGGCATGGCGCATTTGATTTTTGATGATGCTGCTGACCTCATCAATAAACTTTTGAGGGTTGTTTTTAAAATCATCCAGACGGCCGCAGGTGGTTAAGATCTCAACCAATGTTTTTCGCGTCAGGTTGGTCTCATTTTGAAGAATACTGATGATGTCGGGCAGTTGAAAATCTTTGGCTTCATACACATGGATGCTCTCCTGGATGTCACCCCCTTTAATACCGCCTTTTAAAATTTTCACCTTCTCTTTTTCATAGATAAATTTTGTCCGCCCAACGATCAGGTTATGTTTAATATATTCGGCACATTTTTTAACCAGCGCATCCACTTTGAAATCCACCCTGAAGGTGGTTTTGTATTTGATCCGATTCCAGAGCTCTTTAAATTCCTCACCCAGATAAACTGCCTTGTTCAGATTAACCGGTTTTTTTTCACCTGCATTTTTGATATTCAGGCTGCCAGCCACTTTTTTCAAGGAGGCTGTGATCTGGCCTGCCTGTTCTTTTAAATCCTCCGGCAAATTGACGCAATTGGCCTTTAAATCTTTGCGCAGCCCATCCTTAACTTTGCCCTTTTGGTCAATATAGCCTTGTTCCAGAAGATGTACCCAGATTCTTTCAGAAATATCGGCACCTAAATATTGTGGGTCATGGTGTTCGTCCTCAACAACGATATTGGCAAAGGAGTGCTTTTCCACCACCCCAAACCGAATCCCTTCCTCGTCTTCAATTTCCCGTTGGAGCTTACGGACAAACTCGTCATAGGATTCATTGGCCATGACGGTAAGGGTATTGACATCAAACCCATAGACCCGCTCGCCTTCCTGATTCACGGCGATGCGCATCCCCCTTCCGATTTCCTGGCGCTTTTTCATGACTGATGCCGTCTCATTCAAGGTGCAGATCTGGAATACATTGGGATTATCCCATCCCTCTTTCAAAGCAGAGTGGGAAAAGATGAACTTCAATTTGGAATCAAAACTGAGCAGTTTTTCCTTGTCCTTCATGATCAGCTCATAGGCAGACCCGTCGGCAATGGTTGTCCCCTCACCCTTTGATTCTTTATACAGATTTTCTCCCCTGGCATCTGTTTTCCTGTCAATGGCAAAATATCCATTGTGAACCTGGCCGGGCAGGGACTTCACATCCACCTCTTTAAAAAGGGTGTGATATTTGGGCTTTTTAATCAAAATTTCATACTCTTCTTCAAATATTTGAGCATACTTGCCCTTTTGGGGATTCCCGTCCTCATCATAGAAACGGTAATTTGAGACCCTGTCGATGAAAAACAGGCTTAAAACCTTAATGCCCTGTTTGTTCAGGCGCAGTTCCTTTTCCAGGTGTTCTTCAATGGTTTTTCGGATCTGAAGGCGTTTGTATTCATCTGGATTGACATCCCCAATGGACTGATTCAGCCGGATGACCTCGGGCTTGCTTGTGAAATCAATGTACTCGCTGCCCTCCTCGCAGTAGATATCATTGATAATATAGCCCTCATAAAGGCTTCGGCCCTTTGAAAGTTCATACAGATCCACCCCGGATCGCACCCATTTCTTTTCCCTCTTAATCTTGCCGCCCTTCATTTCATCATATTCGATTCTTGCCGTGATCGGGCTTTTTTTATTGTTGACATCCAACAGTTTGACATAGGCCTTGTTGTGTCCGTCCTGCACCTTGACTGTTGCCACCTCAATCTGCTTGACCAGCTTTTGTTCATAGGCATCTATTGAATCGAGCTTATACAGAAGGTTATACTTTTCTTTATGCGTGGCAGAATACCTGAGGGTACACAACGGATTTAACGAGGATATGGCTTTTTTTGATTTGGGTGTGCTGTCCACACTCTGGGGTTCATCAATAATGATGATGGGGTGGGTGTCCTGGATGAATTCAATGGGTTTTGTCCCGTTCAGGCGGTCATTGGTCCGGTGAATAATATTTGCCTTTGTCTCCTTTAAAGGGTCGGTAAAGCTTTTGCGGAACGCATCAATATTGATCACCATGATCTGGATGTAATCGCTTGTGGCAAAATTTCTGACCTCTCCCAGTTTTTGAGAGTCGTAGATAAAATAATCATACTGAACATTCTCATACAGCCCCTTGAAGTGCTGCTCCGTGATCTGCAAAGACTTATATACCCCCTCCTTGACCGCAATGGACGGCACCACAATAATAAATTTTGTAAACCCGTAAATCCTGTTCATTTCAAAAATAGACCGAAGATAAACATAGGTTTTACCCGTGCCTGTCTCCATTTCAACGGTAAAGTCCATTGAGTCCAAGGACTTTGATTGCTTTAACCCCTGCTTGATCTGCATGCGGCGGACATTTTCCAGCACCTCATCATCCAGCAGTTCCAGCTTATTTCCGATCCCCAGATCCGATTGTGTCTTAAACAGATCAAAACTTGTGGGTACGCTGAAGTTGATTTGGCGGATCTTCTGCCCCTCAAAAATGCCCAGCACAGAATCGACTGCATCCTTCTGATAATCAAGATCTGGATTGAATTTAAGCTTCATCATGCGGCCCCCTTACAGACTCTTTACATCTTCAATATGATATTGCCGGAGAATCTGAATGGCATTGGTTTTGACCACATCATTTTCAAACCCGCTGTCCTTGAAAACCACCCGCATGATCTCAGGTTCAAGCTCGTCTTTGAGTTTTCCAATCCCCTCCACAGCTTCAATGGTCACCTTGGAATCAAGGCAGATCACCAAGGCGCCAAGGCCGGTGATATAGACTGTTTTGCCTGAAATCTTCCGCTCTTCAATGGGCAGGGTCAGATTAAGGCCGAATTTAAGCAAAAGCTCGTAAAGAACATCGTCCCTGGTTCGATCCTTTTTGATATTTTCTATTGAATCCCAAAGCGCCTCTTCAAGGTTGTCAAAGTCTGCATCCCAGGGTTTGATATTGGATGAATCGAGCTTAAACACCTTGAAACCGATATCCAGGTTTTCTATGCCTTCTTTGCCCTGGTTTTCTTCTAGGATCTTTTCCCCTGCTCGGCGGATGCGTTCTTTGCCGATGTCGGCAATGGTCTTGTAACTTGCTTTGATGGCTTCAGAATTTTTTTCACAAGGCTCAGGTAGCTGAACCATTATGAACTTTCGGTTGCCGTAATCTTCTTTGTTTTGTTTCATAACAGCATGAGCGGTTGGAGCTGATCCTGCAAAAAAATCCAGAACAATATCATTTTTACCAGAAGATAGGTCTAAACACCGACTCAACAATTCAACAGGCTTTGGTGTTTCAAAAACTGCATTCCCTGCAAATAATCCCTTTAAAGCAATTTTTGCTTTTTCTGTTGTAAAGACATCTTTCGCAAACCAAACAGTTTCAGGGGTCAATCCGCGATCTTTTGCATTTAGGTATGTTTTAATTCTTGGAACACCATTACCATCTCTCCCAAGCCAAATACAATCCTCTTTTACTGCCAAGTCCATAACTTCTTTAGTGTAAAGCCAGCATCTACCACTTTGCAAATGGTGTTCCTTTCCATTAGGAGCGATAAAAGTATAAAATTGGTTTTTAGTTCCATGTCCAGCCTGGGCAGTCGCTGGATCGGATTTCCATCGTCCACGAGGATCATTATCTGAATTAGTGTAACGTGAAAGCGCTTCTTCATTCATTGGGAGTAGCTTTATAGCATTCTCTTCTAATGATATGTCCCGACAATAACACAGAATATAATCATGTCTTGTCGATATCTGTTTACGATTTTCACGGTTAGTCCGTTTCTCCCAAATAAAATTGGCTATAAAATTATCCTCACCAAAAATCTCATCACAAATCTTTTTCAAATTGCTCTGCTCATTATCATCAATGGAAATAAAGATAACCCCGTCATCTTGAAGAAGATTTCTGGCAAGCTTGAGTCTCGGATACATCATATTGAGCCAGTTGGTGTGATAACGGCCGGACTGCTCGGAATTGCTGGAGAATTTATACCCTTCATCATCAATCTGGCCGGTGTACCTTAAATACGTATTCAGATTGTCCTTGTAATTATCAGGGTAGATGAACTCTTTTCCCGTATTGTAGGGGGGATCTATATAGATCATCTTTATTCTTTTGTGATAGGATTTCTGGAGGAGCTTCAACACCTCCAGGTTGTCCCCTTCAATGAACAGATTACCGGTGGTGTCCCAGTGTTTGCTTTCCTCTTTGCAGGGCCGCAAGGTCCCTGTAGACGGGGTCTGGGCAATGCGCCGGGCCCTTGATTTTCCATACCAGGTAAAATCATACCGCTCTTCCTGCGTATCCATATAATCCCCAAGGGTCTCTTTGAGTCTCTGGAAGTCAATTTTATCCTCAGCAATGACTTCCGGGAAGATGGCCTTCAGTTTTTCCACATTTTCCTGAACAATATCTTTGCTGCTACCGTCTGTTATCGGGTCAAGCTTTTCCATTGTCTGCTCCGGAACTTTATATCCTTGATTTATGAGTATCTATCTGTTCTGTGATTTTTTTTATCTGCATATTCAACTCCACCTCCCGGTTGAATTGGGTCTCCTTTTTCAAATCAAACCGCAACGTATTCTTTTGTTGTTCCAAAGCGTATATTTCCCTTAATTCTTCAACCCTGTCAACATCGGTTTTGCCGGGCTCCACTCTATAGTTCCCGCTGATACTGACACAGTTAAGCGCCACCACTCTTTTGGGAAGATCTGCATACCAGTCATAAAAACTACATATGCCTGCCTATGTAGACAAGAAGAAGTAGGAGCATCTTTAAAATGATTTTTGAAATCTCGAAGTTTTGATTTTGAAAGGTTTTGCTTTCATTTTGTGCCTAAGTCTTTTGCTAACCATTATCCAGAGTTTCTCTTAATTTTTTGGCAAGCTCTTCTCTTGAAAATGGTTTAGCTATGAACTGTACACCTTGTTCCAACACCCCGCGGTGTGCTATAACATCTGCGGTGTAACCGGACATGAAGAGGACTTTAATATCTGGACATCGTTTTTTTACTTGCTCTGATAATTCCCGGCCATTCATTTCAGGCATGACGACATCCGTTATCAGGAGTTTGATCTTGTTCGCATTTTTTTTTGTCAGCTCGATTGCCTCATCTACCGTGTTGGCAGGCAACACATTGTAACCCATTGTTTTAAGCATTATTTCACAAATTTTTAGGATAGATGTATCATCTTCAACCAACAACACGGTTTCTCCTTGGCTCAATGACAATTCCTGAGCAACTTCACGATCCGCTTCAACATCCATTCCCTTGTGCCGGGGTAAATAGATTTTAAATGTCGTTCCCTCATCCGGTTCGCTGTAGACATTGATAAAGCCATTGTTTTGCTTAACGATACCGTATACTGTGGACAGTCCCAACCCGGTGCCTCTATTTTGATCTTTTGTGGTAAAGAACGGCTCAAAAATCGTTTCCATCACCTCGGGTATCATGCCGTGACCGTTATCGCTGACGGCAAGCAGCACAAACTTTCCTGGAACAAAACCGGTGTGAATAGCGCAGTACGCTTCATCGAAAATCTTATTCTTCGTTTCGATGGTTATCTTGCCAACCCCTTTCATGGCGTCCCTTGCGTTGACGCATAAATTTGCCAGAAGTTGATTCAACTGGGATGGATCAACTTTTACCGGCCATATGTCTGCATCAGGAAGCCAGGCAACATCAATGTCTTCACCGATGAGCCGCCGGAGCATTTTAAGCATGCTTTCGATGGCATCATTCAGGTCAAGCACCTTGGGAGATATTGTTTGTTTGCTGGCAAAAGCCAGTAGTTGCCTGACGATATCCGTCGAACGTTTGCCAGCCTTATAAATCTCGTTCAAATTTTCAAAGAGTGGCTCATCCGGCTTCAGCTTCTCCATGGCCAGCTCGGCATAGCCTAGAATGACGCTCAACATGTTGTTAAAGTCGTGGGCAACGCCTCCGGCCAGTCTTCCTACCGATTCCATTTTCTGGGCTTGACCCAGTTGGGCTTCAAGGCTTCGCTCCTTCGTGATGTCCTGGATCGAGCCACGCACGCCCACGACCTTCCCATCTTCAACGATGGGACTGCCGATAGTGCGGACCCACTTGTGGACACCCTTAGCAGACACCAGTTCCAGTTCAAGCTCGTAGGGTTTGAGGGATTCGATTGCCTCCTGCAGCGCCCGGTCGATTTTCGCGCGCGACTCACCCTGGTAGAAGCTCAAGCCCTTCTCCATGGTCCTCTTGTCGGAGGGGTCAAGGTCGCGAATCCGGGCGACCTCGTCAGTCCAGGTCCCTTCACCGCTAGCGGAATCCAACTCCCAGGCGCCGATCTTGGCGATACGGCCCATTTCCTGCAGCAGCAATTCTTTCTTGCTCAATTCTTCTTCGGCCTTAATTCGTTTGTCAAGTTCGCATTGCGTAGCAGCGCGCAGGTTGTTCAGCCTGTCGAAGACACCGCCGATCAACCAGACGCCGGTGACCATAAGACAAGAGATCAACAGGGCCACACCCTCAGCTGAGGAATCAATGATGATCGAGTCCGAAGTAAGCGTATTAATCAGAGAAATAGACCGCCGACATGCCATTAACAGCAGGGCAGAGGAAATTAACAGCCATGCGGCGATCCGTCCGGTCTTGCGAATCAGGAGGAATGCCAGTCCCGCAGCAACAAATTGCAGGAGAATAGAGATGATCAATAACGCTAATAACATGCTCGCATGCTCCTTTCAAGATTATCTTCAAATCCAATGGCGATTTGACTTACGAGGATCGGGTCCAACCATATTCCAGCTATTATCTGATAACAAATTTATTTCATATTTTCAATTCCCTATCAAACCTTCCTTCAAAAACATCCACCGGATGAACCGGTGATTTTCACGCTGCACACAGACAATCTTGTGAGCTTAACATTATATAAACAAGATCGGTTCTTAATATTTTTCAGTCAGGAATAATTATACTTATGGATAACTTCAGCCGGGTCAAAGAAAACCGTCCCGAATGTTTTCAGCAAACTATAATGGACCGAGGGGGTGGGATCGTCCAAAACTCAACAACTCTTGCTTGATTGACATCAACATTAATCCAGATTTCCAGTGATGTATTATTTTGTTATTCATGATTGTTTCGGTGACTGAATACTCCATACAGGAGATAATAATCCTTGACCTGGGAAATACTTTCATATGATATAAACCGGCACGGCCGGAGCGAGGGAGGCATCCTGCCGCAACGAACATGGAAACTCCGCCAATAACAACGCTTCGACGAGAGTTTCCTATAACCCACATGTCCTGCGGACACAACGAAGAATGAAACACTTGAATTTGCACTTGTAAAATTTTAAAAAATGGTCATACTTATCTATTTTTTTTATTTACCCAATAAAATA
>JAVERV010000047.1:0-31663 GCA_034006945.1 Desulfobacterium sp. | reverse complement strand
TGTGGCCGGATGCCATCTCTCGCTCCGGCCGTGCCGGTTTATATGAAATTCCCACCGAAACATCACTGTGAGAGCCTCGACTTTAGAGCCCTCTTTGGTTTTCCTGACCGGAACATTCAAAACCAAAGGGTCGAAACAGTTAAGAAGTGTCAAAGTGACCCCCGACGTTTTGCGTTCCGGTCAGGATAACCAAAGGGGGCGGAATGATAACATTGCCCGCCCTGCTCGATTGAGTTTCATTCTTCGTTGTGTCCGCCAGGACATGTGTTAAGCCCGTACAAGGACCAGCAGATCAACCGTCAGGGCACCGGCGTCAAAAAGGGTTAAAGCGGCCTCCCCTGACGTGGCTCCGGTGGTGTAGACATCGTCGATGAGAAGGATGCGTTTTCCCTTGATTTTTCCCTTGACGGTAAAGGCATCCCTGAGGTTCTTTAACCGATCCTTCCGGTCAAAGCCTGTCTGGGAGGGGGTATTTCTTGATCTTAACAGAATCGTATTTGAAATCGACCAACCAGGACTGCTTCCGGTTGCAGCGGTCCACAGTCCTGGAAAATCCCTGACCAGGAGATAGGCCTGATTGAACCCCCTCTGCCTGAGCCTCCGGATATGCAGGGGCACGGGGACAATGATATCCATGGGGGGTGAAGAGGAGGAAAAATGCTCCATAAAGGTGTGGAACATCAACCGTCCCAGGGGGCGAGCCAGGCAGATTTTTTTTCCATACTTGAACTGATGAACCAGATCCCTTAAAAGCAGCTCATGGCAGCCAAAGGCCCTGACCCTTCCAACTGTGGAACGCCCCTTTTCGGCCGCCAGGATACAGTCAGAGCAAAGATGGTTTTCGCACTCAGGCGAGGAGAAGGGCTTGCCGCAGCTGGTGCAAAAGGGCGGGTGAATCGGTGTAAACCCCTTTTCAAGACACTTTGGGCAGACTAGCCGGGCAAGGGCCGTATCAAAAAGAGTCTTTACATCGTCGAAAACAGGGGGGACGTCCCTGGCCTGGCGGATATAAACCCCGCAGACCAGGCACTTGTCAGGGAAAAAGGCGCCTAATATTCCCCTTCCCAGACGTGCACAAGAACGAGCCATAGTGCCAATTGTCAGACAACGAATCAGGGCATCTCGATGCTGGAGATTGTCTCGCATATAATTTGGCCAAAGGTTGAACATGACACCTCCCTGCAGCCTTCCATTCCCCGGGCAAGATCCGGTGTGGCACGTCCTGCACCAAGGGTAAGGGCAACCGAGCGCCGGACCAGATCTGCGGCCCTGTTCCAGCCCATGTGATCGAACATCATGGCACCGGAAAGGATTATCGAACAGGGGTTTGCCGCATCTTTTCCCGCGAGATCAGGGGCTGTTCCGTGGGTTGCCTCAAACACTGCACAGCGATCTCCCACATTGGCACCCGGAGCGATCCCAAGGCCTCCCACCTGGGCTGCCAGGGCATCTGAGATGTAGTCCCCGTTGAGATTCGGGGCCGCTATAACATCGAACTCCTCGGGTCTCAACAGCACCTCGGCAAAGACCATGTCGGCGATCCTGTCCCGAATGAGGACCTTTCCTTCAGGAAGAACGCCGTCGTGGTTTTCAAACAGCACCTCTTCCGTGACCACCCGATCCCCGAAATACTCCCGGGCCGCCTCGTATCCCCATCGCCTGAACCCGCCCTCGGTGTACTTCATGATGTTGCCCTTGTGCATGAGGGTCACACTCTTAAGGCCATTGTCAAAGGCATAGGCCACGGCCCTTCCCACCAGGCGCTTGGTTTTTTCAGGACAGATGGGTTTTATGCCGATGGCTGCGGTCGGGCAGATATCAACACCCATCTCCTGCTTCATGAATTTAAGGAGTTTTTCCGTATCCCTGGAGTTTGACGGCCACTCAATACCGGCATAGAGATCCTCGGTATTCTCCCGGAACACGGTAATGTTGACATTCTCAGGATGCTTTACCGGGCTTTGAATCGGAGGGAAATAACGGATCGGCCGGATGCAGGCGTAGAGATCCAGGTGCTGGCGGATCTTGACGTTCAGGCTTCTCATGCCCCTGCCCACAGGGGTTGCAAGGGGGCCCTTGATGGCCACCCTATGGGCCTCGATGGTGTTGAGAGTTTCGTCTGAGAGCCATTCACCAGTCTCGTTAAAACCCTTGATTCCCGCAGGAAGGTTTAACCATAGAATCTCTTTTTTACCGTTATAGGCCCTTTTGACAGCCGCATCAAATACTGGCTGTGCCGCCCGCCAGATGTCGGGGCCGATGCCGTCCCCCTCAATGAAAGGGATTTCAACGAAATCCGGGACATGAAGAACAGATTCATCATCAATGGAAATAAGGTTGGTCATGCAAGCTCCTAAGGTTTATCAGTTCAGGTGTCGCTGGCGAAGGGCCTCATACATGGCTATCCCCCCAGCAACCGATGCGTTAAGGGATGTCACACCTGCCTTTATGGGCAGGGAGATGAGAAAATCACACTCTTTCTTCACCAGGGGCCGGATTCCCCTGTGTTCGCCCCCCACCACAAGCACAAGGTTGCCCTTTAGGTCTGCCGAAAAAAGCGGGGTTTCCCCCTGGCCGTCCAGGCCTGCGACCCAGAAACCAAGGCTTTTTAACTGCCTGAGGAGAGCGGCCGTGTTGGTGATAAGGGAAATATCGGCATGCTCCATGGCACCTGCCGAGGCCCGGGAAACCGCTGGAGAGGGTGAAGCGCTCCTCTCCTTTGGTATCATGATATGATCAACACCCGCACAGACTGCCGTCCTGATCAACGCCCCCAGGTTCTGGGGGTCTTCAAGGGTTTCGATCACCAGAACGAAGCGATCGGAAACACCCTCGGGCATCTCCTTGACAATGCCCTCGGCCCGGACCGTTGCAAACGACGATACCCTGGCTGCCACTCCCTGGTGGCGGGCATTTTCGGTCATGGCATCAAGACTCTCGGCATCTGTGATCTCCACAGGGATTGCCCGTTTCCGTGCACACTCTAAAATTTCAGCAAGCCTTGACCTTGAACGCTCCTTTGAGACAAGTATGGCGTAAACCTTTCTCTTGCCTGCCCCCAGGGCTTCCCGGACCGGATGAATCCCGCAGAGGATCTCTTCCAACGGTTTATTTTTACTCATGCGAGCTCCCCCTGAAAGATGGCACTCAAAGCTTCGATGCTTGCGGCAAGGTTGTCGTTAACAATAACATGGGTGTACCAATTTCGTTCCATCACCTCCTGCTCCGCATTTTCCAGGCGCTGCCTGATCACCTCTTCTGAGTCTGTGTTCCGGCTCCTTAAACGTCGTTCAAGGGTCGCAAAATCAGGGGCCATGATGAAGACGGTCACGGCCCCTGGAAAGGCCGCAAGGATCTGTCTTGCACCCTGGACATCGATATCCAGAATAAGACTACCGCCCTTTTCCAGGGTAGTATTAACAAAGCTGCGACTTGTCCCATAATAGTTGCCGTGGACCTGTGCCCACTCAACCCAAAGCCCCCTTTCAATTCCAGACTCAAAGCTTTCCCTATCTATAAAAAAATAATCCCGGCCATGGACCTCACCCTGTCGGGGAGCCCTTGTGGTGTGGGAGACAGAGAAGGAAAGCTGTGAAAATCTTTGAAGCATCTCTTTACAAAGGGTTGTCTTGCCGGCCCCTGAAGGGGCTGACAGGACGAATAGTTTTCCCGGTTTTTTGCTCTGTTTCAATATTTTCACCTGCTACTCATTTTCCTTTAAAACTGAAAACCGCTGGGATATGGTCTCCGCCTGTATGGACGATAGGATGACATGATTGCTCTCGGTCACGATCACCGCCCTTGTCTTTCTGCCGTGGGTAACGTCTAACAGTCGGTTGTCATTTTTAGCCTCATCCTTTAACCGCTTCATGGGCGACGAGTTCGGGGTGAGTATGGCCACAACCTTTTCGGCAACAACGGTGTTGCCAAACCCTATGTTCAAAAGAACCTGTTCCATTCGATCTCCTGGTTTTTACAAAAAACAGCTTTTAGCTCTTAGCGGCTAGCTCTTAGCTAACTGCTATCGTGTTTCGTTCTTCGTTGTGGCCGGATATCATCCCTCGCTCCGACCGTGCCGATTATTCTATGTTTTGAACCTGTTCTCTTATCTTCTCAAGTTCAGACTTTAAATTGACAACCCTGTGGGAGAGATCTGCCTGGCTGGACTTGGACCCCATGGTGTTGAACTCCCGGTTGAACTCCTGGATCAAGAAGTTGAGCTTTCTGCCTGCAGGTTCGCCGGACGACAGAATCTGCCTGAACTGCTGGATGTGGCTTTGCGCCCTGACTATCTCCTCTGATATATCGCTCTTGTCGGCAAGAATCGCCACCTCCTGGCTGAGGCGCACAGGATCAAGGGTTTCCATGCCCGCCGTGAGATTAGAGAGCCGTTCCATCAATTTTTGCCGATAAATTTCGGGAAGCCCAAGGGCATCGGTCTCAATGGTCACTATCTCGGCCTCTAGGAACGCCATCCTGCCCTCAAGGTCGGCCGCAAGGTTCTCCCCCTCGGCGCTTCTCATGGTTTCAAGCAGACCAAGGGCCTCGGTAACCGCTGCTGAGACGACCTGCCACACCAGATCGGAATCAGGCTCTTTTTCCCCGTCTTGGATCATATCCCGGCCGGCGAGAACCTGGTCAAGGGTTATGTCCCCGGAAAGGGCAAGACGATCTTTGATAAAAGACAAGGCCTTAAAGTAGGCAAGGGCCCTTTGTTCGTCAACCAGAAAATCTATGGAGGATTCAGACTCATCCTTTACGGCAAGCCTGATCTCCACCCGTCCCCGGGAGAGATGCTCTGCGACCATCTTTTTTAAGCCGTCTTCAAATCGGCGGCAAAAGGGGGGCAGATAGAGTGCCACATCAAGATTCTTGCTGTTGTAGGAACGAATCTCCACCTCGGCTCTGATATCATTTTGCGTATGTGCGGCCTCTGAATAGGCAGTCATGCTCTTAATCATCTAGGGTTTCTCGCTTTTTTTTAAAATCAAGGCAGTATTTTGACCGGGCAATTTCAAGGAAGCCCTTGATGTCGTCCCCCCTGTAATCGGGATAGGTCCAGTCAAGATCCATGAACTTTCCCTTTTTGTACATCAGGGTCAGATCGGCATATATTCCCCTGCCGATATACACCCTGTGGGCAAAGTCCTTGCCTGTTGCAAGGATAAACCTTGATTTGACAAGGTAGCCGGGATCGATGTTCACGGCTCTGTTTCCATTAGTCGTCCATGCGGCTTCAATTTCGTTGGTTGTAATCTTGATATCTGCCAGGTTGTCCTGCTCGACAAGATCCTTGAATACGGCCACCCGCCGGAAAAGGGAGGCTCCCATCTCCTTCTGGTAGTAATCTGTATAGTCAAAATCGAACCAGGGGCTGATCATATCAATGATGCCGAATCTTTTTTCAAGGGATTCGAGCAACGCCTGGAATATGGCCTGATCATTCATGAACAGGCCGATGACTAACTTGGCCGGATCTGGTCGTCTGGGCGTACTCATAGGTTAAAGGGCTTTGCCTCTTCAACCAGCATGATGGGAATGTCATCCCTTATCTCGTACACAAGGCGGCACTTGTCACACAATAGTCCGTCTTTATCCGGGGTAAGCGTCACCTCGCCCTTGCATTTGGGGCAGGCAAGTATTTCCAGCAGTTCCTTGGAAACGGTCATGGTAAAATCTCCTTTCATGTATTATCGATGGCAGCCCTGGGGGACTGCATGGTTTGCAGCTTAAAGTATTCACCCTTCTGAGCCATGAGTGATGCATGGGTTCCCTGCTCTACCACCCGGCCCTCTTTTATCAGGGCAATCCTGTCTGCATGGTCAATGGTTGAAAGCCTGTGGGCGATGACAAGGGTGGTTCTTCCCTTCATCAGGTTGGCAAGGGCCTTTTGGACCACACCTTCGGCCTCGGCATCCAGGGCAGAGGTGGCCTCGTCAAGGATGAGAATCGGCGCATCCTTGATCATGGCCCTTGCAATGCAGAGCCGCTGTTTTTCCCCCCCGGAGAGCCTGCTTCCAAGCTCGCCGATGGGTGTGTCATATCCCCTGGGAAAGCCCATGATAAATCCGTGGGCATAGGCGGCCTTTGCGGCCTGCTCGATAGCCTCGTCGGTTGCGTCCATGCGGCCGTAGCGAATGTTATCCCGGACCGTCTCGTTAAAGAGGATCGGTTCCTGGGTGACAATGGATATCCGGCTTCTTAAATCCTTGAGCGAACACTGCCTCACATCCAGGCCGTTTACCAGGACCCTGCCCTTGGTAACGTCATAAAACCTTGGCACTAGGTTGACAAGGGAGGTCTTTCCACCGCCGCTCATGCCCACAAGGGCCAGAACCTCACCCGGATCGACCCGAAGGGAAACATCCCTTAGAACCGGTTCCTCATCCATGTTGTAGGAAAAGGTTACGTTTTCAAACCTCACCCCGCCTGAACTTTCGGCGGAACCTTTGCCGGAACCTCCGGCCTGCAGGTTGGATTCAAATGGAACGGGATCAACCGGGTCTTCAATTTCAGACGGGCGTTCCAGCACGTCATAGATCCTGGTCAATGCTGCAATTCCTTCCTGTACGGTGTTGTTGAGGGTGCTCAATTTCTTAATCGGATCATAGAGCATCATAACTGCGGTTAAGAACGAGAAAAAAGTACCCGGAGTAGAGGCACCGCTGATCACCCTTGATCCGCCGAACCAGATGATGAAGGCAATGCCGATGCCGCCCAGGAACTCCATTACGGGTGATGAAAGTGATTTTGCAATGGTGGCCTTCATCTCAAGACGAAACAGGGTCTCGGCCCTTTGCCGGAATCGCTCTATTTCAAAAGACTCCATGGTAAAAATTTTTACCACCTTTGTTCCGGAAAAAGTCTCGTGGAGAAAGACGTTCAAATCAGCCATGGCCTCCTGACAGCCAGTGCTGAACCGTCTAACCCTTCGGCCGAACAGGACGATGGGGTAAAAGGCCATTGGCAAAATCAGAAAAGCCCCGAGGGCGAGCTTCCAGTCCATATATAGCACCACAAAGGTGAGGCCCGCCACGGTAAAGGCGTCCCGCAAAAGACTGGTCACAGCCGTGGAAACCATCCCCTTTACAATGTTGACGTCGTTTGTGATCCTGGACATCAGAACCCCTGTCTTTTCCCTGTGGAAAAAGGCCAGGGGCAGATCGATGATTTTCTCGTAAAGGGAAATCCTGAAATGCTTGATGATCTGTTCACCCACGTAATTCATCAGGTAGCCCTGACCGTAGGAGCCTGCGCCCTTGAGAAAGAACACCAGGATGGCCGCCCCTGGAATCAGCAGCAGCTTGGTCTTGTCCCGGTTTATGAAGATGTCATCCAGCATGGGTTTCACAAGATAGGCTGAAGCTGCGGTGGCGCCTGCAACCACGACCATGCACACCATGGCAAGGGCCAATTTCTTCCAGTGGGCAAGAACAATATGCAAAACATCGGTCATTCTGGCCCTGTTTGTTTTTTTATATATATTTTCCATAAGCTTATTATTATGTGATACAATGCCTGAATTTGTCAATCTTAAAGCGTACAGGATAATACATTTAGATGAAGACAGAAATAGTTACCACGGGCCTGCTGGCAGTTTACAACTTTGCATGGCAGGCAGTTCTGCCCCTTCTGAAAACCCACCAGCGCCTCAAACCTGGATTCAGCCGACGAACATCGGCCGCCCATTTTTCAAAATGCGACATCTGGATACAGGCTGCCTCTGCAGGCGAGGTATACCTTGCCTGCTCCCTTGTAAAATCCATGCGCTTCCAGGCAAAGACCCAGGTTCTGGTTTCCACCACAACCGTCCAGGGAATGGAAATCCTGGAGAAAGAACTTGCCCACCGGCTACCGAATCAGCCGCTAAATCTTTCACCAAACCAGCCACAGAATCAGTTAGCAAATAAAAACATGGAATTAGGACCGGCCCAAACCCTAGACCCGTCGGTTAAGATTATGCTTGCCTGGTTTCCCTTTGACATGCCGAGCCTCATGGAGAGTGCTGTTAAACGGATAGACCCCGCAGTCATGGTGCTCCTTGAAACAGAACTCTGGCCGGGACTGCTCTCCTGCCTTAAAAGGCGAGGCACAGAGATCATCATGGTCAATGCAAGGCTTTCGGAGAAGAGCTTCAAGGGGTACCGACGAACGGCATTTCTCTGGCGGCATCTTGCCCCAGACACCATTCTTGCCATATCCGTCCGGGAGGCAGAAAGGTTTGCCGCACTTTTTCCCAAAGCCGAAATCAAGGTGATGCCCAACATAAAATTTGACGCACTTACAACCATGAACGGCGCTCTACCCAAGACAGGAACAGACTCCAATGAAAATAATCTTAATCCCAAAATTCCAGTCTCAATTCTGGCATCCATACGAAGGGAGGAGGAGGAGATGGCCCAGAGGATAGTGGCCCGTATCCTCAAGGGATTCCCCAACCAGGTTGTTGCAATTTTTCCCCGGCACATGGAAAGAATCCGATCCTGGGAAAGGAACCTGACCCGGGCAGGCTATAACTGGTGCCTCCGTAGCCGGCGATCAGACCTCAAAACAGTTGAACCGGGGAGTATAATCCTGTGGGATACGTTCGGTGAACTTAAACAGGCCTGTTCGGTTGCCACCACAGCCTTTGTGGGCGGCAGCCTCCTGCCCCTTGGAGGTCAGAACTTTATGGAGCCCGCCATGGCAGGTGCGGCAACGGTGACAGGACCCCATTTAAAGGATTTCCTATGGGTGGGCGAGGAGATCTTCCAGAAAAAAATTGTACACAGGGCAAAAAACTGGCAACAGGTGGCGGATTTTATGATAGAAAACCTTGTTAATGTTCCTAGAAGGAGTGTGCAGGAAGAACAGACACAAAACTTTATCCAGACACACCAGGGCGGAACAAGGCTTGCCGTAAACCAAATAACCCGATCAATGCAGAGACAAAAATGGAACCAATAAAGATAATCAAAAGCAATGTTATCAGGAAACGGCCGGGTCAGCACAAACGCTACGCCACCGGATTCAAGTACCAGCAGGACCCAACCTTCTTTGCCCAGATCGCAAACGATCTCATCAAAGAGGGGGAGGTCGAGCTCAAAGAACTTGGGGCAACGGAGGTCACCCCATCCTTTCGGGGCATCTTCTTTAAGGCCGAGAAGGATGTTTTCTACCGCATCAATTATCAGACAAGGCTCTTTTCACGAATACTTGCACCCCTTACAAGCTTTGCCTGCAAGGATACCGACGCACTTTATAAACAGGCAAAAAAGATCAAATGGGAAAACCTGTTCAAACAACAAAGCACCTTTGCCATCACCTCCAACGTGTCGGACAGCGACGAAATCACCCACTCCCAGTATGCCGGTTTAAGGCTCAAAGACGCCATTGCAGACTACTTCAGGGAAAGAACAGGTAAACGCCCGGATGTAAACACCCTTAACCCGGACGTGATGATCAACCTGCACATCAGAAAGGAAACTGCCGACATCAGCATTGATGCCTCAGGCGGTGCCCTTCACCGCCGGGGATACAGGGAGGAATCGATTACCGCTCCCATGCAGGAGACCATTGCCGCAGCAATAATCAACCTTTCAAAGTGGGACGGAACACGCCCCCTCTACGACCCCATGTGCGGCTCAGGAACCCTTCTCTGCGAGGCCCTGATGCACCAGTGCCATATCCCTGCGGGAATTTTCAGGCAACGCTTCGGATTTGAAATGCTGCCTGATTTCAACCCTGAACTCTGGGAACAGGTGAAAAAAGAGGCAGACGTAAAAATCATCCCCATTGAAAAGGGGCTCATAGCAGGAAGTGATATTGCTCCGGAATCGGTAAATGCCGCAAGGACAAACCTCATGGGAATCCACCACGGGGGCCAGGTGCCCATCCTCACACAGGACTTCAGGGATATCGAAATATTAGAGAACACCACCATTGTCGCAAATCCCCCCTATGGCATCCGCATGGGAAAGGAGAGTGATCTAAAGGCATTCCACAGGGATTTTGGTGATTTTCTAAAACAGAAATGCAAGGGTTCATCCGCCTACATCTACTTTGGCGACCCCATCTATGCGGGCCACATGGGACTCAAGGCCACCTGGAAAAGACCGTTGAAGGCGGGCGGACTTGACGGACGGCTTGTAAGGTATGACATGTATTAAACCCACATGTCCTGGCGAACACAACGAAGGTTGAATCTTGAACAGGACCCCATCTTGTCTCTTGTCTTTTGTTTCTTGTTTCTTGTCTTCCGGACAATCATTCAACCCAGTTCAGGGTTCGCTGGACAGCCTTTTTCCAGCCTGCACACCCTTTTTTGTGCAACGCCTCGTCCATGGCCGGTTGAAAGGTGGTCCCAATCGCCCACTTGGCCTTGAGTTCCTCTGTCCCGGACCAGAACCCCACGGCAAGACCGGCCGCATAGGCGGCACCAAGGGCAGTTATCTCGGTTATTCTTGGAACGATCACCTCCACCTTGAGAAGATCTGCCTGGAACTGCATGAGAAGACGATTCACCACCATGCCTCCGTCCACCTTGAGGTTTGTCAGGGAAACTCCTGAATCAAGATTCATGGCATTCACAATGTCAAGGGTCTGAAAGGCCGTTGCCTCGAGCACGGCCCTGGCAATATGGGAACGGTTTGCAAAACCTGTGAGACCGGCAATGACCCCCCTGGCATCAGATCTCCAATATGGGGCAAAAAGCCCTGAAAAGGCAGGCACACAGTAGACATCCCCATTATCCTCCACAAGGGAAGCAAGGGCCTCGATCTCGGCCGCACTCTTAATAAGCCCGAGATTATCACGGACCCACTGGACAAGGGAACCTGCATTGGCAATTGAGCCCTCCAGGGCATACACCACAGGCTCTTTTCCAAGCTTGTAGGCCGGGGTTGTGATCAGTCCGTGGTTTGAGGGAACCGGCTCGGTTCCAGTGTTCAAAAGAAGGAAACAGCCCGTTCCATAGGTGTTTTTCGCCTCCCCCGGCCCAAAGCAGGTCTGGCCGAACAGAGCTGCCTGCTGATCCCCAAGGGCCGCACAAACGGGAACACGGGCCTTAAACGGGCCGTCATCGGTTGTCCTTCCATAAAACTCAGAATCGGATGATGGTCGGATAGTAGCAAGCCCGGATCGAGGAATATCAAGGATGGAGAGAATTTCTTGATCCCAGGCAAGGGTGTTGATATCCATGAGAAGGGTCCGACTGGCATTGGTAACATCAGTTACGTGGGCGCCTCCATGGATGCCGCCGGTAAGGTTCCATATGACCCAGGTCTCCATGGTGCCGAACATGGCATCTCCGGCAAGAGCCGCCTTTTTTGCCCCTGGCACATTGTCGAGTATCCAGCGAATCTTGGGGCCGGAAAAATAGGTGGCAATGGGAAGCCCGGTGGTCTTCCTGAACCGGTCCTGACCCCCCTCTTCTGCCCCGTCCAGGATGAGATTCCGGCAGATCTTGTCGGTTCTTGTGCACTGCCACACAACTGCGTTAAAGAGCGGCAGACCTGTGTTTCGATCCCACACAACAACGGTCTCCCGCTGGTTGGCTAGGCCAACAGCCTTGATGCTGCTGCCCGGGATACCGGTTTTTTCAAGGGCACCCTGAATCACCTCTCTGGTGTTAGCCCATATCTCCATGGGATCATGCTCCACCCAGCCGGGTTTCGCAAATATCTGCCGGTGCTCCTTTTGATCCTTTCCAATAATATCGCCTTTATGATCAAAAATGATGAACCGGGTGCTTGTGGTTCCCTGGTCAACGGCACCGATGTATTCGGTCATAGAATTCTCCTCAACTTTAGAGAGCAGATAAACATGGTAAGGTGATCAAATTTACAGATGAATAAACTCCATCAGTTTTGCCGGATACTTTGACAAGATTTTCAACATGTTCGTCCGTATTCCATTTTCCCGGCAGGCCCGCAACACCTCTTGATTCAGCAGCAGAGTATTGCGCCAGCCCCCGGTGCTGACACCACCGCTTCTCATCCGCACCAACACCTCAGGGAGATACTGATAGGTCAATGTTCCCCCATAAAAAATACGCGCCACCAGCTCGAAATCACCGGCTATGCGGTAATCTGTCCGAAAGCTCCCAAAATGGTCGTATACCCTGCGGTGCAGAAAAAGTGCCGGATGCGCTGGCATCCACCCCCAAGCGATCCGTTCCGGACGGAAACGTTTTCCACGATAGGTGCGCAGGGATCGATCCAGGCTGGCTGCCTTTGCGGTTATAATTTCCACGTCACCAAACAGGGCATCGAGATCATTGCGGGCAATGGTGTCTGCTACTTGTCCCAGCACACACCTGTTTGCATACACATCATCGGAATTGAGGAACCCAATAATTTCCCCTGTGGCCAATCCCAACCCCTTGTTCATGGCATCGTAAATCCCGTTATCCGGCCCGGTAACAAATTTCGAAATATCACTTTTATTGCGGGCAATGATCTCCTGCGTTCCATCCGTTGAACCGCCATCCACAACAATATATTCAATATTCGAATGAGTCTGGGCGTTTACTGATTCAATGGTATCGGCTATGGTTTTGACAGCATTAAACACTACGGTAATTATACTGATTTTCATGAGTTTCCAAATTTATTTTTATTCTCCAAAGTTTCCTTATAAAAGCCATATGTCTCATCAAAACACTTGTCCCAACTAAATTTTTTTGATTGTTCCAAGCCTTTATCTATAATTCTTTTTCTAAAAACAGTATCTTCCAGCTTTCTAATTTCTTTTATAAAACTATCAATTTCAATTTCATCCACCAAAAGCCCTGCATCACCAGCAATTTCAGGAATAGATGATTTAATGGTACTAACAACAGGACAGCCAGCTTTCATGGCTTCAACTATTGGTATTCCAAAACCTTCATAACTAGACGGATAAAGCAGACAAAAAGCATTGTTATAAAGTATATTCAACTTGTGCGAATCTATGCATCTAAAATGACAAATTGTATTTTTTAATGGTTTCATAGTGGTTTTTTCTTTTTCTGAAAACTCTTGTCCACCGACTACAACCAGACTACAATTTTGTAAGTCTTTTAAGACTTTAATAACAACATCAAAATTTTTGTAACTACTTCTGTCGCCTATATACAAAATATATTTTTTATCTTTTAAAACACCAAAAGCATCGATCAAATAATTTGTAGGATTCTCAAGCTTTACAAACTCACCACCCACACCATTATAAACAACTTTAATCTTTGACCCTTTTACATTAGGATAAAACTTCATTAAGTCTTTTTTTGTATTTTCAGATACACAAATAATTCCATCACTTCTTTTGATAGCAAAACCCTTTTGCCAAAGGTGAACATATTTTGCTAAACCACTTCGAAAATGCTCATAAGTAAAATCATGAACAGTGGTAATATTTGTTACATCTTTTTGAAGTGAAACCCTATAGTAACTGCTATGAAAAATAGAATTTTTAGCTGCTCTTTTGGTAAAAGGTAAATATCTAAGAATTTTGATACTAAAACCACTCTCTTTTTTAGTTTGGAGTTTCAACTTATTTCTAAAAATATTTTGATTTGACAATTCATAAAAAATCACTTTGTCTTGATTGGCAATTCTCTTTATCAACTCTATCCAATAAACTGATATCCCACCAGCTTTCTGGATTGAGAAAATTATATTGTCGTAGATTACTTGCAATTAACTTCCTATGGTTAATTATGGAGTTTTATATTTATTATAATGTATCATCTTCTTCAATTCAATTTTAACCAGTTCTTTCAAAACAATCCAAAGATAATAGATATTTACCATAGTGTTTTTTTCAACAACATTCCAACATCCAACTATACTATCAACTCTTTTGACATCAGAGAATCCACCTGCTGAATAATTTGCAATAACGGTGTTAATATATTTAAAGGCTTTATTTTGTCTATATAGAGAATAAAAAAGTTCAAAATCTGCTCCAATCCGATTTTGCAGGTTATACTTGTTTCGCTTATGAGTTTTGGCTGATATAAAGCTACTTTGATGGCAAAACTGTGAGCCTTTCCATATTTTTTCTATACTTCCTGCTTGAGATATTTTCGTTTTATACGGATAGACTACATTGTGATCTCCATATATAATATCAATATTTTTACAACTGTTTTTTGTAAAAATATCTTCGATAATAGTGTAAGTATAAAAGCTATCCCCAGCATTCATAAAATTGATCCACCCGCCACTTGCTAAATCTATCCCTTTATTCATAGCATCATAAATCCCGTTATCCCTCTCACTCACCCAGTAATCTATGAAGTTTTCAAATTTTTTAATAATATCGAGTGTGCCATCGGTGCTTCCGCCATCAATGATAATATATTCTATATTGTCATATGTTTGAGTAATCACACTTTGGATAGTTTTTTCTATGTGTTTTTCACCGTTGTAAACGACCGTCACTATCGAAATGATTGGTTTATCTTCGTAGGAAGTTTTGAAGTAGCCTTTGGTACGCAAACCACCCTCACCTTTTCGGCCCTCACCCTCTGGCAAAAGCAAAACAGATCCAAATTTATCGTCAGCGCTGCTTACTATCTCTGGCTTTTCTTGAGTTGTAAATTTTGTTGTACTGTATTTGTCATCCAAACATATTGCATTTATCATTTGTCTCCTCGTCTTAGGGGTATATTGTTTAAATGTTATTTCTTTTAAAAAAATTAGTCCCAATTATGAGAAAATGTTTACCTATATTTCCAAATAAACTTCTTCAGGCGAGTGGAATTCATAAGTTTTATTGGGCCCGAATCGGGTTTTATGGTGTCAAAGAGGATGACGGCTATCTTGGCAATGGCATAGAATTCATCGTAGGGTCCAAAGGCAGATTAAAGGGGAATCTTTGATCATCAGTTGGGGACAAGTTTTGGATAAATGTCGCTTAAACACAGGGATATCCACATTTTAACACCGTGATGTATGCCGCATCATTATCTTAATTTCATGACAATACATATCTTTGTAGTTGGTGGCTAAATTTAAACATCGTTTTTTTGTTCATAAATTTTTTTATGCCGTTTGGCATTTTCCAAATTATTTTTCTGGATAAGCGCTTATATGCTCGAAAAGTTTTCCTGTTGATACGATTTGTTTCATTTCTTTGTAATAAGAGTTCATGTCTTCTGACAACTGACCTTTGTGAATTTTATATCCTCCTAACCATGCGTCGACAATATAAAGCGTTGCTTCTTCGGAAAATTGTTTCCAGAGGTGAAAATCACCGGCGTATTTAAAACAAGTCAGATTACTATAATCTATCAGGGTGTTCATCCCTGAATTCCAAAAGGTAGACTCTTGTTGAATAAATGGTAAAAATTTCGGGTTATAATAGCCGTTTTGTATAAAATTTGTTTGGTATCTATAGGGAAGGGTGGCATCAATCAAATGGGATTTCTCATTGTATCTTACTATTAGACCAGTCAGCCATTTAATTGGGTATCCATTCATGATTTCAAAAACGATTTCAAACGCATGTGGTGAATAAAAATCACCAGCATTGATATATGCCGTAACATCTCCACTAACTTTTCTCAAACCCTTGGAGAGCGCTTCATACATTCCAGAATCAAATTCAGAAATTATTTCGGTTGATATATTATCTTGTCTGATAGTAGAAAAAATTTTCTCTACTATCTCAACCGTATTATCAGATGATTTTCCATCACAGATGATATATTCAAGTTCAATTTCTTTGTTTGCTACGGCTGTGTTGGAAATTACTGATTGAATCGTTTCCGCAATAAACTTTTCAGCGTTGAAACAGGGGGTTATAATCGATATTTTGTTATTTTTCTTTCTATTCAAAACAGTTCCTTGTTTCTGAAATATGCGGGATTTGCAATTTACTATAACGATCATCCCCAGTTCTTAGTCGATTATTTTAAAAAATCCCTGTAAGCTAGGGCCATACCTTTTTTCAAATCTGTCATGGGCCTCCAGCCAAGTTTCATAAGACGAGTGGAGTCCATGAGTTTCCTCGGGGTTCCATCTGGTTTTGTGGTGTCAAAGATGAGTTCATTTTTAAAACCGACCACCTCTTTTACGATTTCGGCCAGGTTACGGATGGTGATTTCCTTGCCGGAACCGATGTTGATGTGGGCCTGGATGGTGCCGCTTTCATCTTCAAAGGCGATGTCTTTATAATCTACATCCTCCAGGAGAAATACGCAGGCTTGGGCCAGATCATCGACGTAGAGAAATTCTCTAAGGGGTTCACCTGTGCCCCAGATTGTAACGCTGGGAGCATTTTGCTGTTTAGCCTCGTGCATGCGGCGAATCAGGGCGGGCAGCACATGGGATCTTTCCGGGTGATAATTGTCCCCCGGGCCATAGAGATTGGTGGGCATGGCAGATATGAAATTGGTGCCGTACTGGCGGTTGTAAGCATCACACATGCGAATGCCGGCAATCTTTGCAATGGCGTAGGGCTCGTTGGTGGGCTCCAGGGGCATTGTTAAAAGAGCGTCTTCCTTCATGGGCTGGGGAGCAAGTTTGGGATAGATGCAGCTTGAACCCAGGAACAGCAGTTTTTTGACACCGTGGGTGTATGCTGCATGGATCACATTTGACTGAATCATCAGATTTTCATAGATGAACTCTCCCCGGAAGGTGCTGTTGGCACCTATGCCGCCAACCTTTGCGGATGCCAAGACCACATAATCAGGTTTCTCTTCACCAAAGAATTCTTCCACCTCTTTTTGTCGTATGAGGTCGAGTTCTCCATGGGTTCGACCGACCAGCTTTGTATAACCTTTGGATTCCAGGCAACGCCAAATGGCGGAGCCAACCATTCCCCGATGGCCCGCTATATAGATTTTAGAATTTTGCTCCATGGTTCAGCTACCTGTCATTCGTTGTAGTTAAATGTATTAAAGCCATGGGTCTTGCAGAGGTTGTCCCGTTTTGCCAACTCAAGATCCCACTGTACCATTTCGGTTACAAGTTCTTTAAAGGTGATCTCGGGTGTCCAACCAAGCTTCTCTTTGGCTTTTGCGGGATTGCCAAGGAGCGATTCCACTTCAGTGGGCCGAAAGTATTTAGGGTCAACAGAGACTATCGTGTTTCCTGTTTTGGTTTCAACACCCTTTTCATCAATACCTTTACCTTCCCATCTGATGTCAAGACCAAGACCGTTGGCTGCCATCTCTACAAAATCTCTTACAGAATGCTGTTTTCCTGTGGCAATGACAAAGTCCTCCGGCTCATCCTGTTGGAGCATGAGCCACTGCATTCTGACATAATCTTTGGCATGGCCCCAGTCCCTTTTGGCATCCAGATTACCAAGGTAAAGGCAATCTTGAAGATTGAGACTGATGCGGGCCAAGGCCCGGGTGATCTTGCGGGTAACAAAGGTTTCGCCCCGCAGAGGGGATTCGTGATTGAACAGAATGCCGTTGCAGGCAAAGATACCATAGGCTTCCCTGTAATTCACACAGATCCAGTAGGCATATAGTTTGGCAGCGGCATAGGGACTTCTGGGATAGAAGGGGGTGGTTTCCGTCTGGGGAACCTCCTGCACCTTGCCGTATAGCTCTGATGTGGAGGCCTGGTAAAACCTGGTTTTCTTTTCAAGCCCTAGAAGACGAATGCCCTCCAGAATCCTCAAAGTACCAAGGCCGTCTGTGTCTGCCGTGTATTCCGGAGCTTCAAACGATACTGCCACATGGCTTTGGGCTGCAAGGTTGTACACCTCGTCGGGCTGCACCTGCTGAAGGATACGGATCAGATTGGTAGAATCTGTCAGATCTCCATAATGAAGAATAAACCTTCTATTGGCTTCATGGGGCCCCTGGTAGAGATGATCAATGCGGTCCGTGTTGAACAGAGACGCCCTTCGCTTAATCCCATGAACCTCATACCCCTTTTTCAGTAAAAATTCGGCAAGATATGCACCATCTTGTCCGGTTATCCCGGTTATCAATGCTTTTTTCATAATTCCTCATTATTGGTTATAATTTAGGGGCGCCCCCACTCGTGCTACTGATGATTGGTCGATATTATGCGTTATGATCTAAAAACTTGATTGTTGTATTAAATCTTCTTATTCCATTAAAGAGTAGCCTTTAAACCCTTAATTATTCCTACTTATGATCAAACAACAAATAAAATCGAACAGTTAACGGGACAGAGATCTGACAAGAAAAGCAATAACATATCAGCCATTCAACTCCTCTTTAAACATCAGCAAATCGGTTGCCATCATCAACTTTACCACATCTGCCATAAAAGATTCAGGACGCCAGCCAAGCAACTCCTTTGCTTTGCTGTTATCTCCACGACTTTCCCAGATATCCGTGGGTCTTAATAAACCAGGATCGACAACAACATATTTACGCCAATCCAACCCAACACATTCAAACGCAATTTCAACAAAATCTTTTAAGCTGTTACTTTGACCTGTTGCTATTACAAAATCTTCTGCCCGCTCCTGCTGCAACATCAACCACATGGCCTTTACATATTCAGGTGCCCACCCCCAATCACGCCTTATGTCTATGTTTCCCAGATGGAGTTTCTCATCACTGCCTGAGGCAATCCTGCAGGCTGCGCAAACAATTTTTTTAGTAACAAAACGTTCTGAACGTAGGGGAGATTCGTGATTAAAAAGTATTCCTGAGCATGCATATAGATGATATGCTTCACGATAGTTGACAACTTCCCAGTAGGCTGCCGCTTTGGCTACAGCATAGGGACTTCTTGGCTTTAAAGGGGTTGCTTCATTGGCTGACGTTCCATTAGTATTTCCAAAACACTCACTTGAACCTGCGTTATACAACCGGATAGGTCGCTCGATAAACCGGATCGCCTCTAACAAGTTAAGAGTTCCAAAGGTGATGCTCTCCATCGTCTCAACCGGTTGCTCAAAGGAAAACCCCACTGAACTTTGTCCTGCCAAATTGTATACCTCGTCAGGCTCAATTTTCATTAATGCCTGTAGAACACTACGAAAATCAGTGGGTGTAATTGAAGTAAAAGTCACTTTTTCACGGATGCCCAAATTTTGCAACCTACTGAAGGTATTTGCCTGGGCATCCCGTGAAGAACCATATACCCGATACCCCTTATTGATCAACAGTTTAGCCAAATAGGCACCATCTTGGCCGGAAACCCCGCAAATCAGAGCTTTTTTCATATTATCCCTTTAACGACTTATATATCTTGTACGTTTTTTCAGCACAGGTTTCCCAGGAAAAACGGGTGATACGTTCTTCCCCCAAGATACGCAGTCTGTCTGCACATTCCTGGGATGACACAACCTGTTCAATGGCATGGGTCATTGATTCTTCTTCATAGGGGTCAAAGTATTGACCAGCGTTTCCAACAATTTCCGGTATAGAACCGCCATTGCTGCAAATTACCGGGCAGCCATGGGACATGGCCTCAAGCGGCGGAATACCAAAGCCTTCATATAAAGAAGGATAAACAAAAGCCGTGGCATGGCGATATAGCCTTCCCAGGATATGATCGTTGCCCTCTATATGTGTCAGCCTGTCTGCAGCCAGCCCTAACGCCTTTCTGAGCTGATGTTCAGATTGTTTTAATTTACCTCCGCCAAAGCATATCAGCTTATAGTGTTTATGTAAGACTGAGTTTTTTCCATAAGAGCTAAGTAATCGGGCAAAGTTTTTATAGCCTCCACGATCTCCTACATAGAGAAGATAAGGTTCTGTCCCATCGATCCCATCAAAATTATCTGATTTTGTTGTCAGGTCAAAACCGAGATGGACAACAGAAACTTTTGAGGGGGCAATACCAGTTATCTCGAGTAAATCCCGCCTTGTGTTTTCCGAAATACAGATCACATGGTCTGCACGTTCAACATTCATCCGCTTGGTCAGCGCAGTACTATCATTATCAGGAAAACATTCAGAATACCGTTCATGGATCATATCATACACTGTAATAATGGTTTTTACGGTTTTGGATAATAAAGGTTGTTTATTGGAATAATAAGTTTCATGCACTATATCAGGGTTAAATTTGGCCATCCTTTTTGGTGCAACGATCTGATTTAAGGCTTTCAGAAGAAATCCCGTTCTATGAATATGGGGAACATGCCGTCCTGAAACAATACCACTATTGAGATCCTTGATATAATTGTTGATGTATAGGGGAGCTATTATTTTTGCATGAACCCCTTCCTGGTTATCCATGCGGCGTACCAGTTCAAAAAAGTATCTGGATATCCCACCATAAACTTGACTCAAAAATATTTGGGAATCATAAATGATTTTCATACTATACCTTTTTAAAAAGTACTTTTTAACGACTTTTTTTTTAAAAAAACTTTAAAAGTTTAGCCTCAGCCATTCAATTTTGCAATGTGATCTTCCCAAGTCTTACTTTTTATTTTTTTTTGAAGTAGCTTGTGTAATCCAAGCTTACTAAACTTTAATATGTTTTTTGCATACGGCGGTAGGCTCTTATGGGTTAAAAGCTGTAAAGCTCCTAAATTACAATATTTCAAACCATACTTATTCGCTATAAAATGAAATGTATTTTCACTATAAAATGAGACATGTTGTCCATGTTCTATACCATAATACCACCATTCACCTGGCTTTGGGATTGGGGTTGACAAAAGTTCAGTTGAAAAGATAATGTTCTTTGAGATCCCTAACAGTTTTTCAATTTCTTCAAGCGGGTACACAAAGTGTTCAAAGCTCTCAAAAGTTGTCAAAGCTTCATATCTTTCCTTATTTTGATACTCAAATCCTTTTGAAAAAAGATTTATAGTAAACTTATCATCCCAATAAAAATCAAACCCAATATCTCTCATCAAACGAACAAAAACACCGTAACCACCTGCATAGTCCAAAAACTTAGCCTCTTTATTGAAAAATAGTACAAGCAATATACTAAGCTTTGCAGATAAGTTTAAATTTCTTTGCATATAGCCTGTATCTGACAAGTTGATGGATTCACTGTAAGCTTCATCCAACCAGTAAGGCTCTTCTGTTTGTAAAAACCCACAATATGAACAATAGTAGTATGTTATATCATGCTTGTTTAATACTGTCCCATTAAAGATGGATTTGTTTTCTTGATTACATATTTTACATTTCATTTTTTAGCGCCAAATCTAAGAATAAATTTTATTGGCTCAAAAAATAGTAAAGCTTTCATTTTCATAACAAACAATCTTTTCATATCTTTTAAAAACAAATCACTCCAAAAAACCGATATAGAAGAGCTGATTATTGTCGCCATAGCTGCTCCATTTATTCCATACACAGGAATTAGTAAGATATTAAATAAAATATTTGAAACAGCCCCAATTAAAACTTTAATTACGAGTAATTGCGCTCTATTTTCAACATAAAACCACTTGTCATTAGCAACACTTAAAAAGACGAATATTCCAGTCCAGATGTGTATCATAAGCACACTTCCAGTTTGATTGTACTGCCCGCCATAGAGCAGATATACTACCCTGTGACTTAAAAATGTCATGGGCAGTGCTATGGCTATTGCGATCCACACCATGAGATCATAAAACCTTTGAAGCCTATCATAGTAAAGTTCATCACTTTGTTTTTTAGCATTGATGATGGCGGGAAAAAGGGAAGAGCCTATAGCCATAGGAATAAAGTACCATGCCTCACTAAGCCTTACTGCTGCTGCATACTGCCCCACTGCTTCGCTGTTTATCATCTCTTTTATCATTAGTTGGTCTATTCTCATATACATAAGTATTGCTGTTCCCGCAATCATGATTAGCCAACTCTCTTTTAACAATTTTACAGCTGTTCTTTTTTCAAATCTCCAACAAAAGAGTATGGATTTTTCTTGTTTCATGTAGAAATACAGAAATCCACTCGCAAGCACAAAACTATCAAATAACACCAACCACGCAAAGGCTATAAGCTGAGCTTCGCATAATATGAGTACGACTTTGACTATACTGCTTATAAAAAGACTTATGATGTTCGCATACACCACATACTTGCTCAGCACTCTGCTTTGAAAGTAAAGGTCTATGACATTAAAAGACTGAAACACCGTGGCCGATGCCACAATGAAAACCAGCATGTTTGTATAGTGGTCGTTTGAGGTGAAATTTACCGCTATGGCAAGTAACAGCAAAACCCCAAAAGCGCCCATAAGTTTAAGCCAGAAAGCCGTGCCTATAAGCTCTTCCTTTCTGTTTTCGTCTTTTACAAGCTCCCGCACCACGATGCCATCTAATCCTAAGGTAGCTATTGTGGCAAAAAGCCCCACAAAACTTTGAGCATAGCTAAAAAGCCCGAAGCGTTCAGGACCTAAATATCTAGCCACCCAGATGCCCACAAAAAGACCCACAACCATACGTAAAATCTTCTCAAAAAAAAGCCATGAAGTATTTTTGAAGTATTTCATAAAACCACTGTGCTTTTTAAGAGACTGTATTTTCCCTATCATTTGTACCTTTGATTTATGGCTTTACGGATCACGATCTGATTCCACCAACACACGACTATTAATAGCTCAACCCTTCAGAGGACCTCTATTCTATAATTCAACCTTAATTTTTGAGAAGAGGGAGGGACAAAACAACATTTTTAAACTCACTTGGTTCAATAAATTTAGGCCAGGTTTTGTCTATAGGGATATTGATTAGCTGAGTAGTGGGATCAAGTTATTCCAGTATATATTTATACCTGGATTATCAAAAAACCACCTAATATGGACACAAATTGTAGAGTTTTTGCAACTTGGAACGATGTTGAACCTTTGCTTGAAGAAGTTTTTATCAAAAACCACTCACCCCAAAAACCGATGCCAGCGAATACTCTGGAACAAATCCAGTGCGCAGCATTTTTCTATTATCAAATACCAGATCACCTGCAAGCTTGTCATAACTGGAGGTTAGCCAGGTGGATCTGACTGTCAAGAGGTTTTCAGCAAGGATAGCGACCCCCTTGACCATGCTTAAGGGGACTCTAAAGCACGACCGGCTCGGCTGATGCCTTGATTTTTGAAAAACAGAGATGATCTCATTAAAGGTATAGGGACGGGCATCACACACATTAAACCACTCACAGAAATCATCCGTTCCGGCCGTGATGACCCGAAAGCGGACAAACTCTACCAGATTCTGCCGGGAAAGCATGGACAAACGCTGTTCTCCCGAGCCGAACCGTAAAAAAAACATTTTTTTAGGTGCATAAACTCTTTTCTCTATGTTCAGACTCCAACTCCGGTCATACACCGGTGCCAGCCTCAAGACATCCAGTTTTTTCAACTTTCCATCAGCACATAATTTGACCAACCGATTTTCAGCGTCCAGCTTGCTGTCTGCATAATCGCTGGACGGACGGCAGGCATCTGTTTCCTGGACAGGTTTATGACCATACTTTTCGCCATAGACACTTATGGAGGACAAAAAGATAAGGTGAACATCCGGGTTGGCGCAGATGGCGTGTTCAGCGAGTAGCTGTGTTGCCGTGCTGTTGACTTCAAAATAGTCGGTGGTCGACATGGCAGCCATCTTCTGATGTGCAATGCCGGCACAATGTATCACCACATCCGGCCTGTACTTCTTAAAAAGATTGTCCAGATCTTCTTTGTTGGTAATATCAAGGCGTTCCCAGGTATTATTATGACCCAAATCCACCCTGCTTTTAGGAGAACGGCCACAAGCGATTACCTTATATTTATGAAATGCGGCTATCATATGGCTGCCAATAAAGCCCCCTGCCCCGGTCACCAGGATTGTTTTTCTTTTCATATACAGCATAAAAAGGTCAGGCATTCCAACACAAGCCTGACCCATCCTCCAACAATGAGAATTATCAATATGATTATTATCAATTAACTCGACACCTCATACCATTTCAATGGTTTGTCTGCAAATCATTTAATGTATATTTTTATTCATCACAGATAAGTTTTTTCGACCGACATGACCCTATTTGCCTTTTTAAAACACCCTGAGTTGGTTTTTATTTTCCAGATCACCTATTGGGAAATCATAATTTATTTTGCCCAAAAAAAGGATCTGAACTAAAAACGTTATTTCACCTACCCCCTTTTTCCCAACCCCATGAAACTCAATCTTGCCTACCCATGACCAAGTGTGATAATTGTTCCTATGTTAACCTATTCCATGGAAAACTGTTATACAGTTTATCCTTGCAAAAAACATATAAGGAGGCAGTATGCCGGGTTTTGAAATATTTGGGGACGAAGAGAGAAAAGAGGTCATGGACGTTCTTGAGACCGGGGTTCTTTTCAGGTATGGATTTGAAGGGGCAAGAAAAGGCCATTGGAAGGCAAAGGAGTTTGAAAAAAAACTCTGTGAGATAACCGGAGCAGGCCATGCCCTTCTCTGCTCAAGCGGCACGGCAGCCCTTTCCATTGCCCTTGCAAGCTGCGGAGTAGGAGCAGGCGACGAGGTGATAATACCCCCCTTCACCTTTGTGGCGACCTTTGAAGCCATCATAAACGCCGGTGCCGTGCCTGTTTTTGCCGAAATTGATGAGACCCTGTGCCTTGATCCGGACAAACTTGATGCCGCTCTCACAGACAGGACAAGGGCCGTGGTTCCAGTTCACATGTGCGGCGCCATGGCAAAGATCGACAGGATCAAAGAATTCTGTGACGCGAAAGGGCTGGTATTAATCGAGGATGCGTGCCAGGCCCTTGGCGGCTCATTCAAGGGCAGACATCTTGGCACCTTCGGCAGCATGGGATGTTTTTCGTTTGACTCTGTTAAAACCATTACCTGCGGCGAGGGCGGCGGCGTGATCACCGACCAGAAAGAGCTCTACCAAAGGGCCGACCAATATGCGGACCACGGCCACGACCACCTTGGCGGCAGCGACCGGGGGGCCGACGACCACCCAATCCTTGGCACAAACTTCAGGATCAGCGAACTCAATGCAGCTGTCGGCCTTGCCCAGCTGAACAAGCTTGACAGGATCATTAAAATTCAGCGCAAAAACAAACAGACAATAAAGGAAGAAATGGCAACCCTTCCGGGCATAACCTTCAGGAAAATCCTTGATCCAGCAGGAGATTCAGCCACCTTTTTGTCGTTTTTCCTGGAAGATGAAGCAAGGGCAAGGAGTGTCAGCAAGGCGCTGGGTGCGGCAGGTGTTGACGGATGCGCCTATTACTTTGACAATAACTGGCACTATCTCCGGCACTGGCATCACTTGAAAAATCTTTCAGGCGCTGCAAAGCTGCCCCTGGAGCTCCTGGACAATAAACCCGATTACTCCAAGGTAGAGGTGCCCCTGTCCGATGGGATCATCGGTCGAAATATCTCCATGCAGATCAAGCTTGGCTGGACAGACCAGGAGATCGACCAACGAATCAAAGCCATAAAAAAGGTCATTCAGAATTAATGCTCACCTGATTGGGGTGAGTTCCTAAAAAAGAAGGAAAAAAACAAATGATATTTAGAAACTTTAAGATGATCTCCAACGTTATATTCGGAAGGGGCTGCTTTAACCAGCTTGATGAAATCCTTGAACCAAAACGGACCGCCAAAGACTCCTGGATGGTCTTTGTCATTGACGATGTATTCCAGGGCAAAGAGCTTGAACAACGCATTCCCCTCCATGATAAAGACATGCTTCTATGGGTAAACGTGGATGACGAGCCCAAGACCTCCTACGTGGATCTTTTGACCGAAAAGGTAAAGGCGTACTCGACCACCCTGCCCTCCGGAGTTATCGGAATCGGCGGAGGCTCAAGCATGGATCTTGCCAAGGCTGTTTCACTGATGCTCACCAACCCGGGTTCTTCCCAGGAGTACCAGGGTTGGGATCTGATCAAGAATCCAGCAGTCTACCATGCCGCCGTCCCCACCCTGTCCGGCACTGGAGCCGAGGTTTCAAGGACAACTGTCCTCACAGGACCTGAAAAAAAGCTTGGCATGAACTCCGATTACACGGTGTTTGATCAGGTTGTCCTGGATCCTGAGCTGATTCGAGATGTTCCCCATGATCAGCAGTTTTACACGGGCATGGACTGCTATATCCACTGCGTAGAATCCCTGGAGGGCACATACCTCAACCAGTTTTCCAAATCCTACGGTGAAAAGGCCATAGAGCTGTGTCGGGAGGTATTCCTTGACGACACTGCTGAAGACAAGGACGACAAGCTCATGATGGCCTCTTTTTTCGGCGGAATGAGCATTGCCTATTCCCAGGTGGGAGCCTGCCACGCCCTCTCCTACGGGCTATCCTACATCCTTGGCACCCACCACGGTATAGGTTGCTCCATCGTGTTTGACTACCTCGAGGAGTTCTACCCTGAAGGGGTTAAAGAGTTCAGGCAGATGGCCGAACGACACAAGATTAAACTCCCCAGGAACCTGACAAAAGATCTTACCGATGAGCAGATGGAAACAATGATCACCGTGGCCCTGGGGCTTGCACCCCTGTGGGAAAACTGTCTTGGCCCTGACTGGCAAACAATAATGACAAGGGACAAGGCAAGGTCACTCTTTAAGAGGATGTAACCCCCATATGTCCTGGCAGACACAACAAAACATAAAACCCGATAAAAAAACCGGGTCCAGTGCAGGGGCACCCCTTGGGGGTGCCCCTTGTGGCAGCCCCAACAAAACCGAATACCCGCCTGCTGGATCGGAGCGAGTTTCACAAAAAAGAAAGAGTATCTCCATATGAGCACAGCCATAATACCATCCAGATTTGGATCGTCCAGATTTATGGGGAAACCCCTGGCCATTTTGGCAGGCAAATCCATGATCCAGAGAGTTTATGAGCAGACGGCAAAGGCTGTTAATATCACAAAGGTCGTTGTGGCAACCGATGACCTTCGAATCGAAACGGCTGTGAAGGCTTTTGGCGGTGAGGTGGTCATGACCTCAGACAGGCTTAAATCCGGCACTGACCGGGTGGCAAATGCGGCCGAGATCCTGGGACTGTCACCCGACCACATTGTGGTCAATGTCCAGGGAGATCAACCCATTTTCAATCCCGCATGCCTTGACGAGCTTCTAGCCCCGTTTGCCCATGATCCAGGCCTTCAGATGTCTACCCTTGCCTATCAAATCACAGACCAGCGGGAGCTGACAGATCCCAAGGATGTAAAGGTATGCTTTGACCAGAAGGGGTTTGCCCTCTACTTCTCAAGATCCAGAATTCCCTATCCCAGGGACGGGGAAAAAGAGGTCCCCACATACAAACACCTGGGATTTTACGCCTATACAAAGGGATTCCTTGACACCATTTCAGCCCTTCCTGTTTCTGAACTTGAAAACATCGAAAAGCTTGAACAGCTAAGGGTTCTGGAGCATGGTTATAGAATCAAGGTAGTTGTTACTGAGCACGATTCCCCAGAGGTGGATCTTCCCGAAGACATCGAAAGGATCGAAAGGATTATTGGCCGGTGAATAATCCTCCTTTAATTTGCACCCCTAAGCATCATCAACACCCCCTGAGTTAAATACTCAGGGGGTGTCTTGCCGGAATTTTATAAATCCAAACTCTCTGTCGTTTGTGAAATGTTTACCGACAACAAGGTGCTGCACCAGATCATCAAAAATCTTCCCTCAACAAAAGTTGTAAAATGCGGATTGAACATACTGGTTGCGCACCATGCCAGCAACACCCCTATTCCCAGGATATAAGATCTACCTCTGATCCTCTGTCTAAAAAATGAGGAGATAAACAACAAGAACAGCATGAGCCCGACTACGCCATATTCAACCAGGATTCTTAGATATTGATTGTGGGGATCACCAACAGGCTCCCCCTGCCAGCCCTTCTCATTTACCACCTGTTCACGGTAGGCAGTTTCAAATCCATTGGTACCATAGCCCAGGACAGGGTGTTCGAATTTTTTTAATATTTCAACCGTATTTTTCCACATCACGATGCGAACCCCCATGGCAGTGAGTTCAGGTGATTGTTTATAATTTTCAATTTCATCTAATCCAATGCGTATCCTGTCTTGGGCAACCGGAGATACCAGCAATAGAGAAAGGATAACCACCGGTGCCAACAGCATAAATACGATCCTTGTCTTTTTTTTAATACCCCAGAAAGAGAATGCCATTACCAGCACGATCGAGGCAAGATAACCACTTCGACCAGGGGTCACAAAAAGTATATTCAAGGCCAGTAAGCCTGCTGAACATTTCAGCAGCCAACCAGGAAAAAAATCTGAAGAAAGGGGAAACCGTGATAGGACAAGACAGGCAAACATGGCAACGGAAAACAACATCCCCTGGGTTGCGTGGTTGGCCACAACAATACCTAGGGGACGATTGTAGATACTAAAATCAAACAGGTACCCTGCAAAGGATACCAATGCAGAAAAAACAATCAAACCTGTGAAATAATAAACCAATCTGTTTTTCCAAAGGGTATCGGCGTATACGCTTGCAACCAGAGGAACCAGCAGTAGTTTGCGCCAGCTTTTCAACATATCCATGCTTTCTGAAAACGGTGCTGCAGAGTAAAAAACTCCAAGGGTGACCATGACAGATAATACCAATGCCATAATCACCATTGGCTGCTTGAGCTCTGAAAAAACCCTCTTGCGAAGCTTTCCAGAACTTATGAAACAGAGAAAAACAAGAGCTTCAACAACAACAGTTGCTGCTGTTGAAAACAGCATAACAGCAACTTCAAGAACAATTAAACTACGGACAAGGCTAAGGGAATCAATCTCTTGGATGTTTCTTTTAACCGCTTTTAAATCAATCATTTTTCCTCAAATCTATTCCCATCAGGGGATATAGATACTTTCTTCTGATAATTTTTATCCGCCATCCCAGTTGATCTATAAATGTTCCCCGTTCCAGGTCCTGAATACTGGACGAGAACAGGCCCGTATGTGACCCCTGATTGACAATGGTCGGTTCCATCCAGAAAATGGGAATTTTCAACTCAGAAGTAATTTTATCAATCAAGTGATCAGCGGGAAGGGAAAACCCGTTTTCTTGTATCCATTGAATTTTTTTTCTTGCCATCTGCCTGTTGATCCAGTACGAATCCGCTGCCCTGACATGTTCTGCCCTATATAGTCTTTTCTTCCTCTTTTTCTTTGTCCATGGCACGTACAGGGCACATCCACTGCCCAAACTAATGTATCCGCAATCTAACCCTTGTGCATGAAACTCTGCAAGGGTTTCCTGTGCAATAGACTTAAATCTTTGTATATCAATAAGAGCATCATCCTCAAATACAAAGGCCCCATCTGTATCTCCTCTGGCAATTCGCTCCCAGGCACTAATGTGTTTTAAAGCGCATGAAATGGCTGCTTTATTTAAAAACCCGGAATACTTGTACTTTGTTAAAATTTCGGGAGTTATCTCATCCTTATCATGGTTAAGGACCCACTCAAAGGGCAGGTCAAGCCTGGAAAACTGTTCAACAATACTTTGTTCCCGCTCCTCAAATCCTTGTTTAACATGGAGGACGTAATAGGTATTTTTCATTTTATCCTTGTTTTTATTTTATTCAACGCAGGAAGAATTATCAAACATGTGGTTAAAAAGCAATTGAATAAAACAGCTGCTCACGGTAAGATTGATTCCATAAAATCATGCCGAATCGACAAAAGTCTTCAACAATAACAAATGAATAAAAAAATAAGGTTAAAGGTCTTGAGAATAGCCATTCTGGTAAAACGATTCACCCTGTCCGGCGGCAAGGAACGTTATGTCGTGGAGCTTGCCCGCTCTTTATGCAGCCTCGGCCACAGTGTGGATGTGTTCGCCTGCAAAGCCGATGATCGTCTTCTGGAGGGAATGGGGTTTTTCCGTGTTGAAAATCGTTTTACATTTTCAAGCGTATTAAACACCATCTCCTTTGTCAGGGAAACGGCAAAGATGCTCAAGCATCACAGCTATGATATTGTTCACTCCCATGAGCGTAACTATACCCAGCAAGTTCTGACCTTGCACAGCTTCTCCTACTTTGATGGTCTTGAGAGATACTCCCGCCTGAGAAAAATTGATCAAAAGTATTTAAGCCTGCGCAGCTGGCTTTACCTCTGGCTTGAGAAAAGGCAGATGAAAACCCCCTGGCTGGTATCGGTTTCAACTGCCATATCAAGGGATGTTAACGCCCACTATCATCGATCGGCCGATGTCGTTGAGATCCCCCCGGGAGTAGATTTAGATATGTTTTCCAGAGAGGGTTTGGATTTGATGCGAAAAAAAGAAAGAAAAAAGAAAAACCTTGGAGAGAATGATCTTGCAGTTCTCTTTGTCGGGTCTGCCTTTCAGCGCAAGGGGCTTGATCGCTTAATTCCCGCCATTGCCAAGGATATGCGGTTGTTTGTGGTTGGAAAGGGGGATAGAGTTGCAAAATTTAAACAGATGGTCAAAAACTACGGCCTTAAAAAAAACATCAGCTTTGAGGGAATCACAGATGAAGTCAAAAAATATTATGCCCTTGCCGATGTTGTAGTCCTACCCTCAAGATCCGAGGCCTTTGGCATGAGTGTCCTGGAGGGCATGGCCTGTGGTTTGCCCGTGATAGTAAGCCGCAACTCTGGAATTGCAGATCTGATACAACATGGCGAGAATGGTTTTTTAATGGAAAAAGATTCAGAAATTCCGGAGTTATTGAGTCTGATGAGGTCCGCAAAGGAGAGGCAAAAAATTGGAAGCTGTGCCAGAAAAACGGCGGAAAAATATGGCTGGGCAAGGGTTGGAATATCCCACGAGATTCTCTATGAAAAAATTTTATCGAAAGAATTAGCCAACAAAAGGGTAGATTAAAATCATATGGACAAAATGATGTCTAATACATATTTTAAAAAGAATTTTTCAATGGTCATAGGGTGTAATAGATCATTTTTGTCTGATACCATGCTGGAACTCCTCAACGATCCAGATTCTTTTCTGAACCACAGCAGCACTGAAATCATCCAGAACAACTTTAAAAGCAAGGTAGGCATTGTCAACATGGATGATAGACAACTCGTTATCAAACGTCATAACTACAAATCTCAATGGCATAAATTCAGGCGCTATTTCAGACCAACACGGGCCAGTCGAAACTGGCACTATTCAAACCTGCTGCAATCCAGAGGGATTTTAGTGCCAACGCCGGTTGGCTTTGTGGAACAAAGAATCGGATCGCTCCGGGGGATGTCCCACTTTGTTTATGAGTATGTAGAGGGAATTTCAGGTGAGACATATTTTAAACACCATCTTGATTGCCCTGAAAAGGTCGACCAGGGAATGAATATGGTTGTGTCTCTTGTTCTTAAAATCAAAAACCTGGGACTGATCCATGGTGACATAAGGATGTCCAATTTGATTTTTAAAGACAATAAACTCTGGCTGCTGGATTTTGATGATATGCGAAAAAGAAGCTGGTACAAAATGCAGAGCACTAAAGACAGAGATATTCGGGGCCTTAGAAAGGATATCTTCTACAATATTCCCCCTGCTCTTCAAAATGATTTTTTGGATAGGCTGGCTTCATTTTAACAACGACTCAATCCATTTTTACAAAAATATTCCCCGGACAAAATGGTCTCATTTAAAAGAGCATCATTTTTCATAAAATTTTCCCTGTCATTTTCCAGGTGCCAGAGATGGAAACAGACCGCCATGAACGGATGTTCCCTTCTTCTTAATCCATAGTTGTAAAGCCTTGCCACAAGCTCGGAATCCTCCCTGCCCCACCCCTTGAAATCCTGGTTAAATCCATTTACAGCAAAGAGATCTTCCCTGAAGAATCCCA
>JAVERV010000046.1:0-31724 GCA_034006945.1 Desulfobacterium sp. | reverse complement strand
TCGGGGGTCACTTTGACACTTCTTAACTGTTTCAACCCTTTGGTTTTGAATGTTCCGGTCAGGAAAACCAAAGAGGGCTCTAAAGTCGAGGCTCTCACAGTGATGTTTCGACAGGAATTTCATATAACCGGCACGGCCGGAGCGAGGGAGGCATCCGGCCACAACGAATATTGAAACTCCGCTACCTATGGCGCTTCGAAGCGAGTTTCCTATAAAAACCGACACGTCCTGGCAGACACAACAAAGGTTGAAACTTGAATCAGGACTAAACTTTGTTTCTTGTCTCTTGTCTCAAGTTTCTTGAATGCCGGACCCCTGCGTAAAAACCCACCCCGACCACGCTGCCAACCCCATCTGCCACAACATCAAGGATATCGGCCGAACGTTCCCCAACAAAGCTCTGGTGAAACTCGTCGCCTACACCGTACAGGGTTGAAAAAATAACGGCAGCAAGGATCAGATTACGCAGGGAAAGGGTGAGGAGGGTCTCGTTTACGAGCATTCTTGCCACGAGCGCTCCAAGCAGGGCGTAACCGCAGAAATGCATCACCTTGTCCGCATGGGCAAAGGTCGGCAGCGTGTCCAACGAGGCTGACGAAGACTGCCAGAAGATAAGGGCACAATAGGCGATCACCGGCAGCCGGTAGAAAATGGTTTTTTTCATTATAAAAACATAATAGTTTCCAACCCTTACAGAATATCCCAGTCCAGACGCCTCGACCTCATGTGATGGAGAACGGGCACCATGAAGTCAGCGATGGCAAGCCCCATCCTCACCTTGCCGTCAAGGGTTCTGACGCTTAAGGTATCACTCTCCCGCTCCTTGTCACCAATGGTTATAATCAGGGGCACATAGTTCACCTGGGCCTCCCTGATCTTCTTTTTCAAGCTCTCGGTCCTCATGTCCACCTCACAGCGGATACCGTTGGCCTCAAGTTCTTTTTTCACTTCCTGGGCATGGTCGACCAAGTCGTCGTTGATGGGCAGCACCACGGCCTGGACCGGGGCGAGCCAGAGGGGGAACTTGCCGGCAAAGTGCTCGACCAGGATACCGAAAAACCGCTCGATGGAGCCATATATAACCCGGTGGATCATGATGGGCCGGTGCTTTTCGTTGTCGGCCCCCTTGTAGGTCAGGTCGAACCTCTGGGGCAGGGCCATGTCCAGCTGGACGGTGCCGCACTGCCAGGTTCTTCCCAGGGCATCCTTGATGTGAATATCGATCTTTGGACCGTAAAAGGCGCCGTCGCCCTCGTTTATGATGTACTCCCGACCATACTTGTCCAGGGCGTTTTTAAGGCCTGCCGTTGCCTCGGCCCACTGCCCGTCAGACCCGATGGACTTCTTTGGCCGGGTGGAGAGCTCCAGGTGAAAACCAAGGCCAAACCGGGAATAGATCCTTTCCACAAGCTCTAAAACCCCGAGGATCTCGGCCTCAATCTGGTCGGGGGTCATGAAGATGTGGGCGTCGTCCTGGTGAAAGGCCCGGACCCTGAAAAGACCGTTAAGGGCACCCGAAAGTTCGTGGCGATGGACAAGACCGATTTCGCCGGCCCGCAGGGGAAGATCCCGGTAGGAGTGGGATTCGCTGCTGTAGAGAATCATGCCGCCGGGGCAGTTCATGGGCTTGATGGCATACTCCTCCTCGTCCACCACAGATGTGTACATGTTCTCCCGGTAGTTCTCCCAGTGTCCGCTCTTTTCCCAGAGCTTACGGCTCAGCATCACAGGAGTTTTGGTCTCCACGTAACCTGCTGCCCTGTGCTCGTCCCGCCAATAGGAGAGAAGCTCATTCCACATGTCCATGCCCTTTGGGTGGAAAAACGGCATGCCGGCGGCCTCCTGGTGAAAGCTGAAGAGCCCCATGCGGGTGCCGATCTTGCGGTGATCGCGTTTTTTTGCCTCCTCGATGAGGTAGAGATAGGCCTTGAGCTCTTTTTTATCAAAAAAGGCCGTTCCGTAAAGCCGCTGGAGCTGCTCTCTCTCCTGGTCGGCCCGCCAGTAGGCACCCGAGGTCTTCATGAGCTTGAGCCCCTTGATCATCCCTGTATGGGGGATATGGGGTCCCCGGCAAAGATCGACAAACCCGCCCTGGCGGTAAATGGAGATGGTCTGATCCCCAAGGGCGCTGATCAGTTCCTTCTTGTAGGGATTGTCCTTGAACATCTCAAGGGCCTCTTCCCTGGTGATCTCGAAGCGCTCAAATGTTTTTTTGGCCTTGACAATCTTTGCCATCTCAGCCTCAATCCCGGGAAAGTCAGCGTCTGAAATTGGCTCCATGTCAATGTCGTAGTAAAATCCATCCTCGACCACCGGACCGATGGTGAGCTTTGCGTCTGGATGAAGATTCTGAACTGCCTCGGCCATGACATGGGCCGCACTGTGGCGGAGGATCTCAACCGCCTCAGGGTCCCTTGTGGTGATGAGCCTGACGGCACAATCCTCCTTGATCTCAACATCAAGATCCAGGAATTTACCGTCGATCTCCATGGCAACGCAGTTCCGGGCAAACCCCTCGGAAATATCCATTGCCACATCCATGCCTCTGGGATAGTCGTTAAAAGACTTTATACTGTTGTCAGGAAGTGTTATATTAATCATTTTGGTTATCCATAACTATATTAGTTTAAATTATTTATGATATAAAACATTAAACATTAAGGGAACTGCCCGAAACGGTCAAGGATAAAATGATTGAATATACGCTGATCGAAACTGAAGAAGATCTTGCGGCCCGGTGCGAACTCCTGAAAACAGAAAAACGGCTGGCCTTTGATCTCGAAGCCGACTCCATGCACCACTTCAAGGAAAAGGTCTGCCTGGTCCAGATAGCGGATTCCAGGGACTCGTTTGTTGTTGACCCCCTGCCCATGGATAATCTGTCTGCGCTTAAACCCGTGTTTGAAGATCCCTCCATCACCAAGGTGTTCCACGGATCAGATTTTGACATCCGCAGCCTTGACAGGGACTTTGACATCCACGTTAACAACCTGTTTGACACAGAAATTGCCTGCCGGTTCCTCGGCATACACAAGAGAAGCCTTGCTGCACTTCTTGAAAAACACTTTGACCTCACCCTGGACAAGCGTTTTCAAAAGACCGACTGGTCGAGACGCCCCCTGTCAAAGGAGATGATCACCTACAGTGTAAACGATGTGGCCTACCTTCTGGAGCTGAGTGAGATTCTGAAACGCCGACTTGAGGATGAGGGCAGACTTGCCTGGGCAGAGGAGGAGTTTGAACTTCAGACCATGGTGCGCCATGACAACAACGGAGACGAGCCCCTGTTTATGCGCTACAAGGGTGCCGGCAAGATGGGTAGGCGCACCCTTGCCGTACTTGAAAATCTTCTGCACCTCAGAAAAACCATGGCCGAAGAAAAAGACCGCCCCCTGTTCAAGATCATCAGCTCCGAAGCCATTGCCAAAATGGCGGCCAACCAGCCCGAAACCCTGGGCCAGCTGAAAGAACTTCGGGCCCTGAGCCCGAGGCAGGCAGATATGTACGGAACCCAATGCGTTGCAGCCATCATGGAAGGGCTCAAAACCCCTGAAAAAAAACTTCCCCTGTATCCGAAAAAAAGAATCCCGGAAATGCCGCCCCAGGTCCCGGAACGGATACGATCCCTCAAGGAGATGAGAATTGCGGCCAGCAATCGAACCCAGATCGAACCTGGATTTTTGCTCAACAACACCCTGATCACAGCCATTGCCCTTGCATCACCCGAAACCCCCGAAGAACTTGCAAAATTAGACGGCATGAGAAACTGGCAGATGGAGGCCCTGGCGGACGATATTTTATCCACCCTCAGGATCTGTGCCTGATTAGTAGGCAGTAGTCAGTGGGGAGCCATGAATAGTGGTCTACATTATTATCAAGGCCTGAAAACGAAAACTGATAGTGTGCAAAAGGAGATAAGAATGCTGCTCAGCTTCACCAAAATGGAGGGCCTAGGAAATGATTTTATCATGCTCGATGACAGGGACGGAATTATTTTAAAAGAAATATCCTACCCTGTGCTTGCACAACGCCTCTGCTCCCGTCGTTTCGGCATCGGCGGGGACGGAATTATCATCATCCTGAATTCGAAAACGGCGGACATCGGTTTTAAGATCTTCAACCCGGACGGATCAGAGCCTGAAATGTGCGGCAACGGCATGCGCTGCTTTGCCCAGCTTGTGTTTGAAAAAAAGATCATCACAGAACAACGGTTCACAGTTGAGACCCTTGCAGGCGGGATCGTTCCCGAGATCCAGCTCACCGCTGGAAACCAGGTTAAAGCCGTTTGCGTGGACATGGGCGAGCCGATTCTCAGACCCGACCTGATTCCCTTTAAATGCCAAGAAGAAAGAGCCGTGAACGAAAAGATCCAGGTGAACGGCAGGGAAGTATCTCTCACGGCAGTCTCCATGGGCAACCCCCACGCAGTTATCTTTGTGGATGATGTGGAGGGAATAGACCTTGAAGGCCTTGGCAGGGCCGTTGAAACCCACCCGAATTTTCCCGCAAAGACCAACGTGGAGTTTGTCCAGGTCATCAACGACCAGGAACTCAAAATGAGGGTGTGGGAACGGGGGGCCGGGGAAACCCTGGCCTGTGGAACAGGGGCCTCGGCGGCCCTTGTGGCGGCATCGCTCAACGGGCTCACCCAAAGGTCGGCCCTTGTTCACCTTGCCGGCGGGGATCTGTCCATAGATTGGGATGAAAATAGCAACCACCTCTTTAAGACAGGCCCTGCAACCATGGTTTTCACCGGTACAATCGAAATTTAATCTCAACCTTCAATGTTCAGCCTTTCCGGGTCAGACCTTTACCCCATGTGAAAAAAGCAGATAGAGCACCCAGCACAAGGCCTGCGCCAAATCCTGTCAAATGGGCCAGCACGTCGGTATTTTCACCTCCGCTGAGCATTCCCACAAGGGCAATGCCCGCCCCCAGGGGGAAAAAAATCTTTGGATGAAACCCCTGTCCGGCCCGAATCCTTTTAGCCGTCTGAACGGCCGTAAGAATGCCGGCCGCCCCCATCACCGAGGTGGAGGCACCGATGGAGAGATGGGCCGTGCGGTAGCAGAGGGCCGTAACGAAGTTGCCTGCGGCCCCTGCTGAAAGGATCATCAACAGACCCGGCAAAGTTCCCACAAGGGTACACACGGGAACCCCAAAGACGATCATGCCCACGGCGTTGCCGAGAAGATGTCCGAGATCTGCATGGAGAAAGAGGGCCGTTACCGTCCTGTAAATCTCACCCTGGAGGATGTACAGGGCTGAAGAACCAAAGCCGTGAACAACGCTGGATTTTACCCCGTAAAAATCAGCACTCCAGTGAACAGCCCCAAGCAGAAGCACCACCCACACAGGCCCCCACACTTTCTGGACAGCCTTTACCTCGTTCGCACTTCTCCCTGTCCTGAGATTCTCCCCATAAAAGAGATGGAGAAGCTCAAGGGCCTCATCCCTGCGATCATCATCAATCTTCAGCTCAAAACGGTTCTCCTGACGTTCGACAACCACCTCAAACCCCTGGGAAAGGAGGACAAGGGCAAAGATTCGGGCGGATTCACGGTCAAGGTCGGTGAGAGCGGGTTTCATGGGTGAACTCTAGATGAAGTTCTGTTGCAATGCAAGCCTAATTCCTAAAACAATTTCCCATGACATTTCAGATAAAATCAGGTAATCTTGGAAAGTAACGGTTATGCCCTCACGAGCACAACAAAGATATAAGGGACACCTCTATGGCTGACGTTCTGATGGACAATTTATTCAAAGATATTGTAGAGACAATACGAGAATCCCTTTTGATATTGGATTCGGATCTAAGAGTTATCCTGGCGAGCCGAAGCTTCTACAATTCATTCCAAGCAACACCTGAAGAGACCATTGGGCAGCATATTTATGACCTGGGCAATAAAGAGTGGGATATCCCTGAGCTGCGGGAACTGCTGGAAAACATACTTCCCCGGAAAACCACCTTTGACGACTATGAGGTTGAACACAATTTTCCCACCATCGGCAGGCGCACAATGCTTTTGAATGCCCGTAAGATTAAACACGGGATGAGCAAGCAGCAGATGATCCTCCTTGCCATAGAGGATATCTCTGAAAGTATCCAATTAAAAGCCCTGTTGGAGGATTCTGAAATGCGCTACAGGCGACTTTTTGAGACAGCAGACGACGGGATATTGCTGCTGGAAAAAAAGCATTGGAAAATTTGTGACGCTAATCCAGCCATTTTGTCGATGCTGGGTTATTCCCAGGAAGAGTGTATCGGCAGCATCATGGAGGATATTGGGTTTACATTTCATGAGGGCTATTTCCAAGAACTGTTGCCTAGATTGGACAAGGAAGGAATCGTTTACTCTAAAGATCTTCCAGTACTGACTAAGGACAATCAAACTGTTGATACCGACATTTATATGGTCGACAAGGCAGCTTTAATTCAATGTAATATCCGCGATATCACTATAAAAAAGCAGCAGGCATTTGAGCGGGAACAGATGTTTGCGGCGATTGAGCAGGCTGGTGAGGGCATCGCCATCACTTCCCCAGACGGAATCATTAAATACATAAACCCTGCATTTGAGTCTATTACAGGCTATTCCAAGGAGGAGACAATCGGGAAAAACCCTGATTTCTTGAAAAGCGGACTGCAAGACCAGAAATTCTATAAAAACCTGTGGGATACAATTTTATCTGGCAGCCGGTGGACCGGACGACTCATCAACAATCGTAAAGACGGCACCGCCTATACCTCTGAATGCTCAATCTCTCCCATTAAAGATTTGGAAGGCAACCTTTTGAATTTTATTTGGATTTCAAAAGATATCACAAAGGAGATGGCGCTTGAAAAAAGAATTGAACAGGCTCAGAGAATGGAATCCATCGGTATTTTAGCCGGTGGAATCGCCCATGATTTTAATAATATTCTTTCGGTCATAATTGGTTATACCGAGCTCGCCCATGATGAGGTTGAAAAGGATAGCACCATTGAAGAGTATTTAAAGGAAATCCATATTGGCGGAATAAGAGCAAAGACCCTGGTCATGCAAATACTGGGATTTGCGAGACAATCAGATGAAACCATAAGTCCCCATCGGATTGATGTAATAGCTAAAGAGGTCTTAAAGTTCATTCGTTCTTCGATTCCTGCAACTATTGAAATCCAGTCAGATATTCAGAGTGATTCGCTCATCATGGGAAATCCTACACAGGTTCACCAGATCTTTATGAATCTTTGTACCAATTCGGCCCATGCAATGAAGGAGAAAGGCGGCATCCTTAAGATAAGTCTCAATGATATCGAAACAGATAAAAACTTAAAAGTACAGGATGTTGGCTTAAAACAGGGGAGCTATATTCAAATCAACGTATCGGACACGGGCATTGGTATTCCCCCTGATCTCCTGGGCAGAATTTTCGAGCCATACTTTACCACAAAGCCCCTTGAAGAAGGAACTGGATTAGGGCTTGCTTTGATCCACGGAATCGTTGAAAGCTATGGCGGGAAAACTATAGTAGAAAGCGGGTTGGGAAAAGGAACGGTTTTTACGATTTACCTACCCATTACCCAGAAGCGTAAAAAGGTTAAATTCTTCTCCAGAAAAGAATTACCTTCAGGCACGGAAAGCATTTTGCTCGTTGATGATGAAGCCCCGATATTAAAAATTGAGGAAAAAACCCTGGAGCATTTTGGATATTCGGTTACAACCTCTCTCAGCAGCGTTGATGCTCTTGAACTGTTTCGCTCCAATCCGAACCGTTTTGACCTGGTTATCACAGATATGACAATGCCAAAAATGAATGGCGACAAGTTGGCTGCCGCACTCATCAAAATCAGACCAGATATTCCGATTGTTTTGTTTTCCGGCTACAGTCAGAAAATGTCTGGTAAAGATATCACTGATATCGGAATCAAGGCCTTTGTATCAAAACCAGTTTCAAAGGAAACGATGGCAAAGACTGTTAGAAAGGTCCTGGATGAGGCAAAGAAACCTGCCCAAGAATAGTTGTCTTGGTTAAAGGACACCTTTATGAATAAAGCCAATCCAGCCATAATGGAATCTTATCGCTTCAAGCTCTACACCTGGGGCATTATAGTGTTATGGGGTCACTCAAAAATAATTTCACATTCTATGCCAATAAAGTATAATTCCAGTTTGGGAAAATTTCATGTTGTTTGATTCTCAGTGATGCCATTTGTTGATTCGAAATTTTTTTCCCTTTTTCATATTGCTTTGTCACAAGATGTGCGTCCACCTTTAACCCCTTAGAATTTTTAGTTGTTTTTATGTGGTTCAGCATAACTTCATAACTTCTGAGTGGAACACCTTTCCAATTGTCACTGATTGCACTAAAAAGTCTCTGTTCAATTGGATTTCATTTAGAACATCCGGGTGGATAATGGCATACGGTTACATCTACCTTTTATTCAAAAAGCGGATCATCCTTTTGCGCTGATCATCTCAGATCAGCATATGCCCGAAATGAGTGGAAACGAGCTGTTTAAAAAAGCGATCGAAATGACACCCGACACTCGACGGATTATAATGACCGGCTATAGTGATGCAAAAGCTGCTGCACAAGCAATAAATATGGGTGCAATCCATCGATACATTAAAAAACCCTGGGAGAACATAGCCCTGGTTGAGACGATAAAACAAGAGCTTGGGATTTACCATAAAATTCAGGAAAAGCATAAACTGATACGAATTACAAAAACTCAGAATGCGCGCCTTTATAACTTTGCAAAGAATATTACTGAAAAAAATCGACAATATCAGCGGGTTTCATGGATAAACTATAGATGAAGTTCAGTTGCAGTGCAAGTTCAACTTCTGCATCAACCCTATAATATTGACAACCTTGCCAATCATATGTACTGTATCTGTGTACATAAAATCAGGAGAAAAATATGACAATACAGACAACATACACTAATGCCCGGGCAAGGTTGGCCCCTTTATTAGATGAAGTCATGAAGTCACAAAAAATCGAGAAATTGTTATTATCCAGCGACGTGGGCGTGAAGATGTTGCTATGATAACCGCCGACGAGTTGGCCGGTGTGCTCGAAATTGCACACCTACTTCGATCACCAAGAAATGCCAGACGACTCCTTGCGGCACTTGATAGAGTCCACAAAAAATCAGGCACACCTCAAACGATTGATGATCTTCGAGATGAGGTCGGCTTTGAGTAAAAAAGCCAAGAAACAATCCGGTAACAAGGGGCAGAGAGAATCAGTATTTCAGCCAGAATTCAGAGAGGATCTAAAGTACCATTATTAAAAGCAATAAGGAGAGTTTCCATGCAGATCATCAGGTTCAGGGACTCCCGGGGAGAGATCCATACGGGGTGTGATTTCGACGGGCAAACAGCCGCCATAATTACCGGTGACATCTTTGACCGCCCCCTTGTCACCGACAGACGGATAGAGGTTGTGGAACGCCTCGCCCCCATGGACCCCAGGGCCATCCTGTGCATCGGCCTGAACTATAAAAGCCATGCTGCCGAGACAGGCATGGAAACGCCGCAATACCCGGTCCTGTTCATGAAAAACCCGGCCTCGGTCACTGGGCCTGATTCTCCCATCGTGATTCCAGATTGCTGCTCCCGGAAACCCGAAGTTGACTATGAGGCTGAACTCGCCGTTGTCATGGGCCGGGCCGCCAAAAACGTAACCCCGGAACAAGCCCTGGACCATGTATTCGGATATACCTGCGCAAACGATGTGTCGGCAAGAAGATGGCAAAAACATGCCGGAGGCGGCCAATTTGTAAGGGGCAAGAGCTTTGACACCTTCTGCCCCCTGGGCCCAGCTCTCTTCACAAAAGACGAGATTCCCTCACCCCAGACCCTTGATATTACCCTTGAGCTCAACGGCCGGACCATGCAGCAGGGCAACACCTGGGATATGATATTTTCCGTTGCTCAAATCATCTCATTCCTGTCCCAGGGAACCACCCTGGTGCCGGGCACCGTAATCCTGACAGGCACCCCCGGCGGGGTGGGTTTCACCCGCAAGCCTCCAGTCTTTTTAAAACCAGGCGATGTTGTAAGAACAACCATTGGTCCCATGGGCACCCTGGTCAACCAGGTTGCGGCAGAGAAATAGACCGAATTGATCTGTGTGAACACTGGGGATGACGGTTATGCGGCTGGCACTGTAGGGGCGATCCCTTGCGGTCGCCCTTCTGGACATCCGATTGCAATACCTGGCTATCTTGGAAATTGTCATACCCGATCATCCAATTACGACACCAAATCACCCGCAAACCACGTTGGATTATTGTGTTCCGGTTATCCACAAAGGGCACCCGCAAAGGGAGCCCCTACACGACCTCCTACCTACTATTTACTACCCACCACCTTATTGTCCGATGAGTCGGCCCGAATTACCACCGTTTGAGGTCACAGCCTTGGACACGACAAGACCACGCCCCTTTGAAAGACCGGAACTATAGGCGTCCCGGCTCGTGCTGCCGTGATAAATGCCGCTGCGCCTCAACCTCGGGTATCGACATCCCACATAGGCGTCAAGCTGGTGATCCCTTGGCACAACAAGGGCGCTGCCCGAATCGGAGTCCCCGCGTTTTGCAGCCGACGATTTCTTTGCATCCAGGGTTTCCCTGAACCCGTTGACGACCCCGGTCATGTAACCCGATCGTGATCGGCAGGAAGGATTTCTGGCCTTGTACTCACGCCAGCTCCTCCGGGCATAGCTCAGCACAAAGTCGAACACATAGTCGGCAATTTTAAGATTTGCCAGAGTACCGCTGATCTCAAGGGCCATCCCCATTTTCTTTTTTTCGGGGACAAACACAGGAATCCAGACCGATTCAACAAAGTAATGGCGATCAACGATCAAGGCTGCAAGGGTTTGAGCCTGGGAACGTTTCAGGGTGGCAGGGGTGATGATGATGCTCTCAAACTGCCTTGATTGTTTGGATTCAATAGCCTCGATATTGTATCGGGCAATGAGCTCACCGGCCTTTGCTGCGGCAAGGGCAGCCTCATGGGGGTTTTGGGATGCTGCAAGGGCCATGAGCTTTTTCACCTTGACCATGATCCGGTCGTCGTCTCCCCCATCTCCTGACCATACTCTCTCTTCAAGGGTCTGGTAACTGCCCGACGCTTTGGGGTTTGCGTTCAGCAGGATGCAGCAATCGGCAAACAGGGGGCCGTGGGCTGTTTCAAGAACGGCCTCTGGAAAGGTTGATGCAAGCTGGTGGGCCATCTCATGGCGCAGCACCTCCACAACCGAATCCCAGCGCCCCTCCCGCACAAGATGCCGTGCCATGCGGATCTCCTTTAAGTTGGGATCCCACAGGCCAAGGGTCTTCTCCATGTCTGCGATAACGATCCCCGGCCGTTCCATCCGGGACACAAGGGAAGGTTCTCTTTTACCTAGGCTGAGCAGCGAAATCCTCCACTCCTGAAAGAGTTTTTCTAGTATGGCCTGCTCCAGGGCCTGATTGATATGTCCGGATCTCTTGTTCAATAAACTGCTCCTGATTTTTCATAGGAAACTCCCACCGGGCTTGCCGAGATGTAGGGGCTTCCCTTGCGGGTGCCCTCAATTGCGACCCTTGTGATTGCCCCTTTTTTTATATTAAATTCTAACTAAATTGGCCTCCACAAGGGCACCCGTAAAGGGAGCCCCTACACTGGCCTCGGTTATTTTGTCAAGTTTCATCTTTCGTTGTGTCCGAATATCTCTCTCGCTCCAGCCTTGCCGATTTTTACTTCTTTTTGAATTAAAAGACAAAATATTTTTTTTCCAAAAAATGTTGACAAACGATTTTATAATGATAAAGATAGTGAGCAATTACTATCTTATGCGGAGGTCCACATGGTTAAATCAAGCAAAAACATGCCGGCAGAACAACGAAGGGAGGTGACCGTGCAAACGGTTATCGAACTTGCCGGTGAACAGAACCCGAGCGAAATCACGACGGCAGCCATTGCCCGGCGTATGGGTTTGACCCAGGGGGCAATTTTCCGCCACTTTCCGAACAAAGATGCCATTTTACTGGCAGTAATGGAGTGGGTGACCCAACGGCTGATGCTGCTCATAGAAAAGGCAATACAGGCGGAATCATCCCCCCTTGCCGCCATTGAGGCGATGTTCACGACCCATGTGGATTTTATAACCCGTCATCCTGGAATCCCCCGCATGCTGTTTGGTGAGCTTCAGCGCTCTGAAGAGACCACCCCCAAAAAGATGGCAAAAACGCTGATCCACACTTATGGAAAGCGCCTTGAAGGCTTGTTTGAACGGGGAAAGTCCTGCGGGGAGCTGGATGAGACCCTTGACAACCGGGCTGGGGCCACTTTATTTATCGGAACCATCCAGGGGCTGGTCATGCAATCCCTGCTGGTTGGGGACATAAACCGGATCCGCCGGGATGCCCCGGAGGTCTTTGCGATTTATCGACGGGGCATCAGGAGAACACAAAGAGATCCTTACCCCTCCAGGGACGAAGTCAACGATTCCCCGCATATGCAGGTGAAAGTATCGAAGAAGTGCTTACAAGAGCATTAACCATAATATTTACAATATACTCCCTTTAGGAGGCCGGACAATGCCCAAGAAAAAAAGAGTGATGATTTTCCTATTGGCGGCGGCAGTGGTGGCCGCCGTTATCCTGATTGTGCAATACCTGGGAAACTGGTCAAAAAGTGATCCCAATCTTCTCGCCATCTCAGGCAATATTGAGGTTACCGACGCCGAGGTGAGTTTTAAAATTGCCGGGCGGATCGAAAAACGTCTGGTTTCAGAAGGAGAGCAGATCGAATCCGGCCAGCTGGTGGCCGTGCTGGAGAGCCTGGATTTATCCCAGGAGGTGGCCCTGCGCGAGGCAGAGCTGCAGGCAGTCCAGGCGATGCTGGACGAACTTGAAGCAGGTTCCAGGTCAGAAGAGATTGATGGGGCAAAAGCTGTGCAGCGCCGGGCTCAATCGAAACTGGACGAACTGCTGGCCGGCTCCAGACCCCAGGAAATAGATGGTGCAAGGGCGGCAGAAAAGCAGGCCCAGGGGGAATTTGTGCGATGGCAGGCCGAATTTGCCAGGCAGAAAAAGTTGTTTGAGGATGCGGTCATTTCGAGTCGTGAATTCGAGGAAACCAAAGCTGCGTATACAACCGCAAAGGAGCGGTTACGGGAAATCGGGGAAAATCTGAAACTTGTGGTCGAAGGCCCCCGAAAAGAGGAAATCGACCAGGCCCGGGCTGGGCTGAGTGAAAGCAGGGCCCGTTATGAACTGGCTCAAAAGGGGCCGCGTGTAGAAAAGATCAACCGGGCGCGTGCGGATGTTCAGCGGGCAAAACAGGCATTGGCCCTGGCAAAAACCAGGCTGGGCTATACCGCTTTGCTCTCCCCCCTGACCGGCATCGTCCTGTCGGAAAATGTGGAGCCGGGTGAATATGTTGTCGCCGGTACACCGGTGGTGACCGTCGGCGACCTGGTCAATGTCTGGCTGAGGGGCTATATCAACGAGACCGATCTGGGACGGGTCAAGGTGGGGCAGATCGTTCGCGTAACGACGGACACCTATCCGGATAAAAGGTACGAGGGCCGTATCTCCTTTATCTCCCCGGAGGCGGAATTCACCCCTAAAAACGTCCAGACTACCGAGGAACGGGTGAAATTAGTCTACCGGATCAAGGTTAATATCACAAACCCTGAGATGGAACTCAAACCCGGCATGCCGGCCGACGCCGAAATTTCGTTACGATAGCAGTTTATATGAAACAGCTTTTAGCTCTTAGCGGTTAGCTTTTAGCTAAATAGAATAGTTTACAATTGTTGGGTTTCGTTCCTCAACCCAACCTACTACTATCTGCTAACAGCTAATGGCTAATAGCTAATAGCTATCGTGTTTCATCGTTCGTTGTGTCCGCTAAGGAAATGGAAGATTTACGGATAGACCCTAAATTATTATCACCTAAAAGGTCAGAGCATGAAAGCAATACGAACTGAAAAATTGACAAAATCCTTCGATGGCCTGGTTGCCGTGGACAGACTTGACCTGGAGGTGGCCACAGGCGAAATATTCGGCCTGGTTGGCCCGGACGGAGCCGGCAAGACCACAACCATGAGGCTCTTAACGGCAATCATGGACCCCACCGCAGGCGATGCCTGGGTGGCGGGTCACCATACTGTCAAAGAGGCCGAACCGTTGAAGAATAAGATCGGCTATATGAGCCAGCGTTTTGGGTTGTATCCGGACCTGACGGTGATGGAGAACATCGACTTTTATGCGGACATCTACCAAGTGCCACGCAGGGGAAGAAAGGAAAAAATCGAAGAACTGCTGGATTTCAGCGATCTGACCCCGTTTAAAAAACGTCTGGCCGGCAACCTTTCGGGCGGGATGAAGCAGAAACTCGGCCTGTGCTGCGCCCTGATCCATACACCAACCGTGCTTTTTTTAGATGAGCCCACCAACGGCGTGGACCCGGTCTCCCGCCGGGACTTCTGGCGCATCCTGTACCAGCTGCTACGGGAGAAGGTGACGATTTTCGTCTCCACCGCCTACCTGGACGAGGCAGAACGCTGCAGCCGCCTGGCCTTCATCGACCGGGGCAAGCTTCTGGCCCTTGGTACACCGGAGGAGGTGAAAAAGTTGATGCGCGGAACTATCCTGCAGGTGAGATCGGAAAATCCGCGCAGGGCAACCGCCGTGCTGCGGGAACGGTTTTCGGCGGATTCGGTCGGCCTGTTCGGAGATAAGACCCATGTGGTGACCAATGATCCGAGCGAGACGGAGGCGGCCATTAAAAAGGCCCTGGAGCAGGCGGGTATCACACTTGTGGGCATACGACCGGTTGAGCCGACCCTGGAGGATGTGTTCATTTCGGTGATGGCCGAAGAGGATGGAACCCAAAACCATGGGAGCGAAGAGCATGAGCAATAATGATAATGAAATAGCGGTTGTGGTAAAGGATCTGGAAAGACGCTTTGGAGATTTTATTGCGGTGGACAAGGTCAGCTTCCAGGTCCCTACCGGAGAAATTTTCGGCTTTCTGGGGCCCAACGGCGCCGGAAAGTCCACCACCATCCGCATGCTTTGCGGCATTCTCACTCCCAGTTCGGGATCGGGAACCGTGGCCGGCTATGATGTCCTCACTGAAGCGGAAAAGATCAAATCCCACATTGGGTATATGAGTCAGAAGTTTTCCCTCTACGAGGACCTGACAGTTGAGGAAAATATCGATTTTTACAGCGGCATTTACCGCATTGCACCCGAAAAAAAGAGCGAACGTAAGGAGTGGGTTTTAGAAATGGCCGGGCTCAAAGAGCATCGCAGCTCGCGTACGGCGATCCTGTCCGGCGGATGGAAGCAGCGCCTGGCCCTGGGATGTGCCATACTCCATGAGCCGCCCATCATTTTTCTCGATGAGCCGACCTCGGGCGTTGACCCTATCAGCCGGCGCAAGTTCTGGGATTTGATCTACGAGCTTTCCGGGAAAGGGGTTACGGTGTTTGTCACCACGCACTACATGGATGAAGCCGAATATTGTGACAGGATCGGTCTGATTTACCACGGGGAACTGATCGCCATCGGCACACCCGAGGCCCTCAAGACCGAGCAGATGCCGGAAGATATCCTGGAAGTGCTGTGCGCCCGTCCCCAGGATGCCATGGGTGAGTTGGAGAAAGTTGACGGCGTGGGGAGCGTGGCCCTGTTTGGCCGGGGCCTGCACGTGGTTGTGGAAGATGGCGATGCCATGGCGCCAAAGCTGAGCGAATTTTTATCCAAACAAGGCTACGAAGTGGAGCGGGTGGAAAAGATTGTTCCCTCGATGGAGGATCTTTTCGTTTCCCTCATCGAGGCCCATGACCGGGCCGAGCAAACGCAACAGGAGGTGCAGGGATGAAACCCATTCGCGTCTGGGCGGTTGCCCGCAAGGAGTTCATTCATATTTTTCGTGATCCCAGGAGTCTGGGGATGGCGATTGCCATACCCATGCTGCTGCTGGTGCTGTTCGGTTATGCCCTGAAGCTGGATGTGGACAATGTGCCGATAGTGGTCTGGGACCGCAGCGAATCCCATGCCAGTCGCGAGTTTATCAGCCGGTTTGACGGTTCGGCCTATTTCTCCATAAAGGATTATGTGCGCACCTACCCGGAGGTGGAACATGCCATTGATTCTGCCCAGGCACTGGTCGCCCTGGTGATCCCGGAAGATTTTGCCCGGCGGATCGATTCCGGACGTACGGCCGGGGTACAGCTGATCGTGGACGGCAGCGACTCCAACACGGCGACCATTGCCATGGGTTATGCCGATGCCATTGCCTCTGCCTACTCCCAGGACGTTGCTCTTCGGGAGGTGCGGCGCAGCGGGGCGCGTGATCTCCAGGTGCCGACGGACCTGCGGCTGCGGACCTGGTACAACCAGGACATGGAGTCTAAAAACTACATCATCCCTGGGCTCATCGCCGTTATCATGATGGTGATTGCCGCACTTTTGACCTCCCTCACCGTGGCCCGGGAATGGGAGAGCGGCACCATGGAACAGCTGATTTCCACCCCGGTAAAGGGGTCGGAACTGATCCTCGGTAAATTTATCCCCTACTTTGTCATCGGGATGTTTGATGTGCTCATGTCGGTTCTGACGGGAGAATTTATTTTCAATGTGCCATTGCGGGGCAGTGTCATCCTGCTGTTTGGCATGGCAGCTGTCTTTCTCACTGGAGCCCTCTCCATGGGTATGGTGATCAGCATTTTGGCCCGGGGTCAATTGCTGGCCAGCCAGCTGGCCATGGTGCTGACCTTTCTGCCCTCCTTTCTGCTGTCGGATTTCATGTATGCCATCAGCAACATGCCCAGGCCCATCCAGATGATGACCTATCTGATCCCGGCCCGCTATTTCGTCGTGCTGCTCAAAGGCATTTATCTGAAAGGGGTCGGCTTGCCGATCCTCTGGACGGAAGGCCTGCTGTTGGTGATTTTCAGTGTCCTGATGGTAGTCTGGGCCAACCTAAAATTCAAGAAAAAGTTGGTGTAATCATGTGGGAACGTGTAAAGCATATGCTTATAAAGGAATTTATTCAGATCTTCCGGGACACAAAGATGAAAGGGATCATTTTCATGATGCCGATCATTCAGGTGCTGGTTTTCGGCTATGCCGTCACCACGGATGTCGAGCACGTGGCAACTGCGGTCTACGATCTGGACAACAGCGTTGCCAGCCGGGAACTTATAGCCCGCTTCGTCAACTCTGGATACTTCGAGATCCTGGAATATGTCACCGAGGAAGACCGCGCCCGCAATCTGATGGACCGAGGCAAGGTGCGCACCATTATCCGGATGAACAGCGGCTTTGGGGACGATCTGCGCGCCGGGCGCACGGCCGGACTCCAGGTCATCGTTGATGGGACAGATTCAAACACAGCCGGCATCGTGCTCGACTACAGCGCGAAAATCGTCGGTGAATTTTCAAGAAAAATCCTGGTGACTCGCTCGATGCGTCTTACAGGGTCTGCCCAGGAGCCCGGCAGGGTGGAAATGCAGACCCGGGCCTGGTTCAATGAAAATCTCGAGAGCCGTAATTTTTACGTGCCGGGCGTAATCGCCATCATCGTCATGCTCATCACCCTGATGCTCACCAGCATGGCCGTGGTGCGTGAAAAAGAGATCGGCACCATGGAACAGATCATGGTCACCCCCATCACCTCGGCGGAGTTCATCCTCGGCAAAACAGTTCCATTTGCTCTGATCGGCTTTGCCGATGTGGTTCTGATCACCCTGATCGGGGTTTTCTGGTTCGAGGTGCCCATCCGGGGCAACCTGGGACTGCTCTTTCTGGCCACCAGCCTCTATCTGATGACTACGCTGGCCATCGGGCTGCTGATCTCCACGGTCAGCCAGACCCAGCAGCAGGCCATGATGAGCACGTTTTTCTTTTACTTTCCAGCGGTGCTGCTCTCTGGATTCATGTTTCCCATCGCCAATATGCCGACGGTGATTCAGTGGCTGACCTACTTAAATCCGCTGCGTTATTTTCTGGTGATCATACGCGGTATTTTCCTGAAGGGGGTCGGGCCGGAAATCCTCTGGCCCCAGATGATTGCCCTGCTGATAATGGGCCTGGCGACCCTGTGGCTGGCCTCCAGCAGGTTCAAAAAAACCCTGGCTTAAAAAAACAATGCAAATTCATCAAGACCCAAGGGGGATTAATATGCGACGGTTAACATATCTGCCTATCGAACAGATTAAGATTATTTTATTGCTTTTCGTCTTTCTAATGGCAGCGGGATGCTCTGGATATCATAAACCAGATGTCCCACAGATTGATAATTTTATGCCTCTCTCCCCAGAGGCACCTGGTTCAAAACCACCTGAAATGTCGACTGCAAAAGGCGACATGCCCCCCTCTCTGGTGCGGTCCGGGGAGCATTGGTTGACGCTTGAGGGGTGCGTCCTGATCGCACTGGATAAAAACCCCTTGAACCGGGCGGCAAAAGAAGGTGTCGTGGCGGTTGAGGAAGCGGTTGGGGAGGCACGCGCGCCCTACTTTCCGACACTGGGAGTCAGGTCCGGCTATAGCCGCTGGCAGAGGCATGCCTTCCTGCCGAGCGGGGTTCCCGCAACGGCGGACGAGATCGGCCCCACGGATGAGTGGAGTGCGGGACTTGAAACTCGTCTGACCTTATTTGACTTTGGTGAGCGCCGGGCGAAACTCCAGGCGGCCATTGCTGAGCAAGGCATGGCAGAGGAAGATGCCGCCAGAATCCGCCAGGACATCGCCCTGGATGTCCACCGCTCTTTTTACAGCCTGGTGGCGGCCAGGGAGAACCTGTTGGTTGCTGAAAAAAACCTGGCCCGGACCGAGGACCACCTTGGTTTAATAAATACCCGTCACGAGGCAGGAGCGGTTCCAATAGCCGATGTGTACCGGGCCCGGGTGGAAGTGGCTGACTCCCGGCTGGAGCTGGTGCGGGCCAAAAACCTGGTCCGGCTCACCAGCGGTGATCTGAACACCGCCATGGGGCTGCCGGTTGAGCTGGCCGTTGAGGTAGATGCGCGCGGCGAAAAAATAGGATCACCCGATGATATTGCCCTTGATCAGGCCTTTGATCAGGCCGTCCATATGCGGCCGGTGCTCAAGTCCGCCCTCCAGAGAATCGCAGCCCGCCGCCACCGGGTGGATGAGGCCAGAAGCGCCTTTGGACCGACTATGGAGGCACAGGGCAGCTATGGTTGGCGGGATGATGAGTTTACTCCCGAGGACGAAGAGTGGCTGGTCGGCTTGAGTCTCGATCTCCCGCTGTTTACCGGTTTTTCTCGAAAGCATAAACTGTCCAGAACAAAGGCGGAATTGAGGCAGACTGAGGCGGAAACCCTCCGCCTCATCCAACAGGTGCGCCAGGAGGTGTGGACCGCCCACTCGAAATGGACAGAGAGCTTCGAGGCGATCCAGGCGGCCGGGGTTTTAGTCAAGGATGCCCAGGAGAGTATGCGCACGACCCGCAAGCGCTATGAGGTCGGCGCCGGAACCATCACCGACCTTCTGGACGCCCAAACCGCCCTTGCCCGGGCTGAAGCCATGGATGTTGCGGCACGGTGGGACTATCACATCGCCAAAGCACAGCTGCACCGATCAACCGGGGCTCTTCTCGGTGGAACACAATAGGATAAGAGTATGAGATATTCCAACATGAAAAAGTGGGGTTAAGGTTATTATGGCATCTATCGGACCGGATTATGCAGGTTGCGTTGCCGATACTCACTTTGATCCATTAGGGAAAAAAGCAGCAGAACTGCTTGCCAATCTCCTACCCCTGGCCCATGTGAATTTGCGCTACAAAACCGATTGTTCTCAAGATAGTTCTAGGACTTTAAAAGGGATTCTGCATACCTCTCTCATGCGGGTTCCTGGTGAAAATCAATTATGGCGGGAAATTACCATTAAAATAGACCAAAAAGGCCGTCAGTTTCTGGGGGCCGCCAACACCTCGGCAATGGGCGATCAAAATTCTTCCTCAACTCCTTTAACAGCTCCTTTAACCCGAGATAGCCATAGATCCGAAGACATTTCTTTATTATTGAATTTGCCGAGGGAGGCGAAATACATAGCTGGGGTTTGTGACGAGGTTTTGCAAGCCTGGGCTGATAATTTTGATACCGGGTTATTCAAAGAGATAGAGTTATCGGCGGTGGCTCAATTTCCTCTGTGGGTTGTTTCCCATATCGCAGCGGGAATTCATTGTTCTTTTGCAACCGACACCTCCATGGAAAGGAAAAAACTGACGCAAACCATCACAAATGTTCTCGAATATTTTATAAATCTGGCAAGTACCAGGGTGGAGCACCAAGAGCTCAATCATGGTGTGGTTATAGCTCCCGCAACCAAGGGGAAAAGACCGCTTCTCAAGGGAATCTATCCTGCTGATTTTAAAGGTTTGAAACGGACCCCTCTTTTGTCCGATGGTATCCGTGCGGCATTGTGGATCTCGCCTTCCGGAGAAGCCATTGAATGGTTATCGCACCGGTCTTTTAAAGGACAGACAAAAAAAAACAATCCAGTGCGGTATGCCTATGGTGATCTGGATCTTCTCGAGACGGCATCGGAAAATCTCCAGGGAATTTCTCTGGCCTTAAGCAAAAGAGGTTCAATAATCATAATCGAAAACGGGAGGGCTCTTTTTGTCCGTCGCGGTGGAAAATGGAGAGGAATAATCTGGCGTTCCGTAAGAGATGTCATCGGCAGAAAACACGGACAAGTGGCGATGTTATTGTTTAATGCAGCGTTGATATTATCAACGGGCGGGGAAGGTGGTATTTTAGGGATCGTATCCCATCCTCCAAATAAAATTCACGATAAGGATCGTGTGGATTTTGCGCGCAGATGGATCATGGGAGGAAAGCCAACAAAAGGGTATCCCGAGTGGCTGTTTCATGCATTGCTGCCTGACGACGATGCGGTCAGCCTGGGCGTGGAACAAATAGCGATGCTTGCCGCTATTGACGGAGCAACTCTTTTCAACGAAGCAGGAAAATTAATTGCCTACGGTGCAGTGCTGCCAATGCATCCAAGCGGCTCTGAAGGATCACGATCGGCAGCTGCCCGAGAGTTGTCAGAACAGGGCTTTGTCATTAAAGTGAGTGCAGACGGCCCCATCACTCTCTATGAACGAGGGCAGGAAATCGTCCAAATTTAAACCCGGCATCTACTCTTTGTGCCAAAACATGTTATAAAATTCAAGGAAATAACCATGAAAACCTCATAGAGTCAATGATAACAGGAAAAAAAGAAGTTGATACTAATGAAGGGAGACAAGCAGGTTAAACAAAAGCCCAAGAACAAGGAGGTATTTCAATGAAAAAAGGAACACATATCTATTGGCTCATGGCTGTTATTCCGGCAATAACATTGTTTTTCATACCCTCTCCGGTTATGGCAGAGATTAGAACCGGTGACGCCATATCCATGGCTGACTACATCGATACCGTTCCACCGATTATTATAAAGGAACCACTCCTCGAGCTTCTGGGACAGACCGAGCAGCCGATACCCTACACGTTTAAGGAGACCGTTAAGATCGCCGGCCACGCCTGCGGTGCGGTCACCGGGGCATGGATTATCACCCGCAAGGCCTTGGAGGCCCTCTATCCATCGACCTTGCCTGTCAGGGGACAAATAAAGGTTACGATGCCCGGCGCAGAGGACGAGTGGCTGATCGGTGTTTTTGGCCAGGTGATCGCCAATATAACCGGAGCAGCCCCGAGAACCGGATTTCCCGGAGGCGAGCTGGGGTCGGCATTCAACAGGCGAAACTTGATGGTGTATGCAGAGGAGCCTGTGGGTACTCCCCCGACAAAGATGCAATGGATATTCGAAAGAACCGATACCGGGGCCAAGGTGGCGATTCGGTATGATTTAAGCATGATAAAGCCGCCTGCCACACCGGAACGGGGTGAACTGGGAGCAAAGGCATCCCGGGGTCTGGCAGATGCGGAAGAGATGAAAGATTGGCAGGAGTACTGGAATGCCAGGGTAAAATTTGTGCTCGATAATGCAGACACGTTGCACGGCTTTTTTACAGTCGAAAAATTGAGGTGACATTTTCTAAAAAAATTTTTTAAGTAACGAGGTCTAAACAAAACATCATGAAAAAAAATGTCGAATTCAAAAAATCGGTTTACAGCTTTTTGCCTTCGGAACAAAGGGAAGTGAATGCCCTTTTCGAACTTGCACTCGATTTAAGATGGTCATGGGACCACTCCGCCGATCCAGTTTGGCGACAGCTCGATCCCGAACTCTGGGATATTACACACAACCCATGGGCCGTGCTGCAAACCGTTTCAAGGGTTCGTTTTAAGGAGGTGACGGATGATCTGCGGTTTCGTGAAAAGATTGATCTCCTGATGAAGTCCAGGGAGGAAAGCAATGCATCGCCGGCCTGGTTCCAGAAGCACCATCCCAATTCCCCGTTAACAGGGGTAGCCTATTTTTGCATGGAGTTTATGTTGACCGAGGCGCTTCCTATCTATTCGGGAGGCCTGGGAAATGTGGCGGGCGATCAATTGAAGGCTGCAAGCGATTTGGGTGTTCCCGTGGTGGGCATCGGACTGCTTTATCAACAGGGCTATTTCCGTCAGAAGATTGATTTAAACGGCGAGCAGCAAGCCCTGTATCCGTTTAACGACCCGGGGCAGCTGCCTATTTCACCTTTGCGTCAATCCAACGGAGAATGGCTGCGAATAAAGATGAGCCTGCCCGGATACCCCCAATGGCTTCGTGTATGGGAAGTCCAGGTAGGCAGGATAAAACTGTACCTGTTAGACAGCAACGACCCGGCAAATTTTCCTGTCCACCGTGGCACAACCGGCGAACTTTACGGAGGCGGCACCGAACTCCGGTTTAAACAGGAGATGATATTGGGAATGGGTGGATGGCGCCTGCTCCAAGAGCTTGGCATCGAACCCCAGGTCTGTCATCTCAACGAGGGCCACGCAGCCTTGGTGATTCTGGAACGTGCCCGCAGTTTTATGGCGAAAACCGGGCAGCCTTTTGACGTTGCCCTGGCTGTTACCAGAGCCGGCAATCTGTTCACGACCCATACGGCGGTGGAGGCCGGGTTTGATCTGTTCCCACCCGCTCTTGTTGCCCAATACCTGGGCAGTTATGCAGAAAAAATGCTCGGCATTACCCGCCGAGGGCTGTTGGGATTGGGTCGAAAAGATCCCGGTAACAATTCGGAACCCTTTAATATGGCGTATCTCGCCATCCGCGGGAGCGGTGCCGTAAATGGGGTAAGCCGTCTTCATGGAGATGTCAGCCGTAGCATCTTTGGGTCTCTTTTTCCCAGATGGCCCGCAAACGAAGTGCCCGTGAGCCATGTAACCAACGGTGTGCACATGCCGACCTGGGACTCCCTAGAAGCGGACGAAATATGGACAGATGCCTGTGGCAAGGAGCGGTGGCTGGGCATGCATAAAAACCTGGGAGAGGATATCCGCAAGGTGTCAGATGAACGGCTGTGGGAGATGCGAACCACCGCCAACAAGGCGCTCATCAAATTTGCCCGTACACATTTTGCAAGGCAATTGCTGGGTTCCGGTCATTCGTCCGATTCGGCTAAACAGGCAAAACAGCTGTTTAATCCCGATGTTTTGACCCTGGGCTTTGCCCGGCGCTTTGCCACTTATAAACGGCCAAATTTATTGCTCCACGATCCCGAACGCCTGATCCGCCTGCTGACCAATCCCACTTTCCCCGTGCAGCTCATCATTGCGGGCAAGGCTCATCCTGCCGACGGGCCGGGCCGGAACCTGATTAAAAACTGGATAGAGTTTATCCGCCGGAATGGTACCCATACCCCTGTTGTTTTCCTGAGCGACTACGATATGTATGTGGGCGAGAAGCTTGTACAAGGCGTTGATGTGTGGATCAATACACCGCGCCGGCCCTGGGAGGCCAGTGGAACCAGCGGTATGAAGGTGCTTGTAAACGGCGGGATTAATCTTTCTGAACTGGACGGCTGGTGGGCCGAAGCTTACACTCCAGAAGTGGGCTGGGCCATTGGAGATGGGAACGAACATGGCGATGACCCTGCATGGGACGCTAGAGAAGCTGAACAACTTTTTAATTTGCTGGAAAACACAATCGTCCCCGAATTTTACAACCGCAATGCAAAGGGAATCCCCACGGCCTGGACAGCCCGGATGCGGGAAAGCATGGCACAACTAACCCCCCGGTTCTCTGCCGACAGAACCGTGAGAGAGTACACGGAAAAGCATTATCTGCCGGCGGCAGCGGCATATCTTGAACGAGCTGCCGATAAGGGCAAAAAAGGAAAGGAAATTTCAAAACTTGTGCAGACACTGGGGCAACATTGGGATGGAATGCATTTCGGTGGGATAAACATCATGACGACTGAAAAAAGCCATGAATTCGAAATCCCGGTTTATTTCAATGCCATCAACCCGGATACGGTGCAGGTTGAACTCTACGCCAACGGAAAGAACGGAGAAGGGCCAACCATCCACAAAATGGCCCGCGGCAAAAAAACGAGGGGTTCGGATAACCTGTACATCTTTAAAGCAACGGTCGCCATAACACGTCCTTCCTCGGATTATACGCCGCGGATAATCCCAAATTTTCCGGGTCTTTCAGTTCCCCTGGAGACCGATCTTATTCTCTGGCAGCGCTAACAAACCTACCCCACAGGCATAATCATGGGAAAAGCCATGAATATGAACGGATCTGAATGGATATGAATAAATTGCTCAAACGATTGCTAATAATGGTGCCCATTGCGGCGGCCCTGGTGCTGACCGCCTACCTGGTAACCCACAGACCCGGCCCGACCCGAAAGCCCGTGAGTGAATCGATCAGGACGCTCCGGGTCATCAAGGCACCTTCCGTGAATCTTGTGCCAAAGGCAACCGGTTACGGCGTTGCTGAAGCCGGCCGGGTATGGGAGGCCGTGGCAGAAGTCAAGGGCATCGTCATCTCCGTATTCCCCCATCTCAAATCCGGGGTACTGGTTAAGGCAAACGACATATTGATCAGGATCGATCCCAAGGAGTACGAACTCACGGTGGCACGTCTGGAGGCAAGCGTTCAAAAAACCCGGGCGGAAATTAAAGAACTGGCCGGGGATGAGGAGAACATCAAGAGGCTGCTTGAGGTTGAGCAACGTTCGCTTGCCCTGGCCCAGCTCTCCCTTGAACGCAAGCGAGGCGCATTGAAACGAAATGCCATCTCCCACGACGAGGTGGACGTTGAGAAAAGAAACTTTCTTTTACAAAAAAAAACGGTCCAGGGATTGAAAAACTCACTTTCACTCATCCCGTCGAAGGGCGAAGCTTTGCATGCAGCCCTGGCAGTGGATCAGGCACATTTACAGCAGGCCCGGATAAATCTGGCCAAGACGACTATAAGAGCGCCTTTTGACTGTCGTCTTGGGGATGTCAAGATTGAAGCAGGCCAGTTTGTGCGTGTCGATCAGCCGCTCTTCAAAGCCCAGAGTACCGCCGTAACCGAGGTCGAGGCTCGATTCCAGGCCGACACATTACGCTATCTTTTAAGCAAAGGCAAGCGCGACAGCTTTCAACCAGGTCTGAACACGGATGCCTTCAAACAATTATTCGATGATGTAAAAGTCCTTATCAGCCTCCAAAGCGGTGACTGGTCTGCGCAATGGGAAGCCAGGATAGATAGAATCCGCGAGGCCGTGGACGTTAAAACCCGGGAAATCAAGGTGGTGGTGGCAGTTGACCAACCCTATGACAAAGCTGTTCCCGGCGTGCGTCCCCCCTTGACGTCCGGGATGTTCTGCGAGGTGGAACTTCGAGCCCCGGTGCGGCCGGAGAGCATTATTTTACCCAGATCCGCACTGCACGAAAACAGCGTGTTTGTAATCGATGAACAACACCGGCTGCAGAAAAAGCAGGTGGTCGTGGATTTTGCCCAGTCGGAATTTATCGTCATCAAATCCGGCCTGTCAGGCGATGAAACGGTTGTGGTGTCCGATCCCTCGCCGGCGATAACGGGCATGAAAGTCTCACCGGTGGCGGACGATCGTTTGCGACAACACCTGCTCGACATCAGCCGGGAAAAAGAGGACAACGAATGATCCGCTTTTTTACCGACCATCCCACCGCAGCCAACCTGTTGATGATCGCCTTCCTGGTTGTCGGCGCCTTCACCATGCCCCACATCCTGCGGGAAACGCAACCCGATTACGCGCCCAGCGAGGTTGAGATCCGCATTGCCTACCCCGGTGCCACCGCCCGGGAGGTGGAAGAGGTTGTCTGCCGGCGGGTGGAGGATGCGGTCGACGGGATCATTTTTGTGAAAGAAGTCCGATCCGATGCCCGGGAGGGAATTGCCTCGATCATTGTCGAAATGACCGAGGATGGTGACATTCAGACTTTTTTAAGCGATATCGAAACCGAGGTCAATGCCATCGATGATTTCCCGGCGGAGGTGGAACGTCCTGTCCTAGCGGAACTCGGCAGGACCGATCCGGTGCTGTCTCTGCTGGTTTCCGGCCCCATGGGTTTGCCGGATCTCAAGGCCTACTGCGAAGACCTCAAGGACCGCATGCAGGAGGCCGGGATCTCATTGGTTAAAATCAAGGGGTTTTCCGATCATCAGCTCCGGATTTCCCTGTCTGATGCCGCATTGCGCCGGCTCGGGCTCAGCGTTGCACAGGTGGCGGACCGCATTGCCGCCCAAAGCAGGGACATGCCCCTGGGTACCATTGAAACAGGGGAAAGGGACATTCTGCTTCGCCTGGTCGATCAGCGTACCACGCCCGAAACCCTGGAAAAACTGGTCATCCTGGCAGGTCCGGAAGGTGGAGAGATCCAGCTGGGTGACATCGCCAGGGTCAAGGACCTCTTTCAACTCGAAGAGGAAAAAATCATGACAGGCGGACAGCGAAGCGCCCTCATGAACATCGAGAAAACAAAAAGCCAGGACACCATTCGAATGGGCCATAAGGCCAAGGCCTTTCTCGATGATGAGCGTAAACGCCATCCACAGATGACCCTGACGATCACCCAGGACCAGACCGGCATTCTCACAGACCGCCTGGAGATGCTCATCAACAACGGGATCCAGGGCCTGCTCCTGGTGTTCGGCACCATGTGGCTGTTTTTCAATATCCGGGTCTCCTTCTGGGTATCCATGGGCCTGCCGGTCTCGTTTTTAGGGGCGTTCATCATTGTGCCGCAGCTGGGCATGAGCATCAACATGTACACCATGGTGGGGATGCTGATGGCCCTGGGCCTGCTGATGGATGACGCCATTGTCATCGCCGAAAACATCATGGCCCATCGACAGAAAGGAAAGGCACCGCTCATGGCGGCGGTGGACGGCACCAGGGAGGTGGCCGCAGGCGTCATATCTTCATTTCTCACGACAATCTGCATCCTTGGCCCCCTGGTCTTTATCGAGGGGCAGATGGGCAAGGTGCTGCGGGTGGTGCCCATGATGCTGATCCTGGTCCTGTCGGTCAGCCTGGTCGAAGCCTTCTGGATCCTTCCCGCCCACCTCAACCATGCCATGCACGGCTTTGACCCGGAAAAAACAAACCGTTTCCGGCACGGCTTTGATGCATCTTTTGCCTGGACCCGCGAGCACCTGGTGGGCGGAACCGTGGATGTACTGCTCAAATGGCGCTATCTTTTTGTGGGATCGGTGATCGGGTTGTTTATCCTTTCGCTGGCCATGGTGGCATCCGGGAAAATAAAATTTCAGGGGTTTCCAGACCTGGAGGGCAACACGGTGGTGGCGCGGCTCCTGATGCCCCAGGGATCCCCCCTGGTACGCACAGAAGCAATCGTAACTCATGTCCTGGCCGCCCTGAAACGTACCAACCAGGGTTTCAAGCCGGAGCAGCCCAACAACCAGGACCTGGTGCAAAACGTCTATATCCAGTACAACCTGAATACGGAAGCCTTTGAAAACGGGCCCCATGTAGCCACCATAACCGTGGATCTGCTGACCGCCGAAGAGCGCTCCGGCACCATCGAGGCGTATCTGGCGGCCTGGCGCAGGGAAATCGGCGACCTGCCGGATGTGCTCAGCCTGACGCTGGGCGAATCGGGCTTCGGACCTGGCGGGCGTCCCATTGAAGTGCGTCTCCGGGGCAAGGACCTGGCCGTGATGAAAAAGGCGGTCACGGATTTAAAAGAGTGGTTCGGGCAGTTCGAGGGCGTCATCAACCTGGCCGATGACCTCAGACCCGGCAAGCCCGAGCTGCGGATACGGATGCGGGATGGAGCCCACGGCATCGGCATTACTGCGGCAGATGTCGGCCACCAGCTGCGGGCAGCCTTCCAGGGGCTTGTGGTCGATGAAATCCAGGTGGGATCCGAGTCCTATGAGATAGAGGTCCGTTTGGCCGGCATGGATCGGAGCAGCCTGCAAGACCTCGAAAATTTCAATCTCGTTCTCGCCGACGGCAGCCAGGCTCCTTTAAAGGGAGTGGTTACCTGGGAAGAGGAAAAAGGATGGGCCCGAATCGCCCGTTTCAACGGGATGCGGGCGGTGACCCTGCGTGGAGACGTGGATACCCGCCTGGCCAACACCAACGAATTGATCACTCTCTTTCGTGACACCTACCTTGAAGACTTTACTGCAGCCTATCCGAATTTAAAATTGGCCATTGTCGGCACTTTCGAAGAGACGGGCACTACGCGAAAGTCGATGTTCAGCGCCATGGTCATGGGGCTCATCGGGGTTTTTATTCTGCTCAGCTTTCAGTTCAGAACCTACACCGAACCGATCATCGTGATGCTGGCCATCCCCTTCTCATTGATCGGGGTGATCTGGGGCCACGGCCTGATGGGGGTGCCCATCAGCATGCCGAGTCTCCTGGGGTTTACCGCCCTTGGCGGCATTGTGGTCAATGATTCCATTTTACTGGTTCTCTTCTTGAAAAATGCCAGAAAAGAAGGCCTGCCCATGCATGCGGCCGCGGCCCAGGCAAGCCGGGCAAGATTCCGGGCCGTGCTGCTGACCTCGATCACCACCATCGCCGGCCTTCTGCCGCTCTTGTTCGAAAAGAGCCTGCAGGCCCAGATTTTGATTCCCCTGGTGATCAGCACGGCTTTCGGCCTGATGGCCAGCACGGTCCTAGTGTTATTGGTGATTCCATGTATGTATCTGATCCTGGGGGACTTGGGCATTATTAAAAAAACCGGGGCGGAATCGAGGGGATCTTTTGATACGGACGAGGCAGCAGGAAGTGAAAATGACGTATAACATATTGTTTGGTTTCATAGTAATTTTCTTAAGTCTCTTTTGGACGGGGTGCGCCGTGGGGCCGAATTATGTGCCGCCAGAGCCTCCCACCGATTTGGCCCAATGGCAGCAATCGCCGGAATACGGGCTGGTCGCATCCCAGGCAGATATCAGTAAATGGTGGCAGGTCTTTGACGACCCCCGTTTGAACGAGCTGGTGCAGCAAGGGATTTTCGGGAATCTGGATCTGGATCAGGCCCGGTCAAGGGTTCGAGAGGCCAGGGCCGCACGGGGTATTGAAACGGCAGCCCGTTTTCCGGCGCTGACCGCCTCCGGGGCCGCCGCCAAAATCAAAGAGGGGGATCAGTCAACGGCCGAACTCTATGACACCGGTTTTGACGCCGCATGGGAGATCGATATCTTTGGCCGGGTATCCCGGCGCATCGAGGCATCAACCGCCTATATGCAGGCATCTGTTGAAGCTCTGCGCAGTGTTCAGGTCTCCCTGGTGGCGGAGATTGCCCTCAATTATGTGGATGTCCGCTCCTTTCAGAACCGAATCCGCGTGGCTGAGGCCAATGTCGAAGCCCAGCAAAAGACATTGCAGGTCGTAACGGACCGATTCGACCTGGAGTTGACAAATTCGTTGGAGGTGGAACAGGCTAAATCCAACCTTGCCGAAAGCCGTGCCCAGCTTCCGCCGTTTGAGTCGGGTCTCCAGCGGGCCATGAACCGGCTGGCCGTACTCACGGGCGAAAAACCCGGTGTGCTCAACGACTCCCTCCAGGAGGTGTCCTCCATGCCTGGGGCACCACCGGAGACCGCTATCGGGATTCCAGCAGACCTGATCAGGAGACGCCCCGATATTCGGGAGGCCGAACGGGAACTTGCCGCCCAATCAGCACGCATGGGTGTCGCAACAGCCGAGCTGTATCCCCGGTTCACGTTCAATGGCACCTTGCAGTTCTCCGCCGCCAATGCATCCAATCTTTTCGACAGCATGGGCCGCCTGTTAAATATCGGACCGGCCTTTCAATGGAGCATCTTCAATGCCGGCAGTGTAAGAAGCAACATCGAAGTGCAAAGCGAAAGACAGAATCAGGCCCTCACCAAATACGAACAGACCATCCTGCAGGCCCTGGAGGATGTCGAAAACGCCATGGTGGCGTATGCCAGGGAACTTGATCGTCAGGAGTCTCTGAAACAATGGGTTGCAGCGGCCGGCAAGGCCGCAGACCTTGCCGAATCACTATACCGGGACGGCCTGAGAGACTTCATTTATGTTCTTGATGCCCAACGAGCGTTGTTTACCGCGGAAGACAGCCTGGCGGTAAGCAGCGCAGAAGTCACCGCCAATTTGATCCGGCTCTACAAGGCCCTCGGCGGCGGCTGGCATCAGCCATAAAATCGGCAACGATAATATGAGCTCTATCTTGAAAGATCCTTGTTTTGTTTCTTGATCCTTTTGAACTTGAAACGAATCGGGTATCCGGGAGTCTTTCTCCCCCAAGCCCCCACAACACCCTGCACGCAGGTCCGCACAGGGCGTTTAATCAAGAGTACCGAGCCGTAACCGGGCAAATTGCTTGAAGAATGGTTTTTCCATCATGCGCCTGTACACTACTCATCAATTCGGATTCACTCACTGTAGATACAGAGCAAATGAATACCTTTTCCCTTCGCTCTTGACTTTCAGCCCTTCACCATGTCCAGACCATTACTCCCGGCATTTGGCTGCTATGACATCTGCTGACTTCTGCCCTGTCACCAGACAGGTTACCCTGAAAGACGCAATGAAACATCTTTTACAGGTGCCGTCCATTGTTCGTGTCTCACCACCGTCGGCAACAGCCGGTAATGCCTGGACCTTGGTTTCCCGGTATGGTCCGAGCCGGGATTTATTGCAAAAGATGCTCAATGCCTGCGGAGCAGATCTCCCCGGATAAGAACGTGAACTTCCACCACACAACCGCAGCATTTCCCTGTATCCTGGGCTTCGACATGTTCTACCCTGAAGGGCAGACCTGCTGGCTTACCCGGAGACCAGGCCTTATATGCTGTTTCTGTTCGTCGGCTCATAGCCTTGCACTCCAAGTTGCCACTCCCTCTGGTCGCTCTCGCCTGTGGCTCGCCTTTCGCTTCGCTCAAGCCCTTCGGCCGGTCCCTCGCAGTTCCGCCCTTGTTTTCGGCTAATACTTGTGTTAACGATAACCATGTTAACAGGACTCACGTATAGGGGACTTTCATCCCATAAGTTCACGTCCATACCGGGCGTACCCAAAAAAATTAAGCGGACGCAAAAAGCCGCACCCCTGATTAAATAGTTAGCCCCATAGAAAATAAACTGGCTGTAACGGTTTTGGGGGGAGAGGGGGAGTGACCTTTTGACTGGACAATAAGTGACCTATCGTTTATGGTTGAGCTGGAAAAGTTAACCTGAAAACGAAAGGAGGCTTAAAATTCAAACATCAGAATCAACTCCCCACAAAAAACGTACAATTGTTCTCCCTTTTGATCA
>JAVERV010000183.1:0-4929 GCA_034006945.1 Desulfobacterium sp. | reverse complement strand
CGCTCATCCAGGGCTCAAAATTCATTGTTCTGCCCTCCACCTCCCCGGCCGAGGCCTTTGGCCAGGCTTTGCTCGAGGGTCTCTACTTTTCAAAGCCGCTTATTTCAACCGAGCTTGGCACGGGAACAAGTTTTGTGAACAAGCATAACCATACCGGGTTTGTTGTCAAACCAGGGTGCAGCCCCTCCCTTTGCCGGGCAATGAACACGATGATAGAGGACCAGGAAATCTATAATCGTTTTACCGCCAACACCTTCGAGCATTATAATGCCAACTTCACGGCAAAGATCCAGGGAGATATCTACAACCAAATTTACAGATCATTACTAAAAAAATCTACCTTTTAGTTGCAACTTTCATATTCGGTCTTAGAATAAATAGCGATTAGCAACTCATTATCAATCAAAAAAGAGGTACAAATGTTTAAAAAAGTTGAAGCATTAACCAGCTCTGCCCACCAGGATCTCAGATTCACCAAAATAAATTCCTTTGAATTTGCACAAACCATGCTGCAATCACCCCTGTGCGCATCGGAATTAGCCATGGCATCACGATTTTACCCAATTGTATTTCCCAAAGAAGAGACCACCCCCCTGGCCCTGCTTTCCCTGGACCAAAAGGGCAATCACTACGTAGATAAGGATGGCTCCTGGAAGGTTCCCTATATACCTGCACACTTCAGAAGATACCCCTTTATTCTTGCCAACGCAGACAAAGAAAAACCAGACAACTTTGTTGTATGCATTGACAGGGAGGCTCCCCACTTTGCTGCCGACCTGGGAGACCCCATGTTCACAGCAGATGGGACACCTGCGGACTTCACACAGCAGACCATTAATTTTCTGCAAAAATTCCAGGAAGAGATGAAGGTCACACAAACCGTTTGTCAGGAATTGGAAAAACACGGGGTACTGGCAAACCAAAGCATCAACATTGAAAAAAACGGTAATAAATCAACCATTGGCGGATTCAGATGTGTTGACATGAAAAAAATTGTCGCCCTTGACGACAAAACACTTGCAGGCTGGGTAAAAAATGGACTCATGGGCATTGTCTATAACCACCTGCAGTCCCTTGACAACGTTAAGGTCCTTGCTGCCTGATTAACCAATTTCTGATGGGGGAGGGGAGAGTTTAACCAAACACTTTCCCCTTTTATCCCTTGACCTTAACCGGCCGTTTTTGTATCATACAAAATTTTTAATTCTTCCCTATAAAGGTTTATTCCATGTTAAGCCCAGGAATGTTGATCGCAATAGATGTAACTATTCTCTACCTGACTATGGGGCCTCTGGTTTTGTATGCTTTGTACGTGATATTTGATTCCCTGGGCCAAAAAAACCATGGGGAATCAGCCCTAATGAATACCATGACAATGGCTAAAACAGCAAAAAAAGACCCGGCCCTCTGGTCCGACGAAGACTTTATTCTATGAACAGGTTTATAGACGACTGGAAAAAACACTTCACCTTTGCCGCCCTTTTAAGCTGTTTTGTCAATATCCTCCAACTAACCTTTCCATTTTACATGTTTGCTGTTTACGGTAATGTCGTTGTGAGCAACAGCATGAACTCACTTGTGACCTTTACCGTGGCAGCCGTTTTTGCATTGATAGTACTTGGGTTTTTTAACTATGTGCGATCCCGGATTCTGGCAACGGCCGGTAATGACCTTAACTCACGCTTTAGAAACAGGGTCTTCACAGGTATGCTCAACAGCAATGCCGGGATACAGAAACAGGCACCTTTACAGATCCTTAATGATCTTGGAACCGTAAGAAACTTCTTTACAAACCCCGGCATCTCAGCACTTTTTGACGCTCCCTGGGCCCCCCTTTACCTTGCCCTGATATTTCTCTTTCACCCGGTCCTTGGCCTCATTGCAACGACAGGCTGCCTGATCATGGTCGGGTTGAGCATTCTCCAGGAATTCCTTGTAAGGGAGAGCATGAAAACGGCCAACATCAAAAACGCCAAGAATCAACGTTTTATCGACTCTTTTCTGCGCAATGCCGAAGTTGTTAACGGTATGGGAATGATCCACGCAATCAGCGACAGGTGGGCCTCTGGCAACAGAGAGGTGATCATGAACCAGACCATAAGCAGTCAGCATGCGGGTCTGATTCAGTCCATCATTAAACCCATGCAAAACCTTCTCCAGGTGACGATCTATTTTTTTGGTGCATACTATGCATTGACCCAGGGATTTGACGTGGGACTCATGGTGGCAGGGTCAATCATAATGGGCAGGGCAATTGCCCCCCTCATGCAGATCATGGGAACATGGAAATTCACAATCCAGGCAAGGGAGGCCTATAAGAGGCTGGATGCCTTTGTCGCCTTTCTTGATGAAAATCAGGAACAGATGCCCCTGCCTACTCCAAAGGGACACATTTTTGTAGACCAGGCAAGCCTCAGGATCGGAGAACGTTTTCTTCTCAATGGGGTAACATTCGAGCTTAACGCCGGGGATTTCATGGGGATCATAGGCCCAAACGGTGCAGGAAAATCAACGCTGTGCCGGATGCTTCTCGGGCTTTGGCCTGCCATGATCGGCAAGGTGTACCTTGATGGCACAGATGTCTTTGTCTGGGATCAGGAGCAGGTGGGCAGCCATATAGGCTACCTCCCCCAAGATGTGGAACTTTTTTCCACATCCATTGCAGAAAACATCGCAAGACTCGGACCTGTGGATATGGACATGGTTGAACGCGCGGCAGAACTATGCGGAATTCACACATTGGTGGCCTCCCTTCCCGAGGGGTACAATACAATGCTTGACACCCAGGAGGGCATACAGCTTTCCGGCGGGCAGAAACAGCGCCTTGGACTTGCCCGTGCTCTCTATGGTGATCCATGCCTGCTTGTTCTTGACGAACCAACCTCAAATCTTGACGAACAGGGAGAAAAAGAACTTTTAGAAACCTTAAGCCAGATCAAGCAAAAAAAGTCGTGTACCTGCATCATGGTCACCCACAAGCCGGGGCTCCTTCAGTCCATGGACAAAATTCTGGTGCTGCAGGACGGCAGGATAGCACTTTTCGGACCAAGGGATCAGGTGTTTGCAAAGTTTGCAGGAGCAAAACAGCCCCAGCCTACAACAGCACCAACAGGAGCGAACAGGTCGATATAATCTATGGCACACTTTTTACGAAAATGTTTTAATTACTTTCTTTTTGCTGGCATCTTCAGCCTGTTCATCAACACCCTTTATCTGACCTTTCCGTTATATATGATGGCGATATATAACAGGGTGCTTGCAAGTTCCAGTTTTTCGACCCTTTATGCAGTAACTCTGGTTGCATTACTTGCCCTTGTGGTTTTTGGCCTCCTTGAATTTTTACGGTCAAGAATTCTTGTCAAGGTTGGAATAAGAATAGACAAACTCCTTGGACGAAGGGTTTTAAAGGAGATGCTCAAGGACTCCTCAAGGATAAACTCCCCCCAGTATAACCAGGGACTTTCCGACATAAACGTTTTGAGAAACTACTTTGCCGGCAACGCTGTTTTTGCCTTTTTTGACGTTCCCTGGATACCGATTTATCTTGGCGTCATATATCTTTTACACCCAGTCTTAGGTCATGCGGCAACAGGCGGGGCAGCGGTTATTTTAATCCTGGGCCTTTTACAGAATTTTCTTACAAAAAATGATTTTGAAAAAATCAATGGGCTGAAAAACATGGAACGAACTCTTGCCTTAAAGAGTCTTCGAAATGCTGAGATGCTGAAAAGCATGGGAATGCTCCACCATACAGCAAGACATTGGAACCGAATCAACGACAAGGAAATGCTGACCCAGGAAAAGGCCGGCAGGAAAGGACAGGTTCTCAATGCCGCAAGTATTAGTTTCAGGGCCTTTATGCAGGTGCTCATCTTTTGCATGGGGGCACTTCTGGTCATTAAAAATGAGATCAATATGGGGGCTATCATTGCCGCATCAATCATCATGGGACGTGCCCTTGCACCTGTTCAACAGGGAATCGGAGCCTGGAAACAGACCATCGGGGCAAAGGCCTCCTACAAACGACTGGACAGGCTGATTAAAGAGTCAAATCAGAAAGAAGAGCTGATCGAGGTTAAAGCCCTCCAGGGAGCTCTTGAGGTTAAAGATCTTGCACTTGCCATCAAGGACACACCCATCATTCAAGGCATTTCCTTTGACCTGAAACCCGGTGAAAGCATGGGACTGGTGGGGCACAACGGCGCAGGAAAAACAACCCTCTGCCGCCTGCTTTTAGGAATCTGGACCCCGACCTCAGGACGGGTCCTTCTGGACGGTAAGGATGTTGGCACCCTTGATCCAGATTCCACGGGCCCCTTTATAGGCTATCTTCCCCAGGATGTTGAACTTTTCACCGGGACTGTCAGTGAAAACATTGCCCGCATGGGTGAAATTGATTCAAAAAAAGTGGTCCAGGCCGCAGAAATGGCAGGAGCCCATGGGGTAATTCTCAGGTTTACCCAGGGGTATGAAACAGATATAGGAGAGGCCGGACTGAGCCTTTCAGGAGGCCAGCGTCAACGGATAGGCCTTGCAAGGGCAATGTACGGGACCCCTTCCCTTGTAATACTTGACGAACCAAACTCAAACCTGGACGAGGCAGGAGAGACTGCCCTCGTTCATGCCCTGGAAAGATTAAAGTCCCAGAAAACAACGGTAATAATGATCACCCACAAACCAAGCCTATTGTCAAACGTGGATAAACTCCTTGTTTTAAAACAAGGTGCTGCGCCGGACTTCGGGAACAGGGATGAGGTGTTTGCAAGGGCCCTGGCAGGAGATTAATAATGACGGAGAAAACAAATGCGTGACAACTTGAAATCCTGGTTTAAATATTTTGCTTTTATCTCTTTTTTCGGGATGTGCATAAACCTTATCTACCTGATTGTTCCCATATACATGATGGTGATCTACGACCGTGTTCTCTAC
>JAVERV010000182.1:0-4930 GCA_034006945.1 Desulfobacterium sp. | reverse complement strand
ACATGATTTATGAGGGAACCAACGGCATCCAGGCAATGGATCTTCTCGGCCGAAAGCTTGCCATGAAGGATGGGCGTCTCTTTGCTGATTTTATCGATGAGATTCGCCAGGTGATAGAGACGGCCAAAAGTGTTGAAGGGGTTGAGGCCATGGCCAAAACAGTTGAAAAGGCTGTGGAAAAATTGGAACAAACGGCAAAGTGCATTAGTGCACGGGCAAAGTCCAAGGATGTTATGAATGCCTATTCGTTTGCCCACCCATTTCTTGAGGTCACAGGCGATGTTGCCATGGCCTGGATGCTTCTGTGGCGGGCCATGGTGGCGGCTCCAAAGCTTGCCAAAAAGGCGGGTTCCCTCGATCCTGAAACCGTAGCAGCCAAGGCCGCCACCAACAAGGAAGCGGCCTATTATGCTGGCCAGGTTATGACGGCGGCCTTTTTCATCAACACCCTTCTTCCGTCGGCCCTTGCAAAGATGGACGCCATTGTTGAAGGAGATACTACCGTTGAATCCATGCCAGAGGCAGCCTTTGGCAGTAGGTAGTGGGTAGTGGGTAGTGGGTAGTGGGTAGTGGGTTACGGCACCGCTGCCGAAACGTAGGGGCAATTTACGAATTACCTCTACACCACTACCACCGACTGTCAAAACCCGGATGTGCATAAACGACTGCTTCTCGATGTGGTAAGCTTGGAGCAACCAGACATGATTGTCTTCAGCCACAGTTCTTATGGTTGGAACCCTGCCCCGAGGCTTGCCGTCAGTCTGAATGCAGCACACAGCTCTCGGAAGTCGTGGCAGTGGAGGAGGGGGCTCTGGTTATACCAACCCGCAACTCCAAACTGCGCAGAACGTTGATGAGTAACAACCGGATAGGCATGGATCGTATCGCAAGGCTCATTTAAGGAAAAAGCTTTGCTGGCGTTGTAAGTATTGGTGGTAGCACGTGTCAGGGTAACTTTCGTTAAATAAAACCTTATTAAAAGGTGTTAAAAAGCATCCAAGAAAACTTAATTATCTCAGTGAGATATACCTAAAAACGTCAAAAAGCCATTTACAACATAAACTATTAATTTGATTGACAAAGATAACAATCACTTCAACACCCTTATTAATATGCTTCGGTATCTCCGGAGCATGATGGAGATTATCGATGCCAACGAAACAATCTTTTACCCAATCCAGAACATTTAAAACCCTGATGAACCAGTTCCAGCCTACTTATACTAAAACGGATAAAGTCCTGTCCGCCAGAGAGGCCGTTCGTATGATCAGGAACAACGATACTGTCGTTTTCGGCGGTTTTGCCTGTGTAGGCGTATGTGAAGAGATCGCTGACGCACTGGAGCAATGCTATCTCGAAAGAGGTACCCCGAAAGACCTGACCCTGATGTTCGCCGTTGCCACGGGCCCCGGCAACGACACCAATACAGGTCTTAACCATCTTGGCCACGAGGGGCTTATCAAACGTATTATCGGCGGCCATTGGGGTCTGGCTCCAAGGATCCAGAAACTGGCGGTGGAAAACAAGGTGGTGGCGTATAATCTGCCCCAGGGCGTCATCAGTCACATGTACCGCAATATTGCTTCGCAGAAATCCGGTATATTCTCCGATGTCGGCCTGGGAACCTTTGTCGATCCCCGTCACGGTGGTGGTAAGCTCAACGAGAAGACTACCGAGGATATAGTCCGGCTTATGGAGATCGACGGTAAGGAATATCTTTACTATAAAACCCTGCCAATCAATGTAGCAGTCATCCGGGGAACTACAGCCGACACCAATGGCAATATCACCATGGAAAAAGAGGCTCTGACCTTAGAATCCCTTAGCATCGCCATGGCCGCGAGAAATTCGGGTGGACTGGTTATTGCCCAAGTGGAGCGGGTGGCCCGGGCCGGTACCCTTAATTCACGGCAGGTCAAGATTCCCGGCATCCTGGTTGACGGCGTAGTGGTGGCTCGGCCAGAAAATCACTGGCAAACCTTGGAAACACAATACAATCCCGCCTTCAGTGGGGAGATCGAAGTGCCTATGGATGCGATCCCCTCCATGAAGCTGACTTCCCGAAAGATTATTGCCAGAAGAGCCGCTTTCGAGATCAAGCCGAACTGTGTGGTGAATCTGGGTATCGGGGTGCCGGAAGGTATCGCCAGCGTGGCTAACGAAGAAAAAATCCTTGATTTCATGACCATGACGGCTGAGCCGGGGGTCATCGGCGGACTTCCGGCGGGGGGGCTCAGTTTTGGAGCAGCCACCAACGCCACCACCCTCATCGATCAGCCCTATATGTTCGATTACTACAACGGTGGCGGTGTGGATGTGGCCTTCCTGGGCATGGCCGAAGTCGACCAGGCTGGGAATGTCAACGTGAGCAGGTTCGGCAAAAAATTGTCCGGTGCCGGGGGATTTATCAATATCAGCCAGAATTCCAAAAAGGTAATTTTCATGGGCACATTTACGGCTGGCGGTATGGATTATGTGATCGAGGACAGCCGTATTATTATCAAACAGGAAGGTAGTTTCAAGAAATTCGTCGATCAGGTGAATCACATCACCTTTAGCGGCCTTTACGGAGCCCGATCAAAACGAAAAATTCTCTATATCACCGAACGGTGTGTCTTTGAGTTGGGCGAGGGTGGACCCGAATTGGTTGAAATCGCACCCGGCATGGACCTCCAAAAAGACATCCTCGATCATATGGATTTCAGGCCGGCAATCCGCGAACCCCTGAAACAGATGGACAAGCGCATCTTCCGTCCCGAGAAGATGGGCTTAAAAGAGGATCTCCTGGATATCTCCCTTCAAGACCGGATCACCTTTGATGTCGAATCCGACACCCTGTTTGCCAATCTTGCCGGATATTCGATCAAATCCATCGATGATGTCAGGGCCATCGGGGAGATTATTGCGAACCTGCTGAAACCTTTGGGTAGAAAAGTCAACGCCATCGGCAATTACGATCAGTTTGTTATCGATCCTGACCTGATCGATTCCTATGCAGCCATGCAGTATACGTTGGTGAAAAATTATTTTTCGCAGGTCAGCCGATATACCACCAGCGCTTTTTTACGCATGAAACTGGGGAATGCCCTGGAAAAACGAGGTGTTGCGCCCCATATTTATGAAAGCCCTGAAGAGGCCCATTCCTTTCTGTCGGACTGAGTCGGCGAAATAAAAACCAACATTGTATTCGGGATGATTTTTTTCATCCCAAATACAACGAAGAAACTCACCCCCTCTTTTCCTGTAACTCGATTTCTGTTACAAATGAGCCATCAGCGATCCACTGCCCTCTTCGCCGTTTAGTATCAAAGGGAGGTGGCGTTGAACAAAGGGAAGCCCACGAAGACTGCGCTACCAGAGGCAATAATGGTTACATGTTTAGGGCTGAAACTAAAAAAGTTAGCCTCCGAAACAAGAGCAAAAAGTTTTCCATGCCCGAGAATGGTCCCCGAAAAGTTCGTCGGAGGGCATGGAATCTAAAAAGTGCAAACTACTTTTTGTTGATTTTGAAGGATGCCCAAAATTTATTGACAAGCGCCTCATTGCAAGGAAAACGAAGCCTTCCCCCAAATCCGTTATAATCAGGATCTGGTTTATGATTTGCTGGAAAAAGAGTCTCCCTTTGGGGAAGAAGAGTTGTTCAGGCTTCACAAGGCCGTTCAAACCCAGGTGGTCATTGACGTTTACAAACCTGTAAGTGCCTGGAAAAAAGAACATAATTCAACTGTGGGTGGGTGGACGAAAAACAGGTGGTTTTTGAGTACGCCTCACCGGATGATGTCCCTTTTTTAATGAAAACCTGGTTTAAACTCTTTCAAGAGACGATTGGTGAAGTGAGTCATGGGGACAGGATCCGGGCTTTGGAGGCATATGCAGACCTTCATGTCTCCTTTGTCAGGATTCATCCTTTTTTTGACGGAAACGGCAGGCTGGCCAGACTGGTTGCCAACACTCCGGTTTTAAAGGCTGGCCTGCCCCCGATCATTATCCCCAGGGAACAGCGCAAAGCCTATATCGATGCCCTGTCCGAATCCAGTATGCTGCGGGACAACTCAGGAAAGGGGATGAGCTGCTCCCTAAACGGAATGAGTTAGAGTCATTTACATCCTTGTGTGAACAGACCTGGAAGAATTCCCTTTCCCTTGTGGATGAAATTCACCAAAAACAGCGAGTAAGAAACAATAAGCGAATAAGGTAAAATGAAAACATATCTGGAAAAAGACTATCTTTCGCTTTCTGCACTCCAACATATTCTTTTCTGCAAACGCCAATGCGCCTTAATTCATATTGAACAGATGTGGGTTGAAAACAGGTATACGGCCGAAGGCAGGGTCATGCATGAAAGGGTGGACAGGGGCGATCAAATAGACAGGGGAAGGGTCAGGATTAAATACAGCCTTCCCCCTGAAATCAAGAATTCTTGGTGTTTCCGGAAAAGCAGATGCGGTGGAATTTCACAGGCAGGATTCAGCGAACGAAAAATGGATGCCTTTCCCAGTGGAATACAAAAGAGGAAAACCCAAGAAAAATCTGTCGGACAAGGTTCAGCTCTGTGCCCAGGCCCTGTGCCTTGAAGAAATGCTGGATGTCAAAATTGAGGCCGGAGCTATTTTTTATGGGAAGACAAGACGCCGTCTGGATGTCTTGTTTGATGATGATTTGCGGGAAAAAACCATAAAGACAGCCAGGGATCTTCATGAAATGATCTCCTCGGGTATAACGCCGCCGCCCAAATACGCAAAAAAATGTGATACCTGTTCGTTTATCTCATTGTGCCTGCCTAAAGCCATTGAAAAGAAAAGGGCATCTATTCAGTACAGGGTCAGCCTTGACGACAACCGGTACACGGTCCCTGCCCAACTGGCCGGTGTAAGACTCACCTTGAGAAAATATCCGGATCACCTGGGCATATACCATGATAATACCCTGG
>JAVERV010000181.1:0-4952 GCA_034006945.1 Desulfobacterium sp. | reverse complement strand
TTGTTTCATATACCCTGGTGCGACTCGTCTTTTAATTACGGCAGATGGTGGCGGTAGCAATGGCTATAGGCTCAGGCTGTGGAAGAACGAAATCCAGTCCCTCTCAAATGAGTTAGGCCTGAAAATTCACGTTTGCCATTTTCCGCCTGGGACAAGCAAGTGGAATAAAATTGAACACCAGATGTTCTCATTCATGAGTAAAAACTGGCGGGGGCGGCCACTTGACAGTCTTAGCACTATAGTGAATTTAATTGCCGGAACAACAACAAAGAAGGGTTTAAAAATAAAAGCCGAAATTGACCCCACTGAGTACAATACAGGGATCAAAATCAGTGACCAAGAGATGGCAACCTTGAACATTATTCGGGATGATTTTCACGGTGAATGGAACTACACAATTATGCCACATGAAGTTGGATTTCATAATACATAAATGTAAATTTAAATTTTACTTAAAGCCTTAATAGAGAAGTATCATTAAAAAAATGGTGTGACCCAGCAATAAAAAAAGTATCTGATATAATGAATCTGATAGTCAACCAGTTAAATTAAAAAGGTGAAAAAATGTTAGCAGTAAGTGTAACTCAATTCTATAGTGCTGATCAGAGAGTAAGAAGTGCAACAGAAGACATGAAAACGTCATTTGAAATTAAAGGCAATTATAGTTCTTTTTTACCTTTAAGAAACCAGCATACAGAAATCAGTGAAGATTACCAACACTCTCATGTCATAATATCTGAATCCGATCGCATTGCACAGAAAAAAACGATTGGAGTATCAAAACCAAGAAAAAATCAAGTAAGTGGAACGGTTCTTGAGATGGATAAAGTCACTGTAAAGTGCGAAGTATGTTCCAATAATCAAAATAGGATTATAAATTTGCCCACAGCACTGTTCAAGGATCACGTTACAATTGGTATGCCGTTCACCGTATTTCTTGACGAAACTTCAGGCTATAGAAGACTCTTAGTTAAAGACAGAGCAATCAATGAAGAGATCCGCCAAAAAGGTAACGATGAAATGGCTGCATTAGTGAATGAACTATAAGTGCTGAAAATACATTTTCTGAATGTAGGCCATGGTGACTCAATAATCATTGAATACCAAAGAGATAAAGATCAAAATTCTATCTTTGGCGTAATTGACTCCAATGTTCCCGTTGACTCAACTACACCACCCACATTAGACAAACTAAAAAAATTAGGGGCTGAAAATTTAAGTTTCATTGCCCTTACCCATCCCCATAAAGATCATTACACTGGGCTGTCTGCAATACTCAAAGAATATCAAGGTCGAGTAGATCGTTTTTACAGTTTCCCAATAAACGCCTATGTGCCGGGTCGCTTAAAGAAACTTGCACAGATTTATCAAAAAATTCATGATGAAACTGACAGTTCGACCCTGAAAAAAGGCGCATTCGAATTTGTGGAGATCCTGCACCTTATTAAAAAACATATTGGAGAAAACCGTTGGGAAGAACCAAACGGCTGCGATAACAAAATAGCCCCGGAAGGTTTCCTGGGGCTTGATATGTATGTAAGCCTGCCACTTTCTAAAAACAAAGGCCCTTATTTTGAGATGATAGAAAGCGGCAATCCTCACATCATGTTTCACCATGATCTGAACAAAATAAGTATGGCGTTTTGCATAAAATATCATGGCCATGAAATTGTTTTAGCCGGAGATGGAACCCATTCCTGCTGGATGGGCCACAAGGACCATTTTAAAAGAATGGGTTCTCCTTTTGGTGGTATTGTAACTAAGCTTCCCCATCATGGTTCAAAGCATGATTGTAGCCAGCGGGTCATCAATCATATTTTTTCGAAACAAGAAGATACAAAAAAAGTAGGGATCATTTCAGCAGATGGACTAAGTCACCCTCACCCCGAAATATTTAAAAATTTAACAGAGAACAATATTCATCCTTTTTGCACAAATCTGTCAAAAAAATGTGGTGCCAATTTAATGCAATTTAATACGGAACCGGATCTTACCCCTCAATTTAACCATCAACTTAACCTGGTAACAGATCCGGCCTATAAAGAGAAACACCAGCCTTGCCAAGGAGATATATGTGTCTCCTTTGAGGACAATGGATCAATTAATGTAGAGTCTCAATATAATAATTTATGCCCGTATCGGGAGGCATTTCCGTTTTAAGATTTCTCAGGAAAATTTCCCCAACTGATATTTCACCTGTTCAATATCGTTTGAGGTGCGGACTATGTATATTTGGTCTAAAAAATTTGTCAATAAAGGCATTTACTTATTCTTCCAGTAGTGAGCAGAATTCATATTTCCCAAGTGTTCAATTGTATTCATAAGGCTCAGCTTTTTTAATACAGCCTGACACAAAATATAGTGGTTGGAAGAAAAAGCCTTTTGTTAACAAATTGAAAATGCAAACATCGAATTCTATCATTACTGAAAATTATTGATCCTTGCATTATCCTTGATCTCTTGGAAGCTCAACAATTCAAATTTTATTTAAAAAAAAGGCCACACATTTTTTTGAATGGCACACACAACATATAGTAGTATTATTCAAGATAGCCATATGCGACTTAATACATTATAAAACGATAAAAGAAACTTCCGAGAACACAAAATATGATCGGGCTTCAACGGCACTAAAATCCCCACTATGTTTCCCCACTGCCTCCTGCATGCCTGGAGAAGCTAGTTTTTTTCTCTCTTTTGTCATCAACCGGACAAGACAATTGTCGTACAATAGTATGCCCCCCATATTGTTTCTTGTCATCAGGGGGGGTCAATTTCAGGTTGTAAACTCTAAACGTCCCTGTCCACCTACAAGGTCTGAAGAAAAGAGGCTGTGTCAGTGACCTCTGCGTAAAACATCTGCAATGCCGCCAGAAAAGCCGCATGGACTTGCGGCGCAGAGACTTTTACTCCATTAAATTCAAGTGCCCGTGCAGCACAGGCGTCATGAAGAACGACCACTTCAAAGCCCAGATCACTTGCCGCCCTGCTCGTTGCGTCTATGCACATGAGCGTCATCATCCCGACTATCACCACCCGTTCAACCCCGAGCGAGCGCAGCTCCTGCTCGAGATCTGTCTTTCGAAAGCTATTGGGAAAATGTTTGAGAATGATCTTTTCTTTGTCGGCAGGTGCCACAGAAACATGGGTTTTAGCACCTTCTGAACCCAGCAGGAAAAAGTCTACCGCCTCGTTTAAATTTTCATGACAGATATGGATGACCGGCATTTGCCGCCTTCGGAATTCAGAGAGGGCTTTTGCAGCTTTTTTTGCAGCGGCATCTGCCCCCTCCTGCTCAAACTTTCCTCCTGGAAAATAATCATTTTGAACATCTACAAGTATCAACGCAGTGTTTTTCATGAACCTTCCTCCTTAGTAATATTATTGTTATTGCTTTCCAAACCATTGCTTTAAGGTTTCTTTTGCTTTTTCAGCATGTTCAGGTTTTATATTAGCAGCAACTACTGTAACTGCCAATACCAAAACCCCCAAATCATCTGCATAGCCCACAACTGGAGTTATATCTGGAATTGCATCAATTGGTGAAATAAAGTATCCCAGCGCTCCGTAAATAGTACCTTTTGCCCAAGTAGGAGTATCTTTATCCTTAGCGGCATAATAAAGTTTTAATGCTGGTTCCAATACTTGTTCACCAGTCACTATAGCAAACCTTTTAACTTTATCCCAAAAACTGTCATCCGAGTATTGATCACTATATTTATTGCTCTGCATAATATTCTCTCCCTGTATTGTATTTGATGATTGCGAACAGTCTTAGGAACACAGATTAACAAATGAAGTTTTGTTTTAAACTCTGCAAAGACCCCAAGCATTTGAAGAAGGCTAATGTCGCATTTCGGGGTCTTGTTACGCCGCCGCTGGCCATGGGGTCACGGATCAAGCACTTCTGGTTTGAGAAAGAAAAGAAAATGTAGGCTATCATTTGGGACGGGATGAGTCCGGGCCATTCATCCCTGTTTACAAACTATTTTGTAAACATCTCCGGTATTCCCGGCTAACCTATCTAATTTCCATACAACCAATTTATCGCTCTGTCCAATCATTTCGAGCAGCAGGTTAAAAACCTCTCGGTCAGTTGTCCTGGTGTCAGATTTCTTTTCCTTGCGATGTCTGCATTAGGATAAGCGACCTTTAGGACCGCAAATTTTATAAATCTGGGAAACCCGTGTGCTGATCGAGCCTGCCTCTCCATCAATTACAGGTATCTTTCATAAAAGTTTTCCAATAACTTTTACTTTTTTTATATGAAACTCCCTACAAGAAACTTGAAACAAGAAACAAGAAACAAGAAACAAGAAACAAGAAACAAGAAACAAGAAACAAGAAACAAGAAACAAGAAACAAGAAACAAGAAACAAGAAACAAGAAACAAGAAACAAGAAACAAGAAACAAGATCCTGACTCCCTTGTGCTGTCGAGTTTCACTCTTCGTTGTGTCCGTAAGGACGTGCCGGTTTATATGAAACCCCCACCGAAACATCACTGTAAGAGCCTCGACTTTAGAGCCCTCTTTGGTTATCCTGACCGGAACATTCAAAACCAAAGGGTCGAAATGTTTAAGAAGTGTCAAAGTGACCCCCGACGTTTTGCGTTCCGGTCAGGATAACCAAAGGGGGCGGAATGAAACTAGTGCCCGCCCTGTACTATCGTATTTCATCGTTCGTTGTGTCCGCCAGGACGTGTCGGTTAACCGAATTGACTTTTCATGTTCCATGCCAGATAATGCCGGTGTTTAAATGTGAGTGTAGAGTTTACCCTTGCTGTCGCCCTTTGTGGCGGACAGTTCAGAAGAAATTTCAAACAAAAAAACAGGAATAATATAGTGACAAACAAAAACTATTCCCAGGGGTTATGGCAACCTGCCGACACCCTTCCCGAAAAGGGCTTTGAGAACATAAGACAACACCTCATGCGGATCTCACACCCCATTT
>JAVERV010000180.1:0-4961 GCA_034006945.1 Desulfobacterium sp. | reverse complement strand
CATAGTACCTGAGAAACCGGCGAACAAAGAGGGTAGGATATGCGGGGATATGCGGGGTCTGACCCCAGAGCTAATATGCGGGGTCTGACCCCAGCAAGCTATTGTTATTACAGGAAAACACCCACAAAAAGGGGCTCAAAACGATCTTAGAATGCACTTTTAGGGGCCTAAAAGGGCATTCTAAGGATTTCATTGGTTGGCTGAGGCTCAGGCTGAGGCACAGGCTCAGCCAGTGTGTCCCAACGTGTGCAATCCAAAAGATTGTTTCCAATCCAATTTTAAGCATAAAACTCTGGCAATTCCTTAAACACCACTTTTTGGCATCAAAAAGTGGCTCCTAAGCCCTTATTTGACCCTTGCAATAAAACTTGACCATCGAGTTAAAACAACTTGATCCTTGAGTTAGATAAGGTCAGCGGTTATAATAAACTTTTAATTTGCTGTTTTTGCCTCCCAAAAATGGCGGCTAAGAGATGAAATAGAGCTTGTTTGAAGTTTTTAGGCTTTAATAACGACAGCTTAGTGAGGTCAAACCCCGGATTATAATGGCCAAAGCAGAACAACTTAAAGCGTTATTGCAGTCACACCAAGCCGGTGATGACCGACAATTTTATTCTGTAGCCATGCAGCTTGCTGCCCATGAGGCAAAACAAGGGCATGGCAAACTGGCCGAAGAGCTACGTGCGCTAATTGACGAAGCTAAAAGTAGAAATGGTGTCAGCCAACCAATCCCAATAGGACGACCTAAAGGTGATCTCGCCAACTTACTGGCTGTGTCTTATCCTAAGTGCCGCCTCAAAGACATTGTACTAAGCGATGAACTCAACAATCAATTTATGAGAGTCATTACCGAGCAACGTCATGCAGCAGAAATTCTCCAACACGGACTGTCCCCAAGGAGAAAAATGCTTCTTGTCGGCCCTCCTGGAACAGGGAAAACGCTATCTGCCAGTATCCTTGCAGGTGAGTTAGGCCTTCCACTATGCCTGGTTAGACTGGATGGTCTAATAACAAAGTTTATGGGTGAAACTGCTGCGAAACTAAGGCAGGTATTTGATTCGATAGCTAAAATGCGAGGTGTTTATTTCTTCGATGAGTTTGATGCGATTGGATCTCAGAGAGGATTAACCAATGATGTTGGGGAAATACGACGAGTGCTCAACAGCTTTTTATTGATGATAGAACAAGATCGATCCCATAGCCTCATTATTGCAGCTACAAACCATCCTGAAATTCTCGACCATGCATTGTTCAGGCGTTTTGACGATGTTCTTCATTATTCCCTGCCCGATACAAAGCAAATTGCTGTTTTATTAAAAACAAAATTTTGTAACCATGCCATAAAGAGGATCTCTTGGAAACGTCTGGCTGAAAAAGCCACAGGACTCAGTCATGCTGACATCTCAAGGGCGTGTGAAGAGGCAATTAAAAATGTACTTATTCGAAAAGAAAAAGCTATTGCAGAATTCGACGTAAGTAAGATGATAGAAGAAAGACAAAACGCTATTTCTAGGCTGTACGGTGTAGAACGATAATGCCAGAAAAAGAAAATAAAAAAAACCATTTCTTATTAGGTGATAATTCAGAGACAGAACCTTTCAGTCCTCCCAATCAAAGAATACCTTCCCCCAATATTCCTCAGCCAAACAGACAACGGCATGGTTCACGACTACTCGGTAATATTGAACAATGACGAAGCGCAATCCTGCTCCCTTCAGGGGCGGGTTAAGCGAGTTCGTTTTTGGCCTGTTTGCGTGATAGGAAATTGCAAACTTTAACGGGTATGGCACCAGTAAACATACGGGATCATCTTTTTCGGTAAATTCAAGTAAATTACATCCATTTACTTACAAGTTCTTTTAAACTATGATAGAATCTATCTTTAGATTAAAATTAAAGGAACGATATCAAATGTTAATGGGCATACAACTGCAGGCACACCCCACGAGAAATCAAAAGCTAATTTTGAGTCAATGGATGGGATGTGCTCGGTTCATATGGAATGCAAAATGCCAAGATGATAATTATCTAACTACTTTTGCACGGAAATTTATGCCCCCTGATACATATGCCCCCATTGATCAAAAATATTCTTTGTACAAAGACAAAGAATTATCCCCATGGCTATTTGATTGCCCCAGTCAAATATTGAGAAATTCTGCGGTTAACTGGTATAACACCTATCAAGACTTCATTAAAAACCTATGCGGCAAGCCGCGGATTAAAAAGAAAGATAACAAAGGCAGCATCCATCTGACCAAAGAACTTTTCCGGTTCGAAAAATGTGAGGATGGAGTAACTCGATTATTTATTGGTTCTCAGCGAAATAATATTGGTTTCTTGTCTATTAAAAGACACCAAAAGTTTCAAGAACCAAAATCCATTTACATCAAAAAGAAAAATGGTCGTTATACAGTTTCTTTCGTATTTGATGATGGTATAGATGAATCTATTTTGATGGATCAGGGATCATATTTTAAAGCATTATCCCAATCTTCCAGGGAAGAACTGGAACAGATTACTATTGGTATTGATCGGGGTGTAACTCGTCCGGTTCAAGCAGGAGAAGATAGTTTTGATTTTACTCCTGGTCAGAAAAAGAACAAAACGGGAAAAGAAAAATATATCAAACGCCTACAGAACCGATTATCCAAGCAAAAGAAAGGTTCCAGGCGTAGAAAAAGAACCAAAAATAAAATAGCCAGGGCTTACAATAAAATAGTCAATATTCGAAAAGATTTCTGTCACCAAACCAGTCGAAAGCTAATTAACAATCCAACAGCCAAGGTATATATCTTTGAGGACTTAAGAACGAAGAATATGACCAAATCCTCCAAAGGTTCAATCGAAAACCCTGGTAAAAATATTAAGGCTAAATCTGGTCTTAACCGAGTCATCCTGGATAAAGGATGGCACATGATAGAGGCTTTCACAAATTATAAAGCACACAGGGCCGGTAAGGTTATCTTTAAGATCCCGGCACAATTCACCTCTCAGGAATGTGCAGTTTGCGGCCAAGGCCTTGTGTCATCCCCGTGGGACATTCACTCCGGTAACAGAACGAGCCAGGCTTTATTCCTGTGCTTAGACTGCGGAAATGCTGATAATGCGGATAACAACGCACAAAAGGTGATAAAAAAACGAGCAATCAATCTGATTTTACACTCTGGAACGGAGTTGTCCAAAAGAGGTGTTCTTTTGGGTAAAGGACGTGGAGCCTGTACCTATGGCTGTGAAACGTCAAAAAAGAAGGAGTTAAGCAAAGTAGCTTAACTCCGGAAGCTCTGCCCCTTTAGGGGCGAGTAGTTCACGATTTCATTGTTTCCAATCTCCGGGAAACGATACAGGTATATGGGCGGGTACAGATGAATAACAGAGGAGAACCCGAAAAGATCGTAGATGTCTTGGAAATTGAGGAGATAGATGTGAGCCCAATGGATATTGCCGATATTCAAGTCGATGGAACTATTTTAGTGTTGAAAGAATCCCTGAATTTGACAGTAAGTTTTGACCCGGAAGGTCAGGAGTTCGTTCTGGAGTATCCTGAAATGGGGATCGTGGTAGGGGCTGAAAATCGTGATGATTTATTGAGTGAGTTTTGTGATGATTTCTATTGGGTGTGGCAGGAGTATGGAAATGGAGACATGAAATTCATGAGCGAAGGTGCCGTCAAGCTCAGCCAGAAGGTTAAAGATATGGTGAAGGAGATAAAAACTGCATGAATCCGCGCAAACGAAAAGAAGTTGAAAAAGGGCTTGAAGGAAAAGGATTCTTGAAAAATCAAGCGGATCATCGAAAGTTTATTTATCACAAAGATACCGGCGAGAAGACGGCAGTCTGGACCAAAACAAGTCATGGCAGTAGCCATAAAGAGATATCTCCCAATAATTTGGGTAAAATGGCAAAACAATGCAAGCTCAACAATGTAGATTTTGAACGTTTGCTGGATTGCCCTTTGAGCCGAAAAGATTATCAGATGCAGTTGGACCGCGATCATTTGTTGTAACCTGAATGATATGCGGGCACATATATGCTTACAAGAGTAATATTACACCATGGCACATCTTTGTAGACTGTATTGCAGCTTTTGAATCTTAAAAGCCCCTTTTCGGGGGCAAAAAGAGTTGTTTAAGCAAAAATGTTATGCTATCCTCTCACCTCATTCATCCTCTTATTCTGGTTATTCTGGATTCGCTATGCTGAAACGATTTTTTGATTTCATTGCAACCGCAGCCGGACTGATTGTCATCAGTCCGGCTTTGTTGTTTCTTTTTCTTCTGGTACGTCAGAAAATGGGGTCGCCGGTTTTTTTCAGGCAGAAACGCCCCGGCCTCCATGGAGATCCCTTTTACATGTACAAATTCCGCACCATGACCAATGCGTGTGATGACAATAACTGTCTGCTGCCCGATTGCGAGCGCTTGACAGCCTTGGGCCGATTCCTCCGGGCTACCTCTTTGGATGAATTGCCGGAATTATTTAATGTTCTGAACGGGGATATGAGTCTGGTGGGGCCTCGGCCTTTGCTTATGCAGTATCTTGACCGTTATACCCCTGAGCAGGCAAGGCGACATGAAGCAAAGCCCGGCATTACCGGGTGGGCACAGGTAAATGGGCGTAATGCCATCACATGGGAAGAAAAATTCAAATTGGATGTGTGGTATGTGGAGAATCAAACTTTTTGGCTTGACATTAAGATTCTTTTGATGACAGTTGGAAAGGTTTTCCATAGAGAGGGAATCAGTGCAGATGGGGAAGCGACCATGCAGGAGTTTATGGGTTCTGAGCAACACTCAGTGAGTAATAAACGGTCCATTCATATTTAGTCAAGCGAGGTAAAATGCCAGATAATCAATTCAGAAAAATTGTGGTGTATGGAGCCGGAGGGTTTGGCCGGGAAATCGCTTGGCTGGCGCAGAGCTGCAATGAATGTGAAGTGGTTGCAGTTGTTGATGATGACC
>JAVERV010000045.1:0-32022 GCA_034006945.1 Desulfobacterium sp. | reverse complement strand
AAAAGTTGCTTTGACTGTATCTCACATCAATGGATGCTTGAGAATATCCCGATGCAGCAACAAAAACTCAAGGTGTGGTTGACATCCGGTTATATCGAGCGAGGCATGTTCAATCCTACCAACGAAGGAACGCCTCAAGGTGGCATTATCTCACCGACACTTGCCAATATGGCACTGGACGGAATGCAAGCTCTGCTGCAAAGCAACTTCAGACGACAGGACAAAATCCATATGGCAAGATACGCTGATGATTTCATCATAACCGGAAATTCCAGGGAACTGCTCCAACATAAGGTAAAACCCCTTTTGGAGGACTTTTTCATGGAAAGAGGTTTGACTCTGTCAGCCGAAAAGATCCTGATCACTCATATTGACGAGGGATTTGATTTGCTGGGGTTTAACTTCAGGAAATATAAGGGAAAACTGCTGACCAAACCAGTTAAGTCCAGTATTGCAAGGGTAAAAGGAAAAATCAGAGACATTCTGAAATCCAATAAAACCGGAGAAACAGATCATTTGATTCATAAACTCAACCCCATCATAAGGGGCTGGGGGAATTATTACCGACATGTGGTCAGCAAGGATGTATTTGGTAGGGTTGATCACGCAATATGGAAAGCTACCTGGAAATGGAGTGTCCGAAGGCATCCTAAAAAACCTTGCAAATGGATTAAAGATAAATACTTCCAGAGGCAAGGAAACAGGGACTGGGTATTTGGAGAGAAGAACAGTTCTGAGAGACTTCTCAGAATGAGTGATATCCCCATCCAACGCCATGTCAAAATCAAAGCCAATGCAAATCCTTATGACCCGCAATGGTTTGATTACTTTACCCGACGTTCCAAACCGAAAACTGCCGGGTTCTTAAATGAACTTTATCAATGCTTGAGCCCTGTGAGGTGAAAGTCTCACGCAGGGTTCTTAGGGGGCTTGGGGCTGGTAACGGCCCCCGGCTACCCGACACCAGGTGTCAGCTCATCGGTTTCCTGGGAGGCTATACCCTGGCAGGTTAGCTTACCGTTGGCAGATAATGTATACATGGATATCTTGGATGAATTGAAAGCGCTGATCAATAAACTCGAGGAAAATTGACATGAATTGAGAAGACCAAGAAGAACTAATGGCGAACTGGAGGTTGGTTATGAATGGAGAAGAGCCCTTCAAGATTAATCCCCTTCAGTAAGGAGATCGCTAATGTATCCATCTATTATAAAGGTCACGTCTTGTGGGGACTACATGCTTTCTGTCGTTTTTGATAACTGCGAAAGGGGCATGCTATATATGAAGCAGTTTTTGAACTTTGGTGTCTTTGGGCGGCTCAAAAACCAAGATATTTTCAAAAATGTCCGAGTCTCCTCCGACACAATTGAGTGGTAATCCGGGATTGATCTTGATCCTGAATTTGTTTATTCAAAATGTAAAAAAACCGCACAAAAAGGTTAATTCAACCGACGCAAAAAGCCGCGCGGCTGATTAGCGACGTCGGGTATTTTATGGGAGATTGAATTGAGTCGATCGCGATATATAAGAATGATCCAAGGGGGCTTTGCGCTCGTAGCAACTTTGTTCGGCCTAGCGACAATTATCGCTGGGATTCGTGTCCTTACCGGCTCAGATCCGGGATACATCGTTTTCCGACCGCTACTGATCTACAACATAGCGATGGGTATGGGGTATGTGGCGGCAGGCGCCATCGCGTGGCGCAGTGTCGATCGCGGCAAGTACGCGGCGGCCACAATTTTCGTTCTCAATTTCCTTGTACTGGGAGCCATCGGCTACTTGTACGCGACGGGGAGTGCGGTCGCTATTGACAGTCTTCGCGCAATGATCTTCCGAACTGTGGTATGGCTCGCGTTGTTTCTTGGGTTCGCGTGGATGAGTCACAGGAACCACCTTTCGGATTCCGAGCATCAAGCCCAACCCATCAATCCACCCGACGCCGCGCAATGAATCCGCGCATCGCCGGTGATTTCAAATGTTAGCTGGCAAAAAATAATTTTGCCCTTGACGTAAGTAACCCTTGAGGTTACAATTATTTTATGATTAAATCCTTTAAACACAAAGGATTAGAAGATTTTTTCTATTCTGGAAGTAAAAAAGGCATAAACCTTTCTCATTCAAGCAAATTAGCAAAAATTCTTGACCGTCTCAATGCTTCCAATGAAATTAAGGATATGCACTATCCGGGTTCCTATCTGCATCAACTTAGTGGGAACAAAAAAGGTCAACATTCTGTCAGAGTATCAGGAAATTGGAGAGTCTTTTTTAAGTTCATCAATGGAGATGCATATATTGTTGACTATGACGACTATCATTAAGAAGGGCACACAAATGAGAGAAATTAAAAGAAAACCAACCCACCCTGGAAGAATATTAAAAGAAGACTATTTAACACCTCTTTCAATAACTATTACCGAAATGTCTTTGATATTGGGAATTTCAAGAAAAACTCTTTCGAAGATCATAAATGAAAGAGGAGGTATTACCCCTGATATGGCCTTACGTTTATCTCGTGCACTTGATACAACTCCAGATTTGTGGATGAATTTACAAAAAAATATTGATTTATGGGAAGCTTCTTATGTTTCACAGGAATGGAAATCTGTTAAGCAGTTACCATTAAATCGAATTCATTCAAATGCATGATAAACTCAAAACCGCTAACCAATCGCTAAACCTGACCGCGAGCAGCTCATCGGTTTCCTCGAAGGTTATTGGTGCGGCAGGTTAGCTTACCGTTGGGCAACTGGAATACATGTGTCAACGAATAGGAAAGTTATAAAATGAGAGTTTATCTTGATTGTTGCTGTTTACAACGACCGTTCGATGATAAATCCTATCCAAGGATAGCCGTTGAGGCTGAAGCAGTCCTTCGTTATTCTATCATTATGCGAGTCAGGTGATTTGAACCTTATCTCATCAGATGCGCTGGTATTCGAAATTGGTCGTATTCCCGATCAAGATCGTAAGGAAGCTTCATTGGCAATTCTTAAAATTGCAAAAGAAGCTCTTGAATTATCTCAAGAGATAGAAGCATTAGCGAAGAAACTTGAAGTATCGGGCTTGAAACCACTTGACGCTTTACATTTGGCATTTGCATCCGCTTCGAAAGTGGGGTACTTTTGTACATGTGATGACAAATTTTTGAAAAAAGCTAAGGGTTTTGATGGATTAAATACCAAGGTAGTATCCCCTACTAAATTGGTGATGGAGCTATATATATGAATACCCAAACAAAGCCAATAGTTGAAATCAGCCGTAGAGCTACTCACATTTTATTCAAAGAAATGGGTGCTGTTGACACCATTAGGTTTCTGAACCAGTTCTCTGTAGGCCAAGGAGATTATACAAAAGATCGAAATAATTGGCTGGATAAGATATCCATGGATGATGTCATTGCTCAGATTAAAGCTGAAAAGAATAAAGCCCAACCAAACGCTTAACCTGGCCGCAATAAGCTCATCGGTTTCCTCGGAGTCTATTGGCGCGGCAGATTAGCTCACCGTTATGCCTATCCGTTTGTAAGTTTTCTGCTTGACGCATTACGTTTCGCATAATACTATCTGCGTATGATTAAATCATTTGCCTGCCGAGATACAGAAAAGCTCTTTAACGATAAATGTGTTCGCCGTTTTCAATCGTTTGAAAGGCAGGAACGAAAAAGACTTATGGTTCTTCATGCAGCTCCGAGCCTTGAAGGGTTGATGCTTAATCCAGGAAATAAATTCCACTCATTGGGAGGAGATAGAAAAACACAATACGCAATTAGTATAAATAAGCAATGGCGCATCTGTTTTGAGTGGCATGATAGTGATGCACATAAGGTTGAGATTGTCGATTACCATTGAGGTATTTCTATGAATACAAATAAACTGCTTGATCCAATAACTCCGGGTGAAATCTTGCGAGAAGATTTCATGGACACACAATCTATCAGTATCAATAAACTTGCTCGGGATCTTTCTGTCCCTCCCAACAGGATTAGTGAGATTGTTAACGGAAAAAGATCCATCACCACAGACACCGCTTTAAGATTGCAGCGTTATTTTGGTGTCGAAGCTCAGTTTTGGCTAAATTTACAAACAGAATATAATTTACGAATGATGAAACGTAAGATTTGGCCTGACATTGAGCGACGAATTATTCCAATAAGGAATTTAGAGGCAACAGCCGAAAATAGTCCCATGGCATAACCAAACACTAAACCTGACCGCAAGCAGCTCATCGGTTTCCATGGAGGCTATTGGTGCGGCAGGTTAGCTCACCGTTAACTCAGTCGTTAGGCGTGAAGGAGGATTTAGTGTTAACACCGGAATATTTCAATGAAATATCAACTGAAATGTTACCTGGACATCTCGGCATTAGAATTATACATGTAGGTAAAACTGAAGTACGGTCTGAAGTTGAAGTGAAACAATTTCATCTGGCACCAAATGGGTATCTACATGCTGCTAGTCTTATTGCTTTGGCAGATACATCGTGTGGCGACGGATGCCTTGCGAATCTGCCGCAAGGTGCATCAGGCTTTACGACAATTGAACTAAAGTCCAACCATTTAGGAACCGTAAGAGAGGGGATAATCGAGTGTATTGCAAAACCGGTGCATATGGGAAAAACAACTCAGGTTTGGGATGCCGTAGTAAGTAAAAAGAAGTCTGGTAAAGCCATTGCTTTATTCAGGTGCACTCAGATGGTTTTATACTCGTAACTTCCTGCCTAACAAAGACGCTCAAGCTGACGGCGGAAAATTGTTGCTTTTTTCTAATAACCTTCGCACCTTTATTGGGCCGCAGCTTAGCTAAACGTTAGCCCTTATTAAGGATTCAGATGGTAAATATCGATAACATATTTCGCATTGGCAAAGCGGAGCAGAAGAAGATTTCGAAGTGGCGGATCAGCTCATCAGATCTGGTAAAATTCGTCATGGGCTTTTCTTTCTTCATCTGACACTGGAAAAGATACTCAAAGCCCATGTCTGTCAGAACACCCAGGATATTGCTCCGAGAATGTACAATCTTGTGAGGCTTGCGGAATTGTCAGGAATTACCTTCCGGCAGGAACATACCGATTTTCGATTTTCTAGCGGAAATGAATCCGTTCAACATTGAGGGGCGCTATCCCGAGATGTGGGGACCGGTTCCGTCCCAGGAAGAGGTAGATATGCTACTACAAAAAACCGAAGGGATATTCGGATGGCTGAAGAATCAATTATAACATCGGTGAGAAAATATCTGAACGAACTTCTGCGGGTCGGCATTCCAGTTAAATTCGGTGTCATGTTCGGTTCTTATGCTCGAAAAGACACTCACAAATGGAGCGACATAGATTTGCTGGTAATATCATCCCGGTATGATGAATCATACAGCCGGGAAGATATAAATATGCTTTGGCGGACCGCCGCCCGCACAGACAACCGGATAGAACCTGTCCCGATAGGTCTAAAGCGCTGGGAGACGGACGACGAAAGTACGATTATTGAGGCTGCCCGGCGGGAGGGAATACTTATAACTATATAAAAATAATGAAAACAGTATGTTATGCCGGGAGAGCGGGCTAACCCAACGCTAAACTTGACCAGGTGTCAGCTCATCGGTTTCCTGGGAGGCTATAGCCCTGGCAGGTGAGTTCACCGTTAGCCTTTTGCCTATCATCGCTTTTATTATATTATAGAAAAATAGCTTTGAACTTTTGGTAGACTAAAGTACAATAATCGTTGATAATTTTATAGGGTCGAAATTCTGACTGTTTTCAGAGATGTGGACTACAATCTGGAAAGTAGAGGATAGTATGGATAAAAAAAATTTAAGCCTTGATGAGGTATTGGACGTTCTCAAAAAAAGAAAATCAGCTTTTGAAGAAAAATTTGGAGTAACTTCCATTGGCGTTTTCGGCTCTCTTGCCAGGAATGATAGCAAACCGAGTAGTGATGTGGATATTGTCGTAAGAATGAGCAAGCCCGACCTCTTTAATATGGTGCACATAAAGGAAGAACTTGAGGCAGATTACCAGGCAAAAGTTGATATTGTTCATTATAGAGAAAAAATGAATACATTTTTAAAAAAGCGCATCGACATAGAGGCCGTTTATGTTTGACAGGGAGCTTGCAAAGGAAATACTCAAGCAAATTATGGCTGCCGCAAACCGTATCGAACGAAGATTCAATGGTGTTTGCAGTTCTGATGATTTTCTCCTATCTGATGCCGGAACAGATAAGTTGGATGCCATATGCATGATGCTGATTGTTATCGGTGAAAATTTGAAAAACTTGGACAAGGTAACCGGTGGAAAATTGCTTGCTCAATACCCTGATTTTGACTGGAAAGGGGCAAAGGGAATGCGTGACATTATCAGCCATCATTATTTTGATCTGAATGCTGAAGTGGTGTTCTCAGTATGCAAAGAACGCATTCCAGGTTTGATAGAAACTGTAATTCAAATGGAAAAATCCCTATAATCGGTAAACCCATAGTGCTTAGTATATAGTATCATCCGACTAACCAATCGCTAAACCTGACCGCGAACAGCTCATCGGTTTCCTTGGAGGCTATTGCGAGGCAGATGAGCTCACCGTTAACGATACCAGGAAAAAATGATGGCAATATACAGTTTCAATGAAAATGAATTGTTAAAAATCGAAACTACCACTTTTAATAACGAAGGCATATTGGAACGGCAACATCTTCAATCAACCCTAAAGAATCAAATTAATGTAATTGCACCTGATTGTCCAAGTTGAGATTTTTTTGACAATTTAAGGTACTGCAGAGTGAGATTATACAAGGGGTGAATCAATGGCAAATATAGTTGTCTGTGCGGACGGGACCTGGAATCGCCCTGAAGAGGATATTGAAAAAGATTTCCCGACCAATGTCTTAAAACTTGCACGAGCCATAAATCCATCTGCCAACGGCCTTAAACAGCATGTGTTTTATGACTGGGGATTAGGTTCGTATCATAGTAGCTTAAGCGCCGGCGCAACTGGCCGTGGTATCCATAAAAACATTTTGGACGGGTATCGTTATATCATTCAGAACTATAATCCTGATGATAAAATCTTTCTTTTTGGTTTTAGCCGAGGAGCATACACTGTAAGGGCCTTATGCGGGCTGATTAATAACTGTGGAATTTTAAAAAGATCTGACGCCAGCCTTGTTTCTGAGGCCTGGAGGATTTATAAAAACCCCCTTTCAAAAAATCATCCCCAGGGTGAAGCGGCCAATGTTTTTCGCAGCACCCACAGTCATGTTTCCAGGCAGGTTCATTTTGTCGGTGTCTGGGATACAGTTGGTGCCCTGGGAATACCTTTTAGTATAATGGGTCTATTTGAGAAACACGATGAGTTCTATGACACCAAAATGGGTTCAAATGCGTCAATAGTCAGACAGGCATTGGCAATTGATGAGCAACGGGAAGACTTTGAACCAACTATCTGGGATCAAAATTCTGGTATTGATCTGAAACAAATATGGTTTGCTGGAGTACATTCTGATGTTGGAGGTTCATACCCCCCTGACAAAGGGACAGGTTTAAGAACATCAGATACGCCACTTGCATGGATGCTGGATGAAGCGATAAATGCGGGTTTGGAAATAGAGTCCCACATAAAAGAGTCCCTGACAGATGGCGCAAAGGGGAATCTGCATAGATCCCGCAATCATGTGTACCGATTAAAATCTCCTCTGAATCGACCACTGATCGTTGAGAACAAGCCTACAAAAATCCATCCAAGTGTAAAATCCCGCTATATGGCTGACAGTAAATATCGTCCACCGCAACTGAAAAAACTGGTCGAACAATTTGGATGGGACAACCTTGATGTGGGGGTGTAGTTTTTAAAAATAAAAAGCCAAAGAAAAAACAGTCTAAAGCATTTAAAAAAGAAAATCGAAAAAAGAAGAAAAGGAGGAATTAATATGCCAGATTTCGGAAATTCATTTTCGGGCCTTGCTAACGATCACAAACTGACTCATGAAGAATTGATTAGAGCAATACGCTTTATGATTGCCGCAGAATATGAGGCTATTCAGCTTTATATGCAGCTATCCGAGTCAACAGACAACCAGTTAGCTATTAACGTTTTGAAAGATATTGCAGACGAAGAGCGAGTTCATGCCGGGGAGTTCCTTCGACTTCTCAGGGAGCTCGCTCCAGATGAAGAAAAATTCTATGCAGAAGGAGCTACTGAAGTCGAGGAGGAAATTCAAAAGATCAAAAAATGACAAAAGCATTTTCTTGACAAATGTTGATTCAACCGGCCTTGCCGACGGTTGTAGCGGACCCGCTGTGTGGGCCGCTGACCTTGGCCGTTAGTATTTTAATAAAATCAAGGTACCTATCCAAATGGTGTATAAATTGGCTAACAACGAAACTATAAATACTTCTATAGCAATCAATGAGGTTCAACTTCTTTTAGCAGAAAAACGCACATCTTTAGCGGTGATGAGGACAGGGATAGCTGTATTAGCTTTACCCCTGTCGGTTATGAGCGTGTTGATAGCTACTTCAAAATATTATGATCCTCTTCATGTTTTACATTTTCTCGTTTCGCTAGGTATACTCAATCTTGCTTTAATTGTTTTGGGTGCCTATTTGATTATTCGCTCAACAATTCGGATGCGACATTATGATCGGCTTATTCATCAGATTAAGCTAACGCATAGCGTTATTAAAGAGTTTATTGATTGAAACCTGTTTTAAATCCGGTCCGGCCAGATTTCGTCGGCAAGCTCGGTGAGCTTGAACTTCTGGATCTTGCCGCTGGCCGTCATGGGATAGCCGTCGACCATGGTGACGTAGCGGGGGATTTTATACCTGCTGATCTTGCCCCTGCAAAAATCCTTGACATCGCTCTCCTCAAGGGAACTCCCCTCCTTGAGAACTATAAATGCCCCGACTTCCTCTCCGTATTTTTCACTTGGAACGGCTGCCACCTGGACATCCTTGACCTCGTCCATGCGGTAGAGGAACTCTTCTATTTCCCTTGGGTATATGTTTTCTCCGCCCCGGATTATCATGTCCTTGTGGCGGCCCGTGATGGAGAGATACCCGTCCCTGTCCATCACCCCAAGGTCTCCCGAGTGGAGCCAGCCGTCCTTGTCAATGGCTTCAGCCGTGGCGTCTGGATTGTTGTAATATCCCTTCATCACGTTGTAACCCCTGCAGCACACCTCTCCCTGGAGACCCGGGGCAAGGGTATCGCCCGTGTCTATGTCGATCACCTTTACCTCCATGTGGGGCAGGGCCCTGCCGACCGTTTCCACCCTTTTCCTTAGATCGTCGTCGATCCTGGTGTAGGTCATCACGGGGCTTGCCTCGGTCAGCCCGTAGCAGATGGTGATATCCTTCATGTTCATCCTTTCGATAACCTGCTCCATAACATGGATCGGGCAGTTAGAGCCCGCCATGATGCCGGTTCTGAGGGTGGAAAAGTCAAACTTCTTGAACATGGGATGGTCAAGCACGGCAATGAACATGGTGGGCACCCCGTAAAGTGCCGTGCATCGCTCCTGCTCCACGGAACCCATTATCAAGAGGGGGTCAAACCCCTCGAGGATCACCATGGTCGTGCCGTGGGTCACGGCGGCAAGGACACCCAATACGCAGCCAAAGCAGTGAAATAGCGGTACGGGCAGGCAGAGGCGGTCTTTTTCTGTAAGCTGCTGGTTTTCGCCGATCCAGAATCCGTTGTTGCCGATGTTGTAGTGGGTGAGCATAACCCCCTTGGGGAATCCCGTGGTTCCAGAGGTGTACTGCATGTTCACCACGTCGTGGCAATTGAGGGAATCCTGCCTTGCCCGGTATTGATCATTGCCGACCATGGCGGCCATGGCCCGGATTTCGGGTATGGAGTACATGCCCCGGTGTTTTTCCTGGCCAAGGAAACATACCCGCCTGAGATGGGGGTAGGTTGGGGATGACAGATGGCCCCGTTGCTGGGTCTTAAGTTCTGGCACAAGCTCGTACACTGTGTTAACGTAATCGGTGTCCTGAAATCCGTCAATGATGAAGAGGTTTTCCGTTTCAGACTGTTTCAGCAGGTAGTCAAGCTCGGCAAGCCTGTAGTTTGTGTTGACGGTCAGGAGCACGGCTCCGATTTTTGCCGTTGCAAACTGCAGGGTTACCCAGAAGGGAATATTGGTGGCCCACACGGCAACCTTTTCCCCCCTTTTTACTCCCAGGGCCATGAGGCCCCTGGCCACCTCGTCCACAAGCTTTGAAAACTCGCAATAGGTTAGCCTGAAATCTCTGTCAATATAGACAAGGACCTCGTTGTCCGGGTAGCGTTCAACTGTTTTGTCCAGTATCTGGCCCAGGGTAAGCTCCTGGAGAGGCTTGATGTCTGTCATGGTATTCTTCCTTTCGGGAGTTGGAAATTAATAATAACGCTGATATGGCGCAGGATTTCACCTCGTATTCAGTCCCTTATTCGGGTATGTAGATGACCGCATGGATTTCGGCTTTTTCCTCGCCGGAACAGCTCACGTAATGGGGCACTATGGAGTTGTAATACACGCTGTCTCCCGGGTTGAGCAGATAGGTTTCCTTGCCGTAGATGACCTCGATGCTTCCCTTGACAACGGTTATGAACTCCTCACCCTCGTGGGAGGAGAGCTCCTTTGTCTTGGCCGATTCGGGAAGGATTTCCACAAAAAAAGGCTCCATGTGACGGTCGGTCTTGCCCCTGCCAAGGGAATAAAAGTTCAGGGCTGCGGGTTTGCCCTTGCCGCCGAGAACGCTGAAGGCTGCCTCACGTTCGGGTCTTCTCACGATAAAGGGGTCATCGCTCTCCTGATCGTCCAGAAAGGTTCCGAGCCTCACCCCGAGGGCCCTTGCTATTTTCATGAGCGGCCCCAGGGGGGGGTAGACATTTTCCTTGAGCATGGTGTCGAGAAATTCCTGCTTGAGGCCTGTCAGGCCTGCAAGGGCTGCCAGGTCAATCTCCCGTTTTTCCATGAAATAGCGGATGCGTTGGCTTACCTTACCTTTTTCCATTTTCGTTCATGTCTCCTTAATTAGAATAAAAGAGTATCTTATATAATGAAAACAGACAGGAGTCAAAAGATAGTAGGTAGTGGAAGATCGACAGCTTGTCCTAGGCCCTAGGTTGGGTTGAGGAATGAAACCAAACACCGGTGCTATTGAGAAGCCTGGAACACAAGGGAGATCCCGATGGTCCACATGGTAGCACAGACCAGGGAGTCAAGGATTTGCCAGGATACCGGCCGTTTGAAGAGAGGGGCAAGAACCCTTCCGCCAAGGCTTAAGGTAAAGAACCATACAAAGGAGGCAAGAACTGCACCCAGGGCGAACATCTGCCGATCAAGTCCATGGAACTGGCTTCCGATACCGCCGATGAGAACCACGGTGTCAAGGTAGACATGGGGGTTGAGGAGCGTCAGGCCAAGGGTGGTGGCAACGGTTGCCCCGAGGCTGGCCGATGTTCCATCGTCGGCTTCAAGGCCTCCCGGATTAAGGGCGGACCTGAAGGCGTTGAATCCGTACCAGAAGAGAAACAGAGCACCTCCCCAGGCGGCAATCTTTGCAAAGCCAGGGTTTGCAGCAACAATTGCCCCCATTCCGCAGATGCCGCAGATGATAAGGATGGCGTCACACAGGCTGCATATGAGGGGTATGACAAACTCGTGGTGTTGTTTGATGCCCTGGCTCAGCACAAAGGCGTTCTGGGCTCCGATTGCGATTATCAGCCCTGCACCCACGCCAAATCCCTTTGCAAATGTGAATATCATCGGCTCTATTCTCCGGCCTTGCTTATAATCTGGATCAGTGAGTAAAAACTTTATTGGTTTAATTCCTAACCAGAAAGTTGCAAAAAATACACGGATAAGCTATCTTAAAACATCTAACTTTGCAAAGGATTCTATGAAAATGATCAATACAATAAAACCTGGGACGCAATATTCGGCGATGGCTGTGAAAAATCGAATCCACCCGCCCGATTCCCACTCTTTTTCCACCCAATGTTACGCCTGCGGGATCTGCACCTCATCCTGCCCGGTCTCCCAGGGACCCGGGGGGCTTGATCCAAGAAGGATTGTCCATCTGGCAAACATTGGAAACCTTTCCACGGTCCTGGCCGAGCCCTCCATCTGGCACTGTCTTGATTGTCGGAGATGCGGTAATCTTTGCCCCAACCATGTGAAGCCTTGGTTCATTATTTCCAGTTTACAGCAGAAAGCCCTGGCCGAGGAGAGGATTTCCAGTGGGACTATGGAGAAGATTCAACAGCTCAAGCAGGAGCTGGTGACGGTCCTTGCCAACACGCTGGCAGCGGATTCTGCTCCCCGGTTTGACGAGCTTTTTGAGGATTGGGAGCGATGGGCCACCCCCCACCGGGTATTGTCAATTCCCCCTGAACCCGTGCGGATCAACTCCCCTAAACGTTCCCTCACCAATCCCATGAACCATACCCTCTGTCTGACCTGCAGGGAGTGCTCAAGTGCCTGCCCGCTTACGGTTCCCATGGCTGAAAGCGGCCGTCCTGAATTTGACCCCCTTTATTTCATCCGGTGCTATGTTCTTGGGGTTGCTCCGGCCAAGGCCTCCCTGTGGAGCTGCCTTGGGTGTGAAAGCTGCAGTCATGCCTGCTCACAGTCAGTCAGGGGACACCTTGTGATCAAAGCGCTTCAGGAGGAACAACAGGAGTTTTTCAACATCCCGTTTCAGATCAGAATCACCACAACCCGGGAACGGGTATTCCGTGCCTTTGTCTCCAGGGTGGATGCCCTGGTGTCCGATGAAGTTTAAGGCCCATGGTCAAAATAAAAAATCAAACTAAAACAGTCCATAGGATTTGGCCGTTCAATACTCTTCTTTGTTGCGCCAATGGCACATTTAAGGGGTTTGAGTCCTCTTTGAAGATCAACCTGGGAATTTGCAGGTGCCTTGCTGCGCTGGTTGTGGCGGTTGGGGTTACGCTTTTCAATCCAGGTCCGGGAAAGGGTACAGAAACCAGAACCGTCGTTGACCAGATGGGCAGATCGGTCACCTTTCCCGTCCATCCCCAGCGGGTCATCTCCCTTGCTCCGAGTATCACCGAGATCGTCTTTGCCATTGGGTTAGGAGAGTGTCTCAAAGGGGCGACCATTTACAGCGACTATCCTGAAGCTGCCAGGGCTCTTCCAAAGGTCGGTTCCTATATTCATCTCGACCTTGAAAAAATTGTGGCCCTGGAGCCGGATCTGTGTATTGCTGTAAAGGACGGTAACCCCAAACAGACGGCGGACAGACTTGTCAGCCTTGGCATTCCCGTTTATGCCGTTAACCCGGTCGACCTTGACTCGGTTGTCTCTACCGTCAGGTTGATCGGTTCGCTCTTGAATGCAGATTCAGGTGCCGCCCGGGTGGCCAATGATATGGAGCAGAGGATCAGACGGGTTGAAGCCCTTGTCTCAACGTCATCAACAAGGCCCAGAGTGTTTTTCCAGATTGGAATTAACCCCATTGTATCCGTGGGAAGTGACACTTTTATTCACGGATTGATCGAGCGGGCAGGGGGGATTAATCTTGCCGCCGCCTCTGTCTCCTATCCCAGATTCTCAAAGGAGCAGTTCCTGGGCTTATCTCCAGAGGTTGTTATTATCACATCCATGGCAAGGGGTGAGGTGTTTCAAAGGGTAAAAAAAGAGTGGCAAAGCTGGCCAGACCTCCCTGCCGTAAAGAACGACCAGGTGCATATTGTGGACTCCAATATCCTGGACAGGCCTACCCCCAGGATGGTTGACGGGCTTGAACTTCTGGTACGGCTGATCCATCCCGAGCTGTTTTAGGTTGAATATGACAAATCTTTCTCCAAACAGATCAATTGTCCTGCGCATTTTCTGGGTCTGCCTTTCGCTGGTTCTCCTGCTTGCGGTTTCCATGTTTGTCGGCCTTGGTTTCGGCTCCACCTCCCAGCAGGGTATGACCGGCCTGTGGAACCTGATCTTTTCAGGGGATGGCGGGGATTCAACCATGTCCGCCATCATCTGGCGTATAAGGTTTCCAAGGGTGCTAATGGCCATGATGGCCGGTGCCGTTCTTTCAACCGGAGGGCTTGTTTTCCAGGCACTTTTGAGAAACCCCCTGGCCGAGCCATATATCCTCGGCATCTCAGGCGGTTCTGCCATCGGGGCCATCATCGGCATCATCCTGGGGCTTTCAAGGTTTCCCGGTGTGGGCATCACCGCCTTTGCAGGGGCCATGGCCACCCTGGTGCTTGTGGTTGTCATGTCAACGGGCAATGCCTCGCTGAAAAAAGACGCCATGCTTCTTTCCGGGGTGGTGGTCAACGCCTTTTGCTCGGCCGTGATCATGTTTCTCATCTCGCTGACCCAGAATAGCAAGATCCACACCATCATGTTCTGGCTCATGGGGGATTTTTCCTCGTCTGACCTTGATCAGGCCGCCATCCTGGCCCTTTGCATTCTTCCCTGTTTTGTCGTTATCTTTGTTCTTTCCCACTCCATGAATCTCCTGCTAATGGGCAGAGAAATGGCCCACTCCATGGGGGTCAATGTGCCCCTTATAACTGGGGTGCTCCTTGTCACCTCTTCGTTCATGGTGAGTGCCACCGTCAGCCACTGCGGCCTCATGGGGTTTGTGGGGCTTGTGGTTCCCCACCTCTTCCGCCTTGCCCTTGGGCCTGACCATCGGGTTCTGGTGCCTGCCTGTATTTTTGGCGGCGGATCATATATGGTGATCTGCGACCTTCTTGCCCGATGGATTCCCCGCCAGGGCGAGATTCCGGTGGGGGTTATCACGGCAATGATCGGAGCTCCGCTCTTTATAATGCTCCTGAAGCAGGGGAAAAAATGACCATGGCGGCTGTTATCTCCATCCGGCACCTCACCTACGCCTATGCAAGGGTCAAGGTGGTTGACGATCTTTCGTTTGACGTTGAAGAGGGGGCATTCTTTACCATAATCGGGCCCAACGGGTCGGGTAAGTCCACACTCATGCGCCTTATCTCAGGGGTTCTGACCCCTGGCCAGGGTGAGATAAAAATTGTCGGCAGGTCGCTGAAACGCTTTTCCGGTCGTGATCTTGCAAAAAAAATAGCCTATGTGCCCCAGATCGTATCCCAGGCTTTTCCCTTTACCGTGGAAGAGCTGGTGCTGTTGGGTCGCTCTCCCCACCAGGGATTGTTCGGGATCAACACCAGGGCAGATTACGATGCGGCCCACCGGGCCATGGGGTTTACCAATGTCGATCACCTCGCCACGAGGACCCTTGACCAGATCAGCGGCGGTGAGCGCCAGCGGGTGTTCATCGCCCGGGCCATCTGCCAGGAACCTGAGATCATGCTTCTGGACGAACCGGCCTCGGCCCTTGACCTTGCCCACCAGGTAATGCTCATGGATCTTCTGGAGCGACTTAAATGCGAGACGGGCACCACCATTGTGATGGTCTCCCACGACATCAACCTTGCGTCCATGTATTCGGATCGCATGGTGCTCCTTTCCGGCGGCAGGTTGGTCAAAGAGGGAGCACCGGCAACCGTGCTTGATGCATCTATTCTTGAGGAGATTTTTGGCTGTCCGTTCCTGGTGGATTCAAACCCCCTTGGTAATCTGCCGAGGATTTTTCCCATCCCCGGCAGATTCAGGCTTTAGGACCATAATCGGTAAGGAGTAGTACAACTCAGTATGGCATACCTCTATCTTCTCATTGCCGTTATATTTGAAATCCTGGCCACCTCGGCCCTCAAGGCTGCGGCAGGTCGTCCAAGTCTTGGATCTCTCCTGGGAGTTACCTTTGGCTACGCCCTTTCCTTTTATTTTCTGGCCCTGGTGCTCAGGGTCATTCCCCTTGGTATTGCCTACGCCATCTGGTCCGGGGTTGGTATCGTGAGCCTGGCCGTGATCGGCATGGTCTACTACAGGGAGAGCCTTGATTTTGCCGCAGTTGTGGGGTTGGGGCTGATCGTCACAGGTATCCTTGTTGTAAATCTGTTTTCAAAAACGGCGGGGCACTGACCTGAAATCAAGAGTCTGTTTTATCTTTTTTCCAGGACAAGGTTTTGAGTTTTACAAGTTCATACTTCCTTGTGCCAAGGCCGATTGTTTCGGCGTAATCAAGCTGGATCTCCCAGTCTATATCCGGGTAGAGCCCCTTGAATTTATCCTCTCCAGGCGCTCGGTTGTGTTTGAGGCAGGTGTTGGTAAAACCCTGTTCCTTATTGACAAGATCCGCCGAAGCCTGGTCAATGGCAACGGGATCTGTCGATGCGACAATGCCGATGTCCCTGACAATGGGGGCATCGTTGTACGGCAGACAGTCGCAGGCAGGGGAGATGTCGGCTATAAAGTTGATGAAAAGAGTTTTATTTTCCTTGCCCGTAATAACCCCCTTTGCGTACTCCATCATCTTTTCGAGGAACACCGGCACGGCCTGGTTCCATTGTATGTTCACCGATTTGGTGGGGCAGCGGATTATGCATTCGCCGCATCCAATGCACAACTTCTGGTCAATGGTCGCCTTTCCCTCTTTAAGTGTTATAGCATCGGCCGGGCAGTTGTCGGCGCACTCGCCGCACCCAATGCAGGTTTTTTTCTTTACTTTCGGGCTCACGTTTGAATGTTGCTCAAGCTTGCCCCTTCTCGATGCACACCCCATGCCGAGATTTTTGAGGGTTCCGCCAAAGCCTGAGAGTTCGTGACCCTTGAAGTGGGCAACGGAAACAAGGGCGTCGGCCGCAACGATTTCATGCCCGATAAAGACTTCTTTGCAATGCTTTAGATCAACCTTGACCCTGGTTTCACTTTTGCCCCTCAGCCCGTCGGCAATCACCAGGGGTGTGTTGTCCATGCTTGAAAAGCTGAACCCGTTTGCAATAGCCGTCGTGATGTGGGAGACCGAGTCGCTCCGTGTTCCGGCATAGAGGGTGTTGGCGTCGGTGAGAAAGGGCAGGGCCCCCCTCTCTCTTATGGCCCCGGCGATTTGCCGGACATAGGGCGGCCGGATAAAGGCCGTGTTGCCCATCTCCCCAAAGTGAAGCTTAATAGCTGTAAGGTCGTTTTTATCAAGGATTTGATCGAGACCGGCCGCGACCAGGAGCCTTGTAAGTTTTTCCAAAAGGTTTTCCCTGGAGTTTGCCTTGAAATCTGTAAAGTAAACGGTTGCAGTCATATAAATTTTCCTCTGTTTTGCCAGTTAGGTTGGTTCCCATGGTTGTGCACCAAGTCTTAATCCTAATGAAATTTGCCCTTATTGTCAATTTTTTAGAGTCTCAAACGGGAAGGAGAATCCCGAGTCGTTTGATCTTTCGGCGCAGGGTGTTCTTGTCAACGCCGAGTTCCCGGGCTGTTGCCATTCTTTTCCATTGGTTTCGTTCCAGGGACTGCTCAATGGAGTGGCGTTCAATTTCCCGGAGGGTCAGCCCCGTTGAGATCAGTAAGGTTTCTTTTTTAGGTATCATGCGGTTTGGAAGGTTGTGCAGGTGTATTATATTGTCCTGACACAGGACAAAGGCTCGTTCTATGGCATTTTCAAGTTCCCGTACGTTTCCCGGCCACTCATAAAGCATGAATGCAGCTAATGCCTTCTGGGAAAGCCCCTTAATCTCTTTACCAGTCAAATTGTTGAACTTGTCAACAAAATGATCCACCAGGATGGGAATGTCCTCTTTTCTCTCCTCCAGGGTCGGCAGGGGTAATTTTATGATGTTGATGCGAAAGTAGAGGTCCTCTCTTATTTTGCCTTCTCGAACCAGCTGTTCCAGATTTTGATTTGTTGCGGTAATCACCCTTGCGTTTGTTTTAACTGTTTTGGTGGATCCCAGAGGTTCATAAACTTTGTTTTCAAGAACACGAAGCAGTTTGATCTGGGTGGATTTTGAGGTGTCGCCGATTTCATCTAAAAAGATGGTTCCGTTCTGGGCAAGGGCAAATCTGCCGGGCTTGTCCTGTTTTGCATCTGTAAAGGCCCCGGCTTTGTACCCGAAAAGTTCCGCCTCGCACAGATTGTCGGGCAGGGCACCGCAATTTATGGGAACAAACGGGCCGATCTTTTTCAGGCTGTTGTTGTGAATGGCCCTTGCAAACAGCTCCTTGCCCGTACCGCTTGCCCCGGTAATCAGTACTGTGCTGCTGCTTTCTGCGATCTGGGGCAGAATTGAAAACAGATCGAACATTTTGGGGCTTTTACTTACGATATCGTCAAAGGAGTATTGTCTGCGAAGGGTTTTTCTCAGTTTGTCCACTACGGTCAAGTCTTTGAATGTTTCCACACCGCCGATGATTTTTCCCGTTGAGTCTTTCAAAAGGGCGGTTGTTACACTTATGGGAATCCGTTTTTTCCCTGGTTGGTGAATATAGACCGGCATATTGACGATGGGTCTTTGTTCTTTGATGGTCTGCTGGATGAGGCAGTTTGTTCCGCACATGCTGGATTTTAAAATTTCGAAGCAGGGTTTTCCAATGGCCTCTTTGCGGGATATTCCTGTGATGTTTTCAGAGCCTTTGTTAAAAGAGGTGATGCGCAGGTTCAGATCAACGGTAAAAACCCCGTCTGCTATGCTGTCCAGGATGATTTGATAATGTTCATGATGCTGTTTCTCAGGCCATTCCATATAACGCTCCTCATCGATCGGGTTTGCGAAAAATAACCCACATGTCCTCACGGACACAACGAACGAGGAAACTTGACAAAATAACCGAGGCCACTGTAGGGGCGATCCCTTGCGGTCGTCCTTTGCGGCGGCATCCTCGGTGGGAGTTTCCTATGAAAACCTAACAACAACAGGGGGCGGGTGTCAATGTTTGGTTGTGTTCGCCAGTAAATGTGGGGAGAGGATGAAACATATTGTTCCTTGTCTGCTTGGCGAGCGGGTGCATATTGTTCCCAATATATTCATATCGGCAGAAAGTAGAAGTGTAATTAAACTGTAATGTAGCATGGTTTTCAGGTGGTTAAAAGTTTCTATTACGAAAAAATTATCATTGGTACAGGGTTTGCTATGTTTTAGATGTGAAGATATGGGTTATGGCCAATAAACTTCTAAGGAGTGAAATCATGAGGTCTATTAAAATTAAAATTTGTCTATGGCTGGTTCTGGTTGGTTTACCTCTTCTCTTCTACTCAACTCCCAGGGTTCAGGCTTCAAATACGGAAAATCAATGTTTTTCCTGCCATACAAATGCACGGGAGCTGATAAAAATCACAAGGGAAATCTCAAAATCAAATAAAGATAAACCCGGTGGTTCGGCAGAGACAAAAGGAGAAGGGTGAGGTGGTGCAGTGGAGCCGTTGGCTCCACATGAAAAAATTTATGTAAACGCTGATTTTGTTGAAGATGAAAACCATGGTGAACTTGGATGCGAAGAGTGCCATGGTGGTGATCCAGGCGAACCGGACTGGCGAAAGGCCCATGAGGGAGTGGTCAAAGATCCTTCGTTTCCTGATCCGTCAGCCGCCTGCGGTGTATGCCATGATGAAATTGTAGAAAATTATTCCACAAGCCTCCATGTCAGTCTTTCTCCTTTTAAAAGGGCGATTGACAAGCGTGCAACTAAGGATCCCCATGGGTATAAAGCCGTTGATGATGGAAGGGAAAATCATTGTGCCGCTTGTCACAGCAGTTGTGGACAGTGCCATATCAGCCGACCGGAATCCGTAGAGGGCGGTTTGATAGATGGTCATTTGTTTCAAAAAAGACCACCCATGGAGCAGGTTTGCACGGCCTGTCATGGAAGCAGAATCGGAAAAGAGTACCTCGGTAAAAACGAGGGATTAAAACCCGATGTTCATCGACAAAAATATTTTAGATGTGAGAAATGCCACACCGGCGAAGAGATGCACGGGGACGGCAAAGAGTATCAAAATCGTTATGCGGTGGAAAACGGGCCTGCCTGTCTTGACTGCCATGAAGAGATCTATGATGCAAACGCTCAAAATGTAAAAAATCACTGGGTTCACAGGGATCAGGTCAGCTGCTATGTCTGCCACTCCCAGGCCTATAACAATTGCTATTCCTGCCATGTTGGAAAGGATAAAAAGGGCTTTAAATATTACAAGACTGCCAAATCCGAGATGCAGTTCAAGATTGGCCTGAATCCCTTGAAATCAGAACGAAGACCTGAAAGTTTTGTTACGGTTCGCCATGTTCCGGTGGATCAGGATACTTTTAAATTTTATGTGGAAAATGGTCTTAAAAATTTTGACCAATCTTCCACCTGGAAGATGGCCACACCCCACAATATTCAGCGGCAGACACCCCAGAATAAAACCTGCAATTCCTGTCATGGAAATCAGGAGCTGTTCCTGCTCGATAAGGGTGTTGAAAAAAAATATTTAAACGCAAATAAAACCGTTGTTGTGCCGATGGATCGGATACCCCCGAAGAGGCTTGACCAATAAGGAATATCGATAATGCAAAATTAAAGTTTTTAACCGTTTTAACAAAAGGAGAACATATCATGAAAAATCGTTGGTTTTATGGGTTAACATTGGCACTTATTTCGGCAATGTTCGTAATTACACCGGCCGTCATGGCTGAGGATATGACGGCTGATGAGTTGGTGTCCGAAGCAAAAGAAACTGTTTGTGAGATGCCTTTGGCAGAGGCAAGAGCCCTGCTTGATAAAGGGGAATATCTGTTTGTAGATTGCCGGACCGAGAAAGAGTTCAAGATGGGGCATGTCCCGGGGGCTATGAATATTCCCAGGGGGTTGCTTGAATTCAGGGTAAACTCAAAAATTGAGGATAAGAACGCCAAAATTATAATGTATTGTAAAACAGGGGGCAGAAGCTGTTTGGCCACCTGCACCCTTTGCCGCATGGGATATAAAAATGTCTCAAGCCTGGACAGAGGCTGGCAGGGCTGGGAAAAGGCCGGTTATCCCATCGATTGACCTGATTTGTTCGGGCCTCCCAAAGTCTTTTAAGGCTCTTCTGGATAATCATTTACCTCCCCAGTCGATTCGTAAAGATTAAGGAACATGACGATACCGCCGTCAACACTGTAGGGGCAATTCATGAATTGCCCCTACACCCCGACCCGCTAAAACCAGACCGCCATATGGTGTCATTCAGGCGGTAATTAGTATCCTCCCCACTGAGATCCAAAATGAGAAATCTTAATGATTGAATCCCCACTATTGTCTTTTCAGCAATGCTGAGTTAAGGTTTTTAAAAAGGAGGACCCAACAATGCTGACTGTTATTTCACCATCCAAAACCCTTGATTTTAAATCTGGCTCATACCATTCCCACACCACCCCGTTTTTTGCGACTCAAATTCGGGAGCTTGTAGGTCACATGGAAAAGCTGTCCGAGAAAGAGCTTGGGGAGCTGATGAAGATCAGCCCGAAACTTGCGCTTCTTAACCATGACCGGTACCAGAACTTTGATTTTCCGTTTACTCTGGAAAATTCCCATCAGGCCTTGCTCGCATTTAAGGGGGATGTCTATCAGGGGATTTCTGTGGACGATTATCGAGATGAGGATTTTGATTTTGCTCAAGCTCACTTGAGAATTTTATCGGGGCTCTACGGTCTTCTTCGTCCCCTGGATCTGATTCAACCCTATCGCCTTGAAATGGGACTCCGTGTTTCAGGTCCCTGGGGGAAAAATCTCTACCAGTTCTGGGAAAACATAATAACCGACAGGATCTATCAGGAGGTTTTGGAGTCAAAGGGAGACAGGGTTCTTGTGAATCTTGCCTCAAATGAGTATTTTAAGGCGGTTCACCCCAAGCGATTAAAATCTGATGTGGTAAACGTTCACTTCAAGGAAAAAAAAGACGACGGTTTTAAGATCATCGGCATCCACGCCAAACGGGCCAGGGGGGTGATGGCCGATTTTATCATTAAGAATCGAATCAACCATGCACAGGAGTTGAAGCCGTTTAATTTAAACGGATACGAGTTTAACTCGACCCTTTCCAAAGAGGCGGACTGGGTGTTCACAAGGGTAAGCAAGTCTTGAGCAGCTGAGGTCCTTAATCAGTTTTTTGCAATCTCCATGGCCACCTCATCCTGGGTGATCCTGTCCGTGTTGACACTTATATCTGCATATTTTCGATAGAGAAGTTGGCGCTCCTCGTAAAGCTGCCTGAATGTCTGATCTTTATCCTTTGCAATGCCCCTTGTTTCAAAATTATTGATCCGCTTTTCTATGGTTTCAAAGCCTGCATCAAGGTGGACGATTGTTGAAAGAGCGCTCAAATGTTCCATGGACAGAGGGCTGTACACCACACTGCCGCCCGTTGAAATCACGTGGTTTTCAATGTTTATCTTCAGGATCTCTTCCTCTTCAAGTGCCCTGAGATTTAAATAATCGCTTTCATCGATAATCTCTTGAAGAGTTTTCTGGTTGTTGATCTGGATAAGGATATCCGTATCCATAAATGAAAGCCCCAGGATTTTGGCAAGGATGATCCCCACCGTACTCTTGCCCACACCGGGCATTCCGATCAGTGTCAGGTTTTTTTTCAACCGTTTCTCCTCGTTTAACAGTGGCACGACAGCTCCTCTGCCCGGTAAGAGCTTCTCACAAAGGGTGCCGCAGCCACACTTTCAAAACCCATTTCAAGGGCTGTTTTCTTTAATCGGTCAAACTCCTGGGGCGTGTAATACCGGTCAACCGGAAGGTGGCTGCGGGATGGCTGGAGGTATTGACCAAGGGTTAAAATCCGGCACCCGTGGGTGCAAAGATCGTTCATGGTCTGGATCAGCTCCTCATCTGTTTCACCAAGACCCACCATGATGCCCGATTTTGTGGGAATGTCTGGTGCTATTTTGGAACCTTGTTTCAGAAGGTCCAGGGATTGCTGATATTTTGCCTGGGGCCGGGCCGTTGAGTAGAGGGATGGGACGGTTTCGATGTTGTGGTTTAGAACGTCGGGGGTTGCCCGAAGCACCGTCTCAAGGTCCTGGTGCCGTCCCTGGAAGTCGGGTATCAGAACCTCGATTTTAACCCCTTCAACCTCTCGTCGGATGGCTCTTATTGTTGCGGCAAAATGGGCGCTGCCCCCATCTTCAAGGTCGTCCCTTGTGACGGATGTGACCACCACATACCTTAGACCCAGGGTCTTTGCTGCGTCGGCAACCCGTTCAGGCTCTGTTGGGTCTGGAAGATCCGGCGTTCCCGGGGTGACGTTACAGAATCGGCAATTTCTGGTACATTCGGAGCCAAGGATCATGAAGGTGGAGCTCTTTTTTGAGAAGCACTCCCACATGTTCGGGCATTTTGCCTCCTGGCACACCGTGGTGAGCCCGCAACTGGCCAGAAGGGCTCGTACATGTTCGTACTCGGGCCCGGTGGGCAGCTTTCTTTTCAGCCAGCCGGGTTTTGGTTCTCTCTTCATGAGTTTTCCTTGTTCCTTTTAACTTTTGTATAAACCGGCACGGCCGGAGCGAGAGATGGCATCCGGCCACAACGAACATGAAAACTCCTCCAATAACAACACTTTGGCGAGAGTTTCATATAAACCCACATGACAGTCTATCCTGTCACAACGAAGGATGAAACACGATGGTACAGGGTGGCACTAGTGCCATTCCGCCCCCTTTGGTTATCCTGCCCGGAACCGCAAAACGTCGGGGGTCGCTTTGACCCTTCTTAATGCTTTCGACCCTTTGGTTTTGAACGTTCCGGGCAGGATAACCAAAGAGGGCTATAAAGTCGAGGCTCCTACTAGGATGTTTCGGCGATAGCTGTCAGCTAAGAGCTAACTGCTAAAAGCTGTTTTATTTGTGCGGGCTCGAGTTTAAACCCGGTGGCTCTCCCAAGGCTCTTTACCAGGGTTTGCCTGACGGTGTCAACCATGTCGGGAGGTGTCACCTGGTTCTTGTTTTCAAGCTCTTGGGCCATGGACGTCATGGAAACCCCGGCAAGGCCGCAGGGGTTTATCCAGGTAAAGGGCTCCATGTCAAGGTTTACGTTCAGGGCAAGGCCGTGGTGGCACACCCCGTGTTTGACGCTGAGCCCGATGCTTCCTATTTTGTTCTGTCCGACCCAGATGCCGTGGTTCTTTGGATTGCGCCCTGCATTTATGTCAAAGGCCCGGCAGGTCATTATCATGGTCTCTTCCAGAAGGTTTACAAAACCTGCAACACCCATCCTGGCCCGGGCAAGATCCACGATGGGGTAAACGATAACCTGGCCTGGGCCATGGTAGGTTATGTTGCCGCCCCTGCGGGTGGGAATGATGGGAATCCCCCTGGCCTGGAGGAAGCTATCGTCGACCTTGAGATTTTCAGATCCGCCCCTTTTCCCCAGGGTAAAGACGGGCAGGTGCTCCAGTATCAGGATCACATCCGGATCAAAGAGCCTCCTCGTCTTTGCCTCTGAGATCTGCTGCTGAAGGTCGTAGGCTTCCTGGTAATCCATTATTTTAAGGTCAGCTATCCACCTCTTTGGTAAAGGCATGTCCGTTCTGGCTGCGGCATTGATGGATGTTCCAGGCATTGCCGCCTTATCCTCGCAGGCAGGGTTTTCTTGCCGCCGAAACCTCATCGAGCCGCTTGACCTTTGGGAGGTGAGGGGCAGAGCGCACAAGGTCGGGGGTTTCCTCGGCCTCTAGCGCAACGGCCTTGAACGCATCTATAAATTCGTCAATGGTCTCCTTTGACTCGGTCTCAGTCGGTTCTATCATGATGGCTCCGGGAACGACCAGGGGGAAGTAGATCGTGGGTGGGTGGAACCCGTAGTCCATGAGCCGCTTGGCCATATCCAGGGTTGAGACGTGGTGGGCCTGCTGTTTTTTGTCCGAGAAAACGCACTCGTGCATGCAGGGCCGGTCATAGGCCAGCTCCAGGGTATCCCTCAGTTTTTCCTTGATGTAGTTGGCGTTTAGAACCGCATAACTGCTGGCATTCTTCAGACCGTCCGGCCCCATGGAGCGAAGATAGGAGTAGGCCCTTACCATGACGCCGAAATGGCCGTGGAAGGTGAGCATACGCCCGATGGTGTCGGGGCAGTCAAATACCCAGGAAAACCCCTTGTCACTCTTTTTGATTCTTGGTGAGGGAAGAAACGGTTCCAGTTCCTTGACAACGGCAATGGGTCCTGATCCCGGACCACCGCCGCCATGGGGGGTTGCAAATGTCTTGTGCATGTTGAAGTGAACAACGTCAATGCCGATCTTTCCAAGTTTGACAATTCCCATGATGGCGTTGAGGTTTGCCCCGTCACCGTAAACAAGCCCGCCTTTCCAGTGGACGATGTCGGCGATCTCCTTGACGTTCTCCTCAAAGAGCCCCAGGGTGTTTGGGTTGGTGATCATTATGCCTGCGGTATCCTCGTCCATGACTGCTGCAACAGCCTCTGGGGTCAGGATTCCATTTTCGTTGGATTTTATGTTGATGGATTTATAACCGCAGAGGGAAGCACTTGCGGGGTTGGTGCCGTGGGCCGTGTCCGGGATGATGATCTTGGATCGCTGTTTTCCGTTTTTTGCGTGGAATCCGTGGATCACAAGCATGCCGGTAAGTTCGCCATGGGCACCTGCGGCGGGCTGAAGCGTTACCGCATCCATGCCGGTGATCTCGGCAAGCTCCTGTTCCAGGTTGTACATAAGCTCCATGGCGCCCTGGGAGAGTTCCTGGGAGACCATGGGATGGGCACCTGTGAAGCCTGGCCGTGCTGCCTGGACCTCGTTGGTCTTAGGGTTGTACTTCATGGTGCACGATCCCAGGGGATACATGCCAGAGTCTACACCGAAATTCCACTGGGAAAGTCGGGTATAGTGGCGGACAACGTCGAGCTCGCTTACCTGGGGAAGGTCTGGACCTTCATTTGTAAGGGCTGCATCCATGGTTGCTTCAGGTACGTCTTGGGTCGGGATGGAGATGCCGCAGCGTCCCTCCCGGCTTTTTTCCCACATCAGGGGCTCGTTGAAAATAAGCCCGCCTGTTCCGATTTTACCGCTCATGAACCCACCTCCTTTGCCAGGTCTTCCATCTCCTGGCGGGAAAACACTTCGGTTGCGCAGAACAGGTAATGATCCTTCATGTCAGGGTAGTAACATTCCAGGGCAAGACCTGCAACTATGCCCTTTTCAAGCTCAAGCTGTCGGTGTCTGGCCGCAAAGCCTTTGGGAGCCTTTAGGACAAATTCATTGAAGAAAGGGGTTTGAAACACCCCTGTAAAACCCGCAGCCATAAGGCTCTCTTTTAAAAACACGGCCTTGTCATGGTTGATCTGGGCGATTTTCCTCAAGCCCTGGCGGCCGGAAAAGGCAAGGTACATTCCGGCGGCCATGGCGTTCAGCCCGTTGTTGGAACAGATGTTGGATGAAGCTTTTTCCCGGCGGATGTGTTGCTCTCTGGTGGAGAGGGTCAGGACAAAGCCGTCCTTTCCATCGGCGTCTTTTGTCCTCCCGACAAGTCGTCCAGGAAGGTCCCGCATGAATTTTTTAGTGCTCGTCAGAATGCCGAGGCCGGGGCCGCCAAAGGATTGGGGGATGCCGAAGCTCTGGCCTTCACCGCACACGATATCCGCACCGGAAGAACCTGGGTTTTTCAGGAGCCCATAGGCCATGGCCTCGGTGAACGACACTAACATGAGGGCGTTTTTTGAATCCGCCGCCTCCCTCACCTTTGCAAGGTCCTCGATGCAGCCTAGGAAATTGGGGCTCTGTACGGCAACGGCCGCAACATCTCCCATGGCATCCAGGGCGGAAAGATCCGTTGTCCCGTCCTGGTTCGAGGGAATCTCAACTATCTCAAAGTTTGACGGGGTAAGATAGGTTTTCATGATCGCCCTGTGGTGGGGATGGACAAGGGCTGAAACGGCAACCCTGGTTGTTTGTTTGTTCTTTCTCAAGGCGATGAGTATTGCCTCTGCAAGGGCGGTTCCGCAGTCATAGTGGGATGCAGTGGCAATGTCCATGCCAAGAAGGGAGGTGATCATTGTCTGGAATTCGTAAATTCCCTGGAGGGTTCCCTGGCTGATTTCAGGCTGGTAGGGGGTGTAGGCCGTGGCAAATTCTGATCGGCTTAAAAGATAGTTCAGGGCCGAAGGAATATAGTGGGTGTAACTGCCGGCCCCCAGGAAAATTTTATGGGAGGGCGCTGCTGCCATGGTTGAGGAGAGTTTTTCCATGTAGGCATCAAGCTCCCATTCCGTGAGGGCCGGGGCAAGGTCTAAATCCTCAGACAGACGATAGGCCGCTGGAATAGTGGAAAAAAGATCGGTAAGAGAGGTATGTCCGGTTATCTGGAGCATTTCCTTTACCTCGTCCGGGGTATGGGGAAGGTAACGCATGATGTTTATCCTTTTAAAGTATCAAGGTAGGTTGACCGGTCCATTAGGGTTTCGTACTCGGCGGGATCTTCGGGTTTTACTTTAATGATCCAACCCTCCTTGTAGCAGGATCTGTTCACAAGTTCCGGAGCATCCTCAAGCCCTTGGTTGATCTCCACTACCTCTCCGGAAATCGGCATGTATATCTCGGAAACAGCCTTGACCGATTCCACAGTGCCGAATTCATCGCCCCTGGCAAAGGTTTGCCCTGTTTCGGGCAGCTCCACAAAGACAATTTCCCCAAGCTGATCCTGGGCATAATCGCTGATGCCCACAATAAACGTCTCACCGTCTCTTTTTATCCATTCGTGGTCTTCGGTGTATTTTAGATCTTCGGGGAAACTAAGCTCACTGATCTCTTTCATTTGAATCGCTCCTTTTTTTATGTTAAATTCCAACCAAATTGGCCTCCACAAGGGCACCCGTAAAGGGAGCCCCTACGCTCTCGGTCTGTTTCATCGTGTTTCATTCTTCGTTGTGTCTGCCAGGACATGTGGGTTAAATGAAATTGGTTAGTTTTAATTTGGCCGTTCTGTGGGGTCTTATATCCTTGACAACGGTTACCCTGATCTTTCGTTTCCCCTCCTGGAGGGTCAGTTTTTCCCCCTCTTCAAGCTTGTGATCTGCAAGGATAAAGCCGCAGCTTATGCCCCTGGCCTTGAAATCGTCGGGAAGGACCGGTGAGGTAATGCTGTAGATCTTGCCATCGTGCCATCCAATACCCATGTCTGTGACGCAGGTCAAAACAGACCCGATCACCTTGCCCTGGGTGTCGATCACCCGGGTATCCGGACCTGTCCCCACCTTTCTTAGGTCTTCGCCCACAAATGCATGGGTAAAAGCCGCATCCCTTGCGGCCTCAAGGGCATCTCTTCCCAGAAACTCCTTTGTAAAGGTTTTGCCGTCCTGGCCCAGGGGCAGGGCAACCATCCAGGGATGGTTTATAAATGGCATGTTCCCGATGTCCTGGTGGGAAAGGGGGAGTACGGAACCGACCCGCAAAGAATCCCGGGCGGCAAGACCGCAGGGGATGAGATTGTACTCCTTCCCAGCTTCAAGGAGCTGTTCCCAGATGGACACCGCAGCCTCTGAGTCTGCAAAAACTTCAAACCCAAATTCCCCCGTATACCCGGACCGGGACAGGAGGATGTTTGTTCCGTCTTTAAAGAGGACCGGGTCGGCCCCACCCTGGTGAAGGGTGCCCTTAAAGGAAAAATAGGGCATGGTAGTGAAAACTGTGTCAGGGTTTTGAAGCAGCTTTGAAAGGATCCTTGCGCTGTTTCTCCCCTGGATGTCGATCTTTGCAAGGCGGTCGCTGAGATCCTCTATCTCAACGGTTCTCCTGTTTTTATTTGCCTCAAGGTGGTCGGCAACCCTGCCACCCATGCCTGCATTGACGCATACCATGAAACTCTCCTGGTGGAAACGATAGACAATGGCGTCGTCTACAACATGGCCCTTGCTGTTTAAGATCGCTCCGTAGGAGCATCTACTGTCCTGGAGATCCGAAAGATCCCTCGTGAGGCAGAACTGCAAAAGGGCCAGGGCGTCCGGCCCTTTAACCATGACACAGGCCATGTGGCTTGTGTCAAAAAGACCCGCAGACTCCAACACCGCCAGATGTTCTTTTTTTACTCCTGTCCCATACCAGAGGGGCATGTCATACCCGCCAAACCCTGCCATGTTGGCCTTGTTCGCCCGGTGCCAGGCGTTAAGCGGGGTGGTTTTAAGGTCTGAACCCATAATTTTCCTCCTGATCAGCTTTTCTATTAAATTGTCTTTTGCCGCGTCTGAACTGCTTTTAAAGAAACCTCACCCATGATCTCTGCCAGGGTGGGGTGGGCATGGATTGTGTTGGCAAGATCTTCCACCGTAAGTCCATTTTGAACGGCCAGGGTGCCTTCGGCGACGAGATCCGTGGCGTGGGGGCCTGTAATGTGAACCCCCAGAATTTTGCCCGTTTTTTTGTCTGCAACGATCTTTACCTCGCCTGCAATTTCTCCCATGACCTGGGCCTTTCCAAGGGTTCTGAAATTAACGCTCGTGCATTCTATCTCAATCCCCTTTGCAAGGGCTGACCGCTCGGATAGCCCTACATTGCCGACCTCGGGCATGGTGAAAATTGCCCCCGGCACCGCACTGTAGTCCATGGAGGAATCCGTACCCATGATATTTTCTGCGGCAACCATGCCTTCATGGGAGGCCACATGGGCAAGCATTACCCTGGACGGTCCCAATATGTCACCAATGGCGTATACGTTTTTTACTTGGGTTTCCATGCGATCGTTTACCGGAACCCAGCCCCGTTCATCAAGGGCAAGCCCAATGGTTTCAAGGCCCAGGTCCCTGGAAAGCGGTGTGCGGCCAATGCATACGGCCATGGTTTGAGCCTCGACAACCTGCTCTTTTACCCCGGCTGCCCTGTCTCTATCTGAGAACGGACTTGCACCGATGGACACGAGTACGCCTCCCTCTTTTCTGGCTATCGACGAGACTGCCCGGTCAACGATCACCTTTATTTTCTGTTTTTTCATCTCCCGATGAATGATCTTGGAGCAGGATTCATCCACCCCATCAAGGGGAAGAATCCGGCCCATGGCCTCGATCAGGGTAACCTTTGCACCAAGGGCAGAAAGAATAAAGGCAAACTCGCACCCGATGACCCCGCCTCCTGCAATCACGATGGATTCTGGCACAGATTCAAGCTCCAACAGGTGGTTGGAAGAGAGGATGGTCTTTCCGTCAAAGGGAAATGCCGGAATCAACATCGGTGCAGTGCCTGTTGCAAGGATAAGGGCGTCAAAGCGGATCTCTCGTTTTTCCCCATCATGCGTGATCACGGCGGCAAGATTTGGGCCAACCACCACACCCCGGCCCTTTTCAAAGGCGACCTTGTTCTTCTTTAACAGGGCATGAATCCCCTGCTGCTGGGTTGCAATAATCCTTCTTTTCCGGGCCATGAGGGCCGCCATATCCACTCCAAAATCACCGCTATGGGTAATCCCGTATTCCGGGGATTCGTGGAACTTCAGATACATGTCCGCCGTGGTTTTCATTATTTTTGAAGGGATGCACCCCCAGTTGAGACAGGTTCCCCCGACACTCTCCCGTTCGATGATCGTCACCTCGGCCCCAAGGGCAGCTGCCCTCAAGGCTGCAACATAACCCCCAGGACCTGCTCCGATAACCACAATATGTTTGTTCATCTTATCTCCTTTGCCGCCCGATCCCGGGTGTTAATCTAATGATCCCTTGCTCCGGCTGTGCCGATTATAAAGTTTCTCTATTAGAAAGGAAAGTCCTCGCTGGTATCTATTTGTTGATCCATTTTTTTCCCACAGGTTTTTTTTCCACAAGGTGCCTTGGGTTTCCGTCCCACACAACGGCTGGCATCAACCTTGTTTTTTTTCAGGTCGATGCAGCAGGCCTTGCATACGTTCTGGCACAACTTACAGCCCCTGCAACTCTTCTTGTCAATCTCGATCCTGAACAGTGAAACCTTTGAAACAAGGCCGAGCAGGGTCCCCACCGGACAAACTGTGTTACAGTAAAGGCGGCCGTGTCGGGTGCAAAACCATGCCACCAGCATCAGCATGGCGAGTGATACACCCACGGATACCGGGGCAATAACCGGCCAGGGCATCCGGTAAAGGGTGTGGCTTCCCACTCCCTCTGCCAAGGGAACCCCAGGTTATTCAGGGCGAGGGCCAGGGGACGGAAAAGGTTTGAAACAATTCGGCCAAAGCTGCTGAAAGGATCAAGCAGGTTCAGCAGAAAACCACTGCCGGCCAGAAAAAACAGAATCGTCAGGAACAAAAAAGCATATCGAATTATGCTGTGGGGCTCGGAAAAGTCGTACCGATGATGTTTTATTGGTTTTTTGCCCTTCAGTTTTTTTCTGCGACCAAGGCGGGAGATAAGGTCCTGGAAGGTTCCCAGGGGGCAGATCGTGGAACAATAAACCCGGCCGAACATCATGGTGAGGATTAGGACTACGATGAATCCGGCAAATACAGCCGTAACAATTCCGGCCAAACCAGTGGCAGTTTGATTTAAAAACTTAAGCATGGACGGAACGAACTGCAGGAAAAGCACCTCACCTGCAAAAGATCGTATTCCGGTGTCCCTGAGATCAAGAAACAGGAAGGCCGTGGGCAAAAAGAAAACAAGGGCAATGCATACCCGAAGCGGTTTTAGATGGCGAAGATTCATTATTGCTAAATTTTGATCCGGTTGATTGACAGGTTCTTCAGATCCATCTGTCCCAGACCCATATCCGAGGCGATCTAATATGGCGGATGTCTGAAGGTTCAGCCCCAAAGAGTTTTGCTCCAGCGGTATCAGCCGCCACAAAATCTGTTGATACAATCTGGGCTTTCATGGATACGACGTCGTTGACAGACACCCCCCGGAGCCGTTGCGCTTCATGACGTTGTAGGCGTCCATCACAGTAAGGTCGGGCTTGCGAAACGAGGCGAAATCCGCAATGCACTGATGAAGGTCATTGCGATGCCAGTACCAACGGTCCCAGACCCTTGCCGTCGGATTAATCCGTTTGGTTGGGCAAAGCTTCAGGAAGTGCAGATTGTTTTTTTGCCAAAGCGGTATTCTGCCAAAGCACCTTTAGTGAGGTCGACAATATCCTTAATACGTGTCCCTCCGGCAAGCCTGCGTGGATTTTTCAGAATCACGTGATATTATGCGCTTGATGAATCTATGATAAGGGTATGCGATGTGTTTTATCTTGGCAAAACTGTATGACGATAGGAGGGGACGT
>JAVERV010000179.1:0-4979 GCA_034006945.1 Desulfobacterium sp. | reverse complement strand
CATCCAATAATCCGATGTGTTTCTTCCTTAAATAAAAATCTGTGTTTATCCGTGTTCATCTGTGGTTCCATTAAACAACGCTCCATCGAATGGTAAACAGCTCTTCTGTGGTCGTTTTTTGCTCCATCCGCTTTGTCAACTGTTCGACCAGCGAATCCCGCTTTTCTGCAATTTCATCTTCAACATCAAAAATTTTCTGCTGTTGTCTGCGACGCAAGGTTTCAAGCTTCTTTAACTCAGTCTGAAGCTCTGCTTGTTCCTGCATGGTCGGAGCAAGCCTGACTTTTCGGCGAAGATCGGCAATCTTGCGCTTCGTATCATCCATCTCTTTGGCAGCCGCCTTTTCCATGTCCTCAGCCCACTTATCAAGCTGAATACATGCTTCAGACAAATGCTTGTTGTTGTCTTCAAGGTTTCTGGTGATTGTGGCCTTGATATGTCTTTCACTATCTGCCTTGAGACGCTGTCTTATGGGTTCAGGAAGCGTAGTTTCCTTTTGATCATAGCCGATGCAGTTAAAGAGCTTTTCTATTGTTTCCTGATCAAGGTTATCTGCCGTATCATCGATTGCCGAAAACAAAAGATATTCTTCTGATTCAAACGAAGAAATTTTGAGCTTATTGAGTGTAAGCCAACCGGATTTCCCTTTAAGACTTTCAATAACCGATATTTTTGTCGGATTATTGGTGATATCAAACACGACCTTTGAGACTGGACAGGGCAAATCCTTGCCAGTCTGAATGACACGTTCGCCCAGCGGATGGCTGAGGCGATACAAAAAATCACTGTTCTGCACATCCTTGTTTTTTGTAACAAGGTTATAGGTGCCCAGTCTTGTACTGCCCTCCAGCGGTTTGTGGAGGTTAAAAGAAAGCGTGGAATCATAAAAAGTCGCATGTTCGGATAGTACATACTTGGTGACCGCCCAGAACTGCTTGCCGATTCGGTCCAGTTTTTCCTGCGTACCGATCAGATTGCCTTTTAATCTTTCATGGACATCTTCATCGAAGTGTTCCAGCAAGACTTTTCTGGTATCCTTTAGCTTGAGCTGTATTGATTCCTCCAGTTCTTTTTGGAGGGCTGCGAAGGCACTTTGTATTTGATCCTCAGTCCGGCATTCCTGATATATATCCAATACGCGTCGCTCAAAATCAACACCGGATTCTATGGAGCCAAGCACATCATCCGAGGCACCAAAAACGCCACTGAAAAGATTAAATTTATGCTCTAGGAGTTCATGTACCCGTCTGTCGGCCTCATTCTTTTCATTGAGAAAGTTGATAACAACAACATCATGCTTTTGCCCATAACGGTGACAACGGCCAATCCTCTGTTCGATTCGTTGAGGATTCCACGGAAGGTCAAAGTTAATTACCATAGAACAGAACTGCATGTTCAATCCTTCAGCTCCGGCCTCGGTTGCTATAAGGATATTTGCACTGTTCTTGAAATGATCAAGAATTGCAGTTCTCATATCCACTGGTCTTGATCCAGTAATACGTCCAGTATCTTTGTTGGATTCCAACCAGTCGGTGTAGATTTTACCGGATGAATCATCTTTATTGGAGCCATTAAATGTTACGACTTGCCCTGAGTATCCATGGTTATTCAGGTGAGTTAAGAGCCAGTCCTGGGTTCTTCGGGATTCGGTAAAAATGACAGCCTTGCGCGCAGCCCCCATCTCAGTCATTTTCTGAAAACCGATATCAAGCGCCGTGAGTAAAGCTTTTGATTTCGTATCAATTCCTATGCCTCGCGCCCATCCAATATATTGATCAATCTCTTTTATTTCATTACCGAGACTGGCTATGTCGATTTTCTCTTTCGTTGCAGGCTCATTGTCTTCCGGGAGAATGTCACTGATATCATCCTCTTCATCTTCAAGTATTTCATCCAGCAAATCTTCATCTATATCTGCCTGTTGGACTAACAGCTCAGAAACCGACCGGCCACTTTTTGTCTTTTCTAAAAGCCCCAGCAGGCGCTCCCTTATGATTTCAAGGGTACCGACAAGTGCGATCGGCGATGATGCCAATACTTTTCGAATCAGCAAGATCAATAGGTGTTTTTGTCTTGCAGGAAAGGCATAGGTATCATCACGCATTAAATATTTGGAGACTGCCTCATAAAGCTTATGCTCTTGCTCAGTAGGCTTAAACGGACGTGTGATCAGCTTACGTTCTGTATAGGGAACATACTCAATCACTTGACTTCGCAGCGTACGCCAGCAAAAACCTTGGAGGCGATCACGAAGCCCGGAAACGTCTCCACCATAATTGATATATTGAGTCCTGAAAGAAGCAAGATCTCCAAAGATATTATCGTCTATTATAGTTGAAAGGCCATAAAGCTCAAGAAGCGAGTTTTGCAGCGGGGTAGCGGTTAACAGTAACTTTTTCCTGTCAAATGTTGCCTGCCTGACAGCTTGTCCAATCCGGTTGCTTTCCCTATAGGCGTTCCTCAGTTTATGTGCTTCATCAATGACAACAAGGTTCCATGGGATGGCTCGGATATCCATCGCTTTACTGGCCACAAAGTGCATTGAACAAATGATAATTTTCCGCTCATCAAAAGGATTCGGATTCCCTGCCTTTTGTGAATCCCGATAGGTTTTGGCATCAAGAATCTGGCTGGGCAAATTGAATTTTTCCTCCAACTCCACGGCCCACTGCTTACGAAGGGAGGCAGGACAAACGACCAATAGTTTTCGACAGTTTTCTGCCCAGCTCTGACAAATCACCAGCCCGGCCTCAATGGTTTTACCAAGACCGACTTCATCAGCCAGCAGAACTCCCTTGGATAATGGAGATCTCAAAGCAAAGAGCGCCGCCTCGATCTGGTGTGGATTCAGGTCTACACAAGCGTCAAATAATGCTCGACCAAGGCGGTCTACGCCTTTGCCTCCAGCTCGAGTCAATTCATGAGCGAAATATTTGGAATGAAACTTCGTCATATTGATTTACTCTTTGTTGTCTTCTTCTTTGAAATCACTTGCCTTCCCGTCACGAACCCAAGTGTCCACCTCATCTTTCTTGAATTTCCACAGGCGTCCTATTTTATGGGCGGGCATGCCTTTCTCGCTTATCCACTTATAAACGGTATCTCGTTTGATCCCGATATAGTCTCCAATTTCATCTACGGACAACCATCTGTCTTCCATTTTCGACTCCATCATTCTTTGAGGGCCGCCCAAACGGCTCGTCAAGTTATTTAACCGAACGGAACTCCATAGGGGCACAATTCGGCTACATTAGGTTTAACGGGGTTAAAGGTATATAGATGAAATGAAAAAATCAAGTTTTCTTTCTGGATTTAACCTATTTTAGCCAAATTTCATACCGTCCCAGCACCCGTTAGAAAGGGTATGCTGCATCGGAGGATATGATTGAGGCCAAAAAAGAACCCCCCGGAGGCGTGCGTGCTTCCGTCGGCACCGTGAAGGAGGCGGTCACACGTCCGGCATCATCGCTGACCTCCGGAATTTAGGGTTTGTTTTTCTTCCCGTTACTTACCGGAGCCGGATCATGAGTGTCAGATAGTAGAAAACGTAGAAAGGGGTTTCTACACTGGCGGTCTTTGTAATGGTTTTTGCAGCCGAAAGCTTTATTGTAATCGTTTTTACAGCAGAATAATGATTTTTGCAGGGGTGCTTAAAATTCTATTTGTCTGACCTGCGTAAACGGGCGAATCCATCGGTTTCTGATACACAACATTCTGTCTCCGCAGGGACTGGTACCACGCGGGCTGATGTTCACGGTTTCAGCTGTCATACTCAAAAACCCGGCAGATTATGATGCATCTTTGGAAACATTCTCCCGACCCTTGTTGCAACTCATCGATTATCGGTTGGATGGAGACCTGCGCGGGGAGAACTTGATCGCTCTATCGTTTGTCCTGCCATTGTTGTCCCCTGACATGTCCCAAATCAAGTCTTCCCATCCGCTGATTACACCCTCATCTCTACAGACCGGGCAATGGTAATGAATCGTTTTCTCGTCGATATCAAGGAAGATATCAAGTTCGCCAGGGCATGGTTTTCTTTTTGGTCGTCTCCAGCATTTGGGCACTGGGGGTGCTGAAAAATTAGCGTAGACTGATGTTGCATAGGCAATTATTTCGGTCATTTTCTTGACCTTGTTTCTTAACTGAGGCACAGCAGCTTCAGTTCCACTATCATTGAGCCAATGCCTTATATTAATAATCCACATGTAAATGCTCCTTTGACTGAGACAACCTTTACTTATTGAGGTGTTAGCTTGTTTGCAATTGTTGCAGGAATAAAAAAAGTCTTCAATACTGTTAACCGCTCAAAGATCACAAAAAGGGAGACTCCCAATGAATAACATTAGAAAATCAAACCATACGATCTGGGATTGCAAGAGTCATCTTTTTTATTACCTGTACCCTATTTCAGGAGACAATAAAGTTTTGCTTCTGACAAAGATGCCGTTGGCTCGTGCAATCTCTTTATCATCGTCATTGTACATGACTGATTCGGCAATAAACTGGGTACGATTGTAATTCACAACTTTACCAAAGGCTGTGACAATTCCCTCGGAAACAGGGCGGGTAATATAGGTGGTAAAACTGGTGGTCAGCACGAAGACATCCTCAACCAGTGAGTTGGCAGCGAAAAATGCAGCGTTGTCCAACGCCAGGAAATACATGGCACCGTGCATTGCGCCGGCGGAATGATAAAAATCTCTGCGGACAGGAAATGTGATTTGAGCCGCTCCCTTTGTAATGGAAACTCTGGCGCCGTTCCACTGCATGAACGATCCAGAATGCATCATGTTTTCTAATTTGGTAAAATGATCAGCGGTTGACATGTTTTTCCCCTTTGTTCTGCCCATTTCGTTCATTGTCTATCCCCTGTAATGTTTGCACGCTGCTTGTCAGCAAGCTATAAAAAAGGAAAAACCGTGTCAACAAATTTTAAGTTTTGAGGATGTAAAATGCGTACTCACCATTTACAACAT
>JAVERV010000178.1:0-5008 GCA_034006945.1 Desulfobacterium sp. | reverse complement strand
GCCGGTCAAGCAGAGAACCTGCAAGATCCAGAGTACCAAAGCGGAGCACAGCGGCGGAGTCATGCATAGTAGTGATGAGAACGCTGTAATGGCGGTGGAGCGAAGGCATGACCTTATTCGGCTAAAGAGACCTTGGTAAATACTGTTTTACTCATTTTTTCTCCTGGGGACTAACGGGGAGCTGAGGAGCCAGGCTTTTGAACCCCAAAAGCTCAGATAAAAAATTAAACTTTCCTTAACCAGGTACTTCCAAAAATGTCGCACAGTAAGCCCAGTATCTTTCCAGCACCTTGTGCATGCCGCGCACGACACATGTTTTTAAAAGTGAGTCAAATATATAGAATCTCAATAAATTTGGCAAGTCTTAGACCCAGCCTGATGGTAGCGAAGGTGTAGTGGTTCAGCCGAACCGCCTTGGTATGCAATCCTTATGCTGGGTGGCGGCAGGATGTGTCGGGGGGATTTAAAATTGTTCTGTTGCACGAGAAGTTCCATAGGGATGGCAAGGTCGCGCTTGACATTTACGGGTCTATATATGATAGATCACATGATAAATCGGGCGTTATGGGTGGTGTTGCCAGTACATCTGGCGGTTCAGCAAAGGAAAAGTTGAAAGCCTGCTGTGCAGTTTGGGGCAGGGGCGAGGCCCGGCATAAAGCGTATTTTTGAAAGGAAATCCAAGCATGTCACAGCTTGAACATATTGAAGCAATTGAAAAACAGCTCTGGAGTGCGGCGGACACCCTGCGGGCCAACTCCAACTACGCCAGCAACGAATATTTCCTGCCGGTAATGGGGCTGGTCTTCCTGCGCCATGCCTACAGCCGTTATCTGGCTGTCAAGGATGTTGTCGAAGTCGGTCTGCCAACACGAGGCGGTAAAACCCGGCCCCTGACCAAGGAGGATTTTTCCCAGAAGAGCGCCATCTTCCTCCAGCCCAGGGCCCAGTTCGACACCCTTGTGGATTTGCCTGACAGCGCCGATCGGGCCAAGGCGATTATTGATGCCATGGAATCCATTGAAGCGGACTACGAGAGCCTGCGGGGTGTGCTGCCCAAGAGCGAATATCAGGAACTCGACAACGATGTCCTCGGCCAATTGCTGCGTACTCTCAACCCCGAGGAGCTAAAGCGCATTTCCGGCGACGTGTTTGGCCGCATCTACGAGTATTTCCTCACCCAGTTCGCCGACCAGAAGGCCCATGACGGCGGCGAGTTTTTTACCCCGATCTCCCTGGTCTCCCTGATCGCCAAGGTCATCGAACCCACCAGCGGCACGGTGCTCGATCCGGCCTGCGGTTCGGGCGGCATGTTCGTGCAGAGCGCCCGGGTGGTGGAGCGGCGCCATGAGAACCCCACAGAAAAACTCACCTTCTACGGCCTGGAAAAAAATGCCACCACCATCCGCCTGGCCAAGATGAACCTGGCGGTGCACGGTTTGGAAGGGAACATCCAGAAGGCCATCACCTACTACGAGGACCCCCACGAACTGCACGGCAAAGCTGATTTTGTCATGGCCAATCCTCCCTTTAATGTGGATGAGATCGACGCTGACAGGGCCAAGATCGACCCTCGTCTGCCCTTTGGTCTGCCCGGAGTCAACAAGAAAGGCAAGGTCAGCAACGGCAACTATGTGTGGATAAGCTATTTTTACAGCTATCTGAACGAAGAGGGCCGGGCCGGGTTTGTCATGTCTTCCCAGGCATCTTCTGCCGGGCGGGACGAGGCCAAGGTACGCCAGAAGCTGGTGGAAACCGGTGATGTGGATGTGATGGTTGCCATCCGCTCCAACTTCTTTTACACCCGTACCGTGCCCTGCGAGCTCTGGTTCCTCAATCGCGCCAAGGCCGAGCAGCACCGCAACAAGGTGCTGATGATCGACGCCCGCAACGTCTACCGCAAGGTGACGCGCAAGATCTACGACTTTTCCCCGGAACAGGAGCAGAACCTGCTGGCCATCGTCTGGCTCCACCGGGGTGAAACCGGGTGCTATCTTGATCTCGTGGCCGGTTATTGTCAGCGCATGCTGTCCGAAGGTGCGGCCTGTTTCACCATGAAAGATGACAACGGCGAAATGATTGAACCGCTGCCTGATTTTGCTGCTGCGCTGGCCACGCTGGGCAGTGCAGTCGAGCCGTTTCTTCAGACCCTGGGCAAGGATGCACCCCACGTTGAACCGCTCAAGGAACTGGATGCTGCCATCCCGCTGTTTAAAGAAGAGGTAAATGCTTTCCAGAAGACCGTGGCCGAGCAGCAGGCTGCGTGGAAGAAGCAGAAGACCACCAACGGCGAACTGAAAAAGGCGGTCGATCGTCTCGCCCCGTTGTCCGAGACCAGCCGCGATCTGATCAGGCAGACCGACATGTTGTTTAAGCTCGCCTCTACTGTGGCGGAGACAGCTCAAAAAACACCCTCACCCCAGCCCTCTCACAGGGGGAGAGGGAGTGGTTTTGCGGAGATAAGGGGGGCCCGCAAGGCCGCTGACGAGGCCCGTGCCCTGGCCGTGGAACAGTTAAAGCTTGTGCGCTATTTCTGGAAACAGGCCCGCTGGCTCACCGAACGCTTTCCCGATGCCGAACTTCGTGATGTAGAAGGACTGGTCAAACTGGTGGATACCAAAGAGATTGAGGCCAACGACTGGAGCCTCACCCCCGGACGTTACGTGGGGGTTCCGCCCGAAAAAGAGGACGAGGATTTCGATTTTGAGGAGGCCCTGCGCGAGATCCATGTGGAACTGGAAGATTTGAACGCCGAAGCGGTGCAACTGGCCGCTACGATCAAAAAGAATTTTGAGGGGTTGGGGGTATGAAACTGACCCGATACAAACTCGGCGATATCTGCCAGATGAGATACGGCAAGATGCCACCGAAGGGAGTTCTGGCAGATGAGGGCTTCCCAATCTTTAGTGGCTATCGCATTACTGGGTTCGCAAAGAAATACTTGTATGATGAACCTCGTGTGATCGTCGTGGCTCGCGGGGTCGGCGGAACCGGAGATGTAAAGCTTTCACCAGAGAAGTCGTGGATAACGAACCTATCTATTGTGCTCGACCACGACAGTTCCGTCGTAGATAGGAGGTTTCTGTACTATCGTTTAGACAGGGAGCCACTAAAAGCAAAACTGAATACCGGCGCTGCGCAGGCCCAGATCACAATCGAGAATCTGTCACCTTATCAAATCACACTGCCCTCAATTAAGACGCAACGCCGAATTGTCGGGATCCTCTCCGCCTACGACGACCTGATCGAGAACAACCGGCGGCGGATTCAGTTGCTGGAGCAGGCGGCGCGGCTGCTCTACAAGGAGTGGTTTGTCCACCTCCGCTTTCCCGGTCATGAACATACTAAAATCATCGACGGTGTGCCGGAAGGGTGGAAAACTGCGAAAATAGGAGACTTGGGAGAAATAATAACGGGAAAAACTCCCAGTAAAAAGAAGCCAGAGAATTACGGTAACGATTTACCCTTCATTAAAACTCCAGATATGCATGGTAACCCAATTGTTGTTAATACAGAGGAGTCGCTTTCGGAAGAAGGGGCTAAAACCCAATTAAATAAGACACTACCACCACGGTCTATTCTTGTCTCGTGCATAGGGACAGTTGGTGTTGTTACATTCAACGCTTCGCCAGCACAAACCAACCAGCAGATCAATAGCATCGTTCCTGCTAGTGATTCAGTCATATATTGGGTTTACTTCATGGCTAAGGAATTGAAGCCTTTACTTGAAGGAATGGGTGGTGGTGCGACCATGGCTAATGTGAGCAAATCAAAATTTTCTGGAATTAAAGTCGTTATTCCATCCAAGCAACTGCTGAAGCTTTTCTTTGATTTTGCCAAACCGGCTTTTGACCAGATTGAGAACCTCACTATTAGCAATGCGCAACTCGCCAAAGCGCGCGACTTTCTTCTGTCCAAACTGATGAACGGGGAGGTAGCGGTATGAGCCGTTATGTGGACAGGGGTGGACGATGTGGACGATGTGGGCCATGTGGGCCATGTGGACACGGGGTGAGTTGTGGATTGTGAGGATGGAGGATGAGTAGGAGGGTGCATGTCTGAACTGATTCCCAAACATGGGGGCTATCGCAAGTTAAAAAGTTTTCAGATTGCACAGTTGGTCTATGATGTGACTGTACGGTTTTGTGATCGCTATATTAATCGCTTCAGCCGAACCCGGGACCAGATGGTTCAGGCGGCGCGATCGGGTGTGCAGAATATTGCCGAGGGTTCCCAGGCCTCGGCGACCTCAAAGAAGACCGAGCTGAAACTGACCCAGGTGGCCCGGGCCAGTCTGGAGGAGCTGAAACTCGACTATGAAGATTTTTTGCGCCAGCGAAAATTCACCCGGTGGCAGCGGGGAAACCCGCTTCGGCAGGAGTTGATCGACCGGCGTTGTGAAACCGCCGACCAGGTGGCTGCCTGGGTTGTGGCGGTGGCAAAACGAGGTGAACCTTGTGGACGGAATGAACTGGGCGGGCAAGGTACCGAGTCGTTCACCAAGTCCACCAAGTCCATAAAGTCCATCCTGTCCACCAGAATCTACCCCGAACTCTCGGCCAATGCCATACTGGTGCTGTTGGCGGTAGCCTGTTCCCTTCTCGACCGTCAGGTTGAGCGGCTGGCCATTGATTTTGAGAGCGAGGGAGGTTTCACCGAACGTCTGTACCGCGTACGCACAGCAAATCGAAGGAAGCAAAAACGATGATGCATTCACCCTACACCGAAGAGACCCTCGTTCAGCAGACCACCGCCGAATACCTGGAACAGGAGCTCGGCTGGGAGTCGGTCTACGCTTACAACAATGAGGATTTCGGGCCGGAGAGCCTGCTGGGCCGGAAATCTGATCGCGAGGTGGTGTTGACCCGCACCCTGGGAGGTAAGATCGAGGAGCTGAATCCCGGGCTGCCTGCCACGGCCTATGATGATGCCATCCGCCAGATTGTCACGGTTTCCGCCTCCCAGACACTGGTCGCCACCAACCGTGAGAAGTACGATATGATCAAGGACG
>JAVERV010000177.1:0-5025 GCA_034006945.1 Desulfobacterium sp. | reverse complement strand
GGTTGGATGCCTTGTAAAGTTGGTTGTGAAATTCATGGTCATAGATATAGTGGTCCTCGGGCAGGTTTTCCATGATTTTAAGCAGGTTATCAAGGTTTTTAAACTCAGCCTTCCCTAAGTTTTTCATGGCTTCAAGGGCAAGCTTCACCTCAAGATCCACCCGAAGATCGTAAATATGAAAAATTTCTTTCCGAGTGGGCGGTGTGGCTACAATTGCCCCTTTGTAGGGGATGTTTTTAACCAGGCCTGACCGGTCAAGTCGCATCAAAGCTTCCCGGATGGGGCCCCGTCCAATGCCAAGCTCAGCTTCAAGCTCTGCCAGGATAAGCCGAGTGCCCGGCAATTTGACTCCGGTGAGTATCATATCTCGAATTTCCCCATATGCCCTTAGGGACTTCATGGAAGACTTGTTGCTGATCACTTTGAATCTCCTGTGGATAGCTTGAAATTGCAAATATATTGAAAAATCAAAATAGGACTATCACTTAGTTTGAATGCCTTTTTTTGTCAACCTTTATGATAGGTGACAATGGGCTTGCGATTTTTTGCCACATCCACGATCTCCTGGGCAAGGACCTGGGCCGCATCAACTGCCGGAATCGGCAGATCGCAGTCAAGGGCGCTAAGTTCAGTACAGGCCACAACGGCGAGAGTTGCGCCTTGTTCAGCCAGGTGGAGACAGATATTTTTGTAGCGCATTATAAGGTCAGGGCCGGATTCTTTCTTTTTGACGGATTTTATAACGCCGAGCATCTGCTGTTGAACCTCAGGTTTTGGCCAGATTTCCGTTAACCCTTCTGGTTGGAATTTTTGGGTGTAAAGGCCGGTCATTGCAACGGCAGGGGAGGCCAGCATCCCGATTTTCTTATGTTCGGGATATTGATGAATTAAGTGATCAGTGACAAGCCCCACAATGTGGATTACAGGGATGTTCACCGCATCTTGAACCGCCTGGTAATAGTGGTGGGCAGTGTTGCAGGCAATGACCAGAAAATCCGCCCCCCAGGTTTCAAGACGGCGTCCCATATCTGCCATGCAGGGGCCTGGGTCCTCACCAAAGCCCTCGATGATGGCCTTGATTCGTGATGGCACCTTTGGGTTGTTATCCACAATACAGCGGACATGGTCTGCGTCATCCATGGCCGGGGTAAGGGCAATGATCCTCTGCATCAGGTCAACGGTTGCTTCAGGCCCCATTCCCCCTAAAATTCCAACGGTTTTTTCTGCTCTGCAAGTCATTTAAAACAAAGCTCCCATAACAACTTCCTCTTCCGGCAAAGGTACCGGAAGAGGAAGTTGTTAGATTTATCTTTATTTCCTGAAGGTATCAAGGTAAGCGAACAAAGCAGGTGAACCGCCCGTGTGGAGAAACAGGACGTTGCTGCCTTCAGCAAAATGGCCCTTGCGCACCAGATCGATGAAACCTGCTGCTTCCTTGCCCGTATATACCGGATCAAGAAGAATTGCCTCGGTTTTGGCAAAGAGCTTAACCGCCTCTACCATGGAGTCCGTGGGAAGAGAATATCCAGGTCCCACATACTGGTCAAAGCATACGATCTCTTTTCTTTCCACACCGGCCTTGACGCCGATCTTTTCGGCAAGTTCAACGGCAAGCTTGTAAACAATCTCCTCCTGAACATCCTTGGTTCTTGATACGTTGATACCTGATACGGGGATGTTGGCATTGGTGCCGGTCATACCAACAACCATTCCTGCGTGGGTGCCTGCGGAGCCAGAGGGTACAATAACGTGGTCAATGGAAAGACCCTGGGTGTTGAGCTGATTCATGATCTCTTCGGCGCAAACGGCATAACCCATGGCACCGATGGCGTTGGAGGCACCTCCTGGAATAATGTAGGGCTTTTTACCCTTGACAGACAATTCAGCGGCCTTTTTTTCCATTTCAGCCATCATGTCTGAACCGCCAGGCGCAACACCTATTGATTTTACATCCAGAAGTTCAAAAAGAAAGTTGTTGCCGGAGCCCTCTTTTTTATATGAACCCTTAACCCTTTCTTCGAGAACCAGGTGGCAGTCAAGACCCTCTTTGGCGGCCCAGGAAGCGGTGAGGCGGCAGTGGTTGGACTGGACTGCGCCACATGTGATAATGGTATCCGCACCTTTTTCAAGGGCATCTGCAATGCAGAACTCAAGTTTACGGGTCTTGTTGCCTCCGGCAGCTCCGGGCAGAAGATCATCGCGTTTTACAAACAGGTTGACCTTTCCTCCCAGGGCTTTGCTTAATGAGGGCATGGCTTCAATGGGTGTGGGGCCGTTCAGGTAGCGTCGTCTGGGAAATTGTGTAAAGTTCATTGTCTTCTCCTTAGTTAGTATCAACTCCGATATGTTTTATTACAATAGGATTTATTGCAATTTGGACAATCTGAGTCGTTTCATTGTTTGTTGTGATTTAGTTAATACTGCAGCTGTTCCGTTTTTGGCAGTTACACTTCAAAAATTGCTTCCACTTCAATATCTGTCCCAAGGGGCAGAGCTGCCACCTGAAATGCAGATCGGGCAGGAAAGGGGGCTTTAAAATATTCTGCATACACGGTGTTGACCGCTGAAAAGTCTTTTATATCTGCCAGGTAAACCGTTATTTTAACGGCCTTGTCAAGATTTGTTCCCGCCTCTTTGGCAATTGCAGAAAGATTCTTAAATACCAGGTGGGCACGGGTTTCAATACTGCCTTCAGGTATTTTTCCGGTTGCAGGATTGATGGGAAGCTGGCCCGAGGTAAACAGCAGGTTTCCTGTCTTAACAGCCTGGGAATAGGGCCCTATGGCGGCAGGTGCCTTGTCGCTGTTTATTATAGTTCTGGACATGAAGCTTTCTCCTTATTAATATATTATATTAATACTGTTTTGGCTGTTTGCTTGATTATATTAAGTATGGTATCGCAATCTTCAAGGGAAAAGGTTAAGGGGATTCTCATGTCGCACATCACCGCCAGGATTCTTTTTGTGTTGGGCAGATCTGGAAGATTGCCCAGATATTTCCATGACTGGTAGGCAGATGTGAACCCCACAGGTTCTTTATTTCCAAACCATTTAAGTTCAACTCCCTGATCTTTACATTTATCCAGGAACTCAACAATTTTGGTTTCCGGCTGGCCGTTCAGGGAAAATTGAATGGAGGAACCCACATAGGCCTCCCTTGGATCACGGTGGGGCAGGAAAATTCCCGGGATCTTTTCAAGGCCCCGGGCCAGGTGATCATATCGCTCGTTCCAGCGTTTACACTGGGTGTCAAGATCCGCCAGCTGGGGTCTTAAAAGGGCAGCCCTGAGATTGTCCATGCGGCTTGAATAGTTGGGAACCATGGTTTTTAAAGATTCAAAAACCGCCATGTCCGGCCGGGAGGTGTGTCGCTCATAGAGCATGTATGATCCTGAAAGGATGATTGCCCGGGCAATGACTTCAGGGTCGTCCGTGACAAGAAGCCCACCTTCACCAGAATTCATATGTTTGTAGGTCTGGGTTGAGAAACACCCTATCTTGCCAAAGCTGCCCGATTTCTTTTTGTCCCAAAATGCTCCCATAGTGTGGGCACAGTCTTCGATGAGGGTCAAATCACAAGAATCGCATATTTCCATGATTCGGCCCATGTTGGCGATATGACCCCGCATGTGGGAAAGCAGCAGCCACCGAACATCCGGGGATTTGGCCTTTTTTGCAAGATCCTCAAGATCAATGGTGTAGTCGTCGGTAATATCCACAAGTACAATTTCTGCACCTGAATTTTCAATGGCTCCTGGAACCGGTGCCAGGGTAAACGAATTGCAGAGTACCTTGTCTCCTTGCTTTACACCCAAGCTTTTCAGTGCAAGATACATGGCAGATCCGCAGGAGGCGCAGCTGAGGCAGTATTTTTTACCCATGTAACGGGCAAATTCTTCTTCGAGAAGTGCAGCTTCACCCGTCTCACCAGGTGCAGTGTTGTACCTGTGGAGCTTTCCCGACGCCATGATTTCCAATGCCCTGTCAATACCGGCCTTTGGAATGGATTCCTGCTGGGTGAAATCTTTTGTAAAATGTAGGCTGACCATGGAAAATCCTCCTAATATTTGGTCTGGTTGTAAACTTCAAAATCCCACTTATGATCAGGGAAGAATTTGCGCAGCCTCCAGTCACAGGCCCTGGCATGGCCTTCCATGCCTTCGACCCTTGAAAGACGGGATGCAGCGGCGCTGACCGTCAGATTGGCCTCTTTTGAAATTTCCTGGTAGGTGTAAATCTTCAGGAATTTAAGAGCGTTGAGACCGCCTGAGTAATACCCAGCCTTTTTTGTGGGCAGAATGTGGTTGGTTCCCGAACATTTGTCCCCCTGGGGTACGGTGCTGCCTTCACCCAGGAACAAAGATCCGTAGGATTTGAGGTTTTTTACCCAGAAATCAAGATCTTCGGCCATGATCTGGACATGTTCGGCTGCATATTTGTCATTGACCCGGCACATCTCCTCCCTGTCTTTACACAGAATGATTTCGCCGTAGTCCCTCCATGCGGATTCAGGAACTTCAGGGTTGGGCATGTCGGCAATGATCTTGGGCATGGTCTCCAAGACCTTTTCCGCAAGTTCCCTTGAGTCTGTGTACAGCCACACAGGTGAATCATATCCGTGTTCCGCCTGGGAAACGAGGTCAATGGCAACGGTCATATAATCGGCAGTCTTGTCTGCGATGATGGCCGATTCAGTCGGGCCTGCAAAAACATCGATGGTGCATTTACCCTGGGAGGAAAGAATGTTTTTCGCCTCGGCCACATAGGCATTTCCGGGACCAACAAGGATGTTGGCTGGTTTGTCGGTAAAAAGCCCGAATGCCATTGTGGCAATGGCCTGGACTCCACCCATTTCGATGATGATGTCCGCCCCCGCCACATCGAGGGCATATACAACAGCCGGGGCAATGGAGTCTCCCCTGGGAGGAGAGCAGGCGATTACGGTCTTGACTCCGGCCACCTTGGCCGTTGCCACACTCATGATGGCAGAACAGGCATGGGCAAACCTGCCGCCGGGGACATAGCA
>JAVERV010000176.1:0-5057 GCA_034006945.1 Desulfobacterium sp. | reverse complement strand
ATGGCTATTCCATAGAAGGTGTTATCGGGATAGACGGCAGCCCAAGCTGTGGTGTCCATAAAACATGCCGGTGCCCTTCATGGCATGGTGAGTTTCTGGACAAGGAAAAAACATGGGATAGAATCAAGCAGGTGGAATGGAAAAATGAACCGGGAACATTCATTGAAAATTTCCGCTCGCTGCTTGACGATGCTGGCATACAGATTCCATTTTTTGCCGTGGATGAAATCAATGGTGATAAAACAATGAACAGGCTTTTCGATCAATTGTCTTTATCTCTTAAAAAATAAGACTTTGCAATTATTAAAGCAGCTTTAACAGGGCGTTCTTATTATCACATACATATGGTTTTTCTATATGTACTCCATGGAATATTCAAATAAACGATTTGACGAAAATCCTTTCCCTGTATAGTTTCATCAGCATTTAAATAAATTTAAGAGAAAATATTTTGCGTATATAAAAGATGACGGAAGTCTATATTTAATTTAATGCTATGAAAGGATTTGAATGATGGTTAGAAAAATTGGTTTAAGGCTTATTCCTATGGTGGTTATAATTTCAATAGTTTTCTCCATGGCGGCCATGGCGGCAGATGGCAAATGGACACAGATCCAAAAAGCAGGAAAACTGGTTGTTGGTAACTGCCCGGAATATCCGCCATTTTCGTTCAGAAATACAAACAACAAGATTGAAGGTTTTGATACGGATTTTGCTAAAGCCCTGGGTGATGTGCTTGGCCTGGAAACGGTTATGAAAGATACCGCCTGGGAAGGACTTGTGGCAGGAATGAAAAAGGGTGATCATGATGTCATCATTTCCTGTATGTCTCCTGAAGAGGCAAACCAGGCATCTAAAAGTGTCAACATGAGTATTCCCTATTATGAGCTCAGAGAAATCATTATAACTCGGGCATCCGAAAAAAATATCAAAGCCAAAGAAGACCTCTCCGGAAAAATTATCGGCGTACAGACAAACTCCACGAGTGAAGTCGCAGTGGACAGTTTGAAAGATATGGGGATTGTTGCAAAGGATATCCGAAGGTATAATCGAAATTCAGAAACGATGATTGATTTAAAAAACGGCAGAGTTGATGCCGTAATTGTCGGATTTGCCTATGCAGCCACGACGGTAAAAGGGAATTCGGATTTAAAAATCATCAATGATCCAGTCATGTCCTTGGATGTTGTTGTTGTTATGGATCATGGGGAAGACGAACTGACCCGGAAAATCAATGAAGCCATAAAAACAGTCAAGTCAAACGGCGCTTTTGATAAAGTGCATCAGAAGTGGCTCTCCTTATAATTCTATGGAAAAGTTTGATTTCGGGTTTCTGGTTCCCTACATTCCCCAGCTGTTAGCAGCATCCAGGGTGACCCTTACAATCGGAGTGCTGTCCTTTGGGCTGGCACTCCTTATATCTGTTCTGGTAGGTGTCCTGAGATCCGGCAGCCTTCCTAAAATTCTGGATATTCTGCTTGGTATTTATGTGGAGATATTCCGAGGGACTCCGCTTCTGATTCAACTGTTTTTTATATATTACGGGCTGCCGTCTTTCGGGATTCTGCTGGAACCGGTAACTGCCGCCGTGATCGGCTTATCGCTTAACTCCGGTGCCTATATGTCGGAAGTGATTCGCGCATCCATCGGCGCCATTGACAAAGGACAGTACGAAGCGTCTTTGTGTCTTGGATACAAAAGGTTCCAGGTTTACCGGTATGTTGTTTTGCCCCAGGCCTTCAGAGTTGCCCTGCCAACACTTATGAATTATTTTTCCATGCTGATCAAGGAAACATCCCTGATATCGGTATTGTCGATTGCAGAAATCACCCGGATCGGCAACCAAATATATGCACGAACATTAAGCCCGTTCGAGATATATATCACCATTGGGGCGATTTATTTTTTAATGACCTATGCCGTGGCACTTATATCAAAACAAATAGAGAAGCAAAGTGTGAAATGGAACCCTTGATCAGAGTAGACCGAATCTCAAAATCATATGCAGAAGATACAGTATTGAAACAGATAAGTATTGACATTGGTCATGGCGAAATTGTTGCCATTATTGGACCCAGCGGTTCGGGAAAAAGCACCCTCATTCGATGTATGAACGGATTGGAACAAATTGACAGCGGTGCCGTTGTGATTGATGGAATAAAAGTTGAGACAACCGCATCCGTTGCTGGAAAAGTGGGTATTGTTTTCCAGAAGTTTAACCTGTTTCCCCACTGCACAGCACTTGAAAATATTGTTCAGCCCTGCAGGGTGGTAAGAAAAATGCCGTTGCAGGAAGCTGAAGAATTTGCACGCAGCCTTCTTGGTGAAGTCAAGCTTTCAGAAAAAGCAGATCAATATCCGGCCTCACTTTCCGGCGGGCAGCAACAGCGCCTTGCCATAGCCCGTGCTCTTTCCATGAAGCCCGCCATTATGCTCTTTGATGAACCGACCTCATCGCTGGACCCTGAGCTGGCATATGAAGTTTTTGATACAATAGAATCGATTGCAAGACATGATATGACGATTGTGCTGGTTACCCATCAAATGAACATGGTTAAAAATTTTGCTACGAGGGTGCTTTTTCTGGAATCAGGGTTCATTAGATTTGACGGAACCTTTGATGCCCTCATAAATACTGATGACGCCAGAATGCAGCAATTTTTAAAAAAAATATATGCCTAATTATGAAAACAGGCTATTTCAAGGCACCTCCAAAAAATTACTTGGAATGTCTAAAAAGAGATCGAGAAGGTCAATTCAGCACACTCTTTGCCACCGGTTACCCTCTCAAAAAACGATCTTCCAAAGGTTCGAAATGTAAGCTGTATTCCTTTTGGAATTTGTTTTATACTTCTATTGACAAAAAATGACTTCCTATCTACCATCTTTTTGAAGAACTCGCTATAAAATAATCACAAACTAATAAAGGGATTATCATGCATCACAACACGAGTTCACCCAGCGAACAAGAACGGTTTATTCTGACAAAAATCAGGATGCTGCCGCCGGACAAAATCGCCGAAATTGTGAATTCTGTTGACTTTATCAGCCAAAAAGATCCCTCCGGCTGCGGAAAATCTACAGTCCTGCGCATCACGGCCGGTCTTAAACAAGCTTCAACAGGAACCGTTCATTATGCCGCATCTCCGGTAACAAAGCCCTGTGCTGAAATCGGGCTCGTATTCCAGAAATATTCCCTTTTCCCATGGATGACGGTTCTGGATAATAGGGAAATGGGAAATGGGATGGGCAAATCACAACCCTAGGACCGCAGATTAAAAAAATTGGGCAGAAACCTGTATAGAAGGAGGCGCTGAAAATATCTCCCCTTCCCTGGTGATGGAGAGTATCGATGAATATATAGCCCCAAAGGTAACCAATTAAATTTTACTGAAACCAGGTTCTACCGGAACAAGGACAATTTTTTTTCCCTCTTGTTCTGGAAGCAGTTCCAGGGTGAATAGGTTTTTGGACATCTTTTTTTGTTCTACTATTTTTGCACCTTCACAGCGCAAGCCCCTATCCCCTAAATCCTGTATTCTAACGATGAAAGGACCCTGGAGTGACGAGAACCTGGGAAGAGCACCCAGATTGATAATAATATGGCTGTTTTCATTTTTAATTTCAGCCAGGTAACAGACCGCCGCCTGCCGCCAGCAGGCGGCCGCGTCTTTAGCCAGGATGAAATTAGGCCCGGATGTTTTAACGAGAAGCATGTCTGCCCACGGGTCGATAATTTCTAAATTACGTTCCGGCTTAACGTGCAGGAGATTTGCCCAATGCAGGGGTAGAATCGGCTGGGGATTATTCCAGACTGGTGGACTTGCGGTAACATCCCATGCCACAGGGGCATTCCCCCGTTCCAAAAGTGTTACCCGGGATTCCCAGGTCAATTTCGGGTGCCTGGGCGCTTTGAATTGACGGGTCCTTGAAAATCTGGTTGTAACATAATCAATGCCGAATTTTCTAAGCAGGGGTTGAATCGAATGGTCGCCAAAGCTGTGGTTCAAAGCAGGGGGAATGAATAATCGTGGACGAGCCAGGATATGATTTTGATCAAGCAGCCCGGCAAAGGCTTCAAGATGACTGACAATGATATTTTCAGGTCTCATGCTGCCATTTTTATCATGGAACTCGGATCGTTCCATCTGCCCTTTATGCCAGAATTCATGGCCGACACCATGCAGGGCGATCTCAAGCAGGTGATCATGGGCGTTTAAATATTCAGCGCCACGGTCAAGGTCGTACCGTCTGTTTTTCTGATTGTTCCATGCCCTGCCCATCCAGGTGGCCCCTGGAATATTTTTTAAAAAATCCGTCCTGTCCCATTCGCACATCACCATTCCAAGGGCAATCCGCATGGAAAGTCTTTGGGCCAGGTGGGCGAGGGCCTGGTAGTCTTCAAGACAGTGGGGTCTTCCCAGATTGTTACGGTAGGGCTCCTGGCAGGAGGATCCATCAAACCCCTGCCACCAGCCCACATCCTCAATGATCAAAAAAATCGGCATGGGCAGGGTTATCCGGATTTTTTGGTGTTGGATTTCAGTCTTCATCATCTTAAAGACTTATCCACCTACGGATGGGGGGCCCAAGTACCTGTGAGGTCTCAACTGTCAGGCGTTTCCAGTCTGCATTAACAAGGGTTTCACACTCCGGCTTCCATGGACTGGCTGTCCGGGAAAAAACATGCCATGTCAAGGGCTGGGATTCAGCACCCCACTGGCATTTAAAACGACAGGTGGAAGCCTGGGGTGACGAACGGCCAAAATCAAACCTGCGGCATTTCTTTGCGATTCCATGGGACAGCATTCCCCAGTAGAGAAGCATATTGGGACACTTGGGCCTGTATCGTCGCAGTGATGAAGCCCATGGGTTGAAAAGGGTGGTGTTATGGAGAAAAACAATGGCCGCTGCAGCCGGGATATCGTCCATGGTTACAACCAGAACCTGCATCTGAGCCTTCAGGTTGCGGGCCATCTGTTCAAACAGCATCCTGTGGTGGACGGGGGATCCAAGGTCCCGCATATTTTCAGAAAAGACCCCATAGAATTTAGGTA
>JAVERV010000174.1:0-5135 GCA_034006945.1 Desulfobacterium sp. | reverse complement strand
GGCACATTCCCATGGCCCAGGATCTGACGGCCGAGGCTGATTCCGGCGGCCATACAGACAACCGTCCGGCCCTTGCCCTGCTGCCGACCATGCTCTCCCTGAGGGACGAGTTCAACCGACGTTTCAGCTATGATGAACCCCTTTGCGTGGGGCTTGCAGGAGGCATCGCAACTCCTGCGGCAACAGCTGCGGCCTTTCAGATGGGAGCGGGCTACGTACTCACAGGGTCCATAAACCAGTCCTGCATCGAGGCTGCCACCTCGGACGGCGTGAAGGAACTCCTTGCCCAGACCGAGCAGGCGGACGTTGCCATGGCACCTGCCGCAGATATGTTTGAGCTGGGAGCCAGGGTCCAGGTTTTAAATATTTTGTAAAGAAGAGTGGCGATCTGCCGGAAAAAGCTGCCGCCCCCACTTGTCAGACCTGCCATTTACCTAATGGCACCCATGAGAACCACACCGCCTGGGGCTTCTTGGGTGTGCGTCTGCCTCTTCCGAAGGATCCCCAGGCCGCTGCGGATCGTGTGACCATCCTCAAGGCCCTTGGTGTTCTCGATTCTGAAACCGGCAAGTTATCCGCAAAACTATCCCTTCCTGCTGACCTTCATGCATACCAATGGAGCCAATTGGGATGAAAACCTTGACGACCTGTCCCATATTGACCAGGTGCTGGTGCGCATGTTCATGAAGCACCGGATGCGTGCCTACCAGGCGTTCTTCCATGTAAATCCGGACTATGCCTACTGGTACGGCTGGAACATGATGACCGCAGATTTAGGGGAGATTAAATCCCTGGCTAAACAGATGCGTACGTTACACAACCAAGCAGGAGTGACAGCGGTACCCTAATTAACTTCTCAGCTTAGGGAAGTTAATTTTGTTTTTTCACGATAGTACAACGGCCCACTCTCCTGGGAACTCTCAACAAAAATCCCCCTGGAGAGTGGGTTTCACGCTGTTAAAAAGTAGCGAGACTCTTGTATTTTATGCCCTTTAATATGAAAAAGAAGTTGCTGTTAACACCCAGGACCTTTTTTCATATAACCCACATGTCCTGGCGGACACAACGAAGAATGAAACACGATGATACAGGACGGGCACTAGTGTCATTCCTTCTTTTTTGGTTATCCTGCAAATCTGCTTTCGAGCTATATTTATTCTCCTTAACCTTGACGGCAGCGTACGCACAAGGTATCTTCCTGTCACTATTTAATAAAAATCCTTAGGGGAGTCTACGGACTGAGAATTCCGCTATAGCGGAGTGACCCTTTGAACCTGATCCGGGTAATACCGGCGTAGGAAACGGATCCATAGAGCAAATATCAACATGCTCCTCTGAAGACCGCTTCCTGCGGTATTTTTTTCCGCCAAAATCAAAAGGAGAAGTGGATAATGAAAACCCAGATGGAATACGCCCGTGAAGGGAAGATAACGGATAAAATGAAAAAGGCGGCAAGACAAGCCTCAATCTCTCCGGAAAACCTGCGAGACAATATTGCCAGGGGAACCTCCATTATCTGCCACAACAATCTTCACCTGAGCGGCAGACCACTGGCCCTAGGTGAGGGAATAAAGACCCGGGTCAACGCTAATATAGGCACGAGCAAAGACGACACCAGTATTGATCGCGAATTAGAAAAGGCAAGGGTCGCTGTTAATGCTGGCGCCGACGCTCTTATGGACCTTTCCACCGGAGGCCCTATTGACGAAATTCGTGCGGCCATAATCGCCGAAACCGATATCTGTATTGGTTCCGTTCCGCTTTACCAGGCCGCCTGCGACACTGTGATGAAAGGTGAAGCCATTGTTGATATGACTGTCGACGACATTTTTGCCGGGATCAAAAAACATCTCGATGATGGGGTTGATTTTATTACTGTCCATTGCGGAGTAAATCGACGTACCCTCGAAATTATGGACAGGGAGGGTCGGTTGATGGATGTCGTGTCGCGTGGCGGCTCCTTCACCTGCGCCTGGATGGATCACAACAACGCAGAGAACCCACTCTACGAATATTATGACCGTTTGCTGGAACTGGTAAAACCCTATGACGCAACCCTCTCTTTAGGAGACGGCTTTCGTCCTGGTTGCATAGCCGATGCCACAGACAGAGCCCAGATCCACGAGTTGCTTGTTCTTGGCGAACTGACCCAAAGAGCCTGGGATCATGGGATTCAGGTGATGATTGAAGGTCCCGGCCATATGCCGCTCAATCAAATAGATGCTAATATAAAACTCCAGAAACGTATTTGTCACGGTGCACCTTTTTATCTGCTTGGCCCACTCGTTACTGATATTGCACCAGGTTACGACCATATTACCAGCGCAATAGGTGGTGCCCTAGCGGCGAGTGCCGGTGCCGATTTCCTTTGCTATGTCACTCCAAGTGAACACCTCTGCCTCCCCACCCCCCAGGACGTTCATGATGGAGTAATGGCCGCAAGACTGGCAGGTCATGCCGCAGATATCGTGAAGGGCATCCCCGGGGCGATTGAACGGGATATTGCCATCTCAAAAGCACGCAAAGCACTCGATTGGGAGAAGCAATATGAACTCGCCCTCGATCCGCCCCTGGCACGCAAGCGGCGAGGAACAACAGCAGAGATTGCCGACGCCCACGGGGCATGTACCATGTGTGGGGAATTTTGTGCTTATAAGATCATGGACGGTAGGAAAAGAGTTGTGCTTGATGGGAAGAAAAGCAAAAACCTTGAAGAACATGCAAAACCAACTGAGGCACCCATGACTGATAACGTCATTCACCTGTACGGTGACCGAACATAAGCGTTGTTCAAACCGATTGTATAGTATTACTTTATTTTACAGATTCAGATAATGCCGAGAATATCGATTAATGTCAAATAAATCGTCGTCAAACCCCTATTCCTCATTCATTCCAGGAAGAAGCGGAAGCGGGATTAAACCGACTGCCGCCCCCAACTCTGATATCAAAAATTAGAATTGCTGATTTGGGTAGGGTTGATTTGACTTTTCATGTTCCATGCCAGATAATGCCGGTGTTTAAATGTGAGTGTAGAGTTTACCCTTGCTGTCGCCCTTTGTGGCGGACAGTTCAGAAGAAATTTCAAACACAAAAACAGGAATAATATAGTGACAAACAAAAACTATTCCCAGGGGTTATGGCAACCTGCCGACACCCTTCCCGAAAAGGGCTTTGAGAACATAAGACAACACCTCATGCGGATCTCACACCCCATTTACCTGGTTGAATTTGAACAGCAGACGGCTGCGGCAACAACCGGTTCAGCCCTTGTGGGAAAAGATCTTGACGACCAGACGGGGTTCTATCCCCTGCAGGGCTATGCCCCGGCCCTTCCCATTGATAGTCTGGGAGACGAAGGTTTCAAGGCAAGACACCGGATCAGATATCCCTATGTTGCAGGTGCCATGGCCAACGGCATCACCTCGGTTGAGATGGTGTCTGCCATGGCCGAAAACGGAATGATCGGTTTTTTCGGTGCAGGCGGCCTCAGTATAGAAGAGGTGGACACGGCCATTACTGCTTTAAAGGAACGCCTTGGGAAACTTCCCTTTGGCTCCAACCTGATCCATTCTCCAGGGGACTCCGAGCTTGAAATGGCCGTTGTCAATCTCTACCTCAGGCAAGGCGTTACACGGGTCTCCGCCGCAGCCTTCATGGGCATGACCCCGGCCCTTGTTTACTATCGAATCAAGGGGATTCACCGGGACAGCAACGGAAAAGTTGTCGCCCCAAACCTTGTAATTGCAAAGGTTTCAAGGATCGAAGTGGCGAGACAGTTCTTCTCTCCTCCCCCGGAAAAGATCGTGGCAAATCTCCTGGAAAGGGGCCTGATCACGGATCAGGAGGCCCTTCTTTCCCGGCACATTCCCATGGCCCAGGATCTGACGGCCGAGGCTGATTCCGGCGGCCATACAGACAACCGTCCGGCCCTTGCCCTGCTGCCGACCATGCTCTCCCTGAGGGACGAGTTCAACCGACGTTTCAGGTATGATGAACCCCTTTGCGTGGGGCTTGCAGGAGGCATCGCAACTCCTGCGGCAACAGCTGCGGCCTTTCAGATGGGAGCGGCATACGTGCTCACAGGGTCCATAAACCAGTCCTGCATCGAGGCTGCCACCTCGGACGGCGTGAAGGAACTCCTTGCCCAGACCGAGCAGGCGGACGTTGCCATGGCACCTGCCGCCGATATGTTTGAGCTGGGAGCCAGGGTCCAGGTTTTAAAGCGGGGCACCATGTTTTCCATCCGGGCCGAAAAGCTCTACAGGCTCTACAAGACCTATGAATCCTTTGAGGCGATCCCAGCGGCCCAGCAGAGGGAGGTCGAAACACGCTTCCTCCTGGCGAGCTTTGAAGAGACCTGGCAGCAGACCCGGGCCTTTTTCCTCACGAGAAACATCAGGGAGGTGGAAAGAGCCGAAAGGGACCCAAAGCACAAGATGTCCCTGGTGTTCAGATCCTACCTTGGGCAATCCTCCCGATGGGCAATCACAGGAGAACCAAACCGAAAGATGGATTTTCAAATCTGGTGCGGACCTTCCATGGGCGCCTTTAACCAGTGGGTAAGGGGAAGCTTGCTCGAACACCCTGAAAACCGCAGGGTCGTTGACCTTGCCCTCAGTCTGCTTGTGGGAGCCTCGGTTTCAACCAGAGCTGGCTGGCTCAGAAGTCAGGGTGTAATTCTTGATTCCAGGATCGAAGGTTTCACACCCCTGCCCCGGGAGCAGCTCCTTGAAATGATCTCCTTGTAAAACTTTTGTCAAATCCTTTCCCCCGACTGTAAAAAACAGCGGCCCTATAGTAGAGTACTGACGGTTCGCTAATTTTTTAGCGGCATTTGAATTAATGTGGCTTTTGGACTGGAAAATATAGGCAAGCCGTGTCATGGTCAACATAAAACCCTTTATCCTGGAGATTTATGATGGCCCCAAAAATTGAGAGAATCGACACGATACCGTTTATCATTGCAACCTTGAGAAGATGAATGTTCAAAAAACAGTGGACAGTATTTTTATTGCACATGGAAACTGGACCGGTTTCAGCTATGGGCAGTTGACAGTTTTGTTTGTAACCTATGTGATGCATTCCTTGACCCATCATTTTTCCGAGGCGGAATCCTGGATCAATCAACACAA
>JAVERV010000173.1:0-5148 GCA_034006945.1 Desulfobacterium sp. | reverse complement strand
ACATCTTTGACACCATTGCCGGTTGCATTTTTGAATGCCAAAGATTTGCTCAGATTTTTCAACAGTCGGGTGGATGCCCCTGAATAGAGTGCATGGCGCATTTCCTGGCTGTTCAACCGTGTACCACCGCGGTTCACCCGGTCAAATATATCATATTTCACCCGTTCAGGGGTTGGGGGTTCAATGACATATACAGATACCTGGTACCGTTCGATTTTGCTCTGATAAAGAGGGTCCAGGTCCTTAAACCGTTTTTTGTTGAATTGCGGCAACATTTTCAGGTTGTCCAGAAAAAATTCATTGTCCAGATACCGCACAATGGCACTGATACGCTGCCGGCCATCCACAACCTGTTTTTTCCCTTCTATGTCCTCGAACACATAAAATACGGGAATAGGTATCCCCATAAGCACACTTTCGATCAACTCCCGCTCCTGTTCGGGTTTCCATACAAGATGACGTTGAAATTCCGGGGCAAGGATCAACTCCCCGGTATCCCTTATCATTCGCCGGATTTCAAAAACGCTGTATTGGTCTCTGCTGATCTTGACCGTGGCATCCGGATAAACGTCTTCAAAGCAGGCTGACAAACCTGCCTCGCTCTCCAACTCCGGTTGTGATTTCATGTTTTTGAATTTCTGCATCAATGTTCCCTTATCGGTCATGAAGTTTAATCTGCGTTCCTTATGCTCTCACATAACACAAATCCTGCGACAGCGGCAAGTAATGGGGCAGGGATGTCAAGCATCAAAGCCCTGACTCTCTTAGAGTGCCCTTTTTACCCCCAAAAACCACAGCCTAAGACCATTTTACCCCATTATTTATGCCGCATTCGTTGTAAAAATAAAGCCTTACCAGGGTCAGACCCTGCTTGCCTTACCAGGGTCAGACCCTGCTTGCAAGGATGGTCATTGGATTGGGGATGAAGCAAAAGACAGTTCAAACCATTGGTTTGGTCCATGGCCCCTAAAGGTAAGGATGATCTTCAAAGATTTCAGAAGCTTTGCCGGGGGCTGAGAACCTGGAATCTGTGGGATATGTTTGTATCGATCAGATATTTCAGGTTGGAGGAAGGTTTGGCGGTCATGGGATAATCAACTTTCAGTATCCTTGCTACCTGTCGCTTAAACCCATCTTTTTGGCATCAAAAAGTACATTCTAAGCCGCTTATGACGCATGGAATTGCAGCAATGCCAAATAAAAACAGCAGCTTGCTGGGGTCAGACCCCGCTTTATTATCCAGTAAAATCATCTCAATTCTTCCGGCCAGTCGGAGTCCGGGAGAGGTTCAGTGGGGTCACCGACAAAACAAGCCCCTTGCAGCGTTGGATCCATTTCAAAAGGGTCGTTTTTCTTCTGGGGAATAATTTTAACAATTGGTTTGTTGCCACGGACAATGAGAATCGATTGACCTGTTTTTTCAATTTGCTCAATGAGTTGTTTCAAATTGCTCTCGATAAATGAGTTGATGTTAATTACATTTTCAGAAGCTTCCATCCCCGCCTCCTTTATGCTGAACTTTTCCTTACTATTATCCCCGGTGAATGGATTTCATAAATCCATGACACGATAATACCCCCGACAAATATTTTTAGCAACCCAAATGACACCCAATACCCAACCCCCCCAATAACTACAATAACGCAGGCCCCGTTACTCCTAAACAAACAATTCTGCATGAGAACCAGTTCTACGTAGTTTTATAGAGGATTCGTCTATTTCATAAATTAATAACCAATCTGGTTCGATATGGCATTCACGTGCCTTTTGATAAATTGTTGTCGTCTTTGCCATAATAACCTCACTATCAATTTTATCAAATTGCCATATTATTTACCAAATTAAGTCCATTCCGGCTCTGGAATGTCCAGCTGTTCCATGGAAAAGCATTCGATAAATACTGTGTTCACGATATCCATGGTATCTCCCTTATGGGTCATGGATTATTCGCTGTAGGAACGGAGATCAAAACCTCGTGCAGTGCTATTCTCAGGGATCTTTTTCCAGCCAGCTTTCTTGCTGGGGTCAGACCCCGCTTTCACTTTCCACCCGCTTTCCATTTTTGTTCTTGATAACTTATGATAACTTATGATAACTTATGATAAGAATAGGTCATGAAAATTTTTCAGATGCCTAAGTTTAAGAGGTTCGCTAAAAAGCTTCCACCTCACCTCCAGCAGATTTTATTAGATGCAGTGGAAGGTGTTGTTTCACAGACAGATATCGGTGAACTTAAAAAAGGTGATTTGAGTGGTTTTCGAGTATATAAGTTCACCATGGCCCGGCAATTAATTTTGCTTGCATATAAAGTTGACAACGATTTCCTTACATTTTATCAGGCAGGGCCACACGAAAACTTTTATATAAATTTAAAAAAATACCTTTAAAAGAGCAGAGGATCATCATGTTAACAGCGGAACAGATAATAAAAACAATATATCTTCTTCCAATGGAAGAGAGAGAAAAAATAGCACGTCACATCATAGAGTTCGGAATCAGAAACTTTCATAATGATGTGCCTGAGAAGCTGGACGTTGAAGCGTGGCAAAATGAAATAGCAAGCAAACCATTTAATCTGAAACAAGCATCAGAATACCTTGGCATATCAACTGTGACACTCAGAAGATGGATCAAAGCAGGGCGAATATCAGCCTACAAGGTCGGCAGAGCATACTCATTAGATGTATTCACGCTTAAGAACTTCAAGAAAAAAAATTTATCATAGTCGTAGAATTTAATTTCCAAGCTCCAGCACCAGCACCGCCCCGCAGGTGGCAAACACCTGAACCCGGGAATACCGGTGCAGCCCGAACATCACCACCACAAAAGCAATGCTGAAAGTCAGGTACACCGCAGATTTGACCAGCGTCCTGACCCCTTCCCGGGCCCCTGAATATTCCTTGGTCATAAACTTCTTTCCCACCACCCCGGACACCACCCACGCCCCATAAAACAACCACAGCAGGACCCCATAACCCTCGGGCAGATCAAACGTCCCCCGTTTGACCTGATTCACCACAAAAAACGCCAGGGTCATCAACAAAAAATCCACCCCAACCAACCTGAACCTTGTCAGCTTCATTCTCCCCTCTTTTAAATCCACGGTGTCTGACCCCAGAATGTCCTTTAAAAGCATTCAAATTCTTTCCGAGTTAAACCGCTCTGCCTGATAATGGATTGCAACGTCCCTTTTTTAAGCTCTTTGTGATCCGGTACTGGGATTGTGATGGTGCTGTCAGGAATTTTTTTCTGCATGAGTACATGACTTCCTTTTTGTCGTATTTCCACAAAGCCATGTTCAGACAGTATGCTGCACACCTCCTTGCCCGACAGGATTTTAAGCCTGACCAACCGCAACCTCCATTTGCGTAATATACATTTCGCTATGGAACCGGCCTTCAATTTCTTCCGGTGATGCACATTCAAAAAACAATTCAAGAGCTTCCTTAAGGTTATCTTTTGCGCCGCTTACGGATTCCCCTTGGCTTGCAATGTCGAGTTCCGGGCAAAGGGCAACGTATCCAGTACCCTCTTTTTCGATAATAGCTGTTACATATCGTTTCATTTATTGAATCCCTTTCTTTTGATTATTTGCCTGCCCCATCTTACAATGTTTTTTTCTTGAATGGTATAATTTTCCCGTCAGTATTTTTCTTTATTGATTTATTACACAATAAACGAAGCCAGACCCCGCTTTAAAGACTGTCCAGAAGCTCAAAATATCTTAATCTGGATATTCCTGCGGTAGTCAGATTCGTACGGATATGGGTGGTGGGTACTTTCCTTGGACTGGTTTTGATCACCAATGGACGGTTAATTCCGGGTTTAGTTACACTCGTTCTTTCTTCAATAAGTTTATTGTGGTTACCTTCTTCAGTAAGTGTTTGCCAATCAATTTCATCAACAAGTGGGCCAGATGTCCCTGCAACCCTTATGGGAAATGCTCTTATTGTTAAAACCACATCGTCGACATCAAGGGGGCTCAACCCTACCTCTGCTAAAAAAGCCGCAGCAGTCGTATCCCGGCTTGTTGTGTATGGATAGAGTCTGGCGTGGAGAGGAGAGAGACCGAATCCTTGTGTACCCTCAATGATTATCCGTTCCTGGTGATCCAAAGCATTGCGAAGAATCTCAGGAACATTGGTTATGAATGGTTTGAGCTCTGGGATATCTTTCGCAAAAAGAACAGCAGCTTCTCTATTAATACGTGCTGCAACTGCGGCTCCTGTGCCACTTCCTGTGGACCCAATCCGTCCTATGAGCCCATCTTGTGCCTCACGGGCCTTTAATTCCTCGGTGATGATTACGGAATCTGGATCAATGAAAAGACGGTTAGCATCTACATTGGTCTCGTTAATTTCCCTGTATAAAATATTGAGATCTATATAGCTGCCGGAACAAATGGCCAGGTTTACGTCTTGGAGAATAGCTGCAGTGGGTAGTTGTTGAAAAATACGTGCTTTGCCTTGCTCGTCAATAACTGTATGCCCTGAATTCGGCCCGCCGCAACGGACAGCAAAACAGGCGTTCATTTCCCGAGCAAGGTAATGGACAACCTTGCCTTTGCCCCTTTTTTTCATCGATTTTCCAGTCACATTCCTGAAAGTCTGATCTATATGAGTTTTGTTTATCCATACTTAACACATTATTGAAAACCTGGCTATATTTTGCAGAGACATACCCCTGGCTTACAGGTGTGTGAATAAAATCACCTGTAATTCCAAATTCTTTTAATACATCTTGAGGGAATTCTAATGCTATCCGGTAATATTCTGATGCAGGTAGCGTTTTAGCAAAAAAGGATAGGTCGTCATTCTCGTAGGCGGCGATTGATTCGCTAATAGGGTTATTTACGGCGTATTCGCTAAAAAGGGAGAGTTGTTTTTGAAAAGAGGCAGCATAAACCTCCCAAGTCGTGATTCCCTTATTCCAAAGGGTTCTCTCGGTTTTTTTCCCTATACCTTTTAGATGTAAAAATGTCGATTTAAGCATTAAGAATTGTAGCTTTCTTGGTGGTATCGGGGCTATCCCCGGGTATTTTATAATAAAGGGTGTTGAAAAGGTTTGATGTATACATTATAAATTCAGCACTTTATAGTTGATTTTACCTCTGTTTTATGTATATAGTTTGAGTACGAAAAAACCAAA
>JAVERV010000043.1:0-32993 GCA_034006945.1 Desulfobacterium sp. | reverse complement strand
GAGTTTCATATAACCCACATGTCCTGCGGACACAACGAAGAATGAAACACGATGATACAGGGCGGACACTAGTTTCATTCCGCCCCCTTTGGTTATCCTGACCGAAACGCAAAACGTCGGGGGTCACTTTGACACTTCTTAAATATTTCGACCCTTTGGTTTTGAATGTTCCGGTCAGGAAAACTAAAGGGGGCTCCAAAGTCGAGACTCCCACAGTGATGTTTCAACGGAGGTTTCTAATAAGATTTTGTTGGTTTTTCCTTGACACAATTTCGGACAGACAATAAATAGGGACAATGTCATGATTGTTTGATATGGTTCGGATCTGTCTTTATAACTATTTTTTACCGCTCGTTTCTAAGAAGTATTCTTATGATAACCTATATGGTTTATACCCGATATAACCGGATGACGATGGTGTGGTTCTAATAATACAGGGAGGTGTTTTGAATGACAGACAATCGAATGGTCATTAACAACCGGGAGGTGATTTTTGATCCGGGCCAGACAATTCTTGAGGTGGCGGAGGCCTATGGCATAGATATCCCGACCCTGTGCCATCTTAAGGGAACCACCCCCACTGGTGCCTGCAGGATTTGTGTGGTGGAGGTGAGGGGGGCAAAGAACCTTCTTCCTTCCTGCGCCGAGCCTGCGAGGTCGGGAATGGTGGTTGAGACGGAATCATCCGAGGTGGTAGAGGCCCGCAGAGCCATTCTCAGGTTAATGCTGTCATCGGGAAATCACAACTGTGACATCAAGGATTTTGACACAAAAAACTGGACCCAGAATCAACTGAGGCTCTTGGAAGGAGATGACTCCCAGGTCCTTTGCCCTGCCTGGGGAGATTGCCGACTCCAGGAACTTGCCTTTAAGTACCAGGTCAAGGCTAAGGAGATTCCCCTTGCCGAGTGTAAGTTTCCCCTGGAGACGGAAAATCCTCTTATTGTCAGGGATTTTTCCCGCTGTATCCTCTGCGGTCGATGTGTCCAGGCCTGCCGGGAGGTCCAGGTGAATAACGCCATCGACTTCGGTTACCGGGGGTCAGATGCAAAAATTGTGGCTGGAACCGATGTACCTCTTAAGGATTCCGAGTGTGTTTTTTGCGGCGAGTGCATCCAGGCCTGTCCCGTGGGTGCCCTTTTTGAAAAAAAGGTCGAAAATAAGGGACGGCCATGGGAGATGCGGCAGATAAGAACGACCTGCCCATACTGCGGGGTGGGGTGCCAGCAGATCCTCCACGTCAAAGACGGAACCATCGTGAAGGTTACCGGAGCCGAAAATGCTGAGCCAAACCAGGGACGACTCTGCGTAAAGGGAAGATTCGGGTATGACTTCATATATTCCGAGGAGAGACTCAAGACACCTCTTATCCGGGAGGGCGAAACCTTCAGGGAGGCCTCCTGGGACGAGGCTCTCAACCTTATTGTTGAACGATTTACACAGATTATTGAAACCGACGGACCCGACGCCCTTGCCGGGGTGAGCTGCGCAAGGAGCATCAACGAGGACTCCTATCAGATGCAGAAGCTCTTTAGGGCGGTGTTCAAGACCAACAACATCGACCACTGCGCCAGGACCTGACATGCTCCAACCGTCGCAGGTCTTGCGACAGCATTTGGTTCGGGTGCCATGACAAATTCCTTTGAGGAGTTTGGTCGTGCAAAGATGTTTCTTGTGATCGGGTCAAACATGACCGAAGCCCACCCTGTGGCCGCAACCTTTCTCAAAAACGCCGTGATGAACGGGGCAAAACTCATTGTGGTGGATCCTAGAAAGCATAAATTGACCGAGTTTGCCGATCTCCATGTTCCCATTCGGGTGGGCAGTGACATTGCCTTTCTCAACGGTGTGATGAATGTCCTTATCCGGGAGAATCTCTTTGACCGGTCGTTTGTGGAAAAAAGAACCGTTAATTTTGAAGAGTTAAAAAAGGTTGTACTTGCATCAACGGTGGAAGAGATGGCCGAAATCTGCGGCCTGGAGCCTGATATCATCGTTCAGGCGGCCCGCATGCTGGCATCGGTAAAGCCCTTGATGCTATGCTATACCCTTGGAATTACGGAACATACCTCCGGACGAAACAACGTTGTCTCCACGGCCAACCTCCAGATGCTCCTCGGCAATATGGGGGTGGAGTGCGGTGGAGTAAATCCCCTGCGGGGTCAGAATAACGTCCAGGGAGCCTGCGATATGGGGGCCCTTCCAAATGTGTTCCCCGGGTATCAGCCGGTGACAAGCGCCGTTGCCAGGAAAAAATTCATGGATTTCTGGAACGTCGATTCCCTGCCCGGGAAAGACGGGCTGATGATCCCCCAAATGATGGACGGCCTTGTGGACGGCTCTGTCCGGGGTTTTTATATCTTTGGCGAGAACCTTGCCAATACGGAACCCGATATTAGAAAGACCGAGCATGAGCTCAGCTCTGCCGAGTTCCTGGTTGTCCAGGATATATTCCTCAACGAAACCACCCGTTTTGCCCATGTGGTACTGCCCGCAGCTGCCTGGAGCGAAAACGACGGGACATTCACCAACAGTGAACGAAGGGTGAGCCGGGTTAGAACGGCAAGCCCCGCCCCTGGAAAAGCCATGCCCAACTGGTGGATCTTCCGGGAGATAGCAAAACGCATGGGGCAGACCTGGCCGTCCATGGACGCAAGAGAGATCTGGGACAATGAGGTAACAGCCCTTGCTCCGGCCCTCGCAGGGATCAAGTACAGCCGCATTGAACGGGACGGTCTTCAGTGGCCCTGTCCAACCGTTGAACATCCCGGAACCCCTGTCCTCCATATAAATATGTTCACCTCGGGTAAGGGTTCGTTCACCCCTGTCACCTGGACACCCGCCGCTGAAGTGCCCGACGATGAGTACCCCTTTGTCTTGAGTACGGGACGACGCCTCTACCACTACCACACCAGAACCCAGACAGGGCGGTGTGAAGGTCTTAACGATCTTCTCGGAGAAGAGACAGCCGACATTTCCTTTGCGGACGCCCAGGAGCTAGGTATCGTTCATGGCGAAAAAATAGTTGTCGCCTCAAGAAGGGGAAAGGTTACGCTCAAGGCCAGGATTACCGATGAGATTCCCCAGGGATTGGTTTGGATGGCATTTCATTTCCGGGAAAGTTGTGCAAACTGGTTGACTAATCCAGCCTTTGATCCCTTTACTCTTACGGCGGAGTATAAGGCTTGCGCAGTTCGCCTTGAAAAGGTATAAGGGGCATGACTATTGACCCAAATCTACAAGGAAGGTGTATCCTATGAGCAATGCAATTTTCAGTATCGACACTCCGAAAAACGAGCCGGTTCTCACCTATGGACCGGGTAGCCCGGAGCGTAAAGAGCTAAAAATAACCCTTGAAACGATGAGGGCAGACAGGATCGAAATCCCCCTGGTGATTGGAGGCAAAGAGGTTAAAACCGGTAAGATGGGAACCTGCAGGATTCCCCATGACCATAGCCATATCCTTGCATCCTATCACATGGCAGGTGAGAAAGAGGTGAAAATGGCAGCCGATGCGGCAAAGATTGCCGCAAAGGAATGGCTGCACATGCCCTGGCAGGACAGGCTTGCCATCTTTAGAAAGGTTGCCGATCTTATTTCCGGGCCCTATCGCATGCGGCTCAACGCCGCCACCATGCTGGGCCAGGGAAAGAATGCCATGCAGGCTGAGATTGATGCAGCCTGTGAATTGATCGATTTTCTGCGATTCAACACATATTATGCGACTCAGATTTACAAGGACCAGCCCGTTTCCGATGCCGGCATCTGGAACCAGCTCGAATACAGGCCCCTTGAGGGGTTTGTGTTTGCCATTTCACCGTTCAATTTTACCGCCATTGCTGGTAATCTCTGCTCTTCTCCCGCCATGATGGGTAACACTGTCCTTTGGAAGCCGGCATCTACGGCCGTTTATTCCGGTCATCTCATCATGGAGATTTTTAAAAAGGCTGGCGTTCCCGACGGGGTGATCAACTTCATCCCAGGTTCGGGAGCAGATGTAGGGACTCCTGCGATCAATCATCCTGACTTTGCAGGAGTTCACTTCACAGGTTCAACCCGGGTGTTCAGAAACATCTGGACGGCTGCAGCAAACAACCTTGAGCTTTACGGAAGTTATCCCAGGATCGTGGGTGAAACAGGCGGCAAGGACTTCATCTTTGTCCATGAGTCGGCAGATGTAGACGCAGTATCCACCGCAATGATAAGGGGAGCCTTTGAATACCAGGGTCAGAAATGCTCGGCAGCATCCAGGGCCTATGTTCCTTCCTCCATGTGGAAGGAACTAAAGGAGAAGCTGACAGGGACTATGGCAACCATCAAGATGGGTTCGCCGGAGGATTTTTCAAACTTTGTCAATGCAGTTATTGATAAGAACGCCTTTGACACAATCTCAGGTTACATTGATTTTGCAAAGAACAGCGATGATGCCGATATAATTGCCGGCGGAGGGCGTGACGATTCTGTTGGCTATTTTGTTGAGCCCACAGTAATTGTGGCGAAAAAGCCTGATTTCAAGACCATGGAAGAAGAAATTTTCGGGCCTGTACTCACAATTTATGTGTATGAGGATGCCGATTATGACAAGACCCTTGAGCTCTGCGACTCAACCTCGGAGTATGCCCTGACCGGTGCCATCTTTGCAACGGATAGGGCTGCCGTCCTTAAGGCGAGGAAGGTTCTGACCCATGCGGCGGGCAACTTCTATATCAACGACAAACCAACAGGGGCGGTTGTCGGTCAACAGCCCTTTGGCGGCGCCAGGGCGTCCGGTACCAACGATAAGGCCGGAAGTCCGCTAAACCTCTATCGGTGGGTCAGCGCACGCACGGTAAAAGAGACCTTTGTCCCGCCCACGGATTATCGATATCCCTTCATGGATTAATACTGTATAGACGCCCAGATTGGGCGTCTATATTTATCGGGGCATCAGGCAGCCTTGCGTATATTGATGGCACAAACCTTGAATTCGGGAATCTTTGCAACCGGGTCCACCGCTGCATTGGTGAGCCTGTTGGCTGCGGCCTTTGCAAAGTGGAACGGAATGAACAGGGTGCCGTCAACCGCCTTGGCAGATATGGCAATCCTTGCCGTGATCTTTCCCCTGCGGGAGAGGACATCCACCATGGTGCCATTTTCAAGGTCCAGCCTTGCCGCATCATTGGCCGATATTTCCACAAAACAGTCGGGTGACAGGGTGTTGAGCCCCCGGCTCTTCATGGTCATTGTTCCCGTGTGATAGTGGTACAATACCCTGCCGGTGGTGAGCATGAACGGATATTCCCTGTTCGGAAGTTCTGCAGGCGGGCTGTGGTCGATGGCGTGGAACAGACCTTTGCCCCGGGTAAACTGCCGGGTGTGCAGTATCGGGGTGCCCGGATGTTCCTCTGTGGGGCATGGCCAGTGTATTCCCTTTCGTTGGATTCGATCATAGGTTATGCCTGCATAGGAGGGGGTGACCCTCCTGATCTCTTCAAAGATCGCCTCACTGCCGGAGTAGTTCATGGGGTAACCCATGCGGGCTGCGATTTCGCAGATGATTTTCCAGTCTTCCCTCGCAAATCCAGGGGCTTCCACCGCCTTTCTTACCCTCTGAACCCTTCTTTCCGTGTTGGAAAAGGTGCCCTCTTTTTCGGCAAAGCAGAAGGCCGGGAGAACCACGTCGGCCATTTGGGCCGTTTCCGTCAAGAAAATGTCCTGGACCACAAGCAGGTCGAGTCGCCCAAGGGCCTTTTCCGCATGGTTGAGGTCTGGGTCTGAAACCATGGGGTTTTCACCGATTATGTATAACGCTTTGAGTTCATCCGTTCCGGCCTTTTCAATCATCTCCGTTGCCGTCAACCCCGGGGTGGGGCTGAGGGCGCTTACCCCCCAGGCGGTTTCAAATTTTGACCGGGCGGCACCATCGGTAACGCTCTGGTAGGCTGTGAATACGTTTGGAAGTCCGCCCATGTCGCAGGCACCCTGGACGTTGTTTTGGCCCCTTAAAGGGTTTACCCCGCCGCCGGGAATGCCGAGGTTGCCGCAGAGCATGGAAAGATTGGCAAGGGATTTGACATTGTCCGTCCCTGTTGTGTGCTGGGTTATGCCCATGCAGTAGAGAATGCTTGCACACCTGGCCTTTGCAAAGATTCTTGCCGTTTTGATGATATCGTCGGCATTGATGCCGGTTATGGCCTCAACATAGTCCGGGGTGTAGGTCTCAACGGCTCGTTTGAGCTCTTCAAAGCCCTCGCACCGGTTCTCAACAAAGGCTCTGTCATAGATATTCTCGCTGATAATAACGTTCATGAGGCCGTTGATCCAGGCAATGTCGGTTCCAAGCCCGGGTCTTAACCAGATGTTGGCATGTTCGACAAGCTTGATCCTTCTCGGGTCTATGACGATCAGGATGGTTCCCTTGAGGGCGGCCCTCTTTACAGAGGCGGAAAGGACCGGATGGTTTTCGGTGGTATTGGACCCGGTTACAAGAATCACGTCCGCCGTTTCAATATCTGCAATGGTGTTTGTCATTGCGCCTGAACCAAAAGCTGCAGCCAGACCGGCTACGGTGGAAGAATGTCACAGTCGGGCGCAATGGTCGATGTTGTTTGTCTTGAGCACGGCCCTGGTAAATTTCTGGGCGATGTAGTTCTCCTCGTTGGTAGTGCGGGCCGAGGTAAGGACTCCGATGGAGTCTGGTCCATGATTGTTTTTTATTTGGGTCAGATTCTTTGCGACAAAATCAATGGCCTCATCCCAGGTCGTCCCCTCCAGAACTCCATTTTTTCGAACCATGGGTGAGGTGAGCCGCTCGGGGGAAGCCACAAAGTCAAATCCGAATCTGCCCTTGACGCACAGGCTGCCGTTGTTCGGGGGGATGTGGCCTGCGCCGGTCACCTTGACAATCCGGTTCTTCTGAACGCTCAGCTCTATCTGGCAGCCCACTCCGCAATAGGAGCAGGTGGTGCGAACCTTCTGGGTCGCAACAAATCGTTCTGGTTTCATGGCCCGGTCTGTGACAATGGCCCCGACCGGGCAGGCATCCACGCATTCACCGCAAAAGACGCAGTCTGAATCCTTGAGGGCCACATCTGTGCCTGCAATGATCTTGGTGTCGGTACCCCGGTACCCAAAGTCGATGGCATTGTTCACCTGGATTTCCCTGCATGCCTGGACACAGCGGCCGCAGAGGATGCAACGGGAAAAATCCCTTATGATAAAAGGGTTCACCCGCTCCATGGGATATTTGCTCTGGGACTGGGGAAGTCCCCTTGCCTTTACCTGGTACCTGTAGGCAAGATCCTGGAGTTTGCAGTCCCCCCAGACGGGGCAGAGATCCTGCTCACCATCCTCCTCTAACACCTTTAGCTGAAACTGGGTCCAATCCTTGGTGTCAAAGTCCCGGATGGCACAGTTGTGGTGCCCGGAGGAAAGCATGAGACGTATTATGGATCTCCTGGCTTCAATCACCTCCCGGGATTCGCTCAGGACGACCATACCGTCTGCCGCAGGTGTTGCACATGCCGGAACAAGGTTGGGTGCTCCAGTAACCTCGACAACACAGATCCTGCATGCGCCGGTGGGGGTGGCTCCCTTGAGGTGGCACAGGGTCGGGATAAAAATGCTGTTGCGAAGGGCAACGTCCAGAATGGTTTCGCCGGGTTCAAATGCAGAGGGTTTGTTATCAATAATTATTTGGTGTTTACTACCCACGTCGGTCATGTTTTTCATAATAGGTCCTCTTCAGAGGGGTTGTCGCAAAAATGATAAAAATTAATTGTTTATAGGTACAGGATTACCAGGGGAATGTCAATACGATCATTTTCGTTTTTTTGATGATATCGTTGACATTTCTCGATTACCTTATTATAAAAGCCAATGGGGTGTAGACCTACTTTAGCTGTTAGGGGTTAGCTGAAAACTATTAGGCAGTGGATGGCTGCAGGGGCAATTGATGAGTTGTCCTTGTCGGTTGCCGTATGGGGGTTCGGAGCGAGTTTTTATATGAAACTCGCTTGGAAGCGCCATAGGTAGCGGAGTTTCAATATTCGTTGTGGCCGGATGCCATCTCTCGCTCCGGCCGTGCCGGTTATATAAAATAAAGATGCGGAGGGAACCATGATTGAAGCTGTTCTTTTGATGGGTGGTTTAGGAGTAATTATCGGCAGTGGTCTGGCCTTTGCGTCTAAAGTGTTTTATGTGTATGTGGATCCCCTGGTGGTGGCAATTGACAATGCTCTTCCAGGAGCCAACTGCGGAGGATGTGGATTCCCAGGCTGTGCACCAAACGCCCAGGCCATTGTCGATGGTAAATCTTCGCCTGATTCCTGCGTTGCAGCAGGCCCTGAAGTGGCCGACGCCATAGCCGCCCTTCTTGGAGTCTCCATTGGGGCTAAGGAGTCTGATCTTGCCCTTCCCGGTTGTTACTACAGCATTGAAGAGACGGATATAAAGTATCTCTATGACGGGCTTTCTGACTGCAGGGCTGCGGCCCTTCTGGCAGGCGGCATGAAGGTGTGCAATATCGGCTGCCTCGGCCTTGGAAGTTGTGTTGCGGCCTGTCAGTTCGGAGCTCTTTCCATGGGCGGGGATTCCCTTCCCAAGGTGGATCTGGAAAAGTGTACCGGCTGTGGGGCCTGTGAACGAGTCTGCCCTAAAAATATAATCCGGCTCTCTTCGGTGACCCGCAGAATAATCGGTGAATATACAGAGGACGAATGCGTGACACCCTGCCAGCGGGCTTGCCCCGCAGGTATTGATATCCGGGAGTACGTGCGCTTGATTCGGCACAACGATCCCCATGGGGCCGTTCGGGTAATTAAAGAGAGAAACCCCTTTCCAACTGTTATCGGTCGCATCTGTCCTGCCCTTTGTGAGGTGGCATGCCGCCGAAGGTATCTTGATGAACCTGTGGCCATCAACCACCTCAAGCGTTACGCATGTGATATTGAAATGAACCTTGGTGAACGGATTCAGCCCTATAATGCACCTGCCACAGGAAAACGTGTGGCCGTTATCGGCGGTGGTGTGGAGGGGCTTTCCGCTGCGTTTTTTACGGCAAGGCTTGGTCATTCTCCAACCGTGTTTGAATCAACGGCAATCCTGGGGGGTCTTCTCCGTGTAGCCATCTCTGAAGGTCGTCTCCCCCAGAACGTTCTTGACTGGGACATCGAAGGGGTCCTTGAGATGGGGGTGAAAACCAGGATGAGCACAAAGGTGGGTCGTGATTTTACAATCCCATCCCTCCTCAAGCAGGGTTTTGAGGCCGTATTTACGGCAACCGGCGGTTGGGACAACAGGCTCGCCAGGGGCGATGTGGGCGATTTGGCCACCGTCTTTCCCGGCGGTTATCTGTTGATTGACCTTCTTCGTACGGATATCAAGCGAGGAAAAAGAATTCCCTGTGGGCGTAATGTTGTGATTGCCGGAGGTGGCATGATGATTCCCGACGCCGTAAAAATTTGTAAGGAACTTGGGGCTGAAACCATTACCGTTATCTCCAGAAAGCCTCCGGAAAGATCCTCCTATGACGCCAAAACCCTGGAGGCCATAGAGTCAAGGGGCGCAACGGTAAAGTACAATACCGGTATTACAAGGCTCTACGGGGAGCAGGATCACCTCACCCATATCGAATACACCGAGCTTGATACCGGGAAACGCCATCTTTTGCCCACAGACACCCTTTTCCTCTCGTCCGGTCGTTTTCCAGAGCTTGTGTTTGTCCGATCTGAAACCTTGGACCCTGAAAGGGAAAAGGATGAATCCCAGACAGGAATTCTCAGATGGGAGGGCATTGAAATTTATAAGGAGCCTGCGAATCGGCGGGAAAAGGGCCTGCTTTCCAAGGGGGATGTGATCAGCGGTTATAGTTCCGCAATAGCAGCCATAAACGGCGGGCGTAAGGCAGCAGCATCCATTCATCATCTGCTCTACGGAAATCTGCCCGAATATCCTCCAAATCTCATAACCAGACAGAGCATACTCCAGGGCGTCAATCACCTGGAGGGGGTTCATATCTCACCCCGGAATATTATGCTTCCGGTGGATACTTTCAGCGCCTTCAACAGAAACAATCAAGAGATGTTCAAGGGGTTCAGCGACGAAACTGCGGTTAAGGAGGCAGAGCGCTGCCTGAGGTGTGGATTGATTTGCTATGAACGATCTAAGCTGGAGGAAGTGAAAGAGGTTGCTGACTGATTTGATACCAGATCCCTTTTATTATCGGGATAAACCCACGGATACCCAAAGTATTCTGGTCGTAGACGATCAGGCCAGGGTGATTGACAGTATTGAGTTTTTTCTTGTCAGGGAAGGGTATAAAGTGTCCAAGGCCTGCTGTGGCAGGGATGCCATTTCCATGGCGAGGGAGTCTCCATTTGACCTGGTCCTCCTGGATATAGGCATGCCGGAGATGGACGGCTTTGAGGTGATGGAGGAGTTGCTGAATATTGATCCTTGCCTCCTGATCATCATGATCACGGGATATGCAACGGTTGAATCGGCAGTAAGGGCTCTGAGGCATGGGGCCTGTGATTATCTTAAAAAACCCTTTCAGTACGCAGATCTGATCAAGACGGTGAAAAATGCCTTGAATCAGCGACGCCTCGTGCAGGAAAACAAGGCTGTGACCGAAAGGTTGAAGGTCTCTGAATCTAGGTGCAGCTACATGGTGAACAACTCACCTGACCTTATCTACATTCTTGATTCAAAGGGGTGTTTTTCATTTGTAAACAATGAATTCGAGAAGGTTCTGGGCCATAGTTTTCTATCGGTGGCGGGCGAACCCTTTACCAGTATCGTCCATTTGGAAGATCTTCGGAAGTGCCGATTGGATGCCATTCCAGGAACCTTTCCCGCTGAAGACGGGGGGCCCCTTCAGCTTCGTTTTAAAAAGGCCGGGTCGGGGTCAGGAGTGAAGGGTCTTAGCCAGGACTTTATCTGGGTGGAGGTCAAGGCTACGGTTATGCAGTTTCCTGAAAATGGGGACCAGACCTACTGTATTGCAAGGGATGTGACCGAACGGAAAAACCTTCAGGAACAGCTCCATCAGGCTCAAAAGATGGAGGCTATCGGGACCCTTGCCGGCGGTATTGCCCATGATTTCAACAACATCCTCATGGGTATCCAGGGATATACCTCCCTTGTCAGGACGACCCTTGACCCCCAAAGCCCTGAGTATCAAAAACTTGCCTGTGTCGAGGACTATGTCGCTTCCGGTTCAGACATGACTCGACAGCTGCTGGGATTTGCCCAGAAGAACGAGCATGAGCTAAACCTTGTCAATATCAACTATATTTTGAAAATGTCTGCCAAGATGTTCGGTAGAACCAAAAAGCACATCACCATCCACAATAACCTTGAAAAAAAACTGTGGAGCTGTGAGGTGGATGAGAATCTGATAAAGCAGGTGTTGCTTAACCTCTATGTAAATGCCTGGCAGGCCATGGCTGACGGAGGGCACATCTATATAAAAAGTCAGAATCGGATTGTGCCGGAATCAAAGTACAAGGAACTGGGGGTTGAAAAACCAGGGAATTACGTCCGGGTTTCCGTGGTTGATACGGGAATGGGGATGGACGCAAAAACCATGGAGAGAATTTTTGATCCTTTTTTTACAACCAAGGGCCTTGGGGGAGGGACAGGTCTTGGACTTGCCACTGCCTATGGAATTATCAAGAGCCATGGCGGAGCCTTTCGGGTTTTAAGTAAAAAGGGTGAGGGCTCCTCTTTCTCCTTTTATCTGCCGGCAAAAGAGGTGAGATCTGCCCGACGCAGCCTTGGCAGGATAAAGTCTGAGGTTATTACCGGAAAGGGCAGTGTCTTGATAGTTGACGATGAGGAGGGGGTTCTTGAGGTTTGCTCGGAGATGATCAAAAGTCTTGGCTACTCCGTAATGGCCGTTAGAAGCGGAATGGCTGCAGTTGACGTTGTAAAAGAAAATCCCGGTGGCATTGATCTTGTGATTCTTGATATGGTTATGCCCGGTTTGAGTGGGTTTGAGACCTTTGAACAGATCAAATCTATTCATCCCGAGGTTAAGGTGCTTATCTCCAGCGGATACACTAAGATAGAAGAACTTGCCGGATTTGCTGATTTTATCGTTGAGAATTTTATTCCAAAGCCCTATGATGTGGTCGTTCTTTCTGAAAAAATTAACAGGGCTTTTGATGGGGGCAGTAGTCAGTAGTCAGTAGACAGTAGGCAGTGGTCAGTGGATAAAATAAGCCGGAGCAGTGTAGGGGCTCCCCTTGCGGGTGCCCTTTGTGGCTGCCCCAATAAAACCAAATACCCGTCTGCCAGTTCGGAGCGGGTTTCATAGAAAATGGATAAAACCAAAAGGTTGTAAAATATAACCGGCACGGCCGGAGCGAGGGAGGCATCCAGCCACAACGAACATGGAAACTCCTCCAATAACAACGCTTCGGTGGGAGTTTCCTATAAAAAGAGCCCGGAAAGGTGAACTTTTCCGGGCTCTTTAATTTTTTATGGTTTAATTACAGCTTAGGCAAAGGCTTTCTCAAGGTTAGGAACAACCTGTTTTTTACGGCTCATTACGCCTTTAAGCCATACTTTGCCGTCCTTGGGGGTCTCGCCAAATGCCTTTTTGATCACAGACTCATCGTCGGATGCGATGAGAACCTCAGATCCTTCCTGGATGATGTCGGTGAGGAGGAGGAAAACGCTGTGACGATTACCCTCTTTTTTAAGGGCGACTATGTCCTTTGCAAGATCTGCCTTGACCTTGTCAAGTATGGAGAGGTCTACAACCTCAAGCTGGCCGATGCCGACCTTTTTGCCGTTCATGTTAAAATCCTTGTAGTCACGAAGAACAAGCTCGCGAACAGGGGTTCCATCAACGGCGGACTTCACCTTGAACATCTCCATGCCCAGGGCCTGGGTGTTAGTGATTCCGGCAGCAGCGGCAAGAGCCTCACAGGCCTTCTTGTCGGCAGGGGTGCAGGTGGCTGACTTGAAAATGACCGTATCTGAAAGGATGGCGCAGAGCATTATGCCTGCGATATCTTTTGGGATATCGATCTTGTTGAAGTCGTACATGGATTTAATGACGGTGCAGGTGCAGCCCACGGGCCAGATCCAGCACTCAAGGGGCTGGGATGTGGTAACATCGCCCAGTTTGTGGTGATCTACAATTCCAAGAATGTTTGCCTCACCAAGATCGTCCGGGCTCTGGGCAAGATCTGAATGATCCACAAGATAGACATCCTTGCCTGCATAGGATGTTACCACAGCTGGTGCCGCAACCTTGAATTTTTCAAGTACAAATTTCGACTCGGGTGTGAGTTCACCCTGCATGACAGGGGTGACTTTCTCACCAAGCTTGTTCTTGAGATCTGCAAGGGCAATTGCTGCGCAGACAGAGTCTGTGTCTGGATTCTTGTGACCAAAGACTAAAGTTGACATAAATCCTCCTAGTTGTATATATGCAAAGTTTGCATTAACTTGACGATCAATTGAACCATTGACCATCGGTATCGTTTATATTCATTTATCTGAAACTCGATCATCAAGTTTCAGGTTCCACACCTAAGGCTTACGCTTACGGCAGGTCAAATCTCTTATAAGACGGATTTGCCAGATACACAAGGAAAATTTTATTTATTGGCCGGGACGGGCACAGCAATTATAGTTTGATTTCATATCAATAGAAGCATTGGCTTAAGTTTCACAATTTCGGTAGAATTCCCAGAAAATGTCCATCTAATTCAAAATTAGAATTAGAATTCCTGGGACGGGCAAGTACAGGTTGCATTAATATGGCTCTATGTGATATTTATTTATGTTATGAAACAGTATTTAATTGACGGGCTCAGCCCCTGGGATCATGATCGATTGAAGGAGTATCTGGATGAGCACCACGGTCCGTGCGACCTTGGGGCTATCTACTGGATAAAGCTTGAGCCGGATCTCCTGACGCCACTTCAAAGGGAACACACATCTTGTGCACCCCATTTTTTTGCCATGGAACTTGGCAGGGATTTTCTTGCCTGTGAGTTGCTTGTCAGAATACGAACCAACATAAAATGTGACTGCATGGGGTATGCAACAACCCTTCAGCGCACATGGTTCATGGATTTTGCAGACAATCTGCTTGACACCATTGGGATAACGGTTTGAACCATGGAGAGATCTTAAAATGCTGAAGATTATACCGCTTGGCGGATTAGGTGAGATCGGTCTTAATATGATGGTTATCGAGTATGGCGACACCATTGTTGTGATTGATGCAGGGTTGATGTTCCCGGAAGATTATATGCTGGGTGTGGACATCGTTATCCCCGAGATGGACTATCTCAGGGAAAACCGAGATCGTTTAAAGGCCGTAGTTTTGACCCACGCCCATGAGGATCATGTGGGTGCCATCTCCTATCTTTTAAGGGAATTTCCGGTTCCCGTGTACGGTACTGCATTTACCCTCAGTGTGGTTAAGAACAAGCTGAGAGAATTTGACCTTCTCAACACGGCTGAACTCAACCTTACAATGCCCTCTGACAAAATTAAAATCGGTTGTTTTGAGATAGAGTTCATCTGTGTGAGTCACAGCACTGTAGACGTTGTGGGTCTTGCCATTCGTACACCCCTGGGCCTGATTGTCCATACCGGTGACTTTCGTATCAACCACTGCTTTGACATGTCCAACTGCACGGATGTTTCAAAGTTTGCCAAGTGCGGTGAGGAGGGGGTCCTTGCCCTTCTTTCCGATTCCACCAATGTGGAAAAGGAGGGGTATACTGAGTCGGACCAGAAGGTACAGGAGAGTCTCGGCAAGATCGTTGCGAGGAGTGAAGGCCGGGTGATCATCGCTCTGTTTGCCTCCAACGTTTTCAGAATCCGGCAGATCATCGAAATTGCCCTTAAAAACAACCGTAAAATTTTGCTGAATGGCAGGAGTATCGAGCAGTCCGTGGCTATTGCCAAGGAGCTTGGCTATATTGACTGGCCCGATCACATGACCATTGATCTTAGAAAGGTGAATTCCCTTCCAGACAATCGGATCATGGTGATCACCACAGGCAGCCAGGGTGAGCCAATGTCTGCCCTTGCCCGTATGTCAACCGGCTTTCACAAGCAGTTGAACATCAAAAAAGGCGACACTGTAATCCTCTCCTCAAAATCCATTCCCGGCAATGAAAAGGCGATCTCCGGCATTATAAACAACCTCTACCGCAGGGGGGCCGAGGTTGTCCATGACAAGATCGCCAAGGTTCACGTTTCGGGCCATGCCTGCAGGGAAGAGCTGAAGCTCATGATAAACCTGACAAAGCCAAAATATTTTATTCCCATCCACGGCGAATACCGTCATCTGGTGATCCATGCAAGGCTTGCCGAGAAACAGGGTATCCCGAGAAAACAGGTATTTACGGCAGAAAACGGCATGGTGGTCTGCTTTGATGACCAAGGGGCAAGAATTGACGGTCAGGTTTACACGGGCAGGGTTCTCATCGACGGCAAGGGGGTCGGGGATGTGGGACGCAGCGTTTTAAAAGAGAGGCGCAACCTCTCAGAGGACGGCCTGGTGGTGGTTTCCATGATCATTGACGAGGAGACCGGAATTGTGCTCTACGGCCCGGAGCTGATATCCAAGGGTTTTGTGTTTGGTGCTGAAACAGGCTATCTTGTTGACGATGCCCAGTGTGTCATCCTTGAGATCGTGGAAGAGGTGGAGGTGGGCAGCGAGTCAAGGGTGGACGTGATCCGTTCAAAACTCCAGAAGGCTCTGAAACAATATTTTTTCTTTACAATAAGGCGCCGGCCGCTGATTCTTCCGATCATCATTGAAGTATGAAAAAAGAGATTAACGGTATTTTTTTTGTCTTTCTGGTTGTCCTGACAGGGCTCAGCCTTGTCTCCTACAGCCCCCTTGATCCTTCGATCAACACAACTGTTTTTTCGACCACCCATAAGGTACACAATAGTTTTGGTCTTGTGGGCGCCCACCTGTCCGGTTTCTTGATCGCCCTTTTTGGTCTTGGGGCATTCTGGGTGCCTGTGTTACTGCTTCTCTGTTCTTTCTGGTATTTCAAGCGAGGTTCTAGCCGGATCATCGGCCAAATCATTGCCATGACCCTTTGCGGGGGAATGGTGGTGGTGGTGTCAACGGGCGCCATGCTCACCCTTGTTCAGGAGAGTTATCCGTTGTGGGGGCAGACTTACTCTTCGGGTGGATGGGTGGGGATTTTCTTCGCCGATTTTCTTGTTCATTACACCAATATTCCAGGCTCTGTGATCATCCTGATTCTTCTCTTTGCCCTGGGGTTTGTTTTGACCACGGGCATCTCCCTGGTAACGGTGTTCTTTTGGATTAAACGGAAGATTGCAGGTCTCCTGGGGCGTCTGATCCGGGGTTCAAAGGCCCTTGCCAATGGGTGCACCAGGGCCTTTAACAGGCTCCACGACAGGAGAAAACAGAGGGTTCAAACAATCGATGTAGGCGGGGCAGCCCCTCCAAGGCGGTTGACTCTTTTTCCCCAAAAAAACAGGGCTGCCAAATTCGATCTAACCGCCCGGGAAGATGGTGAGATTGTTTCGCCAAAGGGGGAGTCAGGGGCCGTTGTCATTCAAACCCCTCCCCAGGATGCTGAAATTCAAGCTTCTGGACCAGTTGAAGATTTGAGAGTTCGATCTGATTTTATCCTTCCCCCGGTCGCTCTGCTCAAGGAAAAAAAGGCGGTAAAGGGAAAGGTCAACATTGAGCTCCTCAGAAAGAAAGGGGCGATCCTTGAGAAAAAACTCATTGATTTCGGAATCTCAGGGGAGGTGGTGGAGATTCTTCCAGGCCCCGTGATTACCACCTTTGAGTATAGACCTGCGCCTGGGGTTAAAATCAGCAAGATCGTTAATCTTACAGACGATCTTGCCCTTGCCCTGAGTGCGCTTAGCATACGTATCGTTGCCCCCATACCAGGCAAGGATGTTGTAGGGGTTGAGATCCCCAACGATCGGCGTCATTTTGTTGGCCTGCGGGAAATAATTACATCCACGGCCTTTGTCAACTCAGAGTCAAAGCTCACCCTCGCCCTTGGCAAGGATATTGTTGGTGTTCCCATTGCAGCCGCCATGGACCGCATGCCCCATCTTCTCATCGCAGGCGCTACTGGTACGGGCAAGAGCGTGGGGCTCAACTCCATGATAATCAGTCTTCTTTACAAGGCATCTCCCAAAGAGGTCAAGTTTATCATGGTGGACCCCAAGCGCATCGAACTTTCTGTTTACGACGGGATACCCCATCTGATCTCACCTGTGGTTACAGATATGAAAAAGGCAACCAATGCTCTTTTCTGGGCGGTCCGGGAGATGGAGCGGCGGTATGAACTTCTGGCTGAAAACGGGGCTCGGAACATCCTCCAGTACAACGAGCTTGTGGAAAAGGGCGGGACAAAAGAGTCTGAAAAAAGCGATGGCGATGAACGGGAGGCAGTTGAAAAACTGCCCTATATTGTGGTTATCGTGGACGAGTTTGCCGACCTCATGATGGTTGCTTCAAGGGAGGTGGAATCCGCCCTTATCCGCCTTGCCCAGATGGCAAGGGCCGCAGGGATCCATCTGATCCTTGCCACCCAGCGGCCGTCCGTGGATGTCCTCACCGGAATCATCAAGGCCAACTTCCCCACCAGGATATCCTTCCAGGTCTCGTCACGCATCGACTCAAGGACCATTCTTGACTCCAACGGCTCGGAACGGCTGCTTGGCAACGGAGACATGCTTTTTCTTCCCCCGGGAACCGGAAGGCTCCAGCGCATTCAGTGTGCCTATATTTCAGAGGCTGAGATCGCAAGGGTTACCGCATTTTTAAAAGAACAGCAGGCCCCTGAATATGTGGAGGATGTGACCGAGCGATCCGAAGATGGTAAAGACAACGATCAGGAGACCGAATATGATGAAAAGTATGACGAGGCTGTGGCCCTTGTGACCAGGTCACGCCAGGCTTCCATCTCAAGCGTCCAGCGCCATTTGAGGATCGGTTACAACAGGGCCGCCAGGATCATCGAGGTGATGGAGAAGGAGGGGATAATCGGTCCCCAGGAAGGGGCAAAGCAGAGGGAGGTGCTGGTAAAGCGTTATGACGATGATTGATTTTGAATTTGCAAGGACGATAAAGGGCTTTATGACAGATGAGGAGGCTGAAAAACTTTACAATACCGCCCTTGATGCGGCAACCCTTGGGCCCTGCCTTGAAATCGGATCTTATTGCGGAAAGTCAGCCTATTTTCTAGGTCTTGCCTGTAAGCAAAGACAGGGAATTCTTTTCTCCCTGGACCACCACAGGGGATCTGAGGAACAGCAGCCGGGCGAGGAATACTTTGATCCTGAGCTTTTTGACCAAAACCTCGGCCGAATCAACACCTTTAATTTTTTCCAGACAACCCTGGAGCGGGCAGGGTTGCTTTCAACCGTCGTTCCCATAGTTTCAGATTCAAAAACAGCTGCCCGCATGTGGGCCACGCAACTTTCTCTCCTGTTTATTGACGGGGGGCATTCGTTTGAGGCAGCCTCGAACGACCTTCGCCTCTGGGCCCCCCATATCATGAAGGATGGATTTCTTGTAATTCATGACATCTTTTTCGATGAAGCCCTGGGTGGCCAGGCTCCCCGCAAGATTTATGAATCAGCCCTTGCCTCCGGGGATTATGAGGCTGTTTCCCTGACCCAGACCCTTGGTGTGTTAAGGCGCTGTTAAACATGGTATGATCCATGTCTTGGATGTCTTGGAAGACACAACGAAGAATGAAACAGGATGGTACAGGGTGGGCAGTAGTGTCATTCCGCCCTTTGGTTATCCTGCCCGGAACCGCAAAACGTCGGGGGTCGCTTTGACCCTTCTTAATGCTTTCGACCCTTTGGTTTTGAACGTTCCGGGCAGGATAACCAAAGAGGGCTCTTAAGTCAAGACTCCGACTAGGATGTTTCAACGGGAGTTTCCTTTAAACCCCCATGTCCTTTTGGACACAACGAACGATAAAATCTCGATAAAACAAGCTGAGACCAGTAGGGGCGATCCCTTGCGGTCGCCCTTTGTGGCTATTGATTAAAACACAGGATAAGGAGGTAAGATGCCTGAAAGCACAGACAAATTTGATGTTATTGTTGTGGGCAGCGGTACAGGCGGTCAGACAGCCGCTTTTCTTCTTAAGGAAAAGGGTTTGAACGTTGCCCTTGTTGAAAAATCCCATTTGCCCGGCGGGACATGCGCCCTTAGGGGATGTCAGCCTAAAAAATGGTTTTACGAGGCGGCTGAAGCGGTTGACAAGACCCGGCACCTTGAGGGCAGGGGAATTGTCCAGGCTTCAAAAGGAGAGTGGGGCCGGGTGGTTCAAGAAAAAAACAAGTTCACCTCAAAGGTTCCGCCAGGGACAGTTAAAAACATTCAAGGGGCAGGGATCGAGTTCCTGCCTGGAATCGCCACTTTTGTCGATGATAAGACCCTGCGTGTGAACGCCAGGGAGATCATGGGCGATTTTTTTATTCTGGCCGCCGGTGCCAGACCCATGGATTTGCCCATCCAAGGGATGGAACATGTTATTACAAATGATCAATTCCTTGAATTAAACGAGCTTCCAGATTCCGTCGTATTCATCGGGGGCGGATTTATCTCGTTTGAATTTGCCCATTTTGTTGCACGGCTGGGGGGGGCCAAACAACGATCGATGATTCTGGAGGTGGGTGAACGTCCCCTGGGGCCCTTTGACGCTGAAATAGTGGCCGAACTTGTGGTGGCATCAACTGCGGCCGGCGTGGAGGTCAAATGCGGTGTAAAGATCGAAAAAATTGAAAAAACAGCAAAAGGATTCAGGGTTCTATCCAAAGTAGGGGATCCCATTGAGACAGGGCTCGTGGTCCATGGTGCGGGCCGGGTGGCCGATCTTGACGCTCTTTCGTTGGAGAGTGCCGGTGTAAAATATTCCCGTCATGGGATAGAGGTAGATCCTGGCATGCGAACGTCCTGCCCGCACATCTTTGCAGTGGGCGACTGTGCGGCAACCATCCAGCTTGCCCGGGTGGCAGATGTGGAGGCCCTTACTGCGGCTGAAAACATCCTGGCCGACCTTGGTCAGGGCAAGGGGGCTTCAATGGATTACACCGCGGTTCCAGCTGTTCTTTTTACCCTGCCCCAGCTTGCAACCATCGGGAAAACAGAAGAGGCCCTGGAAAGGGATGGGATATCCTTTCGAAAGAACTTTGAAAAAAACATAGGGTGGCCCACCTATCAACGAATCGGCCTTGAACATGCCGCATTCAAGGTGCTGGTGGATGAAAACAACCTGATTCTAGGGGCTCACATCCTGTCAGACCAGGCAGGAGGCGTGATCAATACTATCAGGTCCGCCATGATCCATAAAATCCCCGTTGATAAATTATACCGGCAAACCCTTTTGAGTCCCTATCCCACCCGGGAAAGTGATCTGAGTTATATGCTTAAACCTTTGATTAATAAAGATCAATAAAGGATGATACTTATGGTACGTTGTTTTTACCTTGTTGTTTGCCTTGCTCTTGTTTTTACAGGCTGTTCTGCCTTAAATGACGGCAAACTGACTGATTTGGATGGAGAAACTCTCATTACCTCCGAAAATTTCGGCAAGATCACTGGAGTGCAATGGCAGCTTGAGAAAATTACAAAGGATGGGAAGGACATTCCCCCCATTGGCGAACGTCCCTTTATAAAATTTGAAGAGGAGGGCAGGTTTTCGGGTTTCACAGGCATCAATCGTTTTTTTGGCTCCATGAAGATAGACTCCCAGGGGAATCTGAAGCTTGCTCAAGTTGGAGCAACAAAAATGGCGGGGCCGGAGCAAGAGATGCGGCAGGAGTTCATGTTCCTTGATCTTTTCCCTAGGATAGAACGATTACGCATGGAGGGAATATACCTCTATGGGCTGACAAAAGATAAACAGGCAGAGCTCAAGTTTTACGTACCCGTAAATTAGGCTCCGCCGATACTCTCGGCATTATCTCAATCTGTAAAACAAACCACACTTTCTTTTACACAACCCTGTGGTTTCGTGTAAAGAAGGGCCGATTTGGTGTAAGCCTTACACGGTAAGGCTTCCTTTTGAATATCTGCGGGGAAGTGGCAGGCTCCATGTCCATTCGATGGAGTGGCTGGACTAAGGTGTCAAAACGGCCCAAGAGAGAGACGTAAAACTCCACAGGAAGTTTATAACGCTCAATGATTCTCAGAAACAGGTGATTATAATCCTGGTGGATGCTTGCCAGGCAAAAAAGGCCGTGGCTGAACAGTTCAAGATCAGCCGTCCGACCTTATACAAGATTTCGAAGGGGTGTTGGATGGACCAAAAACCTGATTTTGCAGTACCAGGATCTTTTGTAAATGAATCACATCGTTTCAATTATTATACCTGGGGCATGGTGGCCTTGTGGACGGTGATTGTTGGAACGTTGTTTATATTTGATTCCATGAGCACAAAAAAGGCATTCTCTTCCCTGGCTCGGTTGGAAGCGGTTGCCAGTTTCAACAAAGATACCGTCTACCGTCGTTGGGCAACCACGCATGGAGGTGTTTATGTGCCGATTACGGAAAACACACCTCCAAATCCATACCTAAATGTTCAAGAGCGGGAAATCTCAACCCCTTCAGGAAAACAGCTGACCCTTGTTAACCCGGCTTATATGACCCGGCAGGTTCACGAGTTGGGCAAGAAACAATACGGGCTTCAAGGGTACATAACGAGTTTAAAGCCACTTAATCCAGAAAACATCCCTGATTCTTGGGAAACCAAGGCTCTGAAATCTTTTGAGAGTGGAAAAATAGAGGATACATCTATTGGAATAATAGAGGATAAACCCTATTTCCGAGTGATTCGATCATTTATTGTAGAGGAGGGCTGCCTGAAATGCCATGGACATCAAGGATATAAAGTCGGTGACATCCTAGGCGGGATAAGTTTGGCTGTACCCATGGAGCCTTACCTGGCATCAGCACATAGTCGTACCGTACAGGTAGCCCAAGGCTTGGGAGTCCTTTGGTTCCTTGGGGTTGGGGCGCTATGGGCAGGAATGGGCTATATACAAAATCGAATCCGGGAAAGAGAAAAAGCAGAACATGAGCGTGACCGATCTGTTAAAGAACTCCAGAAAGCATTGTCTGAAGTAAAAACTTTAAGTGGGCTCCTTCCCATCTGCTCCCATTGTAAAAAAATCCGGGATGACAAGGGATATTGGAACTCAATCGAAAGTTATATTCACGAACACTCAGAGGCAGAATTCAGCCATGGCATTTGCCAGGATTGCATAAAAAAACATTATTCTGATTATGCCAAAAGCCTGAAAAAGATTGAACCTGAAAAGATTTTATGACAAATGCAGAGAGTTTAAAAACAAAACACAATATTGCTGAACGTTCGGGATCAGCCGTCCGACCGTATACAAGGTCTTGGAGGATCCAAAGAATGGGAGAATCAAAGGCTTGGTTGAAGCTCAGCTTGAGTTGGTTTGAACAAATCATACATTATCATCTAAGGTAACGACCATGTTTAAAAAACCCAATTATAAAGAATTGGAAAAAAGATTCCATGATTTAGAAAATGCTGTGCTTTTGACAGGGCAAGATCTTATGTTCCGGTATTCTCGTGATGGGGAATATCTTGACTTTTTTGCCCCTGATTGGGATCAATTATTGGTAGAACCAAAAAATTTTTTAGGTAAAAACCTTAAAGATGTTATGCCCGATGAAGCTTCTGACAAACTCCTCTACTCTATTCAGAAAACAATAGATCAAGGGGAAACACAGTTAATTGAGTACGAATTGTCTTTTTCAGAGCAAGATACCCGGTATTATGAATCTCGGTTAACACCGACCGAAAATGGTGAAGCCTATGCAATTGTTCGCGAAATAACTGATGGCAAAATTGCACAGAAAAAGCTCTATCAAAGCCAAAAGATGTTAGCCCGGACTGAACAAATCGCCCACTTGGGGAGTTGGGAATGGAAAATTGCAACTGATGAGGTGACGTGGTCAGAAGAGTTGTTTCGTATATTTCAAAGAGATCCTTATGATGGTGCACCGAGCTGGGCTGAGCACGCCGAACTGTATCCCTCTGAAGACTTTAAAGCTCTGCAGCAGGCCGTTAAAATTGCATTGGTGGATGGAACGCCCTATGAATTTGAAATCCGCATCATTAGAAAAGATGGTGAAATTCGGGTGTGTGATTTGAAAGGGTTTGCGGAATTGGGGAAAAATGGGAAGCCTGTATATCTATTCGGTTTAGTACATGACATCACCGAGCGTAAGTGGTCTAATGAGGCGCTGCTGAAAAGAAAAAGCCTTCACAGGGAAGCTCAACGAATTGCCAAAATCGGGCATTGGGAGTTGTGTTTGCCTTCAGGGACAACGAGGTGGTCCAAAGAAATATTCCGTATTTTTGGACTTGATCCAGCAAAGGGAGGACCATCCTTTGCTGCACATAAAAACTTAATTCATGATGAAGATTGGGAGCTTTTTGATAGGTCGATCCAAACCTTAAGTGCCAAGGGAACACCCTTTAATATTGAATTTAGAATACTACGATCGAATGGTCAAATAGGCTGGATACATGGAAAAGGTTCAGCGGATAAGTCCGAAGATGGTAAAGCTTATCGGATATTTGGGACCGCTCAAGATATCACTGAACGAAAGCAGCTGGAAAGACAGATTCAAGTATCACAAAAATTGGAATCCATAGGAAAGCTTGCTGGAGGAGTCGCCCATGATTTCAACAATATGCTGAGCGTAATCCTGGGATATCTTGATTTTGCCTTTAGAAAAACAAAAGACAATCAAGATCTATATGGTGACCTGAAAGAAATTCAAAAGGCTGCCCTGCGATCGGCAAACCTTACAAAACAACTGCTCGCCTTTGCCAGGCAACAAGTCATTGAACCTAAAGTTCTAAACTTGAATAACACTGTTGAAAGTATGCTCAAGATGCTGAGACGACTCATTGGTGAAAACATTGAGCTGTCATGGTTACCTGTCAGTCGGTTATGGCCAGTCAAAATAGACCCGTCCCAGATTGATCAAATCCTTGCCAATTTGTGTGTGAATGCCAGGGATGCCATCACCGGTGTGGGAAAGCTCACCATTGAAATGGAAACAAAAAGCTTTAATGAGCAATACTGTAAACAGCATTCAGGTTTTATCCCCGGTGATTTTGTTGTGCTGGCTGTCAGTGACAATGGCTGCGGCATGGACAAGGACACCCTGAACAATCTGTTCGTACCTTTTTTCACTACCAAGGAGGTAAATCAGGGCACCGGCCTTGGTCTTGCCACAGTTTATGGTATTGTAAAGCAGAATAATGGATTCATAAATGTATACAGCGAACCAGGCCAGGGGGCCATTTTTAAAATTTATTTGCCCCGGTTCTATGCCGCTGATGAAACACCCAGGGTTCTTGTCCCGGAAAACCTTATGCCGACTGGTAGTGAAACCATTTTACTGGTGGAAGATGAACCATCTATTCTACAAATGGCCGGGATGATGCTTGAGCTTAGTGGCTATTCGGTTTTGTCAGCTGCCACACCTGCCGAAGCAATAGACCTGGCCAATTCATATGTCGGTAAAATACACCTTCTGATGACGGACGTTGTCATGCCTAAAATGGATGGCCGGGAGTTGGCAAAAAAGGTGATAGATATTTGTCCGGCAATCAAACTGTTATTCATGTCCGGCTACACTGCTAATATTATCGCTGATCACGGAGAGGTGAAAGAGGGGGTTGCATTTATCCAGAAACCCTTTTCTCTAAAAGAGTTGACTGAAAAATTAAGAGATGTTCTGGATAGAGCTCCAAGGGAAACTCAACAATAATCTTATCCTGTTTTTGAGTTCCAGAAAGCCCCGTCAAAAAGATTGTTGTTCTAATTGCTGACACTGTTTAAAAAAAAGTTTGTAACCCTGTTAGTTAAACCTCCGTAAATAGAGCCTTTCAACCCCTTTATTAATACCCCTTGTGTTTGAATGTCTACCTTGATAGCATCAACAGTAGAAACTAAACATTCAGTATACGTCAAGTAAACAGCGGACAAAAAAACCAAGGGGTAAGACATGGCAACAATACAGGGCAAATCCAAAGGACTGAAAAAGGGATCAAACGTCACAGCGGAACCGGTAAGGAGCGTACAGAACATCAAAGCCATCTCAAAACTTCTAGCAGACAAACCCCGTGATCTGTTACTTTGGACAATGGGCATTAACAACGGATTAAGGGCAAGCGATCTTGTAACGTTGAAGGTAGGCCAGGTGTCGAGATTGAAAGTAGGGGATACCCTGCAAATCACAGAACAGAAAACAAAAAAGGAAAACATCCTTGTGATTAACAAGACCACCCATAAGGCTCTGGCAGGCTACCTGAAGAAATGCAAGCCAAAGAACAGCGAATACCTTTTCAGATCCAGGAAGGGAACAAACAGACCCTTAACAAGTCAAACAGTGGGCAGGCTGATAAAGGGGTGGTGTCAGGCCATAAATCTACCAGGCCAGTACAGTTCCCATACATTACGAAAGACATGGGGATATCAAATGCGTACCTCCTTTGGCACAGGGGTTGAACTGATGTGCAAAAGATACAATCACAGCAACCCGGCTGTAACAATGCGCTATCTTGGAATAGACGATAGAGAGATCCACGGCCTGCTAATGAATGATATAGGGTAGGGTAAACAGACTTAGGGTCTCTGTAGTATGGGGGCAAACCTTGATTGATGTCCCTTAAAAAGAGTGGATGCCAATGTGTCCCAGCAATGCTCTGCTCAGCTGTTCAAAAATCCTTCATTCTGGATTGTCCAAGGCCTGTAAAAACAGCATGCACCATCCCGCCCAGGGTTATCAGCCATGCTGCCAGGGCAATGTAGACAAAGCCTTTGGGTATTATGCCTATCAGCTCAACGCCGGTCACCTCAGAGAGCCTGTGGGTGCAGGCCGTGTACATCCCAAGGGGGAAGACCGCCCCCCAGAACAACGGACTGTAGCCCAGGGGGAACCGTCGATATCCGTGGCGCCACACCCCAAGGATCACAAGCATTGGAATCCACCATGTCGCAGTTGCCCAGAAAAACCAGGTGAGTCCAGTAAGAAAAGGCCCAAGCTCGATTAAAAAAGAGGATGAGTCTGCATTGGCTATCAATCCTGTGCCTGCAAGGGTGGTGATGGCAACCGCTCCCATGTTGATCCAGTAGGGCGGGGTCAGATCCTCGGGGGAAAAGGCAAAGAACAGATAACGGTAGAAGATCAAAGAGATAACCCAGATATACAGCATTCCGCCGAACAGCCAGGTAACAAAGGCTAAAAACAGTACGGGTTCCAGATAATATTCAAAAAAAGGAGCGAGGGTCGTACTCAGAACGGCAACGGCCTGGGTGGCAACGATGGCGAGAAGCCAGCCGCCGTTTATGCCCCGGTCTATGGTGGGTTTTTCTCTCTTGGTGATAAACCCTGTGAAGATTCCATATATGAGGCAGAGCCATAAAGAGATGGTGATGCACCAAAGAGCTGCGGCGATGAAAAAGCTGTTGAACAGCATGACGACCTGGCTTCCAAGGACCCCGGAGGCTGCCACTGCAGTAAAATAACCCATGCCAAGGGTGTGGTCGAGAAAATCATTCTTGAAATTTTGAGAGAACCATACCATGCGGCAGATGTACATAGCCCATAAAACAGGATAGGCAACGATATTGAACCCCAAAAGCGTTGTGGCAACGATATTTAATCCCTGGAGATGGGCTGCAATCGAAACAATACCGGTGGACATCACCAGGGCGAAATAGGCCGGGTTCAGCTGCTGGATTCTGTTCATGAAAAAATGCTGCCCGGACCGGGCCTGTAAAGGTTTTGGCCGTATAAGAAAAAGCGTTATTAACACTGCTGAAAATATAAAGAGCAGAATGCCCGTGCCCGGCAGCATAAAGTCGTGAAAAAAAATATCGTAATCTATTTTATCCATAAACCTACCTTGTCATCTACAATTGCCGTGCCTGACGTCGAAAAAGAATCCACCTGCGGAAAAGATAGGTCACCGGTACGCTCCAGATGTGAACCAGGCGGCTGAAGGGTGAAAAACCGAGCAGGGCCAAGGCCGTTATCACATGGATCTTGTAGCTCAGGGGTGCGGTTTTCATGAGCATGGCATCGGGTGTAAAGATTACGATCCCCCGGATCCAGGGTGCAATGGTGTAGAGTACGTCGTAGTTTCCAAATATCACATTGAAAAGGCCTGTAGCTATCACAACGAACAATCCAGTAAGGGTGACGGTGTCGTTGAGCCTGTTAACCGCTCGAACCCGGGGATGGGTCATGCGCCGTTTAAAAAGGAGCACCAGGCCGATAAAGGCTGCAGCTCCCACCGCTAAACCGCTCCAAAGGGCGATGAAGGTATGGGTCTGGCTGTCAATGCCGATTTGATCGAGGAGGCTTTGCGGGATAAGCAAACCGCTTGCATGGCCAAAGAATGTGAATATGATTCCATAGTGGAAGAGCATGGAGCCTGCAAACAGGGTTTTTTTCTCCAGAAATTCGCTTGACCGGGCATTCCAGGTGTAACGGTCGGTGAGGTAACGGTAGCTGTGGCCAAGAAGAAAGGTGGTAAGGCAGAGATAGGGAAAAATAATAAACAGGAAGGTATTTAAAAGGTTCATGGGATTTCCTCCTCTGGGGTAGATATTGGTGGTGATTTTTTTGTGGCCATGGTCAAAATCGGTTTTAAAAGAGAAGCATACAGGGGCGCCTTTTCTTCCAGGCGTTCAACAAGGGGGTGCATGCCTTGAAGGCACACCCAGACCGGTGCTGTATCTTCCCCAGGTGGAGAGATGGCAAGAAATTCAAGCATCATTGGCAGATAATCGGGAAGTTCGCCGCTGGTTCCCTCCCATCCGGCCCCTGCGTAGCTTTGCACAAGCCGGGTAAGGGCAGCGGCCCGTTTTTCGCTGTCACCGTGGGCGTGGTAGGTGATGTTCAAGGTGGTTGACGGTTCCATGTCAAAAAGGGTCGTATAATTTTCTTGGACCTTGACAAGGCCCTGGGATTTATACTCGTTGATGAACTCCTGGATGGCTGATTTTATTGTGTCAGGGCAGACCTGGTCAGCCCTGGAAAGAATTTGATCCAAATGGCTGAACAGGGCCTCGTCGGGATAGTTCAGCAATATGGAAATCAACCGCATGGAATCCGGGTGCATAATCTTTCTCCTTGTCCTTTTGATTCGGTGGACTGCATTGTAGGTTGGGTAGAGCCTAGCGAAACCCAACGTTAAATGGAATGCCTTACAATCGTTGGGTTTCGTTCCTCAACCCAACCTACGGCTTTATTGGGGCAATTATAAAGGGCGCCCGCAAGGGGAGCCCCTACACTCGATCCCGCTTGTTTTGTGTAACTTTTAAAATGCATCGTTAAATCCGCAGGAGCCCTGGCGGGTGAAATTGTCCTGACCCTCAAGAACGGGTTTTGTCGGCAGAACAAAACGATCGTTAATATTGGCAAGGGCCAGCAGGCGATAAATCGCCATGGCATTTTTCTTATCAAGCCCCACGCTGTCGAGCAGACCGGTGTCCCATCGATTTTCAACCCGGTGGGTGCGCATATAATTCCGGATAGCCGCCAGGCGTTTCAGGGCCATCCTGACCGGGACCTCGTCGCCTGCGGTCAGGAGATTTGCAAGGTAGGTCATGGGAATCCGCATTCTCTCTATGGCATCCAACTGGCTTGAAGGCTCCACCCGGCTTGTGACGGGGCTCAAGGGCGGTATATACCACACCATGGGAAGGGTTCTAAATTCCGGGTGCAGGGGCAGGGCCAGCCGCCAATCCTTTATCAAAGGGTATACCGGAGATCCCTGGGCTGCCTCCACCATGTTGGGAGCAATGCCCTGGTCTGCTGCCATGCGCCTGATTTCAGGGTCATGGGGATCAAGAATGATGTCGAGATGGGCAGGATAAACCTCCTGGTCCGAGGGAGCCGAGGCCGCCTCTTTGATGCGATCCATATCATAGAGCAGAACCCCGAGGTAACGAATCCTACCAACGCAGCTGTGGGCGCAAAGGGTTGTCAGCCCGGCTTCAAGTCTTGGGTAGCAGAGGATGCACTTTTCGGCCCGGCCGGTCTTCCAGTTGAAGTAAACCTTTTTGTAGGGGCAGCCCGACACGCAATAACGCCATCCCCGGCACCGCTCCTGATCCACAAGAACGATGCCGTCCTCGTCCCTCTTGTAAATGGCACCTGACGGGCAGGATGCCACGCAGGCGGGGTTGAGGCAGTGCTCGCACAGACGGGGCAGCCAGAACATGAACACGTTTTTAAACTGAAGATAGGTCTCGATCTCCAGACCCTTGAAGTTTATGTCTCCTCCCCCTGTCTCCCCCAGACCTGCCAGGTCGTCCTCCCAGTTGGGACCCCAGGTGGGGGTCATGGGCTTTCCGGTCACAAGGGATTGGGGGAAGATGGAGGGCTGGTGCTTGCGGGTGGGACTGTTGATCAGCTTTGAGTAGTCGTAACTCCAGGGCTCGTAGTAATCGTCCATTACCGGTAGATCTGGGTTGTGAAATATGTTGAGACCCTTCTTGATGCGGCCTCCGGCCTTTAGTTTCAGGCGGCCATGGCTCAGTTCCCATCCGCCCTTATATTCGTTCTGGTTTTCCCACTTCTTTGGAAAGCCTATTCCGGGCTTTGATTCGACGTTGTTGAACCACATGTATTCGGCACCTTCACGGTTGGTCCACACGTTTTTGCAGGTAATGCTGCACGTGTGGCAGCCGATGCATTTATCAAGGTTCAGAACCATGGCGTATTGGGCTTTAATCTTCATACCATTCAACCTCTCCTGCTTTTCTTACTATGATGGTTTCGTCCCGTTGGGAACCTACCGGACCGTAATAGTTGAAACCGTAGCTCAGCTGGGCATACCCGCCGATCATGTGGGTGGGTTTTACAACGATGCGTGTAACGCTGTTGTGGGTGCCGCCCCGCTGGCCGGACAGCCTTGAGCCGGGCGTGTTGATCAGGCGTTCCTGGGCGTGGTACATGAAGGCCTTGCCCGGCGGGATCCGGGGGCTTACCACGGCCTTGGCCATTACCACCCCGTTTGCGTTAAAACACTCCAGCCATTCGTTGTCCCGGACCTCAATTTTTCTGGCGTCCTGGTCGTTTATCCAGATTGCCTCGCCACCTCGAAAGAGCGTCAGCATGGTAAGCGTGTCTGAATAGGTGCTGTGGATCGACCATTTGGAGTGGGGGGTCAGGTAGTTAAGCTCGATTTCCCGGTCAGGGTAGCGTTTCACCTTGAGGGATATTTCGTTGAGCATTTGAACGGGGGGCCGGTAAAGGGGCAGGTGTTCGCCAAAATCCAGCATCCACGCGTGGTCCTGGTAGAACTGGGCCCGGCCGGTAAGTGTCCTGAAGGGAACTTTTTCTTCGATGTTGATCACAAAGGGGGAGTAACGCCGATGCTCCGACTCGATGCCGCTCCAGATGGGTGAGGTTATGATCTTGCGGGGCTGGACCGTGATATCATCGAACCTTATGCGCTCGCCCTGGCGGGGTTGGCTTAAGTGTTTGAGACTGAGACCCGTGCGTCGTTCCACACCCTCCCAGGCCTTGACCGCCGTTTCTCCATTGGTCTCGGGTGCAAGGGCAAGGATCGTTTCCGCAACCTGCCTGGCCGTTTCCATGATCGGCCGCCCCTGACTTATGCCGGGTTCTGTAACCCTGCCCAAGGATGTTTTCAATCCTGCAACTTCGTCCTCAGCCTTCCAAGTCACACCCTTTGCCCCCATTCCCTTTGATTCAGCCAGAGGGCCAAAGGCGGTCATCATTCGATACGTCTCGGGATAGTTTCGATTAACCACAGAGAGGTCGGGCATGGTCTTGCCCGGTATGGGGTCGCATTGGCCCTTATGCCAGTCCATGACCTGGGACTGGGCTATTTCACCGGGGGTGTCGTGCATCAGGGGGGTTGCAACCAGATCCTTTACTTCGCCCAGATGCTCCTTAGCAAGTTCTGAAAATTTTTCGGCAATTGTTTTAAACTGTTCCCAGTTGGTGCGGCTCTCCCAGGGAGGATCAATGGCCGGGTTAAAGGGGTGGATAAAGGGGTGCATGTCCGTAGTGCTTAAATCGTGCATCTCGTACCAGCCCGCCGCAGGAAGGGCAATATCTGCGTACATGGCACTTGTGGACATGCGCAACTCCAGGGTGACCAGCAAATCGAGTTTTCCCTCCGGGGCTGGATCACGCCACTTGATTTCTTCTGGTCGAAGATCGCTCTCCTCGCCAAGGAGTGCATTTTCGACCCCCAGAAGATGCTTGAGGAAATACTCATGGCCCTTTCCGCTTGCCCCCAAAAGGTTTGCCCTCCACAGAAAAAGCATCCTGGGAATGTTGGCCGGGCTGTCTGGATCTTCAATGGCGAATTTGAGTTCTCCCCTTTTAAGCTTGTTCACTGCAAAGGCTATGATTTCAGCGTCTGTTACCGCACCTGAATCCATGGCCTCCTGCACAAGTTTGATAGGGTTCTGATCAAACTGGGGATAGGAAGGCAGCCACCCCAGGCGGGCTGCAATAACGTTGTAATCGGCCATGTGCTTCATGGGCGATGCCGTTGAAAGTGGTGAAACAAGGTCCTTGGGGTCCTGGGTGTCGTAGCGCCACTGGCCGCTTGCAAAATAGAAAAAAGAGGTGCCGTTCTGCTGTCTGGGCGGTCTTTGCCAGTCAAGACCAAAGGCCACCTGGGACCAGGCCGCAAGGGGCCGGACCTTTTCCTGACCCACATAGTGGGCCCAGCCGCCGCCGTTGACCCCCTGGCAGCCGCAAAGGGTGGTCAGGTTGATGATGGTTCGATAGATCATGTCGCTGTGGAACCAGTGGTTGGTGCCGGCACCCAGAAAGATCATGGATTTACCGTGAGTTTTAGCGGCATTATCGGCAAATTCCCGGGCCACCCGGATGGCATCGGCCGCAGGAACCCCGGTGATGGCCTCCTGCCAGGCAGGGGTATAGGGCTTAGGATCATTGTAATCTGTCGGATAATCAGTTCCATTGTGAAAGGGCTTGGACGGTGCATCTTTTGGTAAGACGCCAAGCTGGGCTGTGAGCAGATCAAAAACCGTGACTGTGATGAGTTCGCCCGAATCTGTTTTTACGATTTTAAAGGGAACGAGACCCTTTTTAGAACCTGCCTTTTCGCCCTCAAATATTGGAAAGGATACCTCCCGCCAACCATCCTCGAGATCCTTGAGACTGAGCTTCGGGGTGACAGGTTCACCGTCATCCTCGAGTTTCAGGTTCCAGCGTCCGCTCTGGTGCCACCGGAATCCGATGCTGCCGTTGGGGATCTTAAACTCTTTGCTCTCCTCGTCGACAATCACCGTTTTCCAGTCGGCGTTGTTTACCTTCACACCGAGATCTGAGGCCCTCAGAAATCGGCCCGGGGTAAACACTCCGTTCTTTTCGTTCAATACCACCACAAAGGGTAAATCCGTGTATTGCCGGGCGTAGTCGAGGAAGTAGGGCACTGGGTTTTCGATGTAAAATTCCTTTATAATCACGTGGGTCATGGCCATGGCCAGGGCCCCGTCGGTTCCAGCCTTTGCCGGCAGCCAGGTGTCGGCGAACTTTACATATTCGGCATAGTCGGGAGCCACGGCCGCAACCCTAGCTCCCCGGTATCGGGCCTCGGTGAAAAAATGGGCGTCCGGGGTGCGGGTCATGGGCAGGTTGGTGCCCCACACGATGAAATAGGTTGATTCGTACCAGTCGGCACTTTCGGGCACATCGGTCTGCTCGCCCCATATTTGGGGCGATGCCGGCGGCAGGTCGCAGTACCAGTCGTAAAAGCTGATCATCGAAGCGCCGATGAGGGATAGAAAGCGTGAACCTGAGGCGTAACAGACCATGGACATGGCCGGGATGGGTGAGAATCCGAAGATGCGGTCAGGACCATATTTTTTTATGGTGTGGATCAAGCCTGCGGCGATCATGGTGGCGGCCTGGTCCCAGGTGCCCCTCACAAAAC
>JAVERV010000042.1:0-33114 GCA_034006945.1 Desulfobacterium sp. | reverse complement strand
CCGAGGATCTGAAGCCCCATGGGCAGCCCCTTTGACGACAGGGCCGATGGAACCGACAGACCGGGGATACCTGCCATGTTGGCAGAGAGGGTGAAGGTGTCCTCCAGATACATGGTCACGGGATCGGCGACCTTTTCACCAATTTTAAATGCGGGCGTGGGTGCAACAGGCGATACAACAATGTCGCATAGCTCAAAGGCCCTTGCAAAATCGGCCATTATCAACGACCTCACCCGGGAGGCCCGGCCGTAATATTCGTCGTAGTAACCTGCGGAAAGGGCATAGCTCCCCATTATGATCCTGCGTTTCACCTCAAGGCCGAACCCGCTGGAACGGCTCTTCCGGTACATCTCCAGGAGATCCTCACAACCCTCTGCCCTGAACCCGTACCTTACCCCGTCAAACCGGGCAAGGTTGGCGCTTGCCTCGGAGGAGGCCAGCACATAGTAGGCGGCAACGGCAAAATCGGTCTGGGCAAGGGAAACCTCCCTGAACTTAACGCCTAACCCCTCCAGGACCTTGCAGGCCCCTTTAAAGGCCTGTTCAACCTCGGGATCAAGGCCCCTCATCCCGATATACTCCCTAGGAATTCCGGCCGTCATGCCGGCAAGGCCCCTGTCGTTGAACTCGGAACAGGCCCTGGTAAAATCCAGGCGGCCGGTGGAGGGGTTAACGGCGGTGTCCATGGATGGGTCCATGACAGCCGAGGTGGAGTCCTTTGGATCATGACCTGCGATGACGTTCATCACCAGGGCCGCGTCCTTCACCGTACGGGTGATGGGCCCGATCTGATCCAGGGAAGAGGCATAGGCAACGAGACCAAACCTTGACACCCTGCCATAGCTTGGTTTAAACCCCACGACACCGCAGTGGGAGGCGGGCTGGCGGATCGAGCCGCCTGTGTCGGTCCCGAGGGACGCCATGCACATGCCCCCTGCAACGGCTGCGGCAGACCCTCCGCTGGATCCGCCGGGCACACATTCAAGATCCCAGGGGTTCCGGGTGACATGGAAGGCTGAATTCTCCGTTGACGAACCCATGCCGAACTCATCCATGTTGGTCTTGCCCATAATCACGGCCCCAGCCTGTTTCAAAAGGGCAACGGCAGTGGCATCGTAGGCGGGAACGAAGTTTTCCAGAATCCTTGAGGCACAGGTGGTCCTGAGCCCCCTGGTGCACACGAGGTCTTTCAGGGAGACAGGTATGCCGAGGAGGGGAGGAGCATCCTCATTTCCGGCGAGGCGCCTATCGGCCGCCGCCGCAGCCTCGAGGGCGCCATCCGTGTCAACGGTGATAAAGGCACCCACCTTTTGGTCATGGACACCTATTCTGTCAAGCATGCATCGGGTAAGTTCCGTTGAGGAGATCTGACCGGAGCTGAGCAGATCCTTTGCCCGGTCAAGGGTCAGTTCGTGTAAATCCATTGTATTGCTCCTCTATTTATTGCAAATTTCTCTACTCCTGATTCCTTTCAACAATCCTCGGGACCAGGTAAAAATCATCGATTCGTTCCGGGGCATTGGCCAGGGTGACCGATGGCCCGGGAGAAGGTTTAACTTCATCCTGCCTGAAAATGTTTACCCCCAGGGCCGCACCAGCTGCAAGGGGTACACCCTCCACATCGGCCTCTTTTAACACATCAATATAGTCAAGAATATCGTTCACCTGAACGGCAAGGCTCTCAAGCCCAGATTCATCCACGGCCATACGGGCCAGAAGGGCCAGGTGCTCCACATCCTTACTTGAAATCCTCATCATCACTCCTCCTTGTTGAGTATTATCCCCTTGATCCCGAGCCCGGCAAGCACTCCCAGCCTTTTTTGCGCTGACTCCATATCCTTGAACGAACCGGTTCTAACCCTGTGCCAGACATCATTGCCCACCCGGCCCATGGTTCTGTAGGAGGTGATACCCCTTGTCTTGAGCCTTTCGATCTCACCCACGGCGTCGGCAAGGTTCCTGTATGCGGCGACCTGGATGGTATATTCACCGTTTTCGACATCTGGTTCCAGGATCTTCTTCTCCTTTTTTACAACGCTCCTTTCCACATAAGGCAAGGGATCGGGCGAGGCTTCAGGGGAAATATCCGGCGGGAGATCATCCCTGCTCCGGGCTGCCACGGATTTTGACTTAAGGGTCAGCCCCTTGAGACTTTTTTTCAGGAGAGGGGGGCCTTTATCCTCCCCCCCATGGATATCTGCCGTTACGGGAAGAATCTCCCCCTGACTCACCCCTTCTCCCTGGGTAAGGTTTTTCGCCTGGCTCAGACTTTCCTCCTGGGCCTTTACCGTTGTTGAGAGCATGGGGCTTTTGAGCACCTCATAGAAATCGAGCACCGGCCGTTCAAAAGTTTTTTCCTCCCCTTCAGAATCATGGGCAAGCTTTGCCAGGCTCGCCTGGAAGCTCCTGGTGTCAAAGGAGACAGGGGCGGTTCCCCGCCCCACGAGAATCCCCAGGAAAAACATCCAGCCGCACACACAAAACCCAAGGACAAGGGCAATAAGAGCCCTTGAAAATCGTGACTTTCCATCCAAGTTGATTGATTCCTACATTCTTTCAGGCGCAGACACGCCCAGGAGTCGCAACCCGTTCCGGATTACCGTTTTTACGGCAAAGACAAGGGCCAGCCTACCCCTTGAGAGCTCCCGGTCCGGGGTGATCACCTTGTGGCGGTTGTAGTAGCCATGGAAGGCTGCGGCAAGCTCCATGAGATAGGTAAAAATAACATGGGGGTGGAGGGCAGCGGCGCTCTTTTCAACGACCTCGGGAAAGGCCGTTAGGATTTTGAAGAGCTTTATCTCTTCAGGCTCTTGAAGCACACTGGGGTCCCCTACCCAGGGAGTTTCGAAATCTTCGAGCACCTTTTCGGCAAAGGCCTTGTTGAGAATCCCGGCTATCCTTGCATGGACATATTGAACATAGTAAACAGGATTCTCACTGGTCTTCTGCTTTGCCACCTCAAGGTCAAATTCAAGGCCGCTGTCATAACTTCGACTCAGGAAGAGAAACCTTGCCGCATCCTTTCCAACCTCGTCCACGATCTCCTTCAGGGTCACGAACTCGCCGGACCGGCTTGACATGGCAACCGGCTGGCCGTTGCGCAGGAGATTTACAAGCTGGACCAGGATCACGTCAAACTGATCGCTCTTTCTCCCCGAAGCGTCGATGGCCGCATTGATCCGGTTGATGTAGCCGTGGTGATCTGCCCCCCACACATCGATGACCCGGTCAAACCCACGGTCAAATTTTTCCATGTGATAGGCGATGTCCGAGGCAAAGTAGGTGGTGATGCCGTTGCTTCGAACAACCACCCTGTCCTTTTCATCCCCATACTCCTGGGTTTTAAACCAGAGGGCGCCTTCGTGCTCATAGATGATGCCCCTTGCCTTGAACTCCTCGATGGTCCTTTCCACGCTACCGGAGTCGTAAAGGCTCTGCTCGCTGAACCACCGGTCATACTGGACACCGAAACCTGCAAGATCATCCCTTATACCCGAAAGAATGATCCCGGCCGCAAACCTGGCACAGAAGGAAACAGCCTCGGCCTCCTCCTCTTTTCCCAAGATTTTTTCCAAAAGTCTTTCCGAGGCATCCCGGCCCATCTCTGCGTCGAGTCGGCCCGCAATATCACGGATGTACTCTCCCTGGTAGCAATCCTCGGGGAACTCAACCTCCCGGCCAAGCAGCTCACAGAGTCTCAGCCCTACGGATCGTCCAAGGGTCTGAATCTGTCTGCCTGAATCGTTGATATAGTATTCCCTCTGAACGTCAAACCCGGCAAATGCGAGGATCCCTGCCACGGAATCGCCCACTGCAGCCCCCCTTGCATGACCCACATGGAGGGGCCCCGTGGGATTTGCACTCACGAACTCCACCTGGACTTTTTTCCCGGCACCAAAGTTGGAACTTCCAAAACGGTCATCCTGCCTGGCAATTTCATCGAGCACCGGATACCAGGCCCGGTTGGCAAGGAAGAAGTTGATAAACCCGGGGCCTGCAATCTCGGTTTTTTCTATAATCCCTCCCTGGTCCATGCACGCAATAACAGCCTCGGCAATTTTCCCTGGGGCCATCCTCTGCGTCCCAGCCGAAACCATGGCAAAATTGGTGGAAAAGTCGCCGTGGGCACCGTGGCGGGGTGCCTCAATATCCATTTCAGAGAATTGATCGGATTTCAGCAACCCCTGTTCAAAGGCTTTTTGGGCGCCATCCAGGATGATTTGTTTTATGATTGCTTTCATAGCCTGCTCTAATTCTCTTGCTCTGAATCGTTGTCAACCTTAAACCTCGGGGTATCATCATCCGAATCAATTTCCTTGATGTCATCCTCGCTCAGATCCTCATCATCCGAGGTCAAAAGCCCGTCAAGACCCACATCGTCATCATCCTCATCGTCCTCTTCATCGGGATCGGTCTCCACCCCTTCCGAATCCACAAGGCAATCCAGGGCCTCTACATCGTCATACTCCATCATGAGCTTTTCCCAGCCATCCTGGTTGATAAAATCAACAAGGGAGGTGTAGAGCCTTGAGGTAAGAAAACCCGGCGGAAAAAAGTTTTTCCGTCTCACCGTCTCCATAACAGCGTCCTGGCCCTTGTCCAAGACAGCCTTCAGCTCCTCCAGATCATACTCCTCAAAGTGCAGGGGCAAAAACGTCCCAGGATCAGACTCGGCCAGCTCAGAGATCGTTAACTTACCGCTCTTTTCATCAAATTCAAAGGCAAACTTCTGTTTCATCATTCTCTCCCATACCAGATATATAATCTTAATTACGTGCAAAAGATAAATTTTTAAAATATAGCTTGATTATGGTATCTGTCAACATTTAGATCAACTTTAAAATTTAGCAGCCCAGTCATCCCCTGGCAAATTAAAAATTATGGTGGAGAATTCCAGCAGGAAGTTAAAATATATAAATTTTGGGGTTGACCTGAAAATATCAAGGTGATATATAGCTCAGGTCATTCAGGAGGAGTGGCCGAGTGGCTGAAGGCGGCGGTCTTGAAAACCGTTGAGTGTCAAAGCTCCGTGGGTTCGAATCCTACCTCCTCCGCCAGATTAAACGGAGAAATGGCCGAGTGGCTGAAGGCGCTCGCCTGCTAAGCGAGTATGGGGTCAATAACTCCATCGAGGGTTCGAATCCCTCTTTCTCCGCCAGTATCAAGGGTTTAAGGCCCGACACGAAAAGCTGTGTCGGGCCTTTTTTCGTTCAAAATCAGCACGGGGCGGGACAAATGATGGATCAGCTCCCCAGAATTTTTTCAAGGATCACCTTGGTGATCATGTAGGTGGGCCTTATACCATCCTCCCCCATGGGGCCTGCGGCAAGGGTGTTGCCGGTCTTCAGGGGGTTGTCCGAGGCGTAATAGGCGTACATGGTCTTGGTGTCCCCTGGTATAAATCCCTTGATGATGGCGGCACTGATGGCCTTTTGATAGTGGGCACCCTCCATCTCGAGCCCCACCGCCTTCCAGTCCAGCTGGAACATCTGGAGCATATCCCGATTCTGGAGGCTTGTTCCAAAGACCGTTGCCATGGAACCCGTGTACACCGGGATATCGCCGTTAAAGTCTTCGGCTGTCAGGCCATTCTCAACTATGTAGTTGTCCGAGGTTCCCTCACACACGTGGGCCGTGGCAAGCATGATGTCACCTGTCTCCCCGGCAAGGATTCCGGCCTTGCCCATGATGGAGATGGAACCGACATTGAGGAACGAGGTTTCGCCGTTTAAAGAGACCGGCCTGAGCAGATTTTCCATCAGTTCAAACGCCTGGGCTCCAAAGGCGTAATCCATGACAAGAATAACCGGCCGCAGGTTTTCCTCCCCGGGGAGGTGGCAGCAGGCAAGATCCGGATGGAGTTCAACCTTATCCAGCAGAGACGTGTCGATCATCTGGCAATGGATGTTTGCCCCGGATCGATCGGGGATATTCAGCAGACCATGGGCCTCGGCATAGGCAACGACCTCATCCTTTTTATGCCTAAGACCGGACAAAAACCGGTAAAGCTCCCTGTTTTTTGGAGAGAGCCCTTCCCCGTTCACGGCAGCATACCCGTAAAGGAGGTTGACCACGCTGTGAAGGTTGGCGCTGACGATGTGAAGCGGCCGATTTTCAAGCCCGAGTTCAAAGAGCCGTGCCTTTAAGTCAGCGGCCCAGACCTTTCCATAACGATGGTGGCCTATGATTTTCATAAGCGACGGCGTGAAGTATACCACAAGGGTATTATCCTTTGATATGTGCTCGTTTTGAACGCGGCAGCCAAGATTGTAGATCAGAGAAAAAATACCGTTGTTGCTCTGGTACTGCTGTCGGTTTTTTTCAAGGGATTCATAGGCGTCCCGGGTTTCGTGGTAGGCCCTTCCAAGGATGATGCTCAAATTCCATATGGCAGAATCCAGGTCGCTTGGACTAAGCTCTGTGGTTCCGTTCACGACCCGCTCAAGCTCCTTCCACTCCATTCTCGTGTTTCCATAGTCGTCGAGCATCCTTCTATGAATCTTTCTTGCCTCCATGTTCAAGAAGGCCATGTGGGTGACTATATCATAGATCTCGCTGATCCCCCTTGAGACAATGAAGCACACCTCCCGGTCGCTGATCCTGTAGGAGATCCTGCGCCGCCGCAGGGGTTGAAGGACCTTAAACGGTGTCTCGTCAAACTGGTCTTCATCGGTCAGTATGATCTTGGTGGCCTGTTCTATTCCCTGGGGCAGCCGGTCGATGACATACTCAAGCCCCTTCAGCTCCACGACCCTGGGGTCGTTCATGGAACCGTAGATTTCAGGGCTTAGATCCCTTAAGCACCCCTCAAGGGACTTGCCGAGCCGTCCAGAGGGTCGATAGAACCCCCGGATGGCAAGGGCATCGGTGATGATCTTAAACTCCCGTATGGCAAGCCTTGCAAGCTGGCTCCCGCTCATTTCGCGCATGTGTCGCTCCTCATTCCCTTGAAAACATTGATAAGGCCACTGGTGGAGCCGTCGTGGGTTGTCACCTCGTCATCATCTGAAAGCTGCGGAACGATCTGGTCTGCAAGGATCTTACCGAGTTCCACCCCCCACTGATCAAAGCTGAAAATATTCCACACCACACCCTGGACAAACACCTTATGCTCATACATGGCAATGATCGCCCCCAGGGTCTCCGGCGTCAGCCGCTTGAAAAGAATGGTGTTGGATGGGCGGTTGCCCTGGAACACCCGGTGGGGCAGAAGGGTCTGTTTTTCGGCCTCGTCCATATCCCCCATCTCCTCCAGCACCTCCTCTTCCCCCCGGCCCTTCATCAGGGCCTCGGCCTGGGCAAAGCAGTTGGCAACGAGCAGGGTGTGATGCTCGCCCACCGGGTTGTTGCTAAGGGCCGGCACCAGAAAATCACAGGGAACCACCTGGGTGCCCTGGTGTAGGAGCTGGTAAAAGGCGTGCTGGCCGTTGGTTCCGGGTTCGCCCCACACAACGGGCGAGGTTCTGTAGTGGACGATCCTACCGTTTCGGTCGCAGGATTTCCCGTTGCTCTCCATGCATGCCTGCTGAAGATAAGCCGGGAACCTTTCCATGCCCTGGTCATAGGGAAGAATTGCCTCGGTGGGGAACTTGAAAAAATTCACGTACCAGATCCCGATCATGGCAAGCACCACAGGAATATTTCGTTCAAGGGGGGTATCCCTGAAATGGCAGTCCATAGCATACCCGCCCCTTAAGAGGGACTTAAAGTTGTCAAACCCGATGTAACAGGCAGTGGAGAGCCCGATGGCCGACCAAAGGGAATAACGACCTCCCACCCAGTCCCAGAACTCAAACATGTTGCTGCGGTCGATCCCAAAGGCCTGAACCCCATCCCCATTGGTCGAGATGGCGACAAAATGCCTTGCCACATGGTCGCAGCTCTTTGCCCGTTCAAGGAACCACCGTTTTGCAGTGGCCGCATTGGCCATGGTCTCCTTTGTTGTAAAGGTCTTTGAGGCGATGATAAAGAGAGTTGTGGCAGGATCTAAACCCGCCAGGGTCTGGACGATATGGGTGCCGTCCACGTTGGATACAAAATGGACGTTCAACCCCTCCCGGGCATAGGGGGCAAGGGCCGCTGCAACCATCTTGGGGCCGAGATCCGAGCCGCCGATGCCGATGTTTACAATATCCCGGATGGGGGTATTGGCATAACCCATCGGCTCTTTTTTATAGACCCTGGTTGCAAAAAGCCGCATCTGTTCAAGTACCCGGTTGATCTCCCCCATCACATCCCTTCCATCCACAAAAACAGGGGTGTTGTCAAGGTTCCTAAGGGCAACGTGGAGAACCGATCGATTCTCGGTCTCGTTAATCCTGTCACCCCTGAACATCATGGTTATGGCCTCTTCTACCCCGGTTTCCCGGGCAAGGTCCATGAGCATGGAAAGTGTCGTCCGGGTGATTCTGTTCTTGGAAAAGTCCACCAAAAGGTCGTTAAATGTGATGGAAAAATCCTTGAAGCGGTTCTTCTCCTGCTTAAAAAAATCCTTGATCTGAAGATCCCTGATCTCTTCATGATGATCCATTAGCCGTTTCCAGCTCTGTGTAGTGCAAGGATCTATTTTGTTTAACATCGGTTCTCCTCCCATAAAATTACCTGTCACATTTTTTACAGATACCACGGGGTAACAACCAAATCAACAGGGGAAATATCCCCCAACTTTCTTCATTCACCAGGGAAACGCCGGTTGCTGCCCAAAGAGCAGAAACAAAATAAGAACCGCTGACAAACCCCTTGTTTTAAACGGCTGTTGTCTGATATGAATAGCTCGACATCAACATCTTCAACAACCTGAATTAAAAGAGAACCAGCCAATGTCCCCTGAAAAGTATATATCCAAAACAATTGATCCTCAAAGCGTTTCCATGGAAAGATTCAACCAGGACCTCTTTAGCTTCATCGACAACTCCCCCACCCCCTTCCATGCCGTTAAGAGCATGGCCGAGGAGCTCAAGGCAAAGGGCTTCATCCATCTTGATGAGGCGGATGCCTGGAACCTCGAACCCGGCGGCCGCTACTGCATCACCCGGAACGAATCCTGCCTCATCGCCTTTATAATGGGTCACACGCCGCCCTGGGAGAGCGGAATAAAATCAGCAGGAGCCCACACGGACAGCCCCTGCCTCAAGGTCAAGCCCCATCCCCTGTACCGCCAGGAGAGCATGCTGCGCCTTGGCTGCGAGGTGTACGGCGGAACCCTTTTCAACACCTGGTTTGACAGGGGGCTGAACCTTGCCGGAAGGGTTACCTGCCGTACGGTTGAGAATGGAAAGGAGAAGCTTGCAAGTTTTTTGATCAACTTTGACCGACCGGTTGCCATCATTCCAAGCCTCGCCATCCACCTAGACCGGGAGGCCAACTCCAATAGGACGGTGAACCCCGAACTCCAGCTTCCTCCCATCTTTTCCCTGTACGATCAAACGGATGACCGGATGAATGGTTCTGGGGACAAGGACTCATTCACAAATATCCTCCTTGACCAGATCAGCCAGGAGCACCCGACCCGGAATCCGGTTGAGGTCAAGGCGTGGGAGCTCAGCTTTTCCGATGCCCAGCCGTGCAACCTCGGGGGAGTTGACAACGACATGATCTCAGCCCCGAGGCTCGACAACCTCCTCTCCTGCTTTGCTGCGATAAAAAGTCTTGAATCCGCCGATCCATCATCCACGGCCATGGTGATCCTCACAGACAACGAGGAGGTGGGCAGCGACACCCGGACCGGAGCCAGGGGCTCGTTCCTGGAATCTGTGCTGTCAAGGATGACCAAAACCCCCGAACGACTTGCAAGAACGGCGGCCAGATCCTTCATGATCTCCTGCGACAATGCCCACGGGGTGCACCCTGCCTTTAGGGAGAAGCATGAGGCCAACCACAGGCCCCTCCTAAACCTGGGCCCGGTTCTAAAGACCAACGCATCCCAGCGCTATACCACAAACTCCGAATCGGCTGCCGTTTTTATGGAGATCTGCAGGGGGGCCGATCTTTCTTTGCAGCAATTTGTCATGCGAAGCGACCTTGGCTGCGGCAGCACCATAGGCCCTGCCATTTCCGCAAAAACCGGAATTCGAACGGTTGATGTGGGGGCGGCTACCCTTGCCATGCATTCGGTGCGCGAAATGACCGGATCAAAGGACCCTTACATGATGTTCAAGGCCCTTAACCACTACTTCTCACTTGATGATCCACCGCTTTTATCCTTGACATAAAACCCAGGGATAGTTATATGGCTAAAGTCAGCGACAGGCAGATTGTCTGTTTTTTACGAGTCCCCAGGGGATTTCTGGAGGATCCACAGGAGCGAAACAACTAATGAGTTTTAAAACAAACATGACCAAGAGTCTTGCGAAGAACAAAAAGCAGATCCTCGACCAATGGTTTGATGCCACCATCAACAGTTACCCGCCCGAAACAGCCAGGGTGCTTGGCCGGATAAAAAACAAATTTGACAATCCAGTTGGGGCCGCCACCCACGAAAGTTTAGAGGCGGTTTTCGAAGAGATGATCAACAGGATGGACGCCAGCGCCCTTGAAGAGGCCCTTGATCCCATCATCCGCATCCGGGCCGTCCAGAGCTTCACACCGGCAAAGGCCCTGGTTTTTGTATTTGAACTAAAAGAGATCGGAAAAAAAATTCTGGCGCCTGAACTATACGAAACCTTTGACAGGCAGGTAGACAAGATCGCCCTTGCAGCCTTTAACCGGTTCATGAAGTGTCGAGAGAGCATATTCCTTTTAAAGGCGACTGAAGCCAAGCGCAGGATTCATTCAGCCTTTGAAAGGGCAGGTTTAGTAACAGAGCTAAAGGAAAAGGATCTCTTTTAGCTCAAAAGAATCTTAAACAGGCACCGGGGAGTTCGCCACCCAGGGCCTAAATAGTGAGGTGGTTAGAATATGAATCAAAAGTACATGTTACCCCTGACGAGCGTTTTTCTGCTTTTTCTGCTGGCATACGCAGGGGTTGAGGGTGCCGGAATGCAATGGTTCTTTGGAATCGTTGTACCCTATGCCGCGATCCTAGCCTTTGTAGCCGGGTTCATCTACCGGGTAATGGGCTGGGCCGCATCTGCAGTCCCGTTCCGGATACCCACAACCTGCGGTCAGCAAAAAACCCTGCCGTGGATCAAACAGAACCGCATTGACAACCCCGACACAGCCCTGGGGGTTTTTATGCGCATGGTGCTTGAGGTGTTTGCCTTCAGGTCCTTGTTCAGAAACACCAAGGCAGCATTCAACCGAAACGAGAAAAACAGGCTCACCTATTCCTGGGAGATATTTCTCTGGGTGGGTGCACTTGCCTTTCACTACGCATTCCTCGTGGTGATCCTGCGGCACCTGCGGTTTTTTCTCAATCCAGTTCCCTTTTTAGTCAAGGGCCTTGAATACCTTGACGGCATCGTACAGCTGGGGCTTCCCGGCATTTTCATCTCGGGTGTCGTGCTTCTCGCTGGGGCCCTGTTTCTCCTTGCCCGGAGGATTTTTGATGAAAAGGTGAGCTACATCTCCCTTGCGGCAGACTACTTTCCACTGTTTCTCATCATCGGCATTGCAGTAACGGGCATCTCCATGCGTTACTTCACCAAGGTGGACATCTTTGGGGTAAAGACCTTTACCATGGGCCTTGCCACCTTTCACCCGGTGATTCCAGAGGGAGTCGGCGGGCTTTTTTATGCCCATCTTTTCATGGTCAGCGTGCTCCTTGCCTACATTCCCGCAAGTAAACTCATGCACATGGCAGGCGTTTTTTTGAGCCCCACAAGGAACATGGCAAACAACACCCGAATGAAACGGCACATCAACCCCTGGAACTATGCGGTGGAAATTCATACCTATGAGCAGTATGAAGATCACTTTAGGGAAAAAATGATAGACGCTGGACTTCCAGTGGACAAGAAGGAGTAATAGATGGCTGACGAACTTAAACCTGATGAGCTATTGGACAAGGTAGACCACTCCCCTGCCCAGGGCAGCTGGATGGATTCAACTGTCCAGATCAGACCCGGAATGTACTGCTATGCTGCAAAGCCGGAAAGTCTGGAAACCCTGAGTGCCCCCAATGCAAGGCAGTGGAACCCCCTGGAGGATGACTGGAAACTGCCTGAAAACTGGCAGCAGATCATCCACAACGGCATCAAGGAACGCCTGGAACGTTTCAGGACATTCAAGATCTTCATGGACGTATGCGTCCGCTGTGGAGCCTGTGCAGACAAGTGCCATTTCTTCCTTGGCACAGGGGATCCTAAAAACATGCCGGTTCTCCGGGCCGAACTTTTAAGGTCTGTATATAGAAATGACTTTACAACGGTCGGCAAAATTCTCTCCAAGATCCCGGGGGGAGAACGCCTGGGCGGAAACCGCCCCCTGACCCTGGATGTACTGAAGGAGTGGTGGTACTACTTTTTCCAGTGCACCGAGTGCCGCAGATGCTCGGTATTCTGTCCCTACGGCATCGATACCGCCGAAATAACCATCATGGGCCGGGAACTGCTCAACCTTCTGGGGCTGAACATCGACTGGATCGCGACGCCTGTTTCCAACTGCTACCAGACCGGCAACCATCTGGGTATCCAGCCCCATGCCTTTAAGGACATGCTTGATTTCTTCACCGAAGATTTAGAGGAGATCACAGGTGTGAACGTTGCGCCCCAGTTCAACAAAAAGGGTGCTGATATCCTCTTCATCACCCCTTCAGGCGATGTGTTTGCAGATCCCGGCACCTACACCTGCCAGGGCTACATGATCCTGTTCAAGTACCTGAAGGACAAGTATAACCTGGATGTCACCTGGAGCACCTATGCCTCGGAGGGGGGAAACTTCGGGTTTTTCACAAGCCATGAGACCATGAAACGCCTCAACGCCAAGATGTATGCCGAGGCAAAGCGGCTCGGTGTAAAATGGATCCTTGGGGGCGAGTGCGGCCACATGTGGCGGGTGATCAACCAGTACATGGATACAATGAACGGCCCTGCCGATTTCCTTGAGGAGCCTGTGAACCCCATCACCGGAACCAGGTTTGAAAATGCAAAATCCACGAAGATGGTTCACATCACCGAATTCACGGCAGACCTGATCAGACACAACAAACTTGAGCTTGACAAGAGCCGCAACTCAAACCGGATCATCACCTTTCATGACTCGTGCAACCCTGCAAGGGGCATGGGGCTCCTTGAGGAGCCGCGCTACTGCATCAAGGCCTGCTGCGACAACTTCTTTGAGATGCCGGAAAACACCATCAGGGAGCAGACCTTCTGCTGCGGTTCAGGGGCTGGTCTCAATGCAGGTGAAAACATAGAGCTTCGCATGGCCGGCGCCCTTCCAAGGGCCAATGCGGTAAAATATGTCCATGAGAAATTCGATGTCAACACCCTTGCAACCATCTGCGCAATTGACAGGGCAGCCCTTTCGACCCTTTGTGAGTACTGGGTACCTGAAGTCGAAGTTGCCGGTGTGCACGAACTTATCGGCAATGCCCTGATTCTCCCTGGAGAGAAAAAGCGTACCACCGATCTACGCATGGAACCCTTACCCGGTATGGAGGATGAAGATGAGTAAAAATGCAATTATGGCAGGATTGGCGATCTTCGTCATTGCTGTCCTTTCCCCCTTCTGGTTCAACCTTGGCGGCACGGATGCAGCCCCTGAGCCGGAACTTTCAGCCAAGGCCAAGGCTGCAGAAAAATGCGTCCTCGACAAGTACGACATGCGGGCAAACCACATGAGTCTCCTGGACGAATGGCGGGACGCAGTGGTGAGAGATGCTGACAGAAAGTACCATGCTGCCAACGGCAAAGAGTTTCAGATGAGCCTTTCCACGGGGGAAGACTCCTGCCTTGGATGCCACGAGGACAAGGAAAAATTCTGTGACCGCTGCCACAATTATGCATCAGTGGATCCCTATTGCTGGGAGTGCCACACAACCCCCAAGGAGATCAACCAATGAAAAAGAGCAGAAGAAGCTTTTTGAAGGTCGCAGGTGTCTCGGCCCTGGGCATTGGTATTGCTCCGGCACTGAAGGCTGTTGAGGCAGCAACCACCGGCACCCCCGGTGCTGCCGTTCGAACCAAGGCCCCCGAGGCCCTCACGGCAAAGCGTTGGGGAATGGTCATCGACACCAATAAAATCACCGATAAAATTGCCGGAAAAATTGTAGTCGCCTGCCGCAAGTCCAACAACGTGCCAGACTTCAACCACAAACCAGATGAAGAAAAATATCCCAACACCCGGCCCGTGAACCACAGGCAGGAGCTCAAATGGATCTGGGAGGAGCATTTCAACAACGCCTTTCCCGACAAGGAGGACGATTTTCTGGCCGACAAGTTCAAGGATCTGCCCTTTCTTGTTACCTGCAACCAGTGCAAGAACCCTCCCTGCGTAAGGGTCTGCCCCACCAAGGCCACCTTTAAGCGTGAGGACGGGATCGTTATGATGGACTTCCACCGCTGCATCGGGTGCAGGTTCTGCATGGCAGCCTGTCCCTACGGCGCAAGAAGCTTCAACTACAGGGACCCAAGGCCCTTTATCGCAGATATTGACCCGGCCTTTCCCACCCGCAGCAAGGGAGTCGTGGAGAAGTGCAATCTCTGCGCCCCACGCCTTGCCAAAGGCCTTCAGCCGGCCTGTGTGGAGGTAAGCGAAGGCGCCATCACCGTGGGAGACCTGGAAGATCCAAATTCCGAGGTCCGGAAGCTCTTGGGCGAAAAATATTCAATCAGACGTAAGCAGGAGCTTGGAACCGAGCCTTCTGTTTATTACATCATGTAGGAGAGGCGAACATGCTTGAAATAGCTATCAAAGGAAGCAAAAAGTACTGGATCTGGCTTGGAGTACTTGGCGCTGTCATAGGAACAGGCATTCTTGTCTATATGGACCAGTTCATCAACGGTCTTATGACAACCGCCCTGAGCCGGGACGTCACCTGGGGATTTTACATCGCCAACTTCACCTACCTTGTGGGAGTCGCTGCAGGAGGTGTGATGGTTGTGATCCCCTTTTATCTGCACAACTATGAAAAATTCCACAGGATCACCATCCTGGGCGAATTTCTCGCCGTTGCTGCCCTGGTCATGTGTCTTTTATTCATCGTGGTCGATCTTGGTCAGCCAATCAGGATGCTCAACGTGATCTTCTACCCGAGCCCCAAATCCATGCTGTTCTGGGACATGTGTGTGCTCAACGGGTATCTCTTCCTCAACATCGTGATTGGCTGGAAGGTGCTTGAAGCCGAGAGAAATCAGATCAAGCCGCCCGCATGGACGACTCCCCTGATCTATCTTTCCATTCCCTTTGCCATCGGCATCCACACGGTAACGGCCTATCTCTACTGCGGACTTCCCGGCAGGGGCTACTGGCTCACGGCGGTTCTGGCCCCAAGGTTTCTTGCCTCGGCCTTTGCCGCAGGGCCTGCGGTTCTCCTCCTTCTCTGCTACCTGGTGCGCAAGGTAACCAAGTTCGATCCAGGCTGGGAGGCCATGCAGACCCTGGCAAAAATCGTATGCTATGCATTGATCGCAAACGTGTTCTTTTTCCTATGCGAGATCTTTGTCACCTACTACAGCCAGATTCCCGGTCACATGACCCACATCGACTACCTGTTCTTCGGACTCCACGGTCACAATACCATGGTTCCCTGGATGTGGACATCCATGATTCTCATGGTTACCGCGGCCATCATGCTCGTGATTCCGGCCCTTAGAAGCAACTACACGCTTCTGCCCTACATCTGCGTCATGGTGGTAATCGGGACCTGGATCGACAAGAGTCTCGGCATGATCGCAGGCGGATTTGTTCCATCTCCACTTCACCATGTTACCGAATACATGCCCACCGTTAAAGAGGTAATCATAAGCCTTGGAATCTACGGCACGGGCCTTCTGATCCTCACCATCCTTTACAAGCTTGCCACACGGGTGAAGGAAGAGGTCAGGGGATAGCAGTCACCCAGTAAAATGTTATAAGCAGTTATCACCCTGGCGGGGATGCCAAATGGCATCCCCGCTTTTTATCTTGACAAAACCAGGGATTCAGCCTATGGTTCGGGATTTTAAGATTGTGTAGAGGTACGCATAAAGCGATATAAGGAGATAGAGGTCATGTACGCAGTAATTAAAACCGGTGGAAAGCAGTACAAGGTTGAAGAGGGAGAGACGCTCAGGGTTGAGAAACTCGAGGGTGCAGAAGGCGGGGAGGTTATGTTCAACGACGTTCTGATGTTTTCCGACGGAGAGAAGGTCACCCTGGGACAGCCCGCCATTGAAAACGCCATTGTAAAGGGACATATCCTGGAGCAGGGCAAGGCTAAGAAGGTTCTTATTTTTAAATTCAAACGCCGCAAGGGGTATAGAAACCTCCGGGGGCACAGACAGCCGTTTACCGCCGTCAAGATCGACAGCATCCAGGTATAGGCTTTACCAGATATAGTCTTACAGGTATTTAAGGAGAAGATTCATGGCACATAAAAAAGCAGGCGGAAGCACCAGAAATGGTCGCGACTCAAAGGGCCAGCGGCGGGGTGTTAAAAAATTCGGCGGCCAGACCGTTGTTGCAGGAAATATTCTGGTCAGGCAGCTGGGTACAAAGATTCATCCCGGCGAGAACGTAGGCCTGGGCAAGGACTATACTCTCTTTTCCAAGATCGACGGTGTTGTCGCCTATGAGCGCAAGGGTCGGGACAAAAAGAGAGTGAGTGTTTATGCAGCGTGAGATTCATCGATGAAGCAGCGATCTCTGTAATTTCAGGAAAAGGCGGCCCCGGTTGCGTGAGTTTCCGACGGGAGAGATTTATCGAGCGGGGCGGGCCCAACGGCGGTGACGGTGGCAATGGCGGCAGCGTCATCTTTGAGACTGATCCTGGGAAACGGACGCTGTTTGATCTTCGCCGCCAGAAGATCATCAGGGCCAAGAACGGCAAGCCCGGACTTGGCAGCAACATGCACGGCAAGAACGGGGTGGACCTGATAATCCCCGTTCCTCCAGGGACCCTTGTCACGGACAGGGATACGGGGGAGGTGCTGTTTGACCTTACCGAACCCGGCATGAGAATGGTCATTGCAAAGGGAGGCAGGGGCGGCCAGGGCAACAAACGATTCGCCACATCCACCCACAGGGCACCAAGGTTTGCCCAGCCCGGAATGCCCGGTATTGAGCTTAACCTCAAGCTTGAGCTGAAGCTCCTTGCCGACGTTGGTCTTGTCGGACTTCCCAATGCCGGAAAATCCACCCTGATATCCCGGATATCATCGGCTCGACCCAAAATAGGAGCCTACCCGTTCACGACACTGACCCCATCCCTGGGGATGGTCATGCCTGAATTTGGCGAGCCCTTTGCCGTTGCCGACATACCGGGAATCATCCAGGGAGCCCATAGCGGCACCGGACTCGGCATCCAGTTTTTGAAACATGTCGAACGTACCGGGGTTCTGGTTCATCTCATAGATGTTTCAGAGATCGATCAGGACGCACCCCTTGACGCCTTGAACCTCATCAACAGGGAGCTCTCCCTCTATTCTTCGACCCTGGCAGAAAAACCCCAGATTGTTGTATTGAACAAGATCGACCTTACCGGAGCCGAGGAAAAGGTCGACCAGTTCAAAAGGGCCTATGGGGGGGGAGAGATTATCGCCCTTTCCGCAGCCACGGGCGAGGGAACAAAGGAGCTTGTCCGGATGCTGGCCCGGCGCCTAGCCGACCAGAAAAATTCCGACCCGGAACACCCAGGGTCAAAGCCCCCTGTCCAAAGAACAGGATCCAACCATGGGAATCAATAAACTTCTGCACCTCAAAAACGCAAAAAGGGTTGTGGTCAAGATAGGCAGCGGTGTGCTGACTCTGAACCATGGCCTCAACCTCGACATCATTGAGACCATCAGCGATCAAATAAGCAGGCTCATGGACGGAGGATGCCAGGTCATCCTGGTATCCTCCGGAGCAATTGCCGCAGGGGTCAAGAAGATCGGACTTGAGCGACGGCCCGATGGCATTCCTGCCCGTCAGGCAGCGGCGGCCGTGGGCCAGGCAGGGCTCATCCTCTCCTATGACCGGGCCTTTGAACGCTATGGGAAAAAAGTTGCCCAGCTGCTCCTCACAAGGGACGATCTATCCAACCGGCGGCGGTATCTCAACGCAAGGAATACGATCAACACCCTTCTTGCCTGGAAGATCGTTCCCATCATCAATGAGAACGACACCGTTGTGATCGAAGAGATCAAACTCGGAGACAATGACAACCTGTCGGCCATGATCACCCTTCTCATGGATGCGGAGATCCTCATCAACCTCACCGACATTGACGGGCTGTTTGACCGGGATCCCCGAATTCATCCAGAGGCCCGCCTGATTGAAGAGGTGACCACAATTACAAGGGCCATGGAACAGGCGGCCTGCGGGATTCCCGGGAACCTCGGCACAGGCGGAATGCTCAGCAAACTCAAGGCCGCCAAAAAGCTGTCAAAGGCCGGCATCCCCATGATCATCGCGGGCGGCAGGAACGAAAATATCCTGTCAAGGCTTGTGGCAGGAGAACCCCTAGGCACCTACTTTCTACCCGGGGCTAAAGAGCTCAACTCAAAAAAATGCTGGATCGCCTATAATCTTAAACCCCAGGGAGGCATCCGCCTTGACAGGGGCGCAAGGGATGCCGTCATGACCCGGGGAAAGAGCATTCTTCCCGTGGGGATCACCCATGTGGAGGGCGAGTTCGGCATGGGTGCACCCATCGAGATCAAGGCACCGGACAACACCGTCATCGGCTGCGGGCTTGCCAACTACTCGTCTGCGGACCTCAGACGCATCATGGGGCTTAAAACTGCCGCAATCAAAGAGGTGCTGGGATCAAAACCCTTTGATGACGCCATCCACCGGGATAACCTTGCAATCACCGTTGATTGCTATTACCGTTGAAAGGAAGAGAGGCAGGCACCATGACACTTTCAGCAACAATCCAAGATATCGCCCAACGGGCAAAGGCGGCCTCACGCCCCCTTGCCACGGCTTCAACCGAGACAAAGAACCGGGTTCTGGCCGAAATCGCCAGGGGATTAACCCTCAACAGGGACAAGATTCAAACTGAAAATCTGCGGGATATCAAGGCCGCAAGGCAAAAGGGCATGTCAGAGGCCATGATCGACCGCCTCTTCATCAGCGACAAGATCCTGGAAGGGATGATCCAGGGCCTGGACCAGGTTATAGCCCTGCCCGACCCGGTGGGCATCATCACCCGATCCTGGACCCGGCCCAACGGGCTTGAAATTTCTAAAAAAAGAATTCCCCTTGGCGTCATCGCCATGATCTACGAGTCAAGGCCCAATGTGACGGTGGATGCGGCAGCCCTCTGCCTCAAGTCCGGCAATGCCGCCATCCTCAGGGGCGGTTCCGAGGCTTTTTATTCCAACACCATCCTTGCCCATATCATCGGCAACGCCCTTGAGGGGACCGATCTCCCCAGGGAGAGCGTCCAGGTGCTGCCTGTAAGGGATAGAAGAGCCATCAACGAACTTCTTGTTCAGGAGAATTATATCGATCTCGTGATCCCCAGGGGCGGCGAAGCCCTGATCCGATTCGTGGTGGAGCACTCCACCATTCCCGTGTTAAAGCACTACAGGGGGATCTGCCACGTGTTTGTTGATGAAACCTGCGACGTTGACGGGGCCGTTGCCATCTGCATCAACTCAAAGGCCCAGCGGCCCGGGGTGTGCAACGCCATGGAGACCCTTCTTGTCCATGAACAGATCGCACCGATTTTCCTGCCCAAGGTGGCCCGGGCCTTTAAAGAGGCCGGGGTAGAGATGCGGGGATGTCCAGCCACCCTTGCCCTTGTTCCAGAGGCCCTGCCCGCCTCTGAAACCGACTGGTCAACCGAGTACCTGGATTTGATCGTCAGCGTGAAGGTCGTCAAAGGGATCACCCAGGCAATGGATCACATTGCCGAATTCGGCTCCGATCACACGGATGTAATCGTCACAAACAACCCCCATAATGCCGAAACCTTTGTCAAAACGGTTTCATCCTCCATGGTGGGAGTAAACGTCTCCACCCGTTTCAACGACGGGGGAGAGCTGGGTCTTGGGGCCGAGATCGGCATCAGCACATCCAGGCTCCACGCCTTTGGACCCATGGGGCTTGAGGAGTTGACCTCTACCAAATTTGTCGTGGTCGGCCGGGGCCAGACCCGTCACTAGGCCGGGCATCATGATTCAGGGCCTGTTCGGCGGAACCTTCAACCCCCTTCACCGGGGACACCTGGCGGTCATCCTCCACGTCAAAGAGACATTCAACCTCAACACCATCCATCTGATCCCTTCGGCCATCCCCCCCCACAAGCCGACAACCAACCTTGCCCCTGCAAGGGACAGGTTTGAGATGGTCAAGGAATCGGTTGCAGATATCCATGGTCTTGTGGCATCGGATGTGGAAATTCTCCGCAGGGGACCGTCCTTCACCATTGACACTGTACAGCACTTTATAAACACCACACCCAGGACCACAGAGCTCAGGCTGATTGTGGGATCAGATGCCTTTTTTGAAATGAACACCTGGAAGAGGGGAAGAGCTCTTTTTTCCCTTATCCCAACCATTGTCATGATCAGGCCGGGCGAGGAAAAACAGGCAGAGGATATTGCATCCTTTCTCCAAAATATGATATCAGACAACTATAGACCAGCTGACGGAGGGAACTTTTTCTCAGCCCCGATTGCATCAGATCCAGATTCTAAATCGGGCGTGAAACCCGTTTATGTATGCAAGGTCCCTGAAATTGACATATCATCGACTCTCATTCGACAGCGAATTAAACTTCATCTTCCCGTGGCAGCCCTTGTACCCAAGCCTGTGGAAGAAATAATCAGCCAGCGAGGACTCTACCTATGACAAACCCATCCACCCCTGTTAATGACCTGGCCTTGGACCAGACCAAAAATCTGACCAAAGACCCGGCCAGGGACCTGATCGACACCCTTGCCCCATACCTTGTTCAAGCCTTTGCCCGGAAGACCCAGGAGATAACGGTCCTGGATGTGCGCAATCTCACCTCCTATACCGACGCCATCATGATCATCACCGCACAATCCCAACGCCAGGTCTCCTCCATAGCCGAACATATTCATATTGCCATGAAAAAGGAGAACAACCTTCCCATCGGCACCGAAGGGATGAAACAGGGGACCTGGGCCCTGCTTGATTATGGGGATGTGGTCATCAACGTGTTTGATAAGGCAACAAGAGATTTCTACGACCTTGAGGGATTGTGGAGCGAGGCTCCCAGGCTGGACCTCTCGGCTTTTAAGAGCATCAGATAGTGGACGGGTATTAGTGTCATTCCGCCCCCTTTGGTTATCCTGCCCGGAACCGCAAAACGTCAGGGGTCGTTTTGACCCTTCTTAATGCTTTCGACCCTTTGGTTTTGAACGTTCCGGGCAGGATAACCAAAGGGGGCTCTAAAGTCGAGACTCGTAGAGTGAGGTTTCGGTGGGAGTTTCTTATAACCCCATATCTCCTTACGGACACAACAAAGCATGAAACACGATAGCCATTAGCTGTTAGCTAAAAGCTAATGGCTAACAGCTAAAGGCTGTTTCTTATAAAAAAAGGAGGAATATTGTGACAAAAAGACCGGTCACAGCCCTGATAATTTTAGACGGCTGGGGCATTAACAACGACGATTATGGGAATGCAGTCAAAGCCGCCAGTACACCCTTTCTGGATCAGCTGCATCGTGATTTTCCCGTTACAAGCCTTGCCTGTTCGGGCAGAGCCGTGGGTCTTCCCGACGGCATCATGGGCAACTCCGAGGTGGGGCACATGAACATGGGGGCCGGACGAAGGGTCTTCCAGGACCTTGTGAGGATCAACAGCGCAATCGAGGACGGTTCTTTTTTCAAGGACCCGACGCTTGTGCAAACCATGGAAACCATTCGCAAAAAAAGAACCACACTCCATCTGATGGGACTTGTGTCCGACGGAGGCGTTCACAGCCAGGCAACCCATCTTGCGGCCCTTGTAACCATGGCCCATGACTGTGGAATTGACACGGCCATCCACTGCATCACCGATGGAAGGGACACCGCCCCAAACTCAGGGATTGACTTTGTGGCTGATATCCAGCGACACCTTGGGGGCAAACCCAATATCAGGATCGCCACTGTGTGCGGCCGATTCTATGCCATGGACAGGGACACCCGCTGGGATCGGATTGAAAAGGCCTACAACCTCTACACCGACGAAGGGGGAACCGTTGAAACAGACCCTGTCAAAGCCATCAAGAGAGCCTACGACCGGGGCGAGACCGATGAGTTCATCAACCCCATAAGGATCGGTAAAAATAATGATCCGGAGATCTCCCCCCAGCCCCGGGAATTCAAGGGGATCAAGGACGGGGATGGGATTATCTTCTTCAACTTCAGGGCGGACAGGGCAAGGGAAATTACCAGGGCCTTTACGGAAAAGAACTTTTCTCAATTTCCCAGAAAGAAGAGCCCGGAACTTGCAGCCTTTGTGTGCATGACCCAGTATGACGAGAACTTTGACCTTCCGGTTGTGTTTCCACCAGTTCCCCTTAAAAATGTCCTTGGCCGGGTGATCAGCGACCAGGGGCTTGTCCAGCTGAGAATCGCTGAAACCGAGAAATATGCCCATGTCACATATTTCTTCAACGGGGGTGATGAGACTGTTTTCCCGGGGGAAGAAAGGGTGTTGATTCCCTCGCCAAGGGAGGTCAAGACCTACGATCTAAAACCTGAAATGAGCGCTGAACTCATTGCTGATAAAGCCGTTCAACAAATCCTGTCCGGCAGATATGACCTTGTTGTACTCAACTTTGCCAACATGGACATGGTGGGTCACACCGGTATTATCCCGGCTGCCATCAAGGCCTGCGAAGCCGTTGACCGCTGTGCAAAAAAGGTGGTCGAGGCCGTATGGCAGACAGATGGAACGGCCATGATAACGGCGGACCACGGCAATGCCGAACAGATGAAAATGGCCGACGGGTCACCCCACACCGCCCACACCCTCAACGAGGTGCCCTTTATTCTGGCCGGCAAGGCCCTTACCGGGACAACCCTGTCCAGGGGGGTCCTCGGAGATATTGCACCCACCATACTCAAGATTATGAACCTGGAGCAGCCGGTTGAGATGACCGGGGAATCGCTATTCTAATGGGGTGTAGGGGCTCCCCTTGCGGGTGCCCTTTGTGGCTGCCCCAATAAAACCGAAAACCCGGCTATCGAACCGAAGCGGGTTTAATACAATAAGGAGAGAGGATGGAAGAGATAGAGACGTTAATAGACTACGTAACAGGCAAAGAGATCCCCAATATAGGCCCCGAGGAAAGCCGCCAGGCCTTTGAACGGCTCCTTGTGGAAAAAAAGGGGTATGACCGTGGGGAGATCCGGGTGAACGAACCCATCTGTGTCACCTTCAAGGGGGAAGAGTACCACTCCACCATCGATCTTGTGGTCTTTTGCAATGACCGCCCGCTCATGGCTGTAAGGTGCATTGCAGGTTCCCTTGGCTCCTATGAACGGGAGATCCTTGCTGGAGCAAGGCTTGTCTATGATGTTCAGATACCTTTTTCAGTTGCCACAAACGGGATCGACGCCCTTGTAAGGGATGCTGTCACGGGAGGGGAAAAGGGCCGGGGGCTCGATGCTGTCCCGTCAAAGAAAGAGGCCCTTGAAATGACCCTTGAATATTCGGCTTTCCCCCTGGAAAAAAAAGAGCGGGAGATGATCATCTTCCGCTCCTACAATCTTGACAAGAATCACGACGACTGCAAGGGGTAAGGCCCGCAGATTAAATAACTTAAAGGTCAGCCCTTAAAAATCAGCCCCGGGGAACATCCCTGTTACAATGCCTGCAGACCGTGGCCCGTTTCTTTATAATCTCGGCGCAGTGGGGGCATTCTCTTGTGTAATGGCGCTCGTGGATCGCAGCCACAGCCTTTTCTACAGCTGCGGTAAGGACTGCGGAACCGTACTTGTGGTTAACAAGGTGTTCAATAGCATCCACATCACCGATCTCACCGACCATCTCGGCTGCTTTGAGCCTTACCCTGGAAGGCTGAATAGGATCCAGCAGAATCTTTAGAATTTCGTCCCAGTCTTTGGAGATATAAAAATCCGTGAGCAGGGAAAACCCCTGCTTCATGGCTTCCTTGGTGGCTTCCCTCATCTCCAGCACATTGTCATCAAGCACCTGACCGGTGCCGCCGATGGAACTGAAAACGGGCATATATTCAAAGTTATCGCTTCCAGGCGAGTTGATGCACCTGTATGAGGCAACGTGCTCCATTGTCTGCTGGATGTCATCCCATCCCTTTTTATACGAGGGGCACTCGTCGTTAAAACAGACAAAGAGATACGGGGTTCCCCACCCAAGACCATCACCGCAGGCAATGTCAGGAACCTCCCAGAGGCTCATGGGCTGCTCGCAGTGGGGGCAAAGGGGTTTTTCCATATTTACAATTTTTTCAAAAACTTCCTCTTTTGTTTCAAAGGCCATGTGATTCACTCCTCTTTTTATAAGTCAATGCCATGGGGCATGTATATATCCTAACAGATGGCAAACGTAAGTATGAATCATTAATCTGTCAATTCATAAAAAAAGACGGGCTCGGGAAATTTTCCCGAGCCCGTCCAATTGGATATTTTCTTCCAATTCCCTAAATGTTTGGCCAGTGCCCCATCTTCGCCTATTTGGGTCTGTCTACTCCCTACCAACTACCAACTGCTGTCTACTATCTACTATCTACTGTCTACTCTATAGTGGCAAGCAGGTCTCCCTTGGATACAGAGTCACCCGACCCGAAGTTAAGGGCTGTCACCACACCGTCGGCCGGTGCCAGCAGGGAATTTTCCATCTTCATGGCCTCGAGCACCACAACTGTGTCGCCTTTTTTGACGGTATCTCCCACCTTTTTTTCATACTTGATGATCATGCCGGGCATGGGGGCCTTGACACCGGTGCCGCCCGCAGCAGAAGCTGTGGCAGGTGCAGGTTTTGCGACCTTCTTGGATGCCGGAGCTACCGGCTTAGGGGCCGAAGCAGGTGCAGGTGCTGCGGCACGGGCAGGAGGCGGAGGCACCCTTGTTCCCTGCTGGGGTGCAGGCTGTGCGGCTTGCTGCTGGACTTGGGCAGGCTGGGCATAGGCGATTACCGGAGCACCGCCTACCTCGTCAACCCCGATTTCAAAACACTCATCGTCCACAAACACGTTAAAGGTTCTCAGGCAGTTGGTCTTTTCCGGAAGATCTTTGCTGGATTTTTTCTCCACAAGCTCTCCTGCCTTTGCCCGTTTAATGAGCTCGGCCTCTTTTTTTACATCCTCCAGGGTGATGGCCCTCATGGTCGCCGGAACAGCCTCTTTTCCATATTTGCGCTGGAGAAACTTTTTACCGGTAACGGGAAACAGGGTATAGAGGATAAGATCATCCTCGTCCACGGCAAGATCCTTGATCTCTGCCCTGGCAGCCTCCAACTCAGGCTTGAGCACCTCGGCGGGCCTGCACGTGATGGGTTGTTCGCCCCTGTCATACCCCTTGAGGGCCTTTTGCTGAACCTCAGGATCAATGGGAATGGCCGTCTTTCCGTAGAGGCCGTAGCAGAGATCCTTTACCTGGGCCGTGATCATCCTGTACCGTTCGTCCGGGGTGTCAAACAGCACGTTGTTCACGGTCTGGGTTCCCACGATCTGGCTTGTGGGGGTAACAAGGGGCACCTGGCCAAGCTCTCGCCTGACCCTGGGAAGCTCTTCAAACACCCTGCCGAGTTTGTCCAGGGCATTCATATCCCGCAGCTGGTTCACAAGGTTGGAGAGCATTCCGCCGGGAGTCTGGTGGAGAAGCACGTTGATATCGATCACGGACACCTTTGTGTCGTCGAGAAGGTGGCGGTACTTGGGCAGAATCTCCCTTTCCAGGGTCTCGTTGATGGAGGCAAGCTCTTCAATGTCAAAACCAGTATCCCTGTCAGTGCCGAGCAGCGACATAACCATGGGTTCCAGGGCCGGATGGCTTGTTCGGTAGGCATAGGGAGTCAGACAGGTATCAAGGATGTCCACCCCTGCCTCAGCCGCCTTGAGATGGGTCATGGGGGCCATGCCCGAGGTTGCGTGGGAGTGAAGGTTAATGGGGATCTTAACGTTCTCCTTCAGGGCCTTGACAAGGTCAAAGGCGTCGTAGGGTGCCATCAGCCCTGCCATATCCTTGATGCAGATGCTGTCGGCCCCCATCGCCTCAAGCTCCTTTGCCTTTTTCACATAATATTCAAGGGTGTAGACCATGCCGCCCATTCTTGGTTCGGTAAGGGAGTAGCAGATGCTTCCCTGGAAGTGCTTGCCGCAACTCTTGATCACAGGAACCACAGCCTCGAAGTTTCTATAGTCGTTCAGGGCGTCAAAGGTTCTGAATATGTCCATTCCATTCTCAGAGGCCCTTTCAACAAAGGCCCTGGCAACGTCGTCTGCATAGTTTCGATACCCGACGAGGTTCTGGCCCCTGAGGAGCATGGAAAATGGTGTCCGCTTAAAGTAGCGCTTGAGGGTCCTGATTCTCTCCCAGGGATCTTCGTTTAAAAAACGGTGCATGGTGTCAAAGGTCGCCCCGCCCCAGACCTCGACCGCCCAGAAGCCGACCTCATCCATGCGCTCTGCCACGGGGATCATATCCTCGGTCCTTCCCCTTGTGGCAAACAGCGACTGATGACCGTCCCGCAGGGAGAGATCCATAATCTTCAGGGGGTTTTCAGCCCTGGGCCTCTCTTTTTCACAGTTCAACTCACACATATTTATTTTGCCGTGTTCACTCATTGGACTCTCCTAATGTTGTATGGAAAATTCTTGCCAGATCGTCACTTCCGGCAGAATTTAATGGTTTGTTGCGGCCTGATGCCAAGTCTCGCTCCGGCCGTGCCGGTTATTTGAATATACGCATCTGCATCATGGTTCGGCCCTGCATCTGATCGCTCCTGCCGGCCATTGCCCAGGTTTTGACACACAAGGCAGGCCCTGCATCGTTAGATTTCAAGGTCTCGTCCATGGATCTTTCCAGGGGAGCTGCAAACCTGGCCGCCTCTTCCTGGCTCTTTATGTATGTGACAACCGCAGCAGTTGCTGCGGCCATTTTTTTTGAATTCATTGTTCCTTCCTATTTGGTTCTTCCTATACGGGTATATTTCCATGCTTTTTGGCCGGCCGCATCTCACGCTTAGAGCCCAGGGCTTCAAGGGCGTCCACAAGGCGTGCCCTTGTGTCTGCAGGCCGGATCACGGCATCCACAAATCCGCGGTTCGCCGCACAATAGGGGTTTGAAAACAGGGCTTCATACTCGTCGATTTTTTCGGCCCGTTTGGCAACCGGATCATCGGCTCCCTTGATCTCCCTTGCATGGATGATGTTGGCCGCCCCTGCGGCCCCCATCACGGCGATCTGGGCGCTTGGCCATGCAAAGACCATGTCCGCCCCAAGGTGCTTGGAGCACATGGCAAGATAGGATCCGCCGTAATCTTTCCTGGTGATCAGCAGGAGTTTCGGCACAGTTGCCTCGGAATAACACCAGAGAAGCTTGGCCCCGTGACGGATGATACCGCTCCACTCCTGATCGCTGCCGGGCAAATAGCCAGGTACGTCCGCAATGGTCAGCATGGGGATGTTAAAGGCGTCACAAAACCTTATAAACCTGGTTGCCTTGTCCGATGCATTGATATCCAGGCACCCTGCCAGGAAGTTAGGCTGATTGGCTATGATGCCGATCACCCTTCCGTTGAGTCGGGCAAAGCAGATAACGATGTTTTTGGCAAAATACTCGTGGGGCTCGAAATACTCCCCATTGTCCACGATAGAAGTGATCGCCTCCTTGATATCGTAGCCCTGGTTGGGGCTGTCCGGTATCAGGGTGTCGAGCTCTGGGGAGAAACGATAGGGGTCATCCCCGGTCTCTTTAAACGGAGGGTCCTCCATGTTGTTGGCGGGAAGATAGGAGAGCAGCACCCTGATTCTCTCCAGGGCGTCCTGGTCGGATTCACAGGCAAACTGCGCCACCCCGCTCTTTTCGTTGTGGGTCATGGCTCCGCCTAACTCTTCAAAGGTGATCTCTTCACCGGTGACCGATTTGATCACCTGGGGCCCTGTGATGAACATGTAGCTTGTCTCTTTGACCATGAAGATCCAGTCGGTCATGGCGGGAGAATAGACGGCACCGCCTGCGGTTGGTCCCATGATGGCCGAGATCTGGGGAATCACCCCGGAAGCCGATGAATTCCTGAAAAAGATCTCACCGTAACCTGCCAGGGCATCCACCCCCTCTTGAATTCTTGCACCGCCGGAATCGTTGATACCAACGATGGGAACTCCTGCCTTCATGGCAAGATCCATGACCTTGCAGATCTTCTTTGCCTGCATCTCACCCATGGAACCCGCCCTTGAGGTAAAGTCCTGGGAATAGGCAAACACGACTCGCCCGTCGACCTTTCCATGGCCTGTTACGACACCGTCGGCCGCAATCTCATTGTCCTGCATTCCAAAGTTGGTACACCGGTGGGTGACAAACATGTCCACCTCCCGGAATGTGCCCTTGTCAAACAGGAGATCCAGGCGTTCCCTGGCATTCAGGACCCCTTTTTCACGTCGTTTTTCCAGGGCCTTTTCGCCCCCCATGCCAAGGATTTTCTTCTCCCGTTCTGCAAGATCCTTGATCTTGTCCGCTATTAATCCCATGGTAACAACCTGCCCTTTTTTGATGTCATTAATATGAGTTGCTATGAATTTCATGTTTCGCTCTGTCCGCCAGGACACCTCTCTCTCTGGCCGTGCTGACTATGCAGACGTTAGAATTCCCTAAATCGAATACAGGATTTTGACACTCCTAGTCAAGAATTGATTGGTTCTTTCACAACATTAACCTTGTTCAGGGCATTCCAGACCCCTTCAACTTGTTCCCGAGTCTTGTCAAGGGTTGAAGAATTGTCAACCACAAAATCGGCAAACTTGAGTTTTTCGTCAATGGGAATCTGGGATTTTAAAATCAGGGCCGCCTCCTCGTCTGTGATACTGTCCCGCTCGGCAAGGCGGCGAATCTGAGTCTCCCTGGGCACATGAACCACCATGAGTCGGTCAAACAGGTATTGGAGATTCAACTCCACCAGCAGGGGAATCACCACCTGGATCACACCGTCCGGACGTTCCTTTGAAATGGCGTTGACCTGGGCAAAAAAAGCCTCATAAATTGGGGGATGGGTAAAGCTTTCGAGTTTTTTGCGCTTTTCCATATCACCAAACACGATTTTAGACAGTCGTTTCCGATCAAGGGTGCCGTCGTCTGCCACTACCTGGGTACCAAAATAATCGACAATGTCGTCAAATCCCTTTGTTCCCGGTTCAACCACCTCCCTTGCCAGAAGATCAAAATCCACGATGGGGACCCCTTTTTCTTTCAAGAGATTTGCAACGGTGGTCTTGCCTGAACCAATGCCGCCTGTAACCCCCAGGAGTATGGGGCTGCCATGCTCCTTCAATCTTGCCATCATGGTGTCAAGGCTCTTGTAGGGAACGGGGAACTGATCCAGGGGGTCTGCCTCGGCACCGGCAAAGCTGATGGGATAACGAACCCCCCGGCGATAGAGGGCCTCCATTCCGTCAAGGGCCTTTACTACCATTGCGGCGGGAAGGGCCATGACCATCTCGTCATCCTGGGCATGTCCATAACGGCGTTCCCCATAGCAGGGTATGCCCACACAGGGTTTACCCGTATTGTAGCACCTGACAATGCTGTCCGAACAGGAACTCTCCCCCACGCATGAGAACTCCATGACCTGGTAATCGGAGAACTGCAAAGAGTTGATCAAAAGCATGATCTGGGCCGGGTTGCAGTAGATCAAAACAATGTCCGGCTCAAAGGGGTTGTACACCAGGGGTGCCATGAGAACAGCCTCATATTTACCCGTGGGAAGCCTTGGTATCGAGCGTTCAAACCTGCGGCCATCGGCCTTGGTGGCGACCCATACAATGCTCCTGAAGGTTCCGTCCATGTGGGTCTCAGGCACCTTGTCAAGCCCTATAATCGAAGGGCATGAGGGAAACATGAAATCCTTTAACTCAGCACCCACAGTCCAGTCAAAATTTCGTACAAGGTTGAGCATCTGACACAGGGTCTGTTGTTTTTCAGGTCTTCGCAAAAAAGGGGTTGTGTCGAGCAACTCCCTATTCTCAGCCATCTTAAAGGCAATGGGAAAGGATTTAAGCCGCAACAGCTGTTCTAACCGCCGCACCGTCCGTTCCCAGTCAGTTTTATTTTTCATTCAGGACCTCCTGAAGGTTTACCGGTGTAAAATCACCCGAATGAAGGGCGGCAAGAAAATCCTTTTCATCTGAAAAGGCCTGTTTAAAACAGGTGGCGTAAATGCCCACATTTAAATGGTCATGGGCGTCACTTCCCCCGGTCATGGGAAGTTTGAGTCCCTCGGCCACCCTCTTTGCAAGTTCGTTCTCCCTAAGGGTGACCTTGCCGTTAAGGATCTCCACGGCGTTTACATGATTGAACATCTCCCGCTCCATGGCCTTTTCCGGGGTCAGTCCAAGCTGGCCCGTTCCAAAGGTTAAAAACCCCCGAAAGGGATGGGCGGCAACAATGAATCCGCCAGCCCTTTTAACAAGGTCTTTCAGATCCTTGAGTTTAATCACCCGATCTACAGGATCAAAAAACCCGAACACCAGCATGTCTCCCTGGTCTGTCAGTATCTCGTTGCCCCTGAAAACCTGGAAGTTACATCGATCGATCAATTGATCAATATCCTTTTTTTCCCACACATGGTTGTGATCGGTAATACAGATTGCATTCAGCCCTTTTTTCCTGGCTGACAAGACCATCTGTTCTGCAGAATCTGAGGCACAGGCAGAGGCGGGAAAGGTGTGGGTGTGTAAATCAACCATAAAGCCCTGGTCAGAGGGTTTATTGGTTTGTTTTTGTCTAAATGCCCCTTCAGGTGGGATATCCGGTTCCTTTTCAACTGTCGTCCCAGACGACGACAGGGTGGGCGGCTTCTTGTTTTCAGCTCCTGCCTGCACCTGGGCAGATTCTCCGCCGGTCCTGACTCGTCCGGCTTCCCTTCCGGAGTCAATCCCCGCCGCAATCTGAGCCTGCTGGGCTGCATAGGCACATTCGATCAAAAGATTGGCAAAATGGCGGCAGGCTGTCCGGCCGATTGTTTTATGGATATTGTCCTCAACCCCTGGCACAAGGAAAAGCCCCTCTGCCTGTTTCAGGAAATCAAGGGCCCTGGGACACTCGGGCGTTGTCCACCTGCGCCAGTTTCCCCTGATCTTGACACACTTGAGATCAGCCGTCTGAACCTGCAAAAAAAGTTCCAGACTGTAAATGGAATCATCCAGTTCAGCCTGGATGATAAAAATTCCAGGATCTGTTCGAGCCACGCTGATACGCTTGTTTCGCATAAATTCCAACATCAGAAACTCCCTTGGTTTTTTGTGGGAAACTTTCGCCAAAACGTCACCATTGGCGGAATTCCAGACTTTGTTGTAACCGAAAAGTCAGCCATTTTTCCCATGACGGTTTTACGGGTTTTGCCGTTCATAGCGTTCCACAAGGGGAGTTCCCTTTGAAAAAGCGGCACAACGGTCATAGAGCCTAATGCTCTTCATGACCATGTTCGAATAAAAATCAAACTTACCGGCCTCGTCATCGGGTGCCTTTTTCAGCACTTTTTTGGTTAACGAAAGAATAACCCCGTGGAAGCACTCTTCGACCATGTAGATAAGCTCTTTGTGATGTTCTTCATCCCCGACAACACCTTTGATTATCTTGAGCATCCCAGGTCCGACCCTTACATTGACGAGCTGCTGAAACACAGGATCAAGGGTGTCGCTTTGTCCGAGGCTGTCGTGGTGAAAATGGCCGCTGATCGCCTCGACGGTTAAATCGGGCATTTTAACCCGAATGCTCACCTTTGCATCAGTAAACGAATCTTTGAGGCAGCACTCGGATTTTAAAAGAGTTTTATCAACGGACTCAACTGTTGTGCAACGATTCATGGAAAAATCAATAATATTGTTGGACATGGCGACCTTCCTTGCATCAAGGGTTGACAAGGGTGAACTTCCAGGCACAGTACCAGTCTTCAGGATGATTGTCGGGCGGACATCCAATGCATTCGGTTTTGATCCTGGGATCGACAGCCGCTGCAAAATAAGGATATTCAACCAGCCCCACGGATTTGCAGGGGTAATCGGCAAGTCCCTTTCTCTTTCTTGCGGCCTGGACCCTGCAGTCGTTCATACGAAAGACAATGGTGTTTTCATCTATCTCTTCCACGCTCTGGCGGTTGATGGTGGCGTACATCCTGAATGCCAGGGCCTTTTTAAGGGCCGATATGCCGCCGTTGTCTGGAAGGTCAAGGAGGCGCTTGATTCTCTTTGCCTCGAATGGAGAGTAACGGGTCCAGCAAGTGTCATTGCAGCGTTTTGCATCGTTCATTCCAAAGGCCTGCTCAACGGCCTGGAACCATATACCGTCGTTGGCAAGCCAGTTTACACCCATTTTCTCGACAAGATCCATGAGATCGGCCTTGGACATCCCATGCAGGGCCGCAGGCACTCCGTCGATGATCTCAAAGCCCAGGGTCTTGCCGAGGCGTGTCAGCTGATTGCCAAAACTTTTATCCCAAACAGCGTCTTCAATCTCCATTGCCCTTTCACTCCCAAGCTGGTGGTAAACCTCAGCATACCACTGACCATAGTGAACAAGGGTTCTCCTGAAAGAGTCCTTGACCATCTTCAAGAGCATATCATGGTCGGCCTGTTCAAGCAGGTTGTTTGTCTCGTTCATATCTTCTTCCCCAATTAAGGTTAATATATCGATCGAGCGCTCAGTCATATCTTTAATTAAAAAATCGCAACCTGTCAAGTGTGGATAGTGCAGAAAGCTTTTAGCTGTTAGCTAACAGCTATCGAGTTTCATCGTTCGTTGTGTCCGCCAGAACGTGTGGGTTTTTTATATGAAATTCCCACCGAAACATCACTGTGAGAGCCTCGACTTTAGAGCCCTCTTTGGTTTTCCTGACCGGAACATTCAAAACCAAAGGGTCGAAACAGTTAAGAAGTGTCAAAGTGACCCC
>JAVERV010000172.1:0-5214 GCA_034006945.1 Desulfobacterium sp. | reverse complement strand
CTGAAGCCAGGGCCATTCGATCAGCCCTTGATCTCGCAGGCGTGCGATCTGTTTACCTGTCGGACCGGGAATCAGTTTTTGACAGCCCCGAGGCCGTAGCCCTTGTCCATATTCTTAAGGCCTGTTTTGATCCCGGCAGCGAGCGGGCCCTGAAAGCCGCCCTTGCAACACCGCTCCTGGATCTTTCCTTAAAAGAGCTTGAAACCTTAACCCGTGACGAGTCTTTATGGGAAAAAAAGGTTGAGCAGTTTAAAAACTTCCAGGAAATCTGGCAGACAAAAGGGGTGCTTCCCATGGTCAGGGCCCTTGTGTTTGAGTTTAACGTGGGAGCCCCTCTTTTATCGACCCTGACAGGGGAACGAAAGCTCACCAATCTTCTTCATCTCGGTGAGATCCTCCAGGCAGAATCGGCCGTGCTCGATGGAGAATCAGGAGTGATAAGATGGCTTGTGGACCGCATAGGAAACCCGGACAGCAATGGGGACGACGAGATCATTCGCCTTGAAAGCGACAGAAAGCTCGTGCGGGTAATAACAATCCATAAATCCAAGGGGCTTGAGTATCCCCTGGTGTTTCTTCCCTTTTCCTGCACTGAAAGAAAACTCACCAATAGAAATACCTCCATTGTAAAGGGCCATGACCCCGGGGGCAAGCCCGCCATCTTTATGAATCCAGATTCCAAAGCCCTTGAAACAGCTGACAGGGAGCGTCTGGCCGAAGAGTTGAGAATGCTCTATGTGGGTCTGACCCGCTCTTGCTTTGCATGCTTCCTCGGGATCGGCGTCATGGGCAGGACCCTTAAGTCGGGGGAATCCACCACCCTTCATGAATCCGCCCTGGGGTATCTAATGAGCGGAGGCAGGATGATTGAAACTGCTGAATTTCCGGCCCTTTTGAAGGATCTTAAAGGGGCGTGTACCTCCATTGCCGTCCTGCCTCTACCCCAACCTGAATCTGCCAGGTTTAAGCAGGGAAAGAGTCAGCCACAGCTCCTACCGGCCCGCCCCTTTAACACCACCATCCCCGATAATTGGCGGATCACGAGCTATTCAGGCATACTTGTAAACGCCGCCATGTCAGAAAACGGAAAAACGGGATTGAAAATCAATATTGAGCCCCCGGACTCTGCGACCCAGGAGCAGCTCCAGGAGAGTGAGATACCTATGGATGTGGCGCCAGTGGAAGAGCTGTCAGTGGATTCTATGCCCCGGACTAATCCCTGGACCCGTTCCATCCACGATTTCCCAAGGGGGCCTGAGCCCGGCACCTTTCTCCACGATATATTTGAATGGGCAGCTCTCCTGGGATTTGACAGGGTGGCAAACGATCAACCCCTGGTTGCCGATCACATTGGATCCGCCTGCCTTTCAAGGGGATGGGCGGAGTGGACCGAGGTGCTTGTCCGTTGGTTCATGGATCTCCTGGAAATTCCCTTGAAGGTTGGCGATGGGGCTTTCAAGTTTTCGGACCTTGGTAAGGGGCAGGCAAGGGCTGAGATGGAGTTCATGTTTGCCGTCCATGGGGTAGAGACCCTCGGAATTGACCGTTTAGTAACAACCCATGTTCTACCGGAAATCCTGCGGCCACTCCTCAGTCCCAACCTGTTAAACGGCATGGTAAAGGGCTTTATCGACCTTACATTATATTTTAATCAAAAGTACTACGTCCTTGATTACAAGTCCAACCACCTGGGGGACGATGGTGCTTCCTATGAAGTTTCGGCCATGAACCAGGCCATGGTAGGCCATCGATATGACCTTCAATATGTCCTCTACACCATGGCTCTTCATCGTTTATTGAAGGCACGAAAACCAGATTATGACTATGATCGTGATGTTGGCGGGGCGGTTTACCTCTTTTTGAGGGGCGTCTCCCCGGAGGGGCAGGGAGTCTACTTTGACCGGCCCTCAAGGGATCTGATCGAAACCCTTGATAAGCTTTTCTCGTCAAGAAAGGTTTAACTCGATGATCAATTTTTTCTAACTAACATGTCCCGACGGACGCAACGAAGCGTGAAACTCGATAAAATAAGCCGAGACCAGTGTAGGGGCGATCCCTTGCGGTCGCCCTTTGTGACGGCAAGCTTGGCGGGAGTTTCATCTAACCCCCATGTCCTGCGGACACAACGAAGCATGAAACTCAATCGAGCAGGGCGGGCAATGTTATCATTCCGCCCCCTTTGGTTATCCTGACCGGAACGCAAAACGTCGGAGGTCACTTTGACACTTCTTAACTGTTTCGACCCTTTGGTTTTGAATGTTCCGGTCAGGAAAACCAAAGAGGGCTCTAAAGTCGAGGCTCTCACAGTGATGTTTCGGTGGGAGTTTCCTATAAAACCGGCACGGCCGGAGCGAGGGAGGCATCCGGCCGCAACGAACATGGAAATTCCTCCAATAACAACGCTTCGGCGATAGTTTCCTATATAAAAAAGGTGAAATATGACCGAGTCCCATGAATATTCATCCCCCATGGATGGAAAAATCAACCAACCCTGGGACGTCCTTGAGTTGATCGAAACCTGGACGACCCTGGGCTGGTTGAGGCCCCTTGACCGCGCCTTTGTCCTTTTCTTAAACCGGCAGGGCCGAAACGAGGGCTGGCTGGTTCTCCTTGGAGCGGCCCTTGTGAGCCATCAGCTCTCCAGGGGGCACATCTGCCTCGATATTGCAGCGCTTCTGGCTGATCCAGAAGCCACCCTGAGCCTTGTTCCAGAGGGGGCGGCGGGGGATACACCCAGGCCCTCCCGGGTTCTGGCCAATGTTACCTTTGAAACGTGGACGAAAAGCCTCTCAGCCTCTTCGCTTGTGGGCAAAGAAACGGGCAGCTCACCCCTTGCCCTTGCAGGTGGTCGCCTCTACCTTCGGCGATACTGGGACTATACCCGCAGGGTGGCCGAAGAGATTCATCTGCGATCCCAAAAAAAATTCCCGGTCCCCCATGATCTTGAACAGCGCCTTGATCTTGTTTTCTCAGGGTTGAGGACCCTGGAGGAAAACGAAAAAACCGAGATCCACTGGCAGAGTGTTGCCGCTGCCGTTGCTGCAGCCAACGCATTCTGCATCATCTCAGGCGGTCCGGGCACGGGAAAAACAACCACGGTGGTCGAGCTTATAGGAATCCTCCAGACCCTTGCAATGGAAGGGGGCAGGGCCCTGAGAATTGCCCTTGCAGCCCCCACGGGCAAGGCTGCGGCCAGGTTGACCGAATCGATCGGCAAGGCCGTTGACAGGCTTCCAGAGAGGGTTCAGGAAAAAATGCCCACCGCTGTTTCAACCCTTCACAAGCTTCTTGGTTCCCGGCCAGATTCCCGAAATTTCATCCACAACCAGAACAATCCCCTTCATCTGGACCTTCTTGTGGTGGATGAAGCTTCCATGATCGACCTTGAGATGATGAGTTCGCTTTTCCAGGCCATCCCCCCGACGGCAAGGCTGATCCTGCTGGGCGACAAGGATCAGCTTGCCTCGGTTGAGGCAGGATCTGTTCTTGGAGATCTTTGTCAGACCCGATCCGACGCCTGTTATTTCCCCGGGACCGTGGCCTTTCTCAAAGAATCCACAGGGTTTAATCTTTCTCCCTTCCAGGGTCAGGGCCGCAGGATTGACCAGCAGATTGTAGTGCTCAGAAAGAGCCACCGCTTTGGCGAACAAAGCGGAATTGGTGCCCTTGCAGGAGCCGTTAACAGGGGAGACAAAAGGGGTGTTACAGATGTGTGGGATCGTTCATTCTCAGACCTCTTTCGACTCTCAATTGCAAGCTGCCATGACAAACTCTTTAAACGCCTGGTTCTGGACGGCCATCCAGAGGAATCAGACAAAGCAGACACTCCTCCTGGGTATCGTGCCTATCTCGAAACAATAGCCCAGGGGCCAGGGGCCTTTGGGTCTGAAACGGCCTGGCTCATGGCCGTCATCAATAAGTTTAACCGCTTCCAGATCCTGACCCCCTTAAGACGGGGAGAGTGGGGGGTTGAAGGACTCAACCATGCCATTGGAGATATTCTGTTTAGATCCAGCCTGATTCCTGAGCCCCAGGGCTGGTATCCGGGGCGCCCCATCCTTGTGATGCGCAACGATTACAGCCTCGGGCTCATGAATGGAGATATGGGTATTACGGTTCCAACACCCCGGGGAGTGAGGGTTGTCTTTGCCATGGGCGATGGATCGCTGAAACTTCTCCTTCCCTCAAGACTCTCCCAGGTGGAAACGGTTTACGCCATGACAGTTCACAAATCCCAGGGGTCTGAATTCGACCACACGGCCATGGTGCTCCCCGATGTCATATCCCCTGTTCTTACAAGAGAGCTTCTGTATACCGGCATAACCCGGGCAAAGTCATGGTTTACCCTCGTCTCCTCCAACGACTCGATACTTGCCACCGCCGTTGAGCAGCGCACAAAAAGGGCTTCAGGCCTTGGCGAATTGATCCATTGACCAACCAATTAGTTGACCCGTTGCCGGCGAATGGTAGTGCGTGTCTACAGTCTTCAAAATTCCAGCGGTGCAGCTTTTTTAACAGGGTGGTTCTTGAACAGCCCATACTGTTACCTAGGGTATGACATCAAAATTAAAATTCCTGCAAAAAAACAATTCAAGAATTGGGAGTCAGTTTTGTTTACAATCTGTAAAAAACGATTCAAAGATTGAGCTGGCTTTATTTACAATGTCTAAAAAATATTTATGTGTGCGGCCAGAGTCTCAACATGGTTCTGACCCTGATCATGGCGTATATCATGTTTTACCTGGTGTTTCCGGAAATCACAGCAACAATTTAATCCTGCTCTGATTAAACGAGGCGGGAGCAACCCTCCCGCCTCGTTTCTATAAGGAACTGATATCATGCTTGAACAAAGTCTGTTTTATCGAACAAAAAAAATTATTCTGGCGTTGAGTATAACCTTTGCATTTGTTTACTGCCTGCTTTCATTTTTGACAAATTCTATTGGTATTCTGAACCGCATGTCACTGTTCCTGGAAGAAACAGAGATTGATCCAACCTCCTACCGGCTTGAGCTTTTTCTTCTTCGTACTTGACTGGAAGTATGGCTTTTGTCATAATTACTTCACCCATTGATGATAGGCCTTAGCTTTTATATGAAACACCCCCCTAATTAAAGGTAATAGTGTCCCGTTGGTTTTTTGGTTCTTTTTTTCCCAAATAACACTTTAATTGTCGGTACAAATTGAAAGTTATAAATCGATATAAATTTTTCCG